>NZ_JBCNLB010000018.1:0-122774 GCF_039595735.1 Duganella sp.
CTACTGGTTACGTTAAGGTCTTCGCAAACCCAACATTACCTCAAGAATCACAATGGCCGCCTCTTCAGACCGCCTTCCTTCGCCGTTTCAGGCAAATTCTTCATACACCACGTCGTGGGACACAATCGGCGCATGCCCTTGGACAGCTTGCCTTCCGTCGTCTCAAGCAATAAATGGTAGTGATTATTCATCTGGCAGAAAGCGTGGATGGAAAAGTGAAAGCGCGCGCAGACTTCACCGAGAGTCTGTAGCCACATAGCCCTATCGGTATCGTCGTAAAAAATCAGCGCTTTGTGATCACCGCGGCTGGTGACATGGTAAAGCGCGCCAGGAAATTCAAGTCTGAGAGGTCGTGTCATGCGCACAGGGTAGGCCGCATTGCCGACCGCGACTTGCGCTACATCAGAAAAGCGTACTTCACAGACGAGACCGTGTAGAAATGGCGGACCTGACCCCGGAGTTTGCGTAGGACTAAGATGACATTTTGCAATGTTCGTAGCCTACATAGGACTACAAAGTGCTCCTATACCGGCGGTTTAGGCCGCTGGGTATAGTGTCTCCATCAACTGGACACACACTATCAGGGGCTCAACATGAATGCGATCCACACTTCCTCCGCCGCGCCACAGCAATCCATCAGCCTGATCGGCGCGCAACAGAATGATTTGCTGCGCGCACTGTCGCGCGATGATTTGCTGGCCCTGTTCAACGATCTGGAATTGGTGACGTTGCCGGAAGGGAAGCATCTGTTTGATTTCGGTGAGGCCATCGATTACACCTACTTCCCCACCAATGCCATTGTTTCCCTCCAGTATGTGATGGAGGACGGCGCCACCACCGAGATCGCCGTGGTCGGCCGCGAAGGCGTGGTCGGCGTGGCCCTGCATCCAACCGAACGCGCCAGCTATGCTGCCGTGGTGCAGACCGCCGGCTATGGTTATCGCCTGAAAACCTCGGTCCTGCGCGAAGTGTTCTATACCGGCGGTCCGCTGGCCCAGCAACTGATGCGCTACACCAGCATGATGTTTGCCCAACTGGCCCAGAGCGTGGCCGGCAGCCGTCATACCAGCATCGAGCAAAAGCTGTGCCGCTGGCTGCTGGAACGTCTGGACCGCTCGCTGAGCAATGAATTGAAAGTCACCCAGGAAATGATCGCCAATATGCTGGGCGTGCGCCGCGAAAGCATCACCGGCGCCGCCGGCAAGCTGGCCCAGGAAGGCCTGATCTCCTACCGCCGCGGCTGCGTGACCGTGCTGGACCGCGATGGCATGGAACGCCGCGCCGGCAATTGCTACCAGGGCCGCGCCGCAGCAGCGGCCAGCCCGGCGCAACAACGTTACGCAGCGTGAGGGTTTAGTGCAGGACGCGGGAAGGCCGGTCGATCAGGAAGCCGTCAAACTCCCGCCGCGCCGGCAGGCGCGACGCCAGGTCCTGGTCCAGCTTGCGCTGCACCAGCTTGTGCCAGGCGCTGGCCCAGCGGGCCGCCAGCAGGGATTCTTCGGCCGAACGCGCGTAAAGCGTGCGTTCCACGGCAATTTTCTGTCTTTGCAGGGCGTAGCTGGCGGAGAGCAAGGTAGTCATGGCGTAGTTTGACTGGCTGGTTGATCGATGAGGCAGTGCCATTGTGCCCGCCTCACCCCCGTCCTGAATGTGCGCCAGTTCACCCATAACGATGAGAATTCGAACTCAGCCGTGTAAAATAGATGAGCTGTTGCATTTTTGCATCGATTCTTGTCGGATTTTTCCTGAATGTGGTCTTCCCAATTTTCTAAAAACGCATTGGCGGGCTTGACCACGTCGTTTGCACTGGTTCCCGAATGCATCGCTTTTGCGCTGGTGGCGCACCTGAATCCGCTCACCGGTTTGTATGGTGCTTTCTTTATTTGCACTATTACCGCCATTTTTGGCGGCCGCCCCGGCATGATTTCCGGCGCGGCCGGTTCCATGGCGGTGGTGATCGTGGCGCTGGTGGCCCAACATGGCCTGCAGTATTTCCTCGCGACTGTGGTCTTGAGCGGCTTGCTCATGCTGCTGTTTGGCGTGCTCCGGCTCGGCAAGCTGGTCAGCATGGTGCCGCATCCCGTGATGCTGGGCTTCGTCAACGGTCTGGCGATTGTGATCGCCTGGTCGCAACTGCAGCATTTCAAAGTCGACGGCGCCTGGATGCATGGCGTTTCACTGGCCTGGATGTGCGGGCTGGTGGCGCTGACTATGGTGATCGTTTATCTGTTGCCGCGCCTGACCAAGGCCTTGCCGCCGGCGCTGGTGGCGATTCTTGGCGTCGGCGTGCTGTCGCACGTATTGAATCTGCCGGTGCGCACGCTGGGCGACATGGCCGGCATCGCCGGCGGCTTGCCGCAATTCGCCTTGCCGTCGGTGCCGATGAACATGGAGACGCTGCACATCGTGTTGCCCTACGCGGCGCTGATGGCGGTGGTGGGCCTGCTGGAAACACTGCTGACCTTTAATCTCACCGATGAAATCACCGAAACGCGCGGCTTGCCGAACCGCGAATGCGTGGCGTTGGGCGTGGCCAATGTGACCTCTGGCTTGTTCGGCGGCATGGGCGGCTGTGCCATGATCGGCCAGACCATGATCAATCTGAGTTCCGGCGGCCGCACCCGCATCTCGGGCGCGGTCAGCGGGATTATGATTTTACTGTTTATCCTGTTTTTGTCGCCGCTGATCGAACGCATTCCACTGGCGGCGCTGGTGGGCGTGATGTTCGTGGTGGCGCAGCAGACTTTTGCCTGGAGCTCGCTGCAAGTGCTGGGTAAAGTGCCGCGCCATGACGCCTTGCTGATTATCGTCGTCACCGCGATTACGGTTGCCACCGACCTGGCAATTGCCGTGCTGTGCGGGATCGTGATTGCGGCCCTGGGCTTCGCCTGGCGCCACGCACGCGAGATTCGTGCCGATGCGGCCATGGCCAACGACGTCAAAACCTATACGCTGCACGGCACGCTGTTCTTCGCCTCGGTGGCCCGCTTCAACGATCTGTTCGACCCACAGGGTGATCCCGAGCAGACCGTGCTGGATTGCCGCCACCTGCGCCTGGCCGATCATTCTGCCGTGGTGGCGGTCGCCACGCTGAGCGAGCGCTACGCCCGTGCTGGCAAGACGCTGCAGGTCCAGCACCTCTCCAAACGTTGCGCCACGCTGCTGCAACGCTCAGGCGTGATGGCTACGGTGTGAAGCCGTGATCCAGTGTCTGGACGACCGTGTATGATGAGGATTCGCAGCCTGTTCTTTAGCGTGCGCATTTCTTTTTTCTTCATGCCGTCGAGCTCCTCGACCAGATTCTCGACGTCCAGCTCGGAGAATCGCTTTTGCGACAGTAGGCGTACCTGCGTGTCTATCCACAGGACCCAATCTTCGTCGTGGCATGAAGTGGTGCGGGGCTGGGCCAGTGTCTGCATGAAGCGCCTCCAAAAGCCTCAGCTTATTCCGGCGCCGTGCCCCGCGTTTGAGCTGGATCAATAGTAATAGGGGGTCTTGCGCGACCATTCTGTGTTGCCGTAGCGCTTGCCGAGCAGGACGTAAGCCCGTTTTGACAGCGTCTTGGCATCAGCGTCGAGGCACCCGCCGCGTGTGGATTGCACCACGACATACAGCAGCCACGGCAGATCCGGATCTTTCGGCACGTTGGTCGCGCGGCTGAGGACATGGTCGCCAACAAAACCGGTAGCGGTCTTCAGGCTGCCCAGTTGTTCCAGTTCCTTGTCACGCACAGCGGCGTTGCCCGTGTCAGGCGCGGGCGGCGCCATTTCGATGGCGGTTTCCTCATTGATGGTGACGCCCGCTTTGGCCGGCAGCTTGCACCACATGCTGGCGGTGACGTCATCTGGCGGCAGTTGCGTGAATTCGCCGCGCGTCGCGTTGTACCAGTTCAGTGTCGGCGTCAGTTGCCACTTCAAGGCGGCAAGCAGCATGGTGTGACGCCGTTCCAGATCGCTGGCCTGCGTCTGATATTTGCGCACGTCCGCAGCCAGCGCCGGCGCGGCTTGTTCGATGCGCCTGGCGGCGGCAATGGCGTCGGACTGCTTGCCCAGTAGATCGAAGCGCATCCACGCCGCGATCGCGATCCGGCCGCGCAGCGACAGCGGAAGGCGCGGGTCGGCGCTCAGCGCGTACAGATCAGCCGTGGCCAGTCCGCTGTTAAGCCAGCGCTGGCCGTCAGACGCCAGTTCCAGGTCGGCCGGCGTGGCATCCGCCTTCTCGCCGGTGTCGCCATCGCGGCTTTCTAGCGGGGCGCGCAGCAAATACGGCACGGCTTCAGCGGGTGACGTCGCCATCGCCAAACGCTCCTGCCGGAACAGATTACGTGCGCTGGCCGACGATGCGGCGCCCAGTTGCGCCAGCATGGCGTCTTCCAGCGCACGTGCTTTGTCCGCCTGCTTGCTGACGCGATAGTGACGCGCCAGCGCATAACGCACGGTCAGGTATTCCGGTGCTTCGGCCATGACCTGCAGGCAGGCTTTCTCCAGGTCTGCCGGCATTGCGTCGCCGCGCATCGCGGCAGCCATCAGCCACACGCGGGCTTGCGCCTTGTTGCCGTCCTTGACGTGGCGGCGCCATTGCTCCAGGGCGTGATCGCGTTCCTGTTCGCAGCTGGCCTCCGGCTTATCGCCGTGGCACTGCTGAATGCTTTGTATCCAGTCGATGAAACCCACCGATTTGCGCAGCGCTGCCACTGGCATCAGCTGGTCGGCCAACAGACGCCAGTCACCCAACTGGTCGTCGGCGTAGGGATCGATGCGCGGATTGTCCAGCGCTTTGCTCAATTCAGCGAAGCGTACCTTCGGCGTCAGCGTGGCACGCATGGCGCGGCCGATGGCGCGCGCGTCTTCGTGCAGGTCCTTCAGCGCCGGATCGGCAACGATGTCATCGATACCGGCCTGAATCGCGTCGACTTTCTGCTGCTGCGCCGCCTGGCGCGCGGCGGCGGCTTCCGGGCCTTCGGCGGCGATGGCCTGCTGCTGCTTCCAGCGCTCTTCCTGCGATACCGACGGTGAAATGTAAGTGGCCGCGCGCGCCTGCGACCGCAAGGCCAGGTACTTGCCCCAGTGGCGCAACGGATGCTTGTCGGTGGCGCCGATGTGGGCAAACAGCTTGCCGCTGCGGGTGTAGTCCTCGGCATAGAAAGCGGCTGACGCCAGCTGATACTCCTGCATCTGCCGCCAGTAAAGCGCCTCCGTCGGCGGCAGCGCCGTCGGCTGAGCGGCAACCACTTTCGGCTGACCATAGCCCGGACGGCGCGCCTCAGGATTGTCGCCGCATACCAGGAACACCTGCCGTTGCGTGGCCACCCACGCCTGAAGGCGCGCCGGTGTGGCATCGCTGCGCCTGGCCAGATCATTCAGCGTTTGCGCGGCAAAGAAGTAGCTGCTGTCCGGGCAGCTGCGATAGGTGTTGGCGACATTGTCGTTCTCGCGTGCGGGCAGCACCTCGCGTTTCAAGGCTGCGCTGACCGCGTCGCGCCAGGCCGCATACACATCGTCCGGCGCGTTCTGGCGCCAGTCGCCATAGCCGCCCGGACGGCCTTCCACCGAGACGGTCAAACCATGTTGCATGCCCGGCGATGTCTTCACCTCGCGCGCGCCCAGCATCACGCCGCGCCAGGCAGCATACAGATAGGCGCGGGCATAGGTCGGCAGCACTACGCCCAGCTCTCCGCCCTGATAGCGCTCCAGCGGGATGTCCGGCGCATAGCGGCTGACGTAGCGGTCGTAGGGGAGGTCGCCGCTGGCGCCGGCGTTGGCGGCGGCCAGCAGCGCGGCAGCGAATACGCCTGTTTTATAACTGCGAATCATGGAGTACTCCCAATGTCTGTGCCACGCTTCCAGGCGTAGCGGTCGAACCAATATGTCTTGTGATAGCGTGCTGTCACTTGCGGTGCAAACGCTTCCTGCGGCGAGAATCCGGCGACGTCGCGACAGCTGGCGTGCAGTGTGGCGGGCGAATGTACGATGATGTCGCGCAGGCGCGCGCTGTCTTTCCCCATGCGGAAGAACATGGGAACCACTTCATCGGCGCCCAGGTCGTCCAGCCATGCCGGCGATCGGCACCACCAGGCCAGTGCGGTGACGCTCAGCTTCATTTGCGGCGACAGCTCGCTGCGTAGCTGCCGCACCAATGAACGGTAGAACAGGCGTTGCGACGGCTTCGCTTCCATGTCCAGTTGGACCCAGCCGGAAGTGCTGACATCCGCGGCTTCGTGCATCGCCCGCACGATCATGGCGCGGCGGCTTTCGATATCGATGGGAGGCTTGACGGTGCTGACTTCCACATGCACCACCGGCGTGATGCGCGACGCGGGCGGCCAGCCGGCGCGGGGCCGGGTGAGGGCGGTGTCGCCGCTCAGGAGGATATGACGTTGCAGCACTGCCGCTTCGCGCTGCGACCACGCGGGAAGCGCCGCGCCATCCCACAGCCATGCGATTTGCTGCGCACTGGCGGCAGCTGGGAGGAATAGCGCGACAAGCAGGGATTTAAAGGGCATCGTCAATGAGGCGGCGACAAAGTCAGGGCCGCCTCATTGTACCGCTTTTACTTGCCTTCCAGCGCAGCGATGGCAGCGGCGACGCCGGCACCGTAGGCCGGGTCGGCCTGGGTGCAGTTGTAGATGTGACGCTCCTGCACCGCCTTGGACACACCGTGAATCGCGCGCGCCGTGTTTTCAAACAGCAGTTGCTTCTTCTCGGCCGTCAGCAGGCGGAACAGATTGCCTGGCTGCGAGTAGTAGTCGGTGTCGACGCGGTGGTTCCAGTGATCGGCCGCGCCTTCCAGCGACAGCGGCGGTTCCTTGAACTGCGGGCTTTCGACCCATTCGCCGCGGCTGTTCGGCTCATACGGCGTGCCGCCGCCTTCGTTCGGCAGGATGCGCATGGCGCCGTCGCGGTGGTAGTTGTGGAACGGGCACTTCGGCGCGTTCACCGGGATCTGGTGATGGTTCACGCCCAGGCGATAGCGTGCCGCATCGCCATACGAGAACAGGCGCGATTGCAGCATCTTGTCCGGCGAGAAGCCGACCCCCGGCACCACGTTGGCCGGCGAAAAGGCCGACTGCTCCACTTCCGCGTGGTAGTTTTCCGGATTGCGGTTCAGCTCCAGGATGCCGACGTCGATCAGCGGGTAATCCTTGTGCGGCCATACCTTGGTCAGGTCGAACGGGTGATACGGCACTTTGGAGGCATCGGCTTCCGGCATGATCTGCACCGCCAGTTTCCAGCGCGGGAATTCCTTGCGCTCGATGGCGTCGAACAGATCGCGCTGCGAGCTTTCACGGTCAACGCCGATCAGGGCCGCCGCTTCGGCATCGCTCAGGTTCTCGATTCCCTGCTGCGACACGAAGTGGAACTTGACCCAGAAGCGCTCATTGGCGGCGTTGATGAAGCTGAAGGTGTGGCTGCCGAAGCCGTGCATGTGGCGGTAGCCTTTCGGGATGCCGCGGTCGCTCATGACGATGGTGACCTGGTGCAGCGCTTCCGGCAGCAGGGTCCAGAAGTCCCAGTTGTTTTCGGCGTTGCGCAGATTGGTCTTCGGATCGCGCTTGACCACGTGGTTCAGGTCCGGGAATTTGAGCGGATCGCGGAAGAAGAACACCGGCGTGTTATTGCCGACGATGTCCCAGTTGCCTTGCTCGGTGTAGAACTTGACGGCGAAGCCGCGAATATCGCGCTCGGCATCGGCCGCGCCGCGCTCGCCGGCCACGGTGGAGAAGCGCATAAACACGTCAGTCTTCTTGCCGACCTCCGAGAACAGCGCCGCGCGCGTGTACTTGCTGATGTCGTGGGTAACGGTGAAGGTGCCGTAGGCGCCGGAGCCCTTGGCGTGCATGCGGCGCTCCGGAATCACTTCGCGCGCAAAGTGCGCCAGCTTTTCCAGGTGCCATACGTCCTGAAGGAGTACCGGGCCGCGCGGGCCGGCGGTCTGGGTGTTCTGGTTGTCGACGACGGGAGCGCCGGCGGCAGTAGTGAGATTTTTCATGAAACTTCCTTCGCCTGAATGGGATGAACGGAAACTTCGAGCATAACGACTACAGCTTGTTTTCGCCGCTCTCTTTAGGGAGAGGACGTCTGTGGCAGTCGCAGTAACTGCGCCTGCGCCAGATTCGCGTACAACGGGGGACTGAGCACATGGGACACGGTGCGCGCCACCATCGCGCACGCCATCAGGCTCAGCACCATGGCATGGCCGTCGACCATTTCCATCACGATGATAAAGGAAGTGAGCGGCGCTTGGGTGGCCGCCGCCAGGAAGCCCACCATGCCCAGCGCGATCAGCGCACTGGCATGCGGATACTGCAGCAGCAGGGCGATGTCGTTGCCCAGCGCCGCGCCAATGGCCAGCGAGGGCGCGAAGATCCCGGCCGGCACGCCGGACCACGCGGTCAGCCAGGTGGCGATAAATTTGAGGAAGAAGAAAATGCCCGGCGCGTGTTCGCCGCCGGCCAGCATGTCGCGCGTATGGTCGGAGCTGCTGCCAAACACGGCGCCGCCCGAGTAGATGCCAATTGCCGCGACACCCAGGCCGCAGGCGGCCGCGAACAGCACCGGCCTGCGCGCCCGCAGCCGGCTGAAGCTGTCGCGCGCCGGACCGCTCAGCGAGGCGATCAGCAGGCGTGAAAACAGGCCGCCGGCCAGACCGCTGGCCAGCGCCACCAGCAGGCCGGGCACGATCAGGGATGTATCGATGCCGGTCGCATGGATCAAGCCAAAATAGGTGGCGTTGCCGTTGATGGAGACGGCCATCAGGCCGGCCAGCACGATCGCTGCCATCAGCAGGCCGCTGCTGCGCTGCTCCGGCGTGCGCGATAATTCTTCGATGGCGAACATGACGCCGCCCAGCGGCGTGTTGAAGGCGGCGGCAATGCCGGCCGCGCCGCCAGCCACCAACAGGCCATGGGCGCTGACGCCGCTGCGTTCCGGCAGCCAGCGGCGCGCGCTCAGCATGACGCCGGCCGCCACCTGCACCGACGGCCCTTCACGCCCCAGCGACAAGCCGGCCAGCAGCCCCCAGGTGGTGAGCAATACTTTGACGATACTGAGTTTGAGCGAAACGAACAGGCCCTGTTTGTCCGGTGCCGTCACCGGCTCCAGCGCGGCCATCACTTGCGGGATGCCGGAGCCGCCCGCGCCGGCGGCATGGCGCCGCGTCAGCCAGACGATGGCGGCGGTGCACAGCGGCGTCCAGATCAGCGGCGACCAGCGCCAGCTCTGGTACAGGCCGAAAAATTGGGCAAACGCGAATTCCGAGACCGCGGTGAAACCCACCACGGCCAGACCGGCAAGCGCGGCAAAAGCCACCACCACGCAGCGCGCGCGCCACAGCCGCCAGTCACTGAACTCGCGGCGGAAGGCGTGGCGGATGTCGTGGGGATTACTCTTCATGGTCGGGTCCGGAAATGAAAAACGCCCGGCTTTGGGGCCGGGCGTTTGATCTTACATCACTTTATCAAGCGAATTACTTGCTTGGGTAGACGATGTCGTCGCGACGGTCGTGCGCGCGGGCGGCGTCGTCGGTGCCGGTGACTTTCTCTTTACCGTACGACACGGCTTCCATCTGACCTTCTTTCACGCCTTGTACTTTCAGGGCGGTGATCAGGGCTTGCGCGCGCTTCTGGCCCAGGGCCAGGTTGTATTCGGCGCCGCCGCGGTCGTCGGTGTTGCCTTCGACTTTGATCGCTACGTTCGGGTTGGCAGCCAGGAACTTGGCGTGATCAGCAACCAGGGCGTCGAATTCCGGCTTGACGGTGTACTTGTCGAAGTCGAAGTATACGCTACGGTTTTTGTAGATCGAGCTGTTCGGGTCCAGGTAGGCTGGCAGTGGGGCAGCCACCGGGGCTGGCACTGGCGCGGCGACTGGTGCTGGCGCAGGGGCTGGCGCTGGTGCCGGGGCCGGTGCTGGCGCAGGGGCTGGTGCTGGGGTCGAGCAAGCGCTCAGCAGAGCGATGGTGCAGGCTGCCAGCAGAAGATTGGTTTTAGCTTTCATCGTAATACTCCCGAATTGGTTTTGTTTGTGGGACAAGGGACACACAAGGGTGTGAGGCTGTACCTCCAGCCGCGACCGGTATTATATAAGGGTTTCCCTTGGAAATATTGGTTTCATGCATTATTTTTTCAGCCAAGGGCCAAATGGCTGTAAATCGACATCGCTTTCGACATACCAGGCGCGGCGGGCAATGTCGAATTTGGCCCCGAGTGCCTTGACTGCATCCTTTTCATGGAAGCCCGCCGTCAGGTAGTGGCGCGATGGTGCCACAGTTGGCGGCGCAGCGGCGGCCCGTTCGTTACGCTCCAGTGCGGCCTCGGCCGCTGCTGAAGATTTAGGCAGCCGCAACTGCGCGATGAAGCTGCTGCGCTGGGCCGGTTCGGTCGGCGACAGCAGGGTCAGACGGGCGCGGGCGCGGGTGGCGGCGACGTAGAACAGATTTTCCTCCTCGCGCCGCGGCTGCTGCGGATGGGGGAATTCGCCGTCTTGCAGAAATGGCAAGATCACATGGTCGAATTCCTTGCCCTTGGCATTGCCGGCGCATTCGATCAGCACCGACTTGCGGTCGCGCTTGCGGCGGATGAAGGCTTCACGCGCGTTGACCGCGCTCCAGAACGCGCGCAGGCTCTGACCGGAAGCGGCGGCCGCCTCCAGCAGGCTGTGGATGGACTTATTGATGACGCCGGCATCATAGGCGCGCACAAAGATGCGGCGCGCGGTGGCCGCCAGTTGCACCCGCTCGCACAGCTCGCTCAGCACGGCGGCGGCCGGCGCGTCCTTGTCAACCTCGGCCAGCCACGCCAGCGCCGCGATCACGGCGCGCTTGGTGCCCTCGCTGGCGACGTCGCGGTAGCCGGGTTCGACGCCGTTGCGGCGCTCATCCTCGATCAGGAACAGTTCGCCCAGCAGGTCCGGGCTTTTCAGGATCTGCTGCTTGAAGTTGTCCATGCTATAGGCCGAAAACTTCATTTCGCTGAAAGCCACCAGCGCATCGACGATGGCGGTGCGCACCTGCTCGGACTTGACGGCGCCAAAGTCCTTGAGCGCAATCGCCAGCAGGCCGCGCAGGAACAGGATCTCATCGCGCTGCAGATAGCCGGCCATGGGGGGCGTGCGGTAGTCGATGTCGGCCTCGATCAGCGCATTTTCGATGACCATCGACTGGTGACGGTCGCGCAGCAGGATGGCGCAGCCGTCCAGGCTGTAGCCGTCGGTCTTCCACTGGCGCACCGCCGCCACCACACGCTGCGCACATTCGGCGGCGCTGCCATAGTGGGCTTGCTGGATTTCAGTGCGCAGCGGCAGTTGCGATTCCACCGGCTTTTGCTTGAACTCGGCCATGGCGCAGGCCAGGTGCGGGCCGTGGCGATAGGTTTGCGTCAGCGGATAGCGCTGCAGCTTGGGGTAGCGCTCGGCAAAGCGGCGGTTCAGGTATTCGTCGCTGGCGCCGAGCCTGGCGTAGATCACCTGATCCTTGTCGCCGGCGCCGACGAAATAGCTGTGCGGCCGGTCAATCAGCGCGTCCAGGATGCGGAAGGCGGCTTCGTTCAGGTCGTGCAGCTCGTCGCATAGCACCAGCCGGTAATCCGGGAACTGCTCGGCCAGGCGGGCGCCGCCATGCAGATTGCAGGCCAGGTCATAGGTGGCGTCAAACGGGCCGCGGAATACCGCGCCGGCGCCGCTGTCCAGACGCAGCTTTTCATATTCCAGTGCGGTCAGGTAGTCGGTCAGCGGCACCCCGAGCACTTCTGCGGCTTCCTCCGGCGCCATGAATTCGACGTCGGCATCCAGCGCCATGGTGGCTTTCAGGCCCAGTTGCACATCGAGGAACTGGCTCAGCGCCAGGCTGTGGGTGTGCAGCTCCAGGCCGTCGACGCGGCCGGCGTAGCGCTCGGCGGTGCGGTCCATGGCTTGCAGCGCGTAGTTTTTCAGCGCGCGCACCTCGCCGCACTGGCGCACGCCGTCGCTGTCGACCAGATCCATCATCCAGGCGGAAAAATCTTCAAAACTGAGTACCGCGATGCGTTCCACCATGGCTGGCGCCACGCCCACTTCCAGCAGGCGCCGGCGCAGTACTTCGCGCGCTTCCGGGGTAAAGGTCAGCGCCAGGATCTGTTCCGGCGCCAGGTTGCGCGCCAGCGCCTCGCCGATGCGCAGCGCCAGCGTGGTGGTCTTGGCGGCGCCGGCGTTGGCGTCGATCAGCACGACCTTGTTCTGCGCCAGCTGGATGGCGGTCTGTTCAGCGGTCGGGATCAGGCCTTGCGGAGTAAAGCGGGGAGAATTATTCGACTGGTTCATCCGCTACATTATAGCCACCGGCAGCGCCAAGCCGGTAGCGGCGCGGGCCGGCGCGGCGGCGGCGGGCGTCAGGCGCGCGGTGGCGCCCTCGATGAACTGGGCGCTGAACACGCGCTTTTCAATTTCAGTGTCGTGCTGGGCGATGCGCGCGCACAGCAGATCGGCCGCGGCGGCCGCCATCCTGGGCATCGGCTGGCGCAGCGTGGTCAGGTTGTAGCTGATCCAGTTGGACGGTTCCACGGCGTCAAAGCCGGCCACCGATAACTGGCCCGGCACGTCGATGCCCAGCTCGTGGCGGGCACAATCGAGGCAGCCGATGGCCATCACGTCGCCGCCGCAAATGATGGCGTCCGGCACGCCGCCCAATTGGGCGATGATGGTTTTCAGGCCCTGCGCGCCACTGCGGTAATCGTACTGGCCGGGCACGATGACGGGCGCCGGCAGGCCCAGTTCGGCAATGCGCTCGCAGGCGCCACGGCGGCGCTCGTAGGCCACGCTCAAGTCTTCGTCGCCGGCGATGATGCCGAACTGGCGGTGGCCGGCGGCGGCCAGGCGCGTGACCAGCAGGCGGCCGGCTTCCAGGTTGTCGCAGGTCACCGTGTTGACGCAGCGGTCGCGCAGCATGCGGTTGAACAGCACCAGCGGCATGCGGCGGCGGTCGAATTCGGCAATATGGGCGTCGGTCAGGCGGGCAGCGGCCAGCACGCCGTCCACCTGGTATTGCCAGACATCGGCCAGCACGCGGTCGACGTCGGACTCGCGCTGCAGGGTGAACATCAGCAAGCGCTTGCCGCGCATGGTGAATTGCCGGCTGACCTCGGCCAGCAGCTCCGGATAGTACAGATTGGCCTGATTGGTGATGATCAGCGCGATCATGTTCGAGCGGCGCGTGATCAGGCTGCGCGCGGCGGCATTGGGAATGTAATCAAGCAGGGCGGCGGCCTGCATCACCCGCGCGTAGGTACTCTTGGAAACGCTGGCGCCCGGCTTGAAGCAGCGCGACACCGCCGATTGCGAGACGCCCGCCACCAGCGCCACGTCATACGAGGTGACACGGCGGTTTTCACTGGCGATCACGGCTTTCAGCTCGGTCGCGCAGTGCTCTACTGTCAGCTTGGATTTGCTCATCGTCTCGGGGCACAGGGCTAGGATTGTATTTTTATCAGGTAATCTAGAATAATTAAAAAATTACCCGCTGGCAATAAATATCGCATTTCTGGAAAGAAATATCTTCTCCCATGTGGCTATGCTGCAATTTTCCCTGCGATGGCGCTTTTTCTGATAGCATATCGCCCCTTAATTTACAGGAAGGGGCAAGATGGCCATAGCTTGCGGCGTCGATTTCGGCACGTCCAATTCCACCGTCGGCTGGGTGCGTCCCGGCCACCCGGTGATGCTGGGACTGGAGGATGGCAAGACCACCTTGCCCTCGGTTGTCTTCTTTAACGCGGATGACGACCAGGTCACCTATGGCCGCGCCGCGCTGGGTGAATATCTGGCCGGCTACGAAGGCCGCCTGATGCGCTCCATGAAAAGCCTGCTTGGCACCAGCCTGATCGACGGCCAGACCGAGGTCGGCGGGCGCGCGCTGCCGTTCCGCATGCTGCTGTCCCAGTTCATTGGCGAACTGAAGCGCCGCGCCGAGCGTGCGGCCGGCCGCGAATTCAGCTCGGCGGTGTTTGGCCGCCCGGTCCACTTCATCGACGACAACCAGGAAAACGACCGGCTGGCGCAAGACACGCTGGCCGAAGTGGCGCGCTCGGTGGGCTTCAGGGACATCGCCTTCCAGTTCGAGCCGATTGCCGCGGCCTTTGACTACGAGTCGCAGATCGACCGCGAGGAACTGGTGCTGATTGCCGACATCGGCGGCGGCACCTCGGACTTTTCGCTGGTGCGCCTGTCGCCCGGGCGCGCCAAAAAAACCGAGCGCCGCGACGATATCCTGGCCAACGGCGGCGTCCACATCGGCGGCACCGACTTCGATAAATACCTGAGCCTGTCGTCCATCATGCCGCTGCTGGGCTATGGCAGCCGCCTGCGCAACAACAGCGAAGTGCCGTCCAGCTATTACTTCAACCTGGCCACCTGGCACACCATCAACCAGGTCTACACCAAGAAAATGTGGACCCAGCTGTCCGACCTGCTGCGCGATTCGGACGAGCAGGAAAAGCTGGGCCGCCTGCAGCGCCTGATCGACGAGCGCGCCGGCCACTGGCTGGCCATGAAGGCGGAGGAAGGCAAGATCGCCCTGTCCGCCGAAGCGCAGGTGCAGCTCGATCTGGACCGCCTGGCGCCGCCCGTGACGCTGTCGCTGCGCCGTGAACAGTTTGACGGCGCCATCGACCATCTGGTCGGCTCGGTGGAAGCCACGGTCAAGCAGCTGCTGGCGGACGCCGGTGTCAAGCCGGAACAGGTGGACACGGTATTTTTCACCGGCGGCTCCAGCGGCGTCCTCAAGCTGCGCGAGCGCATCGGCGCGCTGGTGCCGTCCGCCCGCAAGGTGGAAGGCGATTTATTTGGCAGCATCGGCGCCGGCCTGGCGCTGGATGCGGTGCGTAAATTCGGCTGAGGACAGGCATGCTCGACCAACCGATCGTCATGCTGGACTTTGAAACCACCGGGCTGTCGCCGGCCATGGGCGACCGCATCACCGAAGTGGCGGCGCTGCGCATTGTCGGCGGTGAAGTGGTGGCGCGCTACGTTTCGCTGGTCAATTGCGGCGTGCGCATCCCGGCCTTCATCACCGGCCTGACCGGCATCACCCAGGCCATGGTGGACGGCGCGCCGCCAGTGGAGGAGGTGGTGCCGCAGTTGCTGGACTTTATCGGCAGCGATGCGCTGTCAGCCCACAACGCCAGCTTCGACGAGAAGTTCCTGCGCGCCGAGGCGACCCAGCTTGACCTGGCGCCGCGCCACGCCTCGCTGGTGTGTTCGCTCAAGCTGTCGCGCCGCGTGTTCCCGCAGCTGGGCAGCTACAAGCTGGGCCAGCTGTCCAGTGCGCTGGGCATCCCGTTTCGCAGCGCCGCCCACCGCGCCGAGGCCGATGCCGAAGTGGCGGCACAAGTGCTGATCCACATCGGCCGCCACCTGCGCGCCAGCTATGGCATTGCCCAGGTCGATACCGACCTGCTGGTGGCCGTCAACAAGCTGGCGGCCGCCAAGGTGCCGCAGTTTCTGCAGAAGCGCGCGGGACAATAATCGATCGTTCTTGATCGCGGCGCGATTGAGCGCGCGCAAACCCCGCTGAAAAGTGCGTTTTACACTTTGGTCAACATTGTTACAAATTTGATCAGAGGTGCGCCATGAAAAAAACGTGCACGGCCCAACAGGGGTATGACAGCTACCGCTGGTTTCTCGATGCCGCCGAGCGCGGCAACGCTTACGCGCAGTTCAATCTCGGCCGCATGTACAAGGCCGGCGATGGTGTCGCGCGCGACGAAGCCAAGGCCTGTTACTGGATGAGCAAGGCGGCCCGGCAAGGCCTGGCCTATGCCCAGAATCAGCTAGGCGCCATGTATTACTACGGCCGCGGCGTCGAGCCGGACGATGATCTGGCGGTGCACTGGTTCCGCAGCGCGGCCCGTCAGGGCGAAGCCTCGGCCCAGCAAAACCTTGGGCAGATGTACCGCAAGGGACGCGGGCTGGTGCGCAGCGATGAAATGGCCTACAGCTGGTTTTGCCGCGCTGCCGATCAGGGATTGGCCAGCGCGCAAACCCTGCTGGGCGAATGCTACGCGGACGGCCGCGGCGTGCCGCGCAATTATCCGATGGCGCTGGCGTGGTATCGCAAGGCCGCGCTGCAAAACGACCCGCATGCGCAGCTGCGCCTAGGACTGATGTACAAGCACGGCTTTGGCGTCGGGCGCAACGAGGTGCAGGCGATGGCGTGGTTCCGTCAGGCTGCCATGCAGGATATTCCGGCGGCCCAGCGTCTGGTCGGCGTGGCCTATGCCGAAGGGCTGGGGGTGCCGTGCGATCCGCCGCGCGCCGTGTCATGGCTGCTGCGCGCGGCCGAACAGGATGACGTCGATGCCCAGTTCAATCTGGCGGTGCTGCTGTCGCATGGCAAAGGCGTGGAGCATGACCACGATCTGGCGCTGACCTGGTATCAGCGCGCGGCGCAGGCCGGTCATGCGCTGGCGCAGTACAACCTTGGCGGCATGTACGCGCGCGGCTGCGGCGTCGAACGGGACGACCGTCGCGCGCTGGAATGGTACCGGCTGGCTGCCGAGCAGGGCACAGCCAGCGCGCAATTCAATGTGGCGGTGATGTACGCCAACGGCTGCGGCGTCAGCCGCGACGATACGCTGGCGGCCGCCTGGTATCGCAGCGCCGCCGAGCAGGGCGATGCCAGCGCCCAGAACAATCTCGGCGTGATGTACGCCAACGGCATCGGCGTCGAGCAGGACGACCTGCAGGCGGTGGACTGGTACGCCAAGGCCGCCGAGCAGGGCCATGCGCTGGCCCAGTTCAATCTGGGCGGCATGTACAGCAGCGGCCGCGGCGTGCCGCGCGATCCCTTGCAGTCCTTCATGTGGCTGACCCTGTCGGCGCAGGGTGGCGATATCGCCGCGCTCAGCAACAGCCGCCGCATGACGCTGGTGATGACGCCGCAGGCGGTCAAGACGGCGCAGGAACTGGCGCGCCGCTGGCGCCGCCGCCACCCGCAGGCGGCGGCGCGGCTGGGCCGGCCGGTGGCGTGATCAGCCGTTCAGGGCCTGGCGGCGGTCGAGGAACAGGCTGTTGCCGTGTACCTTCTTGGCCTGTTTCTTCGATTCCGCGGCGGCGGTGGCGATCTGGTGGTGGGTGTAATACTGGTGCGGCTCCACCCGGATCGCGCCGATGGACAAACTCATCAAGGAATAAAACACCTTCTTGCCCTGGCGGTCCTCGCTGATGTAGCCGCCGCGCTCGCGGTCCTCGGTGCTGTAGAAGTCCAGCACGTTGCGGCCGAATTCGTCCAGCACGGTCTGGCAGCGCTGCTCCCAATCCTCGCTCTGGAACAACACCATAAAGTCGTCGCCGCCGATGTGGCCGACAAAATCGCGGTCGGGATCGCAATAACTGCTGAGCAGATTGCCGGTCAGCTGGATCACGTCGTCGCCGCGGCGGTAGCCATACACGTCGTTGAACGGCTTGAAGTGGTCCAGGTCGAAATAGCACACCCAGAAGCGGGTGCCGCTCTCCAGCAGGCGGTCGATATGCTCGGTGATCGGCACATTGCCCGGCAACTGGGTCAGCGGATTGGCGTAACGGGCGGCGTGGATCTGCATCTGGGTGATTTCGCGCATCAGGTCGTGGCCGGTGCCCATGCCCAGGTAACGGCCCTGGTCGGTGATGATGAAGCCGTTGAACAGGTGGTGGGCGTCGGCCTGGGCCATGCGGAAGCTCAGTTCCTGCAGGCTGGTGGATTTGTCGGCAATCAGCGGATTGTGGTCCATGAACTGGCGGCAGGACTTCTTGCCGTACAGCTCGCGCTCGTAGGGGCGGGCGAAATGCTCGATCATGACAAAGCGGCTGATCAGGCCCAGCGGCACGCCATCGTCCACCACGGGAATAATCAGCAGGTCCGGCGCGCGCTGGAAAATCCCGTACACCTCGTTGTTGTTCATGCTGGTCGATACCGCTTGCACTTCATGCAGCAGCTTGCAGATGGTGGCCTGCTTGTCGATGGCGCGCTGCGGATACACCGCCACGCCATTGCGCGACAGCGCCTTGACCACCTCCGCCGGCGCCGCCCGGGCCGGGGTCGGGTGCGGGCGGCCCAGGTGATACCCTTGGCCGTAAGCCACGCCGACGTCGCGCAGCACCAGCAGTTCGGCCTGGGTTTCGATGCCTTCCGCAATCACGCGGGTGTTGGATTTTTCCGCGATTTCCTGGATCGAGCGCACAAATTGCAGCTTGACCGGGTCGTGGTTGATGCCCTGGATGAAGTGCATGTCGATCTTGACATATTCCGGCCGCAACTCGGACCACAAACGCAGGCTGGAAAAGCCTTCGCCCAGGTCATCGATGGCGATCTGGAAGCCCATTTTGCGGTAATGCAGCACCGCATCGCGCATCAGGTCGTAGTCGTAGGTGGGCTGGTTTTCGGTCAGCTCGATGATCACGCGTTCCGGGTTGATGCCGATCTGGTGGATCACTTCCAGCGTTTCGCCGTGGCGGGCGTCGCGCTGCAGCAGGCATTCCGGGCTGACGTTGAGGAACAGCTTGCCGGGCAGACCGAGCTCGGCAAAGCGTTCCAGCACCACCTTGCGGCACAGGTGCTCGACCTCGACCGTCAGGCCGTTGGCGCGCGCCGCCTTGAACAAATTCAGCGGCGAATGCAGCGGGCTATCGGAGGGGCCGCGTATCAAGCCCTCATAGGCGATGATTTCGCCGCTCTGCATGTGTACAATCGGCTGAAACAGCGCACTGAGCTGGCGCCGCGCCAGAATATCGTAGAGATGGGCGCGCAACACGGCCTCCTCATCAGCTTCCCGGGGTTTCAGATAAGTGACTGTGGCGCCGGCGGCCGGCTTGAGTGCGGTATTCACGATTGGTCGTTTGCCAAATATCGGTTTAACTGTACGATCTTAGTGGACATTTATGACGACATGATGAATTATGGAAATTGTTTTGTTCTAGACAGGAAACTTATGCATCGTACAACCCGCCGTGCCGTCTTTTGCGTCAGCCTGCTGGGCGGCGCCAGCGCCAGCGCTTCCGGCATCGCCGTGCAGGTGCAGGACGCCAACGGCAAGGTACTGCCGGATACGGTGGTGTATGTGGAAGCGGAGGGCGCGGCCGCGGGCGGCAAGCCGGCCAGCGTGCAGATCGAGCAGAAAGGTCTGAAATTCATGCCGCTGGTCACGGTGGTGCAGGTCGGCGCCACCATCAATTTCCCGAATAACGACAAAGTCCGGCACCATATTTATTCGTTCTCCCCGGCCCACAAGTTCGATCAGAAGCTATACTCCGGCCAGGCCGCCGCGCCCCAGGTGTTCGACAAGGCCGGGACGGTTGTCCTGGGCTGCAATATCCATGACAAGATGATCGCCTACGTCAAAGTGGTCGATACCCCGTATTTCGCCAAGACCGATGGCGCCGGCGCGGCCCGCATCGAGCTGCCGGCCGGGAAGTACGTGGTCAAGGCGTGGCACTACAACACGGTGGGCGGCGCCACGCCGGAACAGACGCTGACGGTGAAAGCGGGGGCGGAACCGACCACCGCCATCTTCAAGTTGCCGATGAAGCCAGTGGTGGTGGACGATGCCGGAACCAGTCTTTAAGAGGAGCAGCCTGGGCAAGCGAATGCGCTTTCGCAGCCTGGAAAGCCGCATCGTCACGCTGTTCCTGGTGCTGATCGTGGCGGTGCAGGTGATCGGCCTGTTCGTCATCCAGCAGGGCATCGACAGCAACGCGCGCGCGGCCATCAGTTCCGAACTGAATAACGGCACCAAGGTATTCCGCCGGCTGCTGGAGCAGAACGCGCAAAGCCTGCGCTTCGGCGCGCGCCTGCTGGCGCGCGATACCGCCTTTGTGGCGGCCATCGGCAACAACGAAGAGGGCGACCGCGCCACCATCGAATCGGCGCTGGCCAACAGCGGCCGCCGTATCAAGGCCTCGCTCACCATGCTGATCGGCGACGACCGCAAGATCAGCGCCACCACCAACCCCAAGCAATCGGCCGGCCTGGAAAACATGGCGCTGTCCATGCTGGACGCCGCCGAAGCGGCTGACGGCGCGACCGGCCTTGCCATCGTCGACCACCGGCCGTTCCAGATCGTCGCCATGCCGATCAAGGCGCCGATCACCATCGGCTGGATCGTCATGACCTTCCCGATCGACCGCCAGCTGGCCGGCGAAATGCGCGAGGTCAGCTCCCTGCACACCTCGGTGCTGACGCGCGACGCCCGCGGCAAGTGGCTGCCGGTGGGCTCGACCTTTGTCGGCCCGTCGGCGCAAGTGGTGGTCGATCAACTGCAAGCCTTGCCGGCCGCGCCCACCGGCCCGTTCGACATCACGGTGGAAACCGCCCGCTACAGCGCGCGCCTGATGTCGATCGGTGAAGACAACGGCCAGACCGCCAGCGTGCTGCTGGCCCGTTCGATCGACGAGGCCACCGCCGATTACCGCCGCCTGGAGAGCTGGCTGATCGGCCTGACGCTGGGCGGCATTTTCGCCTCGGCGCTGGCCATTGTGTTCACCGCCAAGCGCATCGCCCAGCCGATCAGCCAACTGGCGGTGACCGCCAAGCGGCTGGAGGAGGGCGATTACAAGGTCGCCATCGACAGCACGCGCGAAGATGAAATCGGCCAGCTGGCGCATGCCTTTGACGCCATGCGCGAGGGGATCTCCAAGCGCGAACAGGAGATTCGCCGCCTGGCGTACTGGGACACGCTGACCAATCTGCCCAACCGCGCGCAATTCGTGCTGCTGCTGAATGACGCTTTGCTGGAAGCGCGCCGCCGCGAGGAAGCGCTGTTCGTGCTGATGATGGACCTGGACCGCTTCAAGCACGTCAACGACGTCATGGGCCACAGCTTTGGCGACGCCTTGCTGCGCCAGGTGGCGGGCCGCCTGCAGCTGCTGCTGGCCAATCGCCGCCAGTCCTCGGCGCAGGTGGCGCGCCTGGGCGGCGACGAATTTGCCGTGCTGCTGCCGGCCGCGAACATCGATGCGGCGCAGCTGATGGCGGCCGAAATCCTGCAGGCGCTGGAAACCCCGCTGTCGCTGGAAGACCAGACGGTGGACATCGGCGCCGGCCTAGGCATCGCCGGCTTCCCCGAGCACGCCGACGATGGCGAGACCTTATTGAGCATGGCCGAAGTGGCAATGTACACCGCCAAGCAGCGCAACGATGGCGCCGTGGTGTACGACGCGGCGATGGACAAGGGCAGCGCCAAGAGCCTGTCGCTGCTCACCGAATTGCGCAGCGCGATCGAGCGCAACGAGTTCCGTCTGCACGTACAGCCCAAGATCTCACTGCAGACCGGGCGCGTGGTCGGCATGGAAGCGCTGGTGCGCTGGGTGCATCCGGAGCGCGGCAATGTCTTCCCGGACGAATTCATTCCGTTTGCCGAGCAGACCGGCTTTATCCGCGTGCTGACGCGCTGGGTGATGGAAAAGTCGGCCGAGTTGTGCCGCGAGCTGGCCAGCAAGGGCCATCATCTGAAAGTATCGGTCAACCTGTCCACGCGCGACCTGCTGGATCAGGACTTGCCGGCCAAGTTTGCCGACCTGCTGGCGCGCCATAAGCTGACGCCCGGTTCGTTCTGCCTGGAGATCACCGAGAGCGCCATCATGGACGATCCGGTGCGCGCCCAGAACACGCTGGAGCGCCTCAGCGCCATGGGGCTCGACCTGTCGATCGACGATTTTGGCACCGGCTATTCCTCGCTGGCCTACCTCAAGCGCCTGCCGGTGAATGAGCTGAAGATCGACAAATCCTTCGTGCTGAATATGGAGAAGGATGAAGGCGACACCAAGATTGTGCGCTCCACCATCGATCTGGGGCACAACATGGGCCTGCGCGTAGTGGCGGAGGGGATCGAGAGCGAAGCCGTATGGCGTCTGCTGGCGGAACTGGGTTGCGATCAGGGGCAGGGCTACTTCATGAGCCGTCCGATCCCGGGCGATCAGCTGATCCCGTGGCTGGAGACCTGGCGCGCGCCGATCGCACTGGATGCAGCGGCGGCAGCGGCGGTGGACGTCAGCTGCGCCAAATAAAAATCGCCTTTGTTTTTCAGCTAACGTGTCATATTTGTCATGCTTCACGTTATGATCTGTATTCCTGATGAACCCTACATGGATACGGATCACACATGCAACGACGCGCACTGTTAGCCTCCCTGATGATCGCCCAGGCTTCGGCCATGGCCCAAAGCTGCCCGGCCCCCGGTGTCAATCTGACTTACCCTGTCACCCGCACCGTCGACCAGCAGGACAACTACCACGGCACTGTCATCGCCGATCCTTACCGCTGGCTGGAAGACGCCAACAGCGCCGAGACCAAGGACTGGGTCACGGCGCAGAACCAGCTGACCCAAAGCTATCTGGCGCAGATCCCCAGCCGCGAAGCGATCAAGGCGCGCCTGACCAGGCTGTGGAACTTTGAGCGCTTCAGCGTGCCGTTCAAGGAAGGCGGCCGCTATTTCTATAGCCGCAACGATGGCCTGCAAAATCAATCGGTGCTGTACACCATGAAGACGCTGGCCGATGTCCCGCGCCTGCTGCTCGATCCGAACACGCTGGCCGCCGACGGCACGGTGGCGCTGGCCGGCCTGGCGGTCAGCCCGAACGGCAAGTATCTGGCCTACAGCACCGCCGCCTCGGGCTCGGACTGGAACGAGATCAAGGTGCGCGACATCGACAGCGGCAAGGACGTGGAAGACCACATCAAGTGGGTCAAATTCTCGCGCACCGCCTGGCTGCAGGACGGTTCCGGCTTCTTCTACAGCCGCTACGACGAACCGAAGGAAGCCACCAAGCTGGCCGACGTGAACTACTTCCAGAAGCTGTACTTCCACAAGCTGGGCACGCCGCAAAGCGCGGACGTGCTGGTGTACGACCGTCCTGACCACAAGGACTGGGGCTTCAGCGCCGAGGTGACGCAGGACGGCCGCTTCCTGATCATCAATGCCTCGCAAGGCACCGAGAACAAGAACCGCGTGTTCTACAAGGACTTGGGCAAGAAGGACGCCAAGGTGGTCGGCCTGCTGGAAGACTTTGATGCCGCTTATGACTTCATTGGCAACGACGGCCCGGTATTCCTGTTCCGCACCGAGCGCAATGCGCCGCGCGGCCGCATCGTCAGCATCGATACGCGCAAGCCGGGTGTGCTGAACTGGAAGCAGATCGTCCCCGAAAGCAGCAACACCATGATCTCCGCCGCGCTGATCAACAACCAGCTGATCGTCGACTATCTGAGCGACGCGCACAGCCTGGTCAAGGTCTACGACCTGAAAGGCAAGGCGCTGCACGATATCGAACTGCCTGGCCTCGGCACCGCCGCCGGCTTCAGCGGCAAGCGCGCGGACACTGAAACCTTCTACGCCTTCACCGGTTTCACCAACCCGACCACCATCTACCGCTACGATCTGAAGACCAACAAGAGCAGCGTGTATCGCCAGCCCAAAGTGGACTTCGACCCGAATGCGTTTGAAACCCGCCAGGAATTCTTCACCTCGCGCGACGGCACCAAGGTGCCGATGTTCATCGTCTCGAAAAAAGGGCTGAAGCTGGATGGCAGCAATCCGACCTACCTGTATGGCTATGGCGGTTTCAACGTCTCGCTGACGCCGACCTTCTCGGTGGCCAACCTGGCGTGGCTGGAGATGGGCGGCGTGTACGTCATGGCCAATCTGCGTGGCGGTGGCGAATACGGCGAATCGTGGCACGCGGCCGGCACCAAGCTGCAGAAGCAGAACGTGTTTGACGACTTTATCGGCGCGGCCGAATGGCTGGTGGCGCACAAGGTGACCTCGCCGGCCAAGCTGTCGATCGGCGGCGGCAGCAACGGCGGCCTGCTGGTCGGCGCCGCCATGACGCAGCGCCCGGACCTGTTTGCGGCGGCGATTCCGCAAGTGGGCGTGATGGACATGCTGCGCTTCCATAAATTCACCATTGGCTGGGCGTGGACGTCGGACTATGGCTCGTCCGACAATGCGGACGAATTCAAGGCGCTGGTCAAATACTCGCCGCTGCACAACCTGAAGAAGGGCACCTGCTACCCGGCCACCATGATCACCACCGCCGATCACGATGACCGCGTGGTGCCGGCCCACAGCTTCAAGTTTGCCGCCACCGCCCAGGCCGACCAGGCACCGGGCGGCGCGCCGATCCTGATCCGCATCGACAGCAAGGCCGGCCACGGCGCCGGCAAGCCGACCAACAAGCAGATCGAGGAAGTGGCCGACCGCTGGGGCTTCCTGACCCGCGCCCTGCAAATGGATGGCGGCACTGCCGTCACCAAGGCGGCGGGCCAGCAATGATGCGCGCGCCGACTGCCGCATCGCTGCTGCTTGCCTTGCTGATGTCCGGCGCCGTGCCGGTGGCTGTGGCCGCCGACGCCGCGCCGGCGGTGAAGCCGATTGCCGACGTCACGCGCAACCTGCAATCGCAACCGGGCTTTATCGACGTCTGGCGCGATACCGACAAGGGCAGGGTGCTGCTTTCGGTCGCCATGCTGGAGCAGCCCTTCCTGCTGGTGAGCTCCTTGCCTTACGCGCTGGGTTCCAACGATGTGGGACTGGACCGCGCGCAGTCGGGTGAAATGCGCATGGTGCACTTTGAAAAGCACGGCGCGAAACTGTTCCTGGTGCAGGAGAACACCAACTATGTCGCCAACTCGGCGGACCGTGACGAACGCGCCGCCGTGCGCGAGTCCTTCTCCAATTCCGTGCTGTGGTCCGGCGAGATCATCGCCAGCGACAAGGAGCGGCATCTGGTCGACTTCTCCAGCTTCCTGCTGACCGACCGTCACGGCATCGCCGCGCGGCTGGCCGGCGCCAAACAGGGCGCGTACGCCATCGACCCGGCGCGCAGCGCGGTGCTGGCGGCGGAAGCCAAAGCCTTCCCGGACAACGTGGAACTGGAAGCCTTGCTGACCTTTGCCGGTCCGGGTCAGGCGGAATTCGTCAGGCAGGTGGGTGCCGATGCCGCCAGCCTGTCGATGCGTCAGCGTATCAGCATGGTGCGCCTGCCGGCCGCCGATGCGTGGCGCCCGCGCGCTTACCATCCGTATTCCGGCGGTTTCGACGCCAGCTACTTTGACTTCGCCACGCCACTGGCCAGCAGCATCGACGTTCACTGGCAGGTGCGCCACAAACTGGAAAAGACCGATCCGTCGGCGGCCGTCAGCACGGTGAAGAAGCCGATCGTCTACTACGTCGACCGTGGCGCGCCCGAACCGGTGCGTTCGGCGCTGATTCAGGGCGCCTCGTGGTGGGCCAGCGCTTTTGAGAAAGCGGGCTTCAAGGATGCCTACCGCGTCGAGCTGCTGCCGGAAGGCGTGGATGCGCAGGACATCCGCTACAACGTCATCAGCTGGGTGCACCGCGCCACGCGCGGCTGGTCGTACGGGAATGCGCTGACCGATCCGCGCACCGGCCAGATCCTGCGCGGCGCTGTCACGCTTGGATCGCAGCGCGTGCGCCAGGACATCCTGATCGCGGAAGCGCTGCTGGCGCCATACGGTAAAAGCAGCGCCGCCGACAAGCAGAAACTGGCCGAGCAAATGGCGCTGGCGCGGCTGCGCCAGCTGGCTGCGCACGAAGTGGGCCACACGCTGGGCTTCGCGCACAACTTTGCCGCCAGCCGTATGGGCAATGGCTCGGTGATGGATTATCCGCATCCCATCCTCAAGCTGACTACGCAAGGCGAGGTTGATCTGTCCAATGCATACGGCGTAGGCGTCGGCCCCTGGGACGACTACATCGTCAAATACATCTACGGCGATTTTGGCAGTGGCGCACAAGAAGAAGCGGCGCTGGCCAGGCTGCGCGCCGATGCGCGTGCCGCCGGCATGCTGTACTCCAGCGACCAGGATGACCGCGTGCCCGGCGCCAGCCATCCGGACGGCCTGTTGTGGGACTTCGGCCCGGATACGCTGAAGACCTGGGACCAGCTGGGCGCGGTGCGCCAGCGCGCGCTGCAAACCTTCTCGGTCGATGTGCTGCCCGATGCGCGCCAGATCGGCGAGCTGGAAGCGCGGCTGGTGCCGGTCTACCTGCTGCAGCGCTACCAGGGCGAGGCCGTGGCGCGCCTGATCGGCGGCGGCGACTTTGATTACACCAGCGCCGGCGACGTCAGGGCAGGCACCGCCAGGGCCGGCATCAAGCTCACGCCGCCGGACGTGCAGCGCCAGGCCATCAGCCGCCTGACTGACAGCCTGCGCGCCGAGTACCTGGCGCTGCCGGCCAATGTGCTGGATATCCTGACCCCGCCGGCAGCCGGCTACGGCCGCAACCGCGAATACTTTGACACCCGCATGGAATCGGTGTTCGACGCCTTCTCGATCGCCGAATCGGCCGCCGCCCACACCACCGGATTTCTGCTGAACGCCGAGCGCTTCAACCGGCTGGCGTGGCAGCATGCGCGCGACAGCAAGCAGCCGGGCGTGCAGGAAGTGCTGACGCAGCTGCTGCAAAAGACCTGGAAGCGCGACCCGGTGCCGGCCAGCGTGATCGGCGGCGAGGCGGTGCAACTGGCGGCCAACTGGGTGGTCTCCGACAGCCTGCTGCGGCTGCTGGACGGCGGGCAGCTGCACCCGCAGGTGGCGGCCGAGGTGCGGCAATCGGCACGTGAGCTGGTCCAGTGGCTGCAAAAGAACCCCGGCAAGGGCGTCACCGCCGACAGCCGCAAGCAGGCGGCCGACTACATCACTACCTATCTGACTGATCCGCGCAGCGTCAAGTTGCGCGCTGCACCAACGGTGCCGCCCGGCGCACCAATTTAGCGCCTCATGTTGGTGCATCGTCGGCTGCCGCCATTTGATGCACCAACATGAAACCACATTAAAATCAGCCACTTAAGATTTTGCACCAAAGTGGTACAGAAATTGCTTCCCATGTTCAGTCTTTATTTTATGTGCTTTATTTTGGGGAGTAATTTTGATGTCTGGATTCAAAGACGGTGCAGACGCACTGTTTATCTTGCTCGGCGCCATCATGATTTTGGCGATGCATGCCGGTTTTGCCTTCCTGGAATTGGGCACCGTGCGTAAAAAGAACCAGGTCAACGCCTTGGTCAAGATCCTGGTCGACTTCTGCGTATCGACCATCGTCTATTTCTTTGTCGGCTACAGCATTGCTTACGGCGTCAATTTCTTCTCATCGGCCGACGTGCTGGCCGCCAAAAACGGTTTTGAACTGGTCAAATTCTTCTTCCTGCTGACCTTTGCCGCCGCCATCCCGGCGATTATTTCGGGCGGCATTGCCGAGCGCGCGCGCTTTCATCCGCAGACGGCCGCCACGGCGCTGCTGGTCGGCCTGGTCTATCCTCTGTTCGAGGGCATCGCCTGGAACCACCGGTTTGGCGTGCAGGACTGGCTGCTGCAGAGCTTTGGCGCCGAGTTCCATGACTTTGCCGGCTCGGTGGTGGTGCACGCGGTCGGCGGCTGGATCGCGCTGCCGGCGGTGCTGCTGCTGGGGGCACGCCGTGGCCGCTACATGAAAAACGGCGGCATCGCCGCCCATCCGCCTTCGTCGATTCCCTTCCTGGCGCTGGGCGCCTGGATATTGATGGTGGGCTGGTTCGGCTTCAACGTCATGAGCGCGCAAGCGCTGGACAAGATGAACGGCCTGGTAGCGGTCAATTCGCTGATGGCCATGGTCGGCGGCACGCTGGTTGCCACTTCGCTCGGCAAGAACGACCCCGGTTTCGTGCATAACGGCCCCTTGGCTGGCCTGGTAGCGGTCTGCGCCGGTTCCGACCTGATGCATCCGCTTGGCGCGCTGGTCACCGGCGGCATGGCCGGCGCCATCTTCGTCTGGATGTTCACGCTGGCGCAGAACAAATGGAAGATCGACGATGTGCTGGGCGTATGGCCGCTGCACGGCCTGTGCGGCGTCTGGGGCGGCATCGCGGCCGGTATTTTCGGTTTGAAAGCGCTGGGTGGCGCCGGCGGTGTGGCTTTAGGTTCACAATTGGCCGGTACGTTGCTGGGAGTGGCAATCGCAGGCACTGGCGGCACTCTGGTCTACGGTCTGTTGAAGAAAACCGTAGGCTTGCGTCTGGATCCGGAGGAGGAATTCCAGGGGGCCGACCTCTCGATCCACCGCATCACGTCCACGCCGGAGCGCGAATCGAATTGGTAAAAACGCAACATGATATGCCGGAAAGTATTTATTTTAGATCATTCATTTATTCTAATTGACTCGCCGATAATCTTAATCCAGAATCGACACTCATAAGAATAGTAACTATATAAACATGTCAAATTTGAATGAGTGGGTCAATTATGAAATCCTTTCCTAAGCTGATGATCGCCACCGTGGTTGCCGCCGCCTGCGCGCAATCGGCGCACGCGGTAAACATGGTGCAAATCGACGGCGCCCACGCAAGCTTCTTTTATGATGCTGATTTCTGGGGCCTTGGCACTGCCAGCGTCCTGGGCGACAAGATCAGCTTCAGCACGCCGTCCTACTTCAATCAGCGCGCCGAGGGCTATGGCAAGATCGGGGAGGATACCGACCGCTATACCAACCAGACCGCGTCGGCAGTGGTTGCGGTAGCCAAGACGGGCTATCAGTTGACTGGCGGCATCCGCTACGATGTCACCACCACTTATGCGCAACCGGTGGCTGGCGCGTTTGCGTCGCAAGTCAACAACAGCAACATCAGCACCGGCAGCTGGAACGGCAAGACCTTTGTCTCCAATGAGCAACTGGGACAGTTCTCGCTGTTCCTCAGCCGCAGCAGCAGTGCGGACGGCATTGGTTCCGGCAGCACCGACACCACCGGCACCATCAGCGGCGCCGGCACGTATTCGGTAGTGGGGCTGGACAGCTACCTGTTCCTGAGCACTTCGCAACGCGGTATCGGCTATTCGGAAGCCGGTCTCAGCACCGCCAGCTACCAGTTTGGTGTTTCTGCCGTGCCGGAACCGGCGACTTACGGCATGCTGCTGGGTGGCGTGGCCGTGCTTGCGCTGGCTGGCCGCCGTCGCCGCAAGCTGATGGGCGGCTCGCTGCTGGCCGCGGCCAGCCTGGCGGGCACGGCGCACGCTGCCAATTATGTGGAAGTGATCGGCACCCATGTCAGCTTCTTCTACGACGCCGACTACTGGGGCGACAACGCCGCCACCGTGGTGGGCGACAAGATCACCCTGAGCACCCCGACCTATGTCGACCGCACCGCCATTGGCAATTCGCCATCGGAAAAGAACCAGCGCACCTTTGTCGATAACGCTTCGGCCTCGCTGGTGGCGGTGGCGCGCAATGGCTATGCGCTGACCGGCGTGGTCGGCTTCCGGCCGACCGTCACTTATTCGCTGTCGGCCAGCGGCAGCCAGATCGAACTGGCTGGTGGCGAAGCGCTGTCGTATGGCGCGTTTGATGGCGCTAACTTCGCTCAGAGCAGCGCGGTGGGTTACTTCGCGTACAGCACCCAGGTGAATTCCACCGGCGTGGCGCACTCGGGCGTGACCAACGAATTGACGCTCAACGGTATCCTGTACAACGGTCCATCCCGCTTTGACACCCTGGCCCTCGACAATTCGCTGTACCTGACTTCGGTGCAGACCGGCATTGGCACGACCAAGTCGGCGGTGGCGTATTCCTACGATTTCGGCATCACCACCGCAGTGCCGGAGCCAGCCACCTACGGCATGCTGCTGGCCGGCCTGGGCCTGCTCGGTGTTGCTGCCCGCCGCCGCAAGCAAGCCGCCTGAGCGCGGTTCGGTCAATACATGAGGCCCTGCGGGGCCTTTTGTTTTTTAGCGGTGGATCACCACCAGCAGCGCCTTGGCTTCGGTCTTGCCAACATTGCGGATGATGTGCTGCTGGTCCCCCGGGTAGCGCGCCGTGCTGCCCAGCTTGACCTTCTTCTTGTCCGTGCCCACTTCCACCTCGACCGAGCCGTGCAGCAGCGTCAGATGCTCCTGCGCGCCCGGGTCGTGGCCCTGCGAGGCCAGTTCGCCGCCCGGCGACAGCGTCAGTTCATACCATTCATAGCGGCTGGCCAGCTCCAGCGGACCAAGGATGCGCAGCACATAGCCGGCGTGCAGGCCGGGCAGGGTCGGCGTTTCGTGGGCGTCGATCACCCGGATGGTTTCCTGTGCCCGCTCGGCGGTCGCCAGCAATTCGCCAATCTGCACCCCCAGGGCATTGGCCAGGCGCCAGGTGATGGCGATGGTCGGATTGGCTTTCTCGCGCTCGATCTGGGATAACATGGATTTGGAAACGCCGGCAATGCGCGACAGGTCTTCCAGGGTCAGGCCACGGGCCAGGCGCAGGCGCTGCAGGGCGGCACCAACTTCCGGTGGCGCGTTATTTGGTACTGGTGTTTTCATTGTTTGGGTTGCGGAGTTCACTGGCTCGCTATAAAATTCAATATATCGAATTTTAATTCGACATAACGAATTTCGCATAAGATAGTGAAATCGTATCACATACAAGGACCATCATGAGCAATCAGAAAGACACCTTCTACAGCGGCCTCCAGCAAAATCTGGATCAACTGCGCGAGCAGGGCCTGTACAAGCCGGAGCGCGTGCTGGCTTCGCGCCAGGGCTCGGAAGTGATCAGCGATGATGGTCGCACGCTGATTAATATGTGTGCCAACAACTACCTCGGCCTGTCCGGCCAGGAGTGGGTGGCGCAGGCCTCGATCGACGCCACGGAAAAATACGGCTACGGCCTGTCGTCGGTGCGCTTCATCTGCGGCACCCAGACCGTGCACAAGCAGCTGGAGCAGGCCATTTCCAGATTCCTCGGCACCGAGGACACCATTCTGTACGCGGCCGCTTTCGACGCCAACGGCGGCGTGTTCGAGCCGCTGTTCGACGAAAACGACGCCATCATCTCGGATGCGCTGAACCACGCGTCCATCATCGACGGTATCCGCCTGTGCAAGGCGGCGCGCTTCCGCTACGCCCACAACGACATGGCCGACCTGGAGAAGCAGCTGCAGGACGCCGCCGGCAAGCGCCACAAGATCATCGTCACCGATGGCGTGTTCTCGATGGACGGCACCATCGCGCAACTGGACAAGATCGTCGAACTGGCCGACAAATACGGCGCGCTGGTGATGATCGATGAATGCCATGCCTCCGGCTTCATGGGCAAGACCGGCCGCGGCACGCACGAGCACCACAATGTGGTCGGCAAGATCGACATCATCACCGGCACGCTGGGCAAGGCGCTGGGCGGCGCCATGGGCGGTTTCACCTCCGGCCGCAAGGAAGTGATCGAGATGCTGCGCCAGAAATCGCGTCCTTACCTGTTCTCGAACACGCTGGCGCCGTCGATTGCCGGCGCCTCGCTGGCGGTGCTGGAGCGCCTGTCGTCGTCGACCGAGCTGCGCGACCGCCTGCACGAGAACACCGCATACTTCCGCAAGGAGATCGAGCGTATCGGCTTTACCATCAAGCCGGGCACGCACCCGGTGGTGCCGGTGATGCTGTTTGACGCGCCGGTGGCGCAGAAATTCGCCGCCCGCATGTATGAACTGGGCGTGCTGCTGAGCGGCTTCTTCTACCCAGTGGTGCCGATGGGCCAGGCGCGCGTGCGCGTCCAATTGTCCGCCGCCCATACCCGCGAGCAGCTGGACACCGTATTGAAAGCATTCGAACAGGCCGGTCACGAGCTGGGCCTGCTCAAGTAAAACACCGTCGGGACACAATCAAATGACACAGCAAAAAATCCTCGTCATCGGCGCCAATGGCCAGATCGGCAGCGAGCTGGTGGAAGCGCTGGCGCGGCAGCACGGTGCGCAGAACGTCATCGCCAGCGATGTCAGCCCCACCAATCTGTACCACGCCGCGCGCTACACCACCCTGAACGTGCTGGATAAGCAGGCCTTGTCCGCGCTGATCACGGAGGAGGGCATCACCCAGGTGTACCAGCTGGCGGCCATGCTGTCGGCCACCGGCGAGGCGGCGCCGCTGAAGGCGTGGACGCTGAACATGGACGGCCTGCTGAACATCCTGGAAGTGGCGCGCGAACGCGGCGCCGTCGGCAAGCCGCTGAAGGTGTTCTGGCCATCGTCGATCGCCGCCTTCGGCCCCAACACCCCGGCCACCGATACTCCCCAGCTAACGGTGATGGATCCTACCACCATCTACGGCATCAGCAAGCTGGCCGGCGAGCGGCTGTGCGAATACTACTTCCTGAAGTATGGCGTGGATGTGCGCTCGATCCGCTATCCGGGCATCATCAGCTACAAATCGCCTCCTGGCGGCGGCACCACCGACTACGCCATCGCCATCTTCCACGCGGCGCTGCGCGGCGAGCGTTATGAATGCTTCCTCGGCCCGCACACCACGCTGCCGATGATCTATATGCCGGATGCCATCCGCGCCACCATCGAGTTGATGGACGCGCCGGCGGAGCAGGTCAAAGTGCGTTCCTCGTACAACGTGGCCGGCGTCTCGTTCAATCCGGAACAGCTGGCCGCGGCCATCACGCGCAAGCTGCCGGACTTTAAAATCGCCTACAAGCCGGACAGCCGCCAGGCCATTGCCGACACCTGGCCGCAAAGCCTGGACGATGCCACCGCCAGCGCCGACTGGGGCTGGAAAGCACGCATCGGCGTGGATGAAATGGTGGAAGACATGCTGGCCAATATCGACGTCAACCTGGGTAAGGCCGCCTGATGGACATGAGCGTATTCGATCTGTTCAAGATCGGCATTGGACCCTCCAGCTCCCACACCGTGGGACCGATGGTGGCGGCACGCCGCTTTTTGCTGGACAACGCGCCGCTGGATGACGTAGCCGAAGTCAAGGCCGAGCTGTATGGCTCGCTGGCCCTGACCGGCGTCGGCCATGCCACCGACAAGGCAGTGCTGCTTGGCCTGATGGGCGAAACGCCGCAGGACGTGGTGCCCACCAGCGTGGACGCGCAACTGGCGGAAGCGGAAGCAGCCGGCCACCTCAAGCTGCTTGGCGCCCATCCGGTGCCGTTCAAGCGCGGCACCCATCTGGTATTCCACATGGCTGAATCGCTGCCCGAGCATCCGAACGGCATGCGCTTCACGCTGACCCGCAAGGATGGCCGCAGCGTCGGCAAAGTGTATTACTCGGTCGGCGGCGGTTTTATCCGCGAGGAGGGCGAGGCGCCTGCGGCAGCTGCCGCCAGCGTGGCCGTGCCTTACCCGTTTGGCACCATGGCCGAACTGCTGGCGCACGGCGTGCGCAGCGGCCTGACCATCCCGCAGATGCTGCGCGCGAACGAGTGCGCGCGCATCAGCGAAGAAGTGCTGGACGCCGGCCTTGACAAGATCTGGCACGTCATGCGCGATTGCATAGCGCACGGCCTCGATACCGCCGGCCAGCTGCCCGGCGGCTTGAACGTCAAGCGCCGCGCCGCCGCCCTGTGGAAGCAGGCCAGCAGTGCCGCCGTCAACAGCTTGCCGCACGATGCCATGCATCAGGTGAGTTTGTACGCGATGGCGGTCAACGAGGAGAATGCCGCCGGCGGCCGCGTGGTCACCGCGCCAACCAATGGCGCGGCCGGCATCATCCCGGCCGTGCTGCGCTACTACGCGGAAGACTGCAAACCGGCCGACCCGGTGGCCGGCGTGCGCAACTTCCTGCTGACGGCGGCGGCCATCGGCATGCTGTGCAAGCGTAACGCCTCCATCTCCGGCGCGGAAATCGGCTGCCAGGGCGAAGTCGGCGTGGCCTGCGCCATGGCCGCTGCCGGCCTGGTGGCGGCGCTGGGCGGCAGCAATGGCCAGATCGAGAACGCGGCGGAAATCGGCATCGAGCACCATCTGGGCATGACCTGCGATCCGATCGGCGGCCTGGTGCAGATTCCGTGCATCGAACGCAATGGCATGGGCGCGGTCAAGGCCATCACGGCCGGCTCGCTGGCTCTGAAGGGCGACGGCACCCACTTCGTCAGCCTGGATGACGTGATCGAAACCATGCGCCAGACCGGCGCCGACATGCAGGCCAAGTACAAGGAAACCTCCCTCGGCGGGCTGGCAATCCACGTCATCACCGTCAATCACGCGGCCTGCTGACGCGGGTTCGGAATACGCGATACAAGTTCGGTTTGCGCCTGCGTCGCCGATGAACTGAACGATAAAGTACTCCCCATGGACTGAAGCAATGGATGCTTCAAACCGATGAGGGAGTGCTACATGATCAAGGAAATCCGTATTCTGAGCGGGCGCCATCGCGGCGCCACGCTACCGCTGACGGCGGGCAGCTGGCGCATCGGCTGTGACGATGCGGCCGCCGTCCACATCAGCGACTGGCAGCATGCTGCAGTCAACCTGACCATTGCCGAAGACGGCCGCATCTGCTGGCAGGCCGACGGCGCCACCGACGCGGTGGCAGTCACCGAACACCAAATCATTCATTTTGACGCTATCGCGCTGTGCATCGGCGCGGTCGGCGGCGACGCCGCTGAACCAGCGCTGCCGGTTGCGGCTGCCGCAACGCCGGAGCGCCACAAGCGGCGCTGGCTGGCGCTGAGCGCGCTGGCCGTGCCGGCAGCCTTGCTGAGCAGCGCCTTGCTGGCAATGCAGCCGCCGCATGCCGATCCCGGCACGCCGCTGGACGGACTGCGCCGCCGCTTGCCAGCGCTGCTGGCCGGCATCGGCCAGGGGGCGCTGCAAGTCCATCAGCAAGATGGCCTGATCGTGGTGCAGGGCGTGGTCCGCGACGGCGCCGAGGCAGGCGCGGTGCGCTCGCTGCTGCACGAAGTCGCACCGGAGCGCTCGGTGGCGCATCTGGCCATCGTCAACGAGGTGTTGGCCAGCATCACCGAATCGCTGCGCGAACCCACACTTACCCCACATTACGAAGGCAAGGGCATTTTTGTTGTCAGCGGCACTACCCGTGACAGCGCTGTGGTGCGGCGCCGCCTGGCGCAACTGGCGGCCGATCTCGGTCCTGCCGTGACCCGGCTCGACGCCCAGGTCACCGAGGTGCGGCCTGGCTGGAGCGTGGCCGACAGCGATTCCGCACTGGATACGGACGGCGTGCGCTATGTGCAGTCGCTGGACGGCAGCAAGCATTTCCCCGGCGCGCCAATGGCCGCCGCCGCCCCGGTGGCCGTGGCCACCCCGCACTGACCGAGGAGCGCACCATGTTTCCCGCATTGACGAATGAAATTCTTGCCGACCTGGACCGTTTCCAGGCCCTGGTCGAAGCCCAGCCTGACGATCCGCGCGGTCTGGCGGTGGTGCAGGCCTTGCAGCAAAGCGCCGCCGCCTTTGAAGGCTGGGCCGGCATCGCTGATCCGGCGCTGCGCAAGGAGAGTCAGACCCTGCACGCAGGCTTGCAGGCCGCCGTGCAGATTTGCCAGAGCTTGCAGCAAGCCCCCATTTGAATTGTCGTACCCGTTGTACCCGTGTCGCACCCTGTTGTACCACCCATGTTGGGATATTTCACTTTTTAAAGGAACTTTATCATGCCAGGTCCAAGCACCGTATCGAACGTCACCAGCACCGTGTCCAACTTCGGCGACGCCGCCGAAACCATCGCCGCAGCGCGCGCTTCGTCGATTGCCACCATGGCCGCGCAGGACGAAATCGCACGCATCCAGAACGAGATCGCCCTGAACCAGGCGAAGAACTCGGTTATCGAAGAACTGGGCAAAGGCGTAAAAGCGCTGGCGCAGTAATTCCTCGTCATGCCGGGCGGCGCGAGGTCACGTCGCGCCCGCCCGGCAGACAAGCTTGTTGGTGTCACTTCTGTATGTTTTTTATCTTTTAAAGGAACTTTATCATGCCAGGTCCAAGCACCGTATCGAACGTTACCAGCACCCTGTCCAACTTTGGCGACGCCGCCAGCACCATCGCCGCCGCCCGCGCATCGTCGATCGCCACCATGGCCGCGCAGGACGAGATCGCACGTATCCAGAACGAGATCGCCCTGAATCAGGCCAAGAACTCGGTGATCGAGGAGTTGGGCAAGGGCGTGAAAGCGCTGGCGCAGTAATGCCGGCCATGCCGCCGCGCCGGAAGGTGTGGCGCAGTCGGGCGTGTACGCGGTTGCGTGCACGCTTGCTCCCGATAACCGGCGCAAGCCGGTTTTTTGCCATCTACCGTTGATTGGTCCACCGTGAGTGCAGAACGCTATACCGCCGTAGTCAAGGAATTGTGCGCCAGCATGGGGATTCCGGACGTTGCCGCCGTGCTGGAGCAGCGCGTGCTGGAGGTTGAGGGGTTCGATGTCCTGATCGATCATGTCGAGGCCGATCCCAATGCGCTGTATCTCAACTTTAACTACGGCATCGTCAGCAGCGGCCGCACGCTCAAGGTGTTCCGCCTGCTGCTGGAAGCCAATCTGCTGGTGTACGCGCAGGATCAGGCGCAACTGGGCATGGACGCGGATACGGGCGGCATCGTCATGATTGTGCGGGTGGAGTTTTGCAATGAAGTCGGCGCAGACTGGTTGACCTCGCTGCTAGCGCATTACGCCGAACACGGGCGCTACTGGCGCGACAATATTTTCCAGGTCGATGACGAGATGTTTGAACAGGTGGCCAATGGCTCCTACCTCTGGATGAAAGTCTGAGCCGGGAAGGGCGGCGCCGCCAACGCCGACACCAGCGCCCACCGCCACCCAAACCAGCTCAACGTGCGGAGGACGCAGGCGAGCGGCATCAACAGCTACACCGCCGCCGTCGACACCGCCCAGCAAACTACACCATGAAATAAATCCGGGGTCAGGTCCGGAAATTCAACATGAGCTCGTGTAGAAATGACGGACCTGACCCCGGAGTTCAGAGCGACGGTGGCTTTCAGCGGGGGGCGCCGCCTTAGCGGTGCGCGGTCTTCAGCAGAACGTCGAGTCTGGCGATGGCCAGCGCGCGCTGGCGCGAGGTGCGTGGACGCGCGGCATTGAGCAGCAGTACCGGCAGCAGCAGATGCAGCTGGCGCAGCGCCGGCGCCGCTTGCGCCGATGGCGGCGGCAGCAGCGAGATTAGGCGCTGCTTGACGGCGGCCAGCTTGTCCGGCGCGGTGGTGGTCGGCTGCGCCAGGTATTCGCGCATGATGCGCATCACCGCAGTGACCAGCGGCAGGCTGTGCGCGGGATCGCTTTTCAACGCACGCAGGTCGACCAGTGCGCCTTCCAGCGCGCCGGCGGCGGCCACGCCGCGCTGGATAAAATCACGCACCAGGCCATCCAGGACGGTTGGCGCCTGCGGCGCCGGCGCGCTGGTGTGCTGGCGTTGCCACGGGTCGCGCGGCGATTCCCCGGGTTGCTGGCCCGGATCGCCATCCTGTTTCCTGGCGCTGGCGCGGATCATCGGCCGCCATGGCGACTGCGCCTGCGTTTCCAGCATCAATAACAGCTCTTCAAATTCGCTGGCGTTGTCGTTGGCCTCGGCATTGCTGGCACCGCGTTTCTGGCGCATGCGCAGCCTGGCTTGCAGGCCAGCCAGGCGTCCGTGATGCAAGGGCGTCAGGACCAGATCGGGCTGCTGGGCCGCGTCGGCGGCGGCCGACCAATGCGCGTGGCCGGCGCGACGGCCGGCCAGACTGCGTTGCGCGGCCGCCGCCGCGCTGAGTATGGGTTGATTGCTGGCTTCGATCTCGGCTTGCGCCTGCAGCAGTTGGAGTGCGCTTGGCCCGCCGGCATCGACCCTCATGCGAAGATCGACGCCATCACGCTGCGGGCAAATTGCAGCACCGCCGAAGCGCCCCAGGGCGCGGCCAGCATGATGGTCACGGCCACCGCCACCAGCTTGATGCTGTGCGAGATGCTGGAATCCTGCAGCGATGTCACGGCCTGCAGGAACGAGACCAGCAGTCCGACCAGCGCCGCCACCAGCACCGCCGGCAGCGATACGAGCAGGCACAGCATCATTGCGGTGGACGTCATGCGTCCGATATTGTCAAAATCCATAAGCTCACCGGTAAGTCAGCACGAGGCCGTGGATCAGGGTGGACCAGCCGTCCATCACCACGAACAGCAGCAGTTTGAAGGGAATGGCGACATTGCTGGGCGTGACTTGCGACAGCCCCAGCGCCATCAGGATATTGGCCACCACCAGGTCGATCACCACAAACACCAGGTACAGCAGGAAGCCGATCTTGAAGGCGGCGGTCAGCTCGGTCAGCGCGAAGGCCGGCGCCAGCACCACCAGGTCGTTGGGCTTGAGTTGGGCCGCCTTCTCGGCCGGCCACACCTGGGCGGCGGACCGCAGGAAGAAGGCTTTCTCGCGCTCATTGGTATGCTTGAGCAGGAACTGGCGGAACGGGTCACGCGCGCTATCAAGCAATTGCACCACGGCGTTGCCGCCCTCGGCGCTGCCATGCGTCTGTGCCTGCTTCATCGCCTCCATGCCGACCGGCGCCATCACATAGCAAGAGACGATGATGGCGATGCCGTTCAGGACGGTGTTGGGCGGCACCTGCTGCACGCCGATGGCGTTGCGCAGCAGCCCCAGCACGACCACGATCTTGGTATAGGAGGTGACCACCATGGCGGCAAACGGCAGCAGCGCCAGGGCGAAGATGGCCAGGATGAGGGAGGCGAAATCAGGCGTCTGCGTCATCGCCATGCACCATCATGTCCAGCTGAAAACCCAGTTGTTCACCGACCACGATGAGCTGGCCGTGGCCGATCACCTGGCCGCAGGCGACCATGCGCACGCGCGCATCGGCCAGCGCCAGCGGCAGCGCCAGCACCTGGCCAGGCTGCAAAGCACCCAGTTGCTGCAGCGGCATCGCCATGGTGGCAATTTCCAGGGTGATGGGCAGTTCCAGTGCGGCCACATCGGTGGCGTTGTCATGACGGGCGGTGTCGGGTTCCATGGTGTCGGGTTCCAGGCTGAGGGTGGGGAAAGAATCCAGGGTGATTGTGTTGCCGGCGATCGCTGCGGCGGCACGGTAGTGCAGGCCTTGCGGCGCGCCCCAGCGCAGCGTGATGCCGGACAGCGTGGTGCTGTCGCGGACGCCGCCGCGCCATCCCAGCAGCACGTCGCCGCGGCGCAGCGAGGCCAGCAGGGCCGGCGTGCAGCGGCGCGCGCCCAGCACGGCGGCGCCGGCCAGCGGCAGCGTCCCCAGCCAGGCCGGCAAGTCGAGCTGCGGACGCGGTACGGCTTCCAGCGCGTCGAGCAGGGGGGAGTCGATGCCGGTGATGATCAGGATGGCGCCATCCGGCGAAGGCGCGCCGGCCGCGCGCAGCTGCACGCCCAGGCCCGGCGGCAAGGCATGCTGCACCTCTTGGCCCAGCGGCGACAGCGCCGCCACTGACCGCGGGCGCAGGCCAAGGCACGGCGGCGTGGCATGCTGCGCATCGTCGTCCAGCGGCGGCGGTGCCGCCACCGGGAGCGCGGGCAGGCCGAGGCCCGGCGGCGGGGTATGCCGCGCGTGGTCGTCCAGCGGCGTCAGTGCCGTCACCGACAGCGCGGGCAAGCCCAGTTGCTGCCAGCGTTGCAGCCAGGGCTGCAGCAGGATGTCGGCCAGCGCCGCGCGCCATGGGGCCGATGGCGCCAGCGCCGCGCTCTCCAGTGCCGGGTAGGGCGGCAGCGCGAACAGGCAGTCGATCGCGCCGTGTTCGCTGTTTAGCCTCAGCCGCGCCAGGTGTGCGGACGCGGCCTGACTGGGCGGCGTTGGCAGCGCAGTCCAGCCCAGGTGTTCGGCCAGCAGTGCGCTGCGGCGGTCGAACAGCAGGCGCGTGAGGCGCGCCAGCGCGGGCGCGAGCGCGGGCAGGCGCGTATGCAAGGGGTAAATGGTGTTGCTCTCTCGGGGCATGACGATTTCCTGTTTTGGGGCGCCGGCGTCACCAGCAAACAATGTCCACTTCGATCCGGGCCGGCAGCAGGGCGCTCAGGCGTTGCTGCAGTTCCTTGCTGTGGTCCCAGATTACGCTGCGGGCCTGGTGGTCCGCGCTCTCAAACCGAAGCAATAGCCGACAGGACGAAAGATGCAGATACAGTCGGGTGGCCGGCAGCAGGGCCGGGTCGATGGCGATCTGGAGTTCCCAGTTGCCGCTGTCCATGATGGATGGCGCGTTGCAGAATTGGGCGATGACGCTGGCCAGGCGGGCCGTGCGCATCGCCTCCTGCTCATCAAGCGCGCAGGCGCGGGCAATGCGAGGCGATAGAGCCGGTTCATTGCACTCAGGCGCTGGCGGGAGGACCGGCGCCACAGCAGGGGGCAGCTGTGCGGCCAGATCGGCCGCCATGCGCATCGTCAGGCGTTGCTGCAGCGTGCCCGCGTCCTCGACCGCTGCCGTGGCCGTGACGTCTTCGCCGCTGCCGGGCACCTCACCGTGGTCGCCAGCGGGCTGCACGGTTTCCATGCTGGCGCGGAACTGCAGCCGCAATGCGCGCTGGCGCCCGCTGCCGATGGCGGGCGCCATGCTGCGCCCCAGCAGCCGCACGGGCTGGGTATCGGGTGGCTTGATGGCCATGTCCGCTGCGGCCCGCGCTTACAGCACCAGCTTGCCGAGCGGCTGCAATTCGACATTGCCGCCCAGCTCCTGGTACGAATACACGTTCAGCCACGCGAGCCGCTGTTCTATCATGCGGCGCACGTAGCGACGAATGTCCATCGAGGTCACCACGGCCAGCAATGGTGCCGGTGCCGGCCCGGCGATGTGTTCCAGCCGCGTGATGATGGCTTGCACCTGGTCCGGCGGCAAGGTCAGGTAATTGCCGGCCGGTGTGGTCTTGATGGCCTGGCGTATCAGTTGTTCGACCGAGTTGTCGAGCAGGATGGCTGGCAGCTGGCGCGCCCCGGCCGTGGCGCGGTGGGCGATGAAGCGGCCCAGATCGCCGCGCACATACTCACTCAGCGTCAGCATGTCTTTTTCTTTCGGGCCCCACGCCACCAGGCTTTCCAGGATGGCGCGCATATTCCGGATCGGGATATGTTCTTCAAGCAGGCGGCGCAGCACGTCCGCGATGCGCTGCACCGGCAGCGCCTTCTTGACTTCATCCACCAGGCCCGGATAATCCGCGGCCACCCGGTCCAGCAGCCACTGGGTTTCCTGCAGGCCGACAAACAGCTGGGCGTGGGCGCGCAGCGTGTCTACGGTGGCGGCGACGATGGCGGCTTCCAGTTCGCCGGCGGCGGACGGTGCCGGCAATTCCTGGCCGCCCACCGGCACATCCTGCAGCGCCAGCTCGTAGCGCAGGCCCTCCAGCGCGGCGCTGGTCCATACCGCCGCGCCGGGAAAGGGCAGGCCCAGTTCCTCGACCAGACCCTGGCGCGCCGCCTCGAAGGCCGCATCCAGCCGCGCCGCATCCAGCAGCGCAGCCAGCGGCAACGACAACCGCAGCGCGATCTGCGGCGAGAACGCCGGCGCGCTGGCGCTGATGGTGGGCACGCCCTGCTTGTCCTCCAAACCGGCCAAACGCTTGAGCGCAGGCAGTTCCACACCGTCCGGCGCCACTGCCTTTTCCTGTTTGCGCAGCACCACGCCGGCCGCGCAGATCAGCGCCGCCAGCAGCAGGAACATGGTCGATGGAAAACCGGGCACGAAGGCGAAGGCGCTCAGCAGGGCGCTGGCGGTGAACAGCGCACGCGCGTTGCCGCTCAGCTGGCGGGCAATCTCGGCGCCCAGCGACTGCTCGCCCTCGCGGTGTTCATCGGCCACCCGGGTAATCATGATGCCGGCAGCGACCGAGATCAGCAGCGATGGAATCTGCGACACCATGGCGTCACCGATCGACAGCACCGCGAAGCGGTTGGCCGCCTCGCCAGCGGTCATGCCGTGGTAGCTGACGCCGACCACTACCCCGGCCAGGATGTTGACCAGGGTGATGATCAGGCCGGCGATGGCGTCGCCCTTGACGAACTTCATGGCGCCATCCATGCCGCCGTGCAGCTGGCTCTCGGTGGCCAGCAAGGCACGCTTGCGGCGGGCGGCGTCCGCGCTCAGGTTGCCGGCGCGCAGGTCGGCATCAATGCTCATCTGCTTGCCCGGCATGGCGTCCAGCGTGAAGCGTGCGCCGACCTCGGCCACCCGCTCCGAGCCCTTGGCGATCACGATGAACTGCACCGTGGCAATAATCAGGAACACCACCAGCCCGACCACCAGGTTGCCGCCCACCACCAGCTGGCCGAAGCTCTCGATGATGTGGCCGGCGTCGGCATGCAGCAGGATGGACTTGGTCGAGGCGATGTTCAGCGACAGCCGGAACATGGTGGTGAACAGCAGCAGCGAGGGAAACGACGAGAACGACACCGCGTTGGGGATGTACATGGTCATCATCAGCAGGATCACGCTGAGCGAGATATTCACCGCCAGCAGGGTGTCGATCACCAGCGTCGGCAGCGGCAGGATCATCAGCGCGATGACCGCCACCACCACGGCGGCAATGGCGATTTCGCCGCCCAGGTCCATTTTCTTCAACACATTCATAGTGGGTCCACCAGGTGAGAGGAAGAGGGCGGCAGTGCGCCGGCCTCGGGCGTACCGATGTCGCGCACCCATTTCAGGATGACGGCAACGGTCTCGAACAAGGTTTCAGGGATGGCGCCGCCGAGCGGCACCGTGTACAGCGCGCGCGCCAGCGGCGGATTGCCGATCACCGGGATCGCCAGTTCCTGCGCCAGGCGGCGGATTTCCAGCGCCTGCTCGTCCAGCCCCTTGGCCACCACTTGCGGCAGGCCGTAGCCGTGCGGGTCGTAGCACAGCGCCACCGCGTAGTGGGTCGGATTGACGATCACCGCCTGGGCGCGGCGCAGCTGCTCGCGGCCGGGCGGCGGCGGACCGTGGGCGATTTCCTTGGCGATGGCTTTGCGCTGGCCCTTCAGGTGCGGGTCGCCGTCGGATTCCTTGTGCTCGCGCTTGACCTCGTCCTTGCTCATGCGCTGGTCGCGGATGAACAGCCAGCGCTGCACCGCATAGTCGGGCACGCCGATCAGCAGGAACAGCACGGCGCCGACCAGCAGGAAACGGGTCAGCACCTGCCAGGCCAGTTGCACGATGTCCAGCGCCGGCTGGTAGACCGCGCCGACAATCATCGGCGTGAGCAGGGTCAGGGTTTTCCACATCACCGCGAAGATCAGCACTGCCTTGATCGCCATCTTGGCCAGATCCACCATGGAGCGGGCTGAGAAAATGCGGGTCAGGCCGGCGCCGGGGTTGACAGCATCGAACTTGGGCTCGACCGGCTTCATCGACAGGTTGAAACCGGTTTGCATCAGTGTGCCGATCACGGCTGCCAGCACGCTCACCAGCAGAAATGGCGCCAGCAGCAGCAAGCCTTGCAGGCCGATGCGCCGGGCGTACAGCAGCAGGTCGGCGTCCGGACGGCTGATGGCGCCCAGGTCAGACACCGACGATAGCAGCGAGCGCAGGCCGTCGGCCAGCATCGGCCCGGCCATGATCATCAGCGCCGCGTTGCCCAGCAATACAGCGGCAGCGGTGATGTCGGTGCTCTTCGGCGATTTGCCGTCGCGCTTGGCGTCCTCCATCTTCTTGGCACTGGGTTCTTCGGTTTTCTCGTCTGACATGGGCGGTGGCTTTTGGGGGAAGTTGTTCGCACAGATTGTCTACCGCGCTTGCGGCGACAGCGCGCTGGCAAACGAAGTGTGGATGCCTGCACCGAAGCGCCCGTGCCGCCTGCGACCGGCTTCGGGGCAAGTTCGTTTGCCGCATCGCCGGTTCGTTTTGTCCCGCCGGGCGCCACGGCGGCGGCGGTACAGTACTCAGACCCAAGCAACGCCAGGAGCGACCATGAACGATTACAGCAAGTGCGACAAGCCGGTGGTCACCGGCCTGATCGAGGTTTTGATGGCCGGCATCAAGCACGGCAAACTGGCCGAGGCCGATGCCCTGCTGGCTGCGCTGCGCGTGCTGCGCCCGCAGTTCCGCGAGCTCGACACTTTCGATGTCTGGCTGCTGATCAAGCGCAAGCGCTATCTTGAGGCCACCCAGGTGCTGCGCAATCTGCACGGCAGCAGCGACGAAATGCAGAACCTGCCCATCTGCACCGCCTTGCACGCGATGTGCCTGTATGCCTCGGGCGACGAGGGCTGGCGCATCAGCGCCAACGAAGTCTTGACCCGCAACGACGACGAGGACGCGGTCGCGCTGGTCAATATGTTGTACGGCAAAGGCCCGGCAACTACCGGCGACGCGCCGCCGGCCGCGCCGGAACAGCCGGCCGCCATGGACGCCATGGCCCACACCTATTATCTGCGCGCTTGAGGAGACTGTGATGGTCGCACCGATTCCTCCCGTGAGTCCGGTCCCGCCGGCCCCTGTGGCGGCCGCAGATGCTGGCGCGGCCGTGCAGCCCGGCGCCGCCATGCCGCCGCCTCCCGAGCCAGGGCTGGTTGACCGCTTTGCCGCGCTGATGCAGGAAGTGGGCCACAGTCCGGCGGCGCAGCGGCACCCGCACGGACCGTCGCAACTGTCGCGCATGATCGCTGCCGAAGACCAGTCGGCCAGGGCCACCCTGGATGGGGTGCGCGCGTTGTCGATTGGCGACCTGCACAATACCACCGAAGCGGCCGCCGCCGTGATGCAGATGCAGACCGAGATGGCAGTGTTGTCGTTCAAGCTGAACGTGGTCAACACGCTGGCCGAGTCCGGCAAGACCTCGGTCCAGACCCTGATGAAGAACCAATAGGGAGTCGGCGTGAAACCTGTATTCAAGTCCATGGCGCTGGCGCTGTGCCTGGCGGCGGCGCTGACCGGTTGCAGCAAGCAATTGTTTGCTCAACTGAGCGAGGCCGATGCCAACGATATGCTGGCCGTGCTGCTGGAGGCCAATGTTGACGCGACCAAGAGCTCGCCCGACGATGGCAAGAGCTGGCTCATCAGCGTGGCCGATGAAGATTTCGCGCGTGCCATGCAAGCGTTGCACGCGCATGGCCTGCCGCACGCCAAGTACACCAACCTGGGCGAAATGTTCAAAAAAGATGGCCTGATCTCGACCCCCACCGAGGAGCGGGTGCGGTTTATCTTTGGCGTGTCGCAACAGTTGTCGCGCACCCTCAACGATATCGATGGTGTGGCGCTGGCGCATGTGGAGATCGCGCTGCCCACTAATGATCCGCTGTCGAGCGTGGTCAAACCGCCGAGCGCCTCGGTCTTCATCAAGTACCGCCCCAACACCGACGTGGCCTCGCTGGTGCCGGGCATTAAGAACCTGGTGGTGCACAGCGTGGAGGGACTGAGCTACGACAACGTCAGTGTGGTGATGGTGCCGGGTGCCGCCGCCGCGCCGCTGCCGGCGGCCGCCGCGCGTCTGCCGCGCGGCCTGGTGTGGGGCGGTCTGGCCGCGCTGCTGGCATTGCTGGCGGCCGGTGCGGTCCTGCTGCTGCAGCGGCGTGGTCTTGGTCCTGCCGCCTGGTTGGCGGCGGCCAGACGGCGCTGGCCGGCTCGCGTCGGGCCCGGCAAGCAGGGGAGCGCCTGATGACCGCAGCCCTCTGTCTGGACGAACACGCTTCGGCTGAGGCCGCGCTGCTGCCGGTGGCGCAGCTGGCGGTGTTGTTGCAAGCCTATCAGGATCAACTGGCGCGCCTGGCGTACCACACTGATCCGGCCTGGCTCGGCAACCTGCCCGATGGCGGCGTGACGGCCGGGACGCAAGAACGTGCGGCGCGCCTGCGTACGCAACTGGGCCTGGCGCCGGTGCGGCCAGACGCCTTCACCTTGCCGGCGCACCGGCTGGCTCTGCTGGAAAAGCCGCAATTAATGGCCGTGTTGGCGGCGCGCGCCCTGTACGCGCACCGTGTGGCCTTGTGCCGCTGTGTGGACGGAGCGGTGCTGGCGCAATTCCGCGCCATGGTCGGGCCGCACGCTTTGTCGGCCCTGCGCGCCGCCGCCGGGCCGGAATCCTTGGCCGCGCCGATGCCGGCGCATGGTACGCTGGCCGACTGGGCGGCCGAAGGTTATCTGCATTTTACGCGCGATGGTGCATGGCGGGAGCCCAGCCTGCAACGTCTGATCCAGCTGGCGTTGCCTGCTGCCGCCACTGGGGCGCCCGTTGTCGGCGCCAGCGGCGACAGCGACGCGTTGATCGCGTTGTTACCTACCTTGTTCCCGGAGTTGGCATGGTTATTTGGTTAAGAGGCGATCATGGTCCGCTCGGGCTTGGCCAGGACGTGGTGCGCCGCGAGGAGTTGGCGCAAGTGCTGGAACTGGCCGCGGGCTGGCAGGCGATGGAGCAGCGCGGTGCTGTCCTGCTGGAGCAGGCGCGCGCGCAGGCAGATGCGCTGGTGGCACAGGCCGAGGCGCGCGCAGCCGCCATCGTGGCCGACGCCGAGCGGCGTGTCGCTGGCAGCACCCGGCTGGGGTATGCGGCCGGCCGCCAGCAGGGTCTCGACGCGGTGCACGCGCAGATGCAGGCCCGCGCCCGCGACGACCGGGCCGTTTTGCTGGCGATGCGCGAACGGCTGGTCGCCATCGTGTACCAGGCCGCGCAGCTATTGCTGGCGCGGGCGCCGCACCACGGCCTGTACCAGCGCGCAGCCGAACTGGTGGGCGCCGAACTGGATCAGGCTTCGTTCCTGACCGTGACTGTGCACCCCGGTGCGGCCAGCCAGGTGCGCAAGCTGTTTGCCGCTGCCGGCTTGCCGCTGCGGCCAACCATCGTCGAGGACGCGGCGGCCGGCGCGGGCGCTTGCCTGTGCGAGTGGGACTATGGCGTGCTGGACGCCGGATTGCCGACGCAATTGGCGGCCCTGCGCAAAACGCTGCGGCAGGCGCTGGACGAAGCGCTGGATCAGCCGCCGCAGCCGGCGCAGTCGCAGCGGGTCGCGGCAGCCGATGCGGGTGCGGGAGCACCAGCATGACGGCGATCGGGCTCCAGCCGGCCTATCCCGCCGGCCCCGGCAGCACGCCGGCCGCGCTGCATGCGCTGGCGGATGCCATCGCTGCAGGCTTGGCGCGTCAGCCGGCCGCGGTGCGGGTCGGCAAGGTGGTGGAAGTGACCGGCACGCTGCTGCGGGTCGGCGGCCTGGCCGTCCAGCTGGGCGAACTGTGCGATCTGCGCCAGCCCGATGGCACGCTGCTGCAGCAGGCTGAAGTGGTCGGGTTCACCCGCAACCAGGCCGTGCTGGCCCCGTTCGGCAGCGTCGAGGGCCTGTGCCGCCAGACCCGCGTGACCGGCCAGGGCCGCCCGCTGGCGGTTAATGTCGGCCCCGGCCTGCTGGGCCGCGTTGTGGATGGCCTGGGCCGCCCGATCGACGGCGCCGGGCCGCTGCTGTGCGACGATCAGATCAGCATTCAGGCGGCCGCCCCCAATCCCATGACGCGGCGCCTGATCGAGCGTCCCCTGCCGACCGGCGTGCGCCTGATCGACGGCCTGGCCACGCTGGCCGAGGGCCAGCGCATGGGCGTGTTCGCGCCGGCCGGCGTCGGCAAGAGCACCCTGCTGGGCATGCTGGCGCGCGGCACCGCCAGCGACCTCAATGTCATCGTCCTGATTGGCGAGCGCGGGCGTGAGGTGCGCGAGTTCATCGAGCTGGTGCTGGGGCCGGCCGGGATGGCGCGCAGCGTGGTGGTCTGCGCCACCTCGGACCGTTCGTCGATCGAGCGCGCCAAGGCCGCCCACGTGGGCACCGCCATTGCGGAATACTTCCGCGACCGCGGCCTGCGCGTGTTGCTGATGCTGGATTCGCTGACCCGCTTCGCCCGCGCCCAGCGCGAGATCGGACTGGCTGCCGGTGAGCCGCCGGCCAGACGCGGCTTCCCGCCCTCGGTGTTTGCCGAACTGCCGCGCCTGCTGGAGCGGGCTGGCATGGGCGAGCAGGGCTCGATCACCGCGCTGTACACCGTGCTGGCCGAAGACGACAGCGGCAGCGACCCGGTCAGCGAGGAAGTGCGCGGCATCCTGGACGGCCACTTGCTGCTGTCGCGCAAGATCGCGGCCCGCAACCAGTATCCGGCCATCGATGTGCTGGGCAGCCTGAGCCGGGTGATGAGCCAGGTGGTGGCGGCCGAACATCAGCAACAGGCCGGCCGGGTGCGCGCCCTGATGGCCAAGTATGACGAGGTCGAGACGCTGCTGCAGATCGGCGAATACCAGGCCGGCGCCGACGCCCTGGCCGACGAGGCGATTGCCCGCCGCGACGAGATCGCCGCCTTTCTCAACCAGGGCACCGACCACTGCGTCGCGCCCGACGACACCTTGCGGCAACTGGCCGCCATCGCCCGATGACGCCGGCCGGATTGCGCGCCTGGCGCGCCCTGGGCGACGTCAAACAGCGCGCCATTGCGCGCGCGCAGCGCACCCTGTCCGGCCAGCGCGCGGCGCTGGCTGCGGCCGAGGAGGGCGTCAGGCAGCGCGCCGACCAGCTGGCGCGCTGCGATCAGGCGCTGCGGCAGCACGCGGCGCAGCAGGCGCGCCTGCTGGCCGGCGCCGGCCTGTCGCCGCTGCTGTACCTGGAGTACGAGGCCTGGCGCGGCCGCCTGAGCGAGCAGCAGGCGGCGGCCGGCGCGGCGCTGCAGGCGGCCCGGCAAATAGTTTTGGACAAACAGCACGCGATTGGGCAAACTCTGCGGGAAATTGCCGGCCTGAGCGCGCAGCGCGATCAGATCGGCGCGCGGCTGGCGGCCGGCGCCCTGGCCGCCGATCTGGCGCAGCAGGATGATCAGGACGAGGAAGCTGGCGAAACCAGTGTGGCGCGGCTGCTGGCTGGCCGCGCGGCGGCCCGGGCGGAGGCGGCATGAACGACTTCGCGACCGTGGCCGCGCTGTGGCGCGCCGAGCAGGGCTGGCACACGCTGCTGATGTTGCTGGCCTTGTGCAGCATCCGCCTGCTGGTGGTGTTTGTGGTGCTGCCGGCGGCGTCGGACCAGGTGCTGTCCGGCGGCACCCGCAACGGCGTGGTGTACGTGATCAGCCTGTTCATTGCGGCCGGCCAGCCGGCCGACACCCTGAGCCGGCTGGATGCCATCAGCTCGATGATCATCGTCGGCAAGGAAATGTTCATCGGCCTGGTGATTGGCTATGCCGCCTCGGCGGTGTTCTGGGTGGCGCAAAGTGTAGGGGTAGTGATCGATAATATGGCAGGTTTTAACAATATCCAGACCAGCAATCCGCTGCGGGGCGAGCAGAGCACGCCCATTTCCAACGTGCTGATCCAGCTGGCGATCGTGCTGTTCTATGTGTCCGGCGGCATGTTGTTCCTGCTGGCGACGGTGTTTGCATCGTTCCGCTGGTGGCCGCTGACCGCCACGCTGCCCTCGCTGGACGGGCTGGCGCAAACCTTCCTGATCAGCCGGGTGGACAGCATCGGCGCCGCCACCGTCAAGCTGGCGGCGCCGGTCATGCTGGTGCTGGTGCTGGTCGATCTGGGCTTCGGCCTGGTGGCCAAGGCCGCCGACAAGCTGGAGCCGATGTCGCTCAGCCAGCCGGTGCGCGGCGCGCTGGCCCTGCTGATGCTGGTGCTGCTGACCGGCGCCTTCGTGGCCCAGGTCAAGCCGGAATTCACCTTCCAGCAATTCCAGTCGCTGCTGCGGCACGGGGTGGCGGGGGCGTCCCGATGAGCATGCTGATGCGCAGCTGGCTGATGGCGCTGTGCCTGTGCGGCGCGGCGCGGGCGGCGGCCCCGCCGGAGACGCCGGTCCACGCCGAGCTGATGCAGATTAACGCCCAGTACCAGGAAGACCGCCCGGCCGCGATCCAGCGACTGCAGGCGCTGCAGGACCACTTGCCGGCCAACGCCACCTTCGACGACCGCAGCAAGACGCTCAACACCCTGATCAATTTCTACGTCGACAGCGGCGATGCGCGCGCGCGCCGCTACATTGATGAGCTGGCGGCGCTGGGCGAGCGCGGGCATGACCTGGAAAGTATACTGTGGGCGCAGAATTACCGCGCCCGCGTGCTGACGCTATTCGACGCCAAACCGGCCGAGGGCGCGCGCCTGGTTGAGCAGGCGCTGGAGCGGGCCAGCGGCGTCAGCCATCGGCTGGCCGGCGCGCTGCACGACAGCGCCGCCATGTGCTACCAGGAGCAAAGCGATTTCAGCAGCGCGCTGCGCCACCAGCAGGCCGCGCTGGCCCTGCTGGAAGGGCGCAGCGCCGGCGACGTGTTCCACCGCGCGGTTGCACTCAACAATATCAGCGCGCTGTACAACCAGATGGGCGAACCGCGCCAGGCGCTGGATTACAACCGTCAGGCCGAGGCCCTGGCGCGCGCCCAGCACGCGGAAGGCATGCTGGCGTCGCTGGCCTTTGGCCGCTGCGATCTGTACCGCAAATTGAAGCAGCCGGAACAGGCCGCCACCACCTGCCAGCAAAGCCTGGCCATGGCACGCCGGGTCGGCGACCGGCAACTGGAGGCGTCGGTGCTGAGCTTGCTGGGCAACCAGGCCTGGGAGCAGGGCAATTATCCGGATTGCCTGCGCTATGCCAAGGCCGCGCTGGCGCTGCGTCAGGATCAGCCGGCCGACACCGCCAACGCGCGCGTGGATCTCGGCCTGTGTCATATCGGCACCGGCGCGGTGCAGCAGGGCGAGGGCGAGATCCTTGCGGCGCTGGCGGTGTACCGCAGCGGCAACGATGACCAGGCCCTGCTGGAAACGCTGGGAGAACTGGTCACGGCCTATGCACGCAACGGCCGGTTCCGCGAGGCTTACACCACGCTGCGCGAGCTCAGCAGCAAGGAAGCGGCGCTGGCGCAGCGCAATCTGGACCGCGCCACACTGAAGGTGCGCTCCGACTTCGAATTTACCGCGCGCCAGCAGGAGATCGTCGCCCTGCGCGAGAAGACCCGCCTGCAAGAGACCGAACTGACCAATGAAAAGCTGGAACTGGCGGTGGGGGTGCTGGCGGCCTTGCTGGTGGCGGTGATCGCCTTCTTCAAGCTGCGCGAGAAGGAACGTTCGCGCCGCCAGGCCCAGCTGGAAAACCGCAAGAAGTCGCGTTTTGTGGCCGAGGCCGCGCACGACTTGCGCCAGCCGATGCAGGCCATCGGCAACCTGCTGGGCGCGGCTGCCCACGCGCTCGGGCGCGGCGATGTCGGCAAGGGCAGCGAGCTGATCGGCACGGCGCAGAAAGCCACCAATGTCATGCGCTCCTCGTTCAACGCCGTGCTGGAATTGTCGCGGCTGGAGAGCGGAGCGATTACGGCCGAGTACAGCAGCTTTGACCTGGCCGAGCTGGTCAGCGAGACCGTGTTTGCGCTGCGTCCGCTGAGCGAGGCGCGCGGCGTGGCGATCCGGCTGCGGCTGCGCGCCGGCCGCACCCTGATCGTGCGCAGCGACCGCCAGCTGCTGGGCCGGGTGCTGAGCAACCTGCTGACCAACGCCATCAAGTACAGCGAGCCGTCGCGGCCGGGCGGGGCGGTGGTGGTGGTCGGCGTGGTGTCGCTCGGCTGCCATTGCCGGGTTGATATCATCGACAACGGCGTCGGCATCGCGCCCGAGCTGCAGGAGAAAATTTTCCGGCCGTTCTTCCAGGCCGACAATCCGGGCCGCGACCGCGAGCGCGGCATTGGCCTGGGCCTGACCATCGTCGATTCCATCCTCGGCCTGCTGGCGCGCCACACCCTGAGCCTGCGCTCGGAGGCAGGCATCGGCAGCCGCTTCCTGGTGCGGGTGCCGGTGGCCGGCGCGCATGAACCGGTGACGCCGCCGCCGCTGGCCGTGCCGCCGACCTCGCCCGACGAGGTGGCCGGCCTGTATCTGTTGTACATCGAGGACGACCGCCTGGTGCGGCGCTCGACCGAAGCGCTGTTGCGCGAATACCGCGTGCTGTGCGAATCGGCGGCCTCGCTGGCCGAGCTGGAAGCCTTGCTGCCGGGGCTGGAGCGCATGCCGGACCTGGTGCTGACCGACTACATGCTGCCGGGCGGACGTACCGCGCGCGACGTGGTGCGCGCGGTGCGGCAGGAGTTTGACGCCAGCCTGCCGGTGATCGTGCTGACCGGCGAGAGCGGCAGCCTGACCCTGGACGGCGAACTGGCCGGCGCCACCCTGCTGCGCAAGCCGCTGGAAGCGGCCGCCTTGCTGGCGCAGATCCGCGCGCTGTGCGGCTAGCGGCCGGCGCCGCTGTCGGCAGCGTCCGGCAACGGCGGGATGATGACGCCGCGGCGCGACACCTCGACCAGCAGCTCGGTGCGCCGCGTTACCTGGAACAGGCGGAACAGCTTGGGCACGTAATCCTTGCGGATGGTGCCTTCCTCCACCCCCATCTTGCTGGCGATGGCCTTGTTGGGCAGACCCTGGCACAGGTAGTACAGCACTTCCAGGCAGCGGCCCGACACCCCCAGCGATTGCGCCGACACGCTGGGACGCGGCGGCACCGCCGGCGCACTGACGCCATCGCGCGCCATGGCCGTCACCGGCACGAAAATCCCGCCCTGGAACACGGTGTCCAGCGCGCGCTGGAACAGACCATCGCTGCGCATGTCCTTGGGGATGTAGCCGCAGGCGCCGGCATTCAGGCTGTCCAGCACCAGCGTGCGCTCCTCCGAGCCGGACAGCATGATGGCACGCGTCTCGATCTGCTGCTGGCGCAGGTAGTGCAGCAGGTCCAGCCCGGTTTTCTCGGATTTCAGGTCGAAATCGATGAACGCCAGGTCCACCCTGCCGGCCGCCAGTTGTTCCACCGCTTCCTCATAGGAGGCTGCTTCCCGGATGTGTGCCTGTGGCTGCGCAATGCGGATCAGCTCGCGCATCCCGGCACGCACCAGGCCCTGGTCTTCCAGCACCAGGATCGTCAATTGTGCTGCGTCAGTCATTTGTTCTCCATGTAGCCCGTGCATACGGCGCGCGTGAATATAGCATTAGAAAAGTTTCTGCGGCGCACTATTTAATTTGGGGTGCGCACTTGCCGATCCGTCAATTGTCGGATAGCCAACCCGACATCTGGCCCGCGTTCGCCCGACATCTGCGGGATCGTCAGCGCCGGGGCGCTCTGCCACCATGCCTGCATGCCCGCGACACCCGCTAGTCGCGGCACCGACCCTACCACGATGAGGTGACGCCCATGTTTCAGATTTACTTTGCGTTGATATCCGCCCAGGCCCATGGCGATGGCATGCCGTCCTACGCCCGCGCCATGCGGGACGGCGACTTTGCCGCCGCACGCCGCCACGCCGAGCGCCTGGCCGGCGCCGACGATGGCGCGGCCGAGGCCGCGGCGCTGCAGGCGCTGGCCGACGCCGCGCTGGTGCTGGGCCACGATGAAGATGCCGAGGAACACTACCGCCGCGCCCAGAAGCAGCTGCGCCTGTCAAACGACGGCTTGCGCGTGCTGTCCTGCCGCAACGCCGGCTGGCAGGCGCTCAGCCTGCACCGCTACAGCGCTGCCATGCAGTGCTTTTCGCGCAATGCCCGCGACAGCGCGGCCGGTGCCACCGATCAGATCGAGGCGGTGCTGGGGGTGGCGCTGGTGCACCACCGGCTGGGGCAACAAGCCGCCTGCGACGAGGCCTTGCGCCACGCGCGCCAGCTGGCCGCCGAACAGGACGATGGCCGCTGGGCGCTGCTGGCTGACTTGCTGGCGCTCGATTGCGCGGTGCAGCTGCGCATCCGCTGCTCGGCCGGGCTGCGCGATCACGTGTTCTGGCAATCGGCGGCCGCGCGCGGCGATCACCACGCCCAGTGGCAGCGGCTGGCCGACTGCATGGCCGCCGGCGACGCCCGCCATCCGGCGCCGGAACTGGTGGCACAGCGCCATGCCGGCCTGGCGCTGCTGCTGCGTCTGGCCGACGGCGAGCGCGACGCCGCCATGGCACTGACCAGCATGATGGGACGGGCACCGCGTGGGCACTGCGCCGCGTACGCCGGCTGGCTGCAGGTCGAGATCGCGCTGGCCGCGCTGGCCGGCGAGCAGGTCGACCTGGCCGAACAGGCCCTGCAGCGCGGCCAGCAGGCTGATCCGCGCGCCCACCGCTGGAGCCTGGATCAGCGCTATTGCCAGGCCAAGATCGCCATGTTGAAGGGCAACAGCGCCGAGGCCTTGCGCTTTTATGCCGGCTACACCGGCGAGGCGCTGCAATGCCTGCGCATGGAAACCCAGGTCATCAAGGCGCTGGACGGGGTGTTGCGCGCGGCCGAGGGGCCGGCCAGCGACGACATCAGTGCGCGCCTGCCGGCCAAGTACCGCCGCGCCTACCGCTACATCGTTGACCATTACCGCAATGACGACCTCAATACTGCCGAGGTGGCGGCCCACATCGGCGTCACCGAGCGGGCGCTGCAAATGGCGTTCCGCGAGCGCCTTGGCATGTCGCCCAGCGCCGTGCTGCGCCGCGTGCGGCTGGACGCGGTGCGGGCCGAGCTGCTGACCGAGAGCGGCGCGGCCGATGGCATCCTGCGCACCGCCAACCGCGTCGGCCTGAAAAGCCGCTCGTCGCTGATCCGCGGCTACCGCAAGCAATTCAACGAGGCGCCGTCGGCCAGCGCCTGCCGCTAACTCCCCCATCCCAGGAATTCCATGAACCGTTATCTCCCCGCCGGCGGCCTGCTGCTGGCGGCCTGGCTGGCCTGCGCGCCGCTCCAGGCCGCCGCGACCGAGACGCCGTCCGCCGCCGCGCGCCGCATCCCCTGGCAAAGCGCCAGCATCAAGTACGTGGCCGACCACCAGGACGTGAAAGAAGTGCTGCGCCAGCTGGCTGCCAGCCAGAACGTGATGGCCGCGATTTCGCCCCAGGTCGAGGGCAACGTCACCGGCAGCTTTGCCGAGCCGCCGCAGCGCCTGCTCGAACACCTGGGCGCCTCGTTTGGCTTCGTCTGGTACTACGATGGCGCCGTGCTGTACATCGCCGGCGCCAACGAGGTGCGCAGCGCCTCGATCGGCCTGAACCACGCCAGCACGGCCAACTTGCGCAGCGCCATCGCCCGCCTGCGCATTGCCGATCCGCGTTTTGCCATCGTGTATGACGACCAGACCAATACCGCGCTGGTGTCCGGACCGCCGCGCTACGTGGAAGTGATCAGCGAGCTGGCGCGCAAGATCGACGTCGACCACCAGCAGAAGCGGGCGCTGGAAGTGCGCGTGTTTCCCCTCAAATATGCCTGGGCCACCGACCGTCCGTTGCGCGTGGGCGGGCAGCAGGTCACCATCGTCGGCGTGGCCAACATCCTGCGCAGCATGTACCAGAAAAACGCGTCGCAGCCGCAGTTGCCGCCGCTGGCGGCGCCCGGCGTGGCGCGCGTCGGCAGCCTGGCGCAAAAGAACGAGCCGGCTGCGGCCAGCAGTTTCTGGAGCGCCGCGCTGCCGGGCCTGGGCGGCGGCGACAACGCCGCCCGCAAGCCGCCGCTGCCGCCCGCCGGGCAGGCCGGCGCCACCGACGGCGCGCAGCCCCTGCCATCGGCCGCCCCGGCGGCATCGACCGCGGGCGCCGATGACGACGGCCCCACCATTCAACCCGACCCGCGCGGCAACGCCATCCTGGTGCGCGACCTGCCGGAAAGAATGGCCGACTACCAGCGCCTGATAGCCGAGCTCGATACCCGTCCCAAGGTGCTGGAAATCAGCGCCAGCATCATCGACATCAGCGAAAACGCGCTGCAGCAGCTGGGCGTGGACTGGCGCCTGCACAGCAGCCACCTGGATGCGCAGACCGGCAACGGCAGCCTGCCGCTGGCCAGCTACCCGGGCTCGCTCAATCCCGACAGCGGCGCGACGACGCCAACCGGCGGCACCCTGACCGCCGTGCTGGGCGGCGCCGGCCGCTACCTGCTGAGCCGCGTCAGCGCGCTGGAGCAGGGCAGCGAGGCGCGCATTACGGCCAGCCCCAAGGTGGCCACGCTGAATAACGTCGAGGCCGTGATGGACAACAAGACCACCTTCTATGTGCCGGTGGCCGGCTACCAGTCGTCCGACCTGTACAGCGTGTCGGCCGGCACCTCGCTGCGGGTGCTGCCGATGGTGGTGCCGCAGGCGGAAGCCGGGGAGGACGGCCAGATCCGCCTGACCATCCACATCGAGGATGGCCAGCTGACCGGGCAGCTGGTGGGGCAGCTGCCGGTGGTCAGCAATAGCGAGATCGATACCGAAGCGCTGATCCGCAACGGCGAAAGCCTGCTGATCGCCGGCTACGCGGTGGAGCAAAACAGCAAGCAAAACACCGACGTGCCGCTGCTGTCGCGCCTGCCCGTGCTGGGCGCGCTGTTCCGGAACAAGCAGGACCAGCAGCAGAAATTCCAGCGGCTGTTTCTGTTGACGCCGCGCATCATCAGCGCGCCGTAGCGAGCTGGACCCACCAGCACTTCGCCTGCGCGGCGCCGGCTTCGGCCGGCGCCACAGCCGCCGTGTTCCGGTCCGCTAGCCTGTGTCGACAGCGGCATCGGGCGCGGTCCGGCGCCATCCCTTCTTTTGAGGAGCACTCCCATGAGCAATATCGGCAATATCTTCCGCAGCATGCAGCGTCCCGTCGCGCCGCACGACACGCCATCGACTTCCGGCGCGCGCAGCGGTCCGTCGTCGCCGGTGGTCTCGCCGCGCGCCAGCGCCAGCGTGCCGCCGCAGCTGGCCGGGCTGACGCCGCGCCTGCAACGCACGCCGCTGCCAACCGCCGACGCCGGTTCCGATGATGAGCAGGAGTTCTTTGACGCCGCCGACCACTTCACGCCGGACACCAGCGAAATCGTCGCGGAGACCCCGCCCGCCGCGCCGCCGATGACGGGCGCGGCACGCCGTGCCACGGTGGCCGACGTGGCCCACACCATGCCGCATCCGACGCCCCGGCGCGAGTCGACCCAGATAGCCAGTTTCTTCACCCGGGTGCAGGTCAAGCCGGGGCGCGGCATGCATTTGCCCAGCGCGGGAGCGACGCTGGCGCCGGCCCCGGCCGCCCAGCGCGGCACGCCCAGCGCGCCGCCGGCTGGCAAAGCGCTGGACAAGGGTCTGCTGAACAGCGATCACAACAAGATGCTGAAAACCATGCGCAACGCCGTGACGCAAATCGCCCCGGAGCTGCCCAAGCCGCCCAAGACCGGCCAGCCGGCCGACAGTCTGGCCGCCCTGCATGACGCCGGCGCCATGCGCCAGCATATTGCCGGCCTGTTCGGCGCCCAGCGCACCGCCCTGGGCGTGCATATCGCCGGCGACTCGCTGACGGCAGCGCTGGACGCGGCCCTGCAAACGCCGGCCCCGCACCGGGGCGCCGGACCGGTGGACCATCCGGCCCTGTCTTTCCCGTACAGCCAGCACCTGATGGTGGGAGAGCACCTGGCCCAGGCCTGTGACGGCCACGCCTATCGCGCCGCGGCGGCGCTGGAGGTGCTGCGTTCCGCCCCGCAGATGGAGCAGATGCTGCAGGGCCTGGCCAGCGGCCAGCTGGACGAGGCGCCACTGGACGCCTTGCGCACGGCCACCGGCCTGGCGCAGACGGCGCCAGGCTTCCGCGCCCTGATGACCATGATGCAACCGCCGCTGGCGTCCGAACGCCAGGCTGGCTTCCAGCGCCTGCTGACCGCCGCCGGCAAGGTGGCCGAGGAGGGGGCCGCCGCCCACGGCGTCAACGCCTTGTCCGGCGCCGCCAGCCGCGCCGCGCTCAAGGTGAACGTCGGCCATGCCCACACCACGCTGGCCGAGACCGTGCTGACCATTGAAATGGGCATCCACACCACGCCGCACGTGGCTGGCGCCGCCAGCCCATATGCGGCGCTGGCGCCGGCCGACAAGGGCGCGGTGTTCGCCTGGAAGAATGGCTTCCGCGAGAGCGGTCCTGGCACCGAGTTGTCCAAGGTGCAGGGCCGGCTGGCCAAGATCGGCAAGTACGTGGCGCGCGCGGCCAAGCACGAGAAGAACAGCGCGGTCGCCTTCAATGCCAAAAACCCGCTCAAGAACGGCAAGTTCGTCAAGGCGCGTGCGAAAATGGTGGCGGCCAGCGTCAACCAGGTGTTTGGCCGCAAGAAGTCGCCGCTGACGCCGTTCCGCGCGATGGGCGTCAACAACGCCGGCCAGGGCCACCCGGACGACAACATCACCAAGCTCGACAGCACGGTGCAAACCGCCATGCACGAGCTGAGCGGGCATCTGGAAGCGCAATTGCCGGCGCCAGGCTCGCCCGCGCACGCGGACATGGTGCGCCATCTGGCCGATCCGCGCCAGCCGCTGCCGCCGCAGCTTGAAAAGGTGGCGCTGATGAATTACGTGCAGCGCAGCATGGACCAGGTGCGCCCGCTCGGACACGCGCTGGGCAAGGAGGCCCTGATGCAGGTGGCGATCGATATCGCCGACCACCACGGCACGCCGGGCGCCACGGCGGCCATCGCGGCCAAGCTGGCGCCTTGGGAGGGCAAGAGCGTGACGCTGCCGCACCTGAAACAATGGGCGCAGGACAGCGGCCTGGCGGAGCTGCAGCCAGCGCCGGCCGGCGCCAGCCGCACCGCGCAGCAGGAAACCACGTTTGGCAAGGCACTACGCCAGGCCAACACCCTGCACGATCCGGCCACCGATCGTCCGCGCGACATGACGCCGGAGGGCGCCCATCAGTATGTGCGCACCTTTGTGCAGGAACATACCTGGGGCGGGGTGGTCACAGCCGGCAGCGGCGGCACGGTGGGCGTCAACCTGGCGCCGCTGTCGGTGCCGATCAAGAAGCTGTCCGGTGCGGTGACCAAGGCCCTGACCGGGGTCAAGGCCTCGGTGGCGCCGGTGGCTGACGTGCGCTATACCCAAACCCGTACCGCCGTGCTCAGCGTGGGCACCAGCCACCATGGCGGCGAGTTGTTCGTTGGTACCCAGAAGCAGCATGCGGGCGGCTTTGGCGGCGGCATCACGGCCTCGGTGCGCAAGGGCCTCGGCAAGCTGTTCAGCGTGCAGGGCGGCGGCCAGGGTACGGTCACGCCGCTGGCCGGCGACAAGGGCTATACCCGCGGCGTGATGGTGCGCACCGCGCGGCCTGAAAATCCGGACGGCCAGACCTTCAACAGCGCCGGCGCACGCGATGAGCTGACCCAGTTTGTCGATACCATGTTCACCCTGGCCAAGGGCGAGGGCGGCGCCAACCTGTCGCCGGCCGCCACGTGGGAGAAGATCGCCAGCGAATACCTGGACAGCGACACGCTGTCGATCGGCTGGCAGAACCAGTCGGCCGAGACGCTGCGCCATAGCGCTGCGGCATCCGTCAACGCCCGCGCCAGCATCGTCGCCCATGACGAACCGTATGAGGCGATCGGCATCGGCGTCAGCGCCGGCATCAGCGCCGACTGGGCCTCGGCCGCCAACAACAAGCGCACCGAAAGCACCGGCGCGGTGCGCATGGTGCGCAACAACCACCTGTCGCGTCTGCAGGTCAACGGCACGCTGGGCATGACCACCACCGCGCCCACCATTCCAGTCGAGGATGGCAAAGGGACAATGGTCACGCCGCCGGACGGCGGCAAACCGCAGGAGGTGGGCGCCGATCCGACCTCGGAAGCGCTCAACCTGATCACGCCGCTGGCGGCGCGCCAGGCCAACTACAGCCTGGTGGATCAGGGCATGAACGTGACCTTCCGCAGCGTGATCGATGCCGGCCGCCTGTCCGAGACCTACACCCTGCGCGAGGTGGAACACCGCGACGCCCAGCACTTCAAGGCCTTGCTGACCGAGCCGAGCCGTCAGGTCCAGTTCGAGAAAGTGTTCGAGGCGGTCCACGGACCGGCCGAGGCCAGGCATGAACTGGCCAAGTTCGTCGCCAAGCTGGACAACTGGGCCGGACCGGGCCAGCACTACACGCTGCGCTCGCGCCTGCGGGCCGATGTGCGCAAGGGTCTGGACGAGAGTGCCGCGCTGGCGTCAACCATCCATCGCCGCAATCCGCAGGACCCGGCCTTGCAGCAATTGTCGGCCCACATGATGTCCAGGCTGAGTGACGAGAACTCGTGGGTGCCGATGCAGATCCAGGCTTTCGAGGCACAGACCGCCAGCGACGTGGGCGGACTGAATTTCGGCGCCGTGCTGACCGCCAATCACACCGTCAGCAGCGACCGCGAGCTGTACGCTACCGCCGCTCCGCCCAATATGGTGCGGGCCTGGGCCGCCGAGCCGCTGCCGCCGGTGCCCGAGCACGGTGCGGAGGGGGCGTGATGCGCGGTCCGCTTCGGGCCTGGCCGCTGGCGCTGGGCGCCGCGGCCGCGTGCCTGGCGGCGCCGGTGCGTGCCGATTGCTTCGACGAGGCGGCTGCCTACCAGCACGTCAATGCGGAGGTGCTGCGCGCCATTGCCTGGCAGGAGTCGCGCGGGCGCGCCGACGCGCTGCATCACAACGCCAACGGCTCGCTGGATTATGGCCTGATGCAGATTAATTCCGCGCACCAGGCGGAGTTGCGGCGCTGGGGCATTGCGCCCGAGCAGTTGATGGAGCCGTGCGTGGGCGTCTACGTGGCGGCCTGGCACTTGCGCAAGATGATGCTCAAGTACGGCAACACCTGGGATGCGGTGGGCGCCTACCACTCGGAGACGCCAGCCCTGCGCGACAGTTACAAGGCGGCGATCCAGCGCATTGTCGCCGCCCACGGCGGCCAGCCGTAAGGCGGCCCGGGGGCGGCTTCGTCAGGCAGCGCGGCGCTTCGTTTTCGCGCCGCCCAGCGCGCCCGCCCTTGTTAAGCTGAAAACATACCCCGGCCATGGCCGTTGGTAGTGGTGCGGAGCGTGACCCTCCTGCCGCGCGCAACGCCGGCTGGCCGCCGTTTCGGCGTGGCCGGCCCGCCTTTTTCATTTTCGCTGAAAGGAATCATTATGAGTTTCAAGAGTTTTTTCAAGCATCTGGGTCACGCGATAGAACATGCGGCCAAGGATGTGGTTCACGGCGTCGAGAACGTCGGCAAGGATCTGGTGCATATGGGCGAGTCGGCCCTGCATATGGTGGACGATTTGGCGCACCTGAAGTTCAAGGCGGCGCTGAATGACGCCGTGAGCTGCGCCAATTACGGCGTCAAGGCGATGACCGAGATGCCCAAGGCGGAAATGGAGGCGGCGTGCGATGCCACCACCGAGATGCATTTCAGCAAGTCGCTGGACAAGATGGCGCAGAAGGTCAAGCACATCGGCGACCAGGTGGTCGACGCCGAGCGCCAGGTGGCGGACAAGGTGCTGACCGGCGTGGCGAACGGCATCGACAGCACCGTCAGCGGCACCATCAACATGGCCAAGGATGTGGCGCATGGCGATTTCGGCAAGGCTTTGCAGGATGGCATGGGCGCGGTCGGCGGCGCCTTGACGGTGGCGGCGGCACTGACGCCGGAGGGCCTGGCGGCGGCGGCAGTGGTGGGCACCATGCAGGTCGGGCATATCGGCAGCGACAAGCTGCAGAATTTTGTCGGTGATGTGGTTGGCGGTCCCAAGGGACTGCTCAAGCGTGCGGCCGAGAGCGGCGCCGGGCTGGCAGTCAACGAGGCGGCCACCAAGGCTGGCGAGGCGCTGGGCAGTGTGCCGGGCGCGAACAGCAACACGCTGCTGGTGGCCGGCATGGCCGCGCCGCTGGCAGCTGACGCCTTTGAGAGCCGTCGCGGACGTCAGCGTGGCGGCGAGGCGCCGCACACCACCACGCGCGATGTCACGCCGCCGGGCGAGCAGGGGATGAGCCATCCGGCTGCCGGCACATCGCTGGCGCAGCAGCCGGACGGCACTGAGGGCAGGCCCGCCACGAACCGCAAGGATGAGGCGCACGACAGTAAAGACAAGCGCGGCGACCGCGCGCAGGCGGGGACTGATCTGATGTCGAGCCTGGCGGCCACTGGCGATGCGGCCTCGACGATCGCTGCGGCGCGGGCGTCGGCTGCGGCCACCATCGCGGCCCAGGACGCGATCGCGGCGATCCAGAACGCGATTGCGCTGAACCAGGCCAAGAATCAGGTCGAGGACGAGCTGGGCAAGGGCGTCAAGGCGCTGGCGCAGTAAGCGGTTGGTTTGCCATGTCATGCGGGCCGGCGCGGTGCCGGCCTGGCATGTCTTTACAGGAGTTCCATCATGACTGTTAATCGTCTCAGCCATTCCTCTCCCGTCAGTCCCGACCTGGCGGCTCACGCCCCGCCATCGGGACCGGCGGGTGCGGCAAAGCCCGGTGCGCGTCCGGCCATCAGCGGTCCGCTGGCGCAATTGGCGCCCACCGGGCGGGCCGCCCGGCCTGCCGCCTCCGGTGCCGGCCCGCGGCTGCTTGGGATGCCGCCGCAGCGCTTGAAAATTGCCGGACTGCCAAGCGGCGGCAAGGCCGGGGCCACGCGCCCGGCAAGCCCGCCGGCGTCCGCGCCAATATCGGCCTCGCCGGCGTCTGCGCCAATATCGGCCTCGCCGGCGTCTGCGCCAATATCGGCCTCGCCGGCGTCTGCGCCAATATCGGCCTCGCCGGCGTCTGCGCCGGTATCGGCCGCGCCGGCGGCACCGGCGTCTGGGCCCGCACCGGCAGCGCCCGCCGAGCACGACGGCGGCATCGCTGCCATGCGGGCCTCGGCCATGGAGACGATTGCGGCACAAAATGCGCTGGCGCTGATTCAGAACCAGATTGCCGTCAACCAGGCCAAAAACTCGGTCAAGGAAGAGTTGGGCAAAGGCCTGAAAGCCCTGGCGCAGTAGGCCGGCACAGCAAAATAGCCATAAAACAACGCGGAATTCACGCAAAAGCCCCGCTCGCACTATAATATTCGCTTGTTTGCACCGTTCTGCTCTTTTGCTGCCAGCCCAACCGGACTTTCTACTTTATGCAATACGTGTCTACCCGCGCCGCGTCGTCGGCCGCCGCTTCGTCTTCCCAACCATTTTCGAACATCCTGCTGGGCGGCCTGGCCGCTGACGGCGGCCTGTTCCTGCCGACCGCTTACCCGCAAGTGACCGGCGCCGAGCTGGACGCCTGGCGCAAGCTGTCCTACGCCGAGCTGGCGTTCGAGATCCTGAAGAAGTTCGCGACCGACATTCCGGAAGCCGACCTGCGTGCGCTGACCGCCAAGACCTACACTAAAGAGGTGTACAAAAACGCCCGCAAGGACGAAAACGCGGCCGACATCACGCCATTGCGCGTGCTGGAAGAGGGCGAAAACGGCACCAGACTGGTATTGCAAGCGCTGTCCAACGGCCCGACCCTGGCATTCAAGGACATGGCCATGCAGCTGCTGGGTAACCTGTTCGAATACGCGCTGGCCAAGCAAAACGCGGAACTGAACATCTTTGGCGCCACCTCTGGCGACACCGGCAGCGCCGCCGAATACGCCATGCGCGGCAAGCAGGGCATCCGTGTCTTCATGCTGTCGCCGCACCAGAAAATGAGCGCCTTCCAGACCGCGCAGATGTTCTCGCTGCAGGACCCGAATATCTTCAACATCGCCATCGAAGGCGTGTTCGATGACGCGCAGGACATGGTCAAAGCGGTGTCGAACGACCTGGAATTCAAGGCCAGGCACAAGATCGGCACCGTCAACTCGATCAACTGGGCGCGCGTGGTGGCGCAGGTGGTGTATTACTTCCGCGGCTATCTGGCAGCGACCACCTCCAATGACCAGAAGGTCTCGTTCACCGTGCCATCGGGGAACTTCGGCAATATCTGCGCCGGCCACATCGCCCGCATGATGGGCCTGCCGATCGACAAGCTGGTGGCCGCCACCAATGAAAACGACGTGCTGGATGAATTCTTCCGCACCGGCGTGTACCGCGTGCGCAAGTCGTCCGAAACCTATCACACCAGCAGCCCGTCGATGGACATCTCCAAGGCGTCCAACTTCGAGCGCTTCGTCTACGAACTGGTGGGCCGCGACGGCGACCGTACCCGCGCCCTGTTCCAGAAAGTGGAAACCCACGGCGGCTTCGACCTGTCCGGCAAGCCAGGCAGCGATGGCGACGAGTTCAAACTGGTGGCCAATTACGGCTTCAAGTCCGGCAAGTCGACCCATGATGACCGCGTCAACACCATCCGCGACGTGGCCGACGATTACGGCATCGTGATCGATACCCACACCGCCGACGGCATCAAGGTGGCCAAGGAAAACCTGGAACCCGGCGTGACCATGATCGTGCTGGAAACCGCGCTGGCGGCCAAGTTCAACGAAACCATCCTGGAAGCGCTGGGCGAGGACGCCGAGCGTCCGGAAGGCTTCGAGAACATCGAAGCGCTGCCGCAGAAGTTCGTCGTCATGAAGCCGGAAGTCGAGGCCATGAAGGCGTACATCGCCGCCAACACGGGCCTGTAATGAGCGAGCCGCGCAAGCCGATGTTGTCGGTCAGCGAGGCGCTGGCCTTGATGCTGGACGCGGTGCGTCCGGTGGCGGACAGCGAAGTTATTCCAACGCTGGCGGCCAATGGCCGCGTGCTGGCCGCGGCGCAGCTGTCCGGCATGAATGTGCCGGGCGCCGATAACACGCAGATGGATGGCTATGCGGTGCGCGCCGTCGATTGCGCCAGTGGCAACGCGGCGCTCAAGGTATCGCAGCGCATCCCGGCCGGCCATGTCGGCCAGCCTTTGCAGCCGGGGACCGCGGCCCGCATCTTCACCGGCGCCATGATCCCGCAAGGCGCGGATGCGGTGGTGATGCAGGAGCAGTGCGAGTTGAATGGCGACGTGGTCACCATCAGACATGCACCGAAATCCGGCGAATGGATACGCCGCGCCGGCGAGGACATCACCAGCGGCAGTGTGATGCTGCCGGCCGGTACGCGCCTGCGCAGCCAGGAGCTGGGCCTGGCGGCATCAGTCGGGCTGGCCGAACTGCCGGTCAGGCGCAAGCTGCGCGTGGCGGTGTTCTTCACCGGCGACGAGCTGACCATGCCGGGCGAGCCGCTGGCGCCGGGCGCCATCTACAATTCCAACCGCTTCACGCTGCGCGCGCTGCTGGAAAACCTGGGTTGCGAGATCAGCGATTTCGGCATCGTGCCGGATACGCTGGAAGCCACGCGCTCGGTGCTGCGCGAATCGGCGCAGGGGCATGATCTCATCATCACCTCCGGCGGCGTGTCGGTGGGCGAGGAAGACCACATCAAGCCCGCGGTGGAAGCGGAAGGCAAGCTGAATATGTGGCAGATCGCCGTCAAGCCGGGCAAGCCGCTGGCGTTTGGCGAAGTGCAGCAGGCCTTCTTCATTGGCCTGCCGGGCAATCCGGTGTCGAGCTTTGTAACCTTCCTGTTGTTCGTGCGGCCATTCATCCTGCGCCTGCAGGGCGTGGAAGGGCCGATCGCGCCGCGCGCCTACAGCATGCGCGCCGACTTCAGCTGGCCCAAGGCCGACAGGCGCAACGAATTCCTGCGCGTGCGCATCAACGACAACGGCGGCCTGGAACTGTTCCGCAACCAGAGTTCCGGCGTGCTGACCTCCACCGTGTGGGGCGACGGCGTGATCGACAATCCGCCGGGTACGACCATCGCCGCCGGCGACATGGTCCGCTTCATACCGTTTAACGAATTACTGTATTAATGGCTATTACCGTAAAATTTTTCGCCAGCGTGCGTGAAGCCGTTGGCGCTTCGTCGGAATCGCTGGCCGTGCCGGCCGGCGTGGCGACCGTGGGCGCGCTGCGCGATCACCTGGCCGCGCGCGGCGGGAACTGGCAGCAGGCGCTGGGCCATCCGGCGCTGCGCATGGCCTACAACCAGGTGATGTGCGGCGCCGATACCGCGCTGGCTGACGGCGCCGAAGTGGCGTTCTTCCCGCCGGTGACCGGCGGCTGACTATTTCTTCGCGTGCTTGCCCTTGTAGGCCTTGGCGACGTCCTCGCAGGCCGCGCAAGCCATGGCGTTGCGGAAGCGCCGCCACGCGACGTAATTGAAGATGCCGGCGGCGATCAGCGCCCACAAGCCGGCGCTCAGATAATCTTCTTTCGTGGTCGAGCCCTTGAACCACTCAACGGCGGCTAGAATGGCGAACAGCGGCACCGCTGCCAGCAGGTAGCGCTTGATCCAGAACGTTGCACCCATCGTATCTCCCTTGTTTTGTATATGGACCTCTCATGCAGTCTAGTTTGACACCTTTTCGCGTTGCCGTCATCGGTGGCGGGCCGGCCGGCCTGATGGCGGCCGAAACGCTGGCACAAGCCGGCGTTCAGGTGGACCTGTATGACGCCATGCCCTCGGTCGGCCGCAAATTCCTGCTGGCCGGCCGCAGCGGGATGAATATCACGCACGCCGAAGCGTATGAGGATTTCGTTGACCGCTACGGCGTCAGCGCGCAGGCGCTGCGCCCGGCGCTGGACAGCTTTGGCCCGCGGGCCGTGCGCGACTGGGTGCATGGACTGGGGCTGGAGACCTTCGTCGGCACCTCGGGCCGGGTGTTCCCGACCGATATGAAGGCCGCGCCGCTGCTGCGCGCCTGGGTGCATCGTCTGCGCGAAAGCGGTGTGCAGTTCCACCTGCGCCACCGTTGGCTGGGCTGGCAGGACGGGGCGCTGCGATTCAGCGCGCCCGGTGACGATGGCGCACACGGCGAACGGCTGGTGCGCGCCGATGCGGTCATCCTGGCGCTGGGCGGCGGCAGTTGGGCGCGGCTCGGTTCGGACGGCGCCTGGCTGCCGGTGCTGGCACAACGCGGCGTCGCGGTGGCGTCGCTGGCGCCCGCCAATTGCGGCTTTGATGTCAACTGGAGTGGGCATTTCAGCAGCCGTTATGCCGGCGAGCCCTTGATGACGGTCGCCGTCATCGCGCGCAATGCGCACGGCGAGGAGATGCGCAGGCAGGGCCAGTTCGTGGTGACGCAGGGCGGCGTCGAGGGCAGCCTGATTTACGCCTTGTCGGCGGCGCTGCGCGACCAGATCGCGGCCGCGGGCCATACCACCATCTGGCTGGATCTGATGCCGGACTGGAGCGCGCAGCGCGTGGCGGAAGAACTGGCGCGGCCGCGCGGCGCGCGCTCGCTGTCCAGCCATCTGCAAAGCCGGTTAGGCATCAAGGGCGTGAAAGCCGGCCTGCTGCGCGAATGCCTGAGCAAGGACCAATTCAGCGACGAGGCGCAACTGGCGCAGGCCGTCAAGCGCCTGCCGCTGCGGCTGGAGCGCGCGCGGCCCATCGATGAAGCGATCAGCAGCGCCGGCGGCGTGAAGTGGGAAGCCCTGCAAGGCACGATGTTGAAGGCCGCGCCGGGCGTGTTCGTGGCCGGCGAGATGATCGACTGGGAAGCGCCGACCGGCGGCTATCTGCTGACGGCCTGCTTTGCGGGCGGCGTGGCCGCTGCCCGCGATGTGTTGGCCTGGCTCACTCCCAGGTAACTTCGCCGGAGCCGGTGCGGCTGACGTTGCGGTGGTCCGGATTGCCCAGCACGCGGATGTCGCCGCTGCCGCGCAGGCTCAGGTCCGCTGACTGCTTGGCGAAGACGTGGGTAGTGCCGGAGCCTTTCAGATTGACGGTCACCTTGTCCGAGGCCAGGTGGCGCGCATTCAGGTCGCCGGAGCCGGTCAGCTCCGCGGTGAGCGTCTTGCAGCTGCCGGAAGCGCTGATCTGGCCCGAGCCTACCATCTCCAGCTCCACATTCTCGCTGCTGCCGGCGTTGATGTTCATATTGCCGCTGCCATGGGCGCCGGCGGTCAGTTCGCGATAGCGGCCGACAAAATTCACATTGCCCGAACCGTGCAGCTGCAACTCCAGCCGCTCGCCGTTAAAGCCGGATACTTTGGTGTCGCCGCTGCTGTGCACCGTCAGTTCCTCCAGCGACGGCAGCACCAGTTCCACCTGCAGGCGATGGCGCGGATTCAGCAGCATGCCCTTGGTGCCGATGTGCAGGTCGCGGCCATCCTGAATGGTTTCGATATTGCCCAGCGAGCGCTGTTCGCCGCGCACCTTGAGCGAGGCGGTCTGGCCCTGCACCAGCATCAGGTCGATCGGACCATTCAGTTCCACCACCGTGGCCATGGCGTCGATCTTGCGGCTTTCCGTGCCCAGCGAGCGGCCGGCCATGCTGGTCGGGCTGCTGCTGCCGTAGGCCTTGAGCATGCTGTAGGTGACGCCGATCAGCACAAACGCCAGTACCAGCAGGCCGGCTCCAATTTTCATCAATGCGCGCATCATGTTTTCCTCAACGTCCGCGCAGCAGCGAGGCATTCATCGCCGCGTAACGCTTCAAGCCTATGACGGTGTAGCGGGTCAGCACAATGCTGATCAGGCACAGGCCAATGCCGCCCAGGATCAGCCCCAGGCCGATCAGCGACTGCGTGGTGCGGGCGCCGCTGTCGAAGTCAGTGGTGATGTGGACATCGCCGGCGGCCACCGCTTCGGCGCGGTTGAGCAGCTTGCCGCTGCGGCTCAGGCCTTCGTCGTCGGGCGGCGGGGTGTCGGCATCGTCCTTGTTGACCTGCACGCCCATGCTGTTGATCGAAACCCGCCAGCCCTGGGCATCTTCCTCATCCTCGCGGGATTCAAAGTGGGTGTTGGTGAATTCCATCAGGTGGCGCAGCGGGCCTTCCAGCGCCAGCTCGTTCTGGCCCGACAGGCCGCTGGCCGTCAGCGCCACGCCGCCAATGTAGAAGGCGAAGGCCGAGATGTAGATCGCGCCCAGCAGACTGGCATAGACCATGGCCGGAATCACCATGAACAGGTTGAAGATGGCCAGGCCGATGAAGGACACCAGCACGCGCGCCAGGTTGAGCGGGGTTTTCTTTTGCTCGAAGGCGTTCAGGTGGGCGTTGGCGCGCAGGGTCATGGCGATCTTGCGCGGTTCGTCCAGCTGCTTGTAAACCTCGTCCTCGCTCTGGCCGGCCACCAGGCCGTCGATGTAGCGCTGCTCGTAATAGGCCAGGGTCTTGGCCACTGTTTCCGGCGGCAGTCCCTGCATGGCCTGCTTGAGCGCGTCGAGGTATTGCTGCTTGGTCATGATATTAAATCCACAATGTTGCGTGCCTTTTGCCGATGGTGCAACTGTACGCAGGTAGCCATCGAGACGCCACCGGGATGTGACAGGATGCACAAAATGCGGAACAGGCGACCGAAATGCACGACTAGACGGCACTCCTCTGGAGTAATTGCGCGGCAGCAACACCACTGCGTACCGCCGATTCCAGCGTGGCGGGATAGTCGCCGGCAGTATAGTCACCGGCCAGCGCCAGGCCGGGCAGGCCGGTATTGTTGTCTGGACGCATGAGGCCGGGCGCACTGGCGTAAGTGGCGCGTTTCTCGGTGATGACCTTGAACCAGGCGGGCCGGCCGAGCTCGGGGCGCTGGAACACCACCGCCAGCTGCACCGCAACCGCCTCGGCCAGCAATTCCTGCGGCTGCGCCGCCACCGGACCGGAGGCGCTGATCACCACTGCCAGCAGGCCGGCCTGGGCCGCATCCAGCTGGCCGCGGTCAAACACGAACTGACCGTACTGGTGGCTGTCCGGGTCGTCCAGCAGGGCGTAGAACGGCAGCGCCAGCCGGGTGGCGGCATCGTATTGCAGGTAGACCGTGGTGATGGCTTCCGGCTCGAAGGCGGTCAGCTGGCTGCAGATGGCGGCAGTGTCGCCATCCGGAATGTCGTGCAGCAGCGTGGCGGCCTGGCTGGCGCCGGTGGCCAGCACCACGCCGCTGAAGTAAGTGCTCCAGGTGCCGCCCACCGCCGCGCCGCTGATGTCCAGCTGCCACAGGCGGCCTTCGATGCAGCGCAGCGCGTTGACCTTGGCACCGCTGCGCACGGCGCCGCCGTGTGCCGTCACGTAGCGGGCCGCGGCTTCCGGGAACAGGGCGCTCAGATCGGTGCGCGGCAGCAGCATGTCGGAGGCGCGGCGCCTGGCGCCCAGGCTGTCGCGCAGGACGTTGAGAAAGATCTGGGCGGAGGCGCGTTCCGGCGGCGTATTCAGCGCGGCCAGACACAGCGGACGCCACATCAGCTGGATCAGGCGCGCGGTCTGGTCGAAGCGCGCCAGCAGTTCGCTGACGCTGCAGTCGGTGTTGAGCTGCCAGCCCATCCAGCGCGCGGTGGTGGAAAAGCGGGCGAGGCTGAGCTTGTCCTCGCGCTGCAGGCCTTGGGCGCGCAGCAGGGCGGCGGCCAGGTGCAGCGGCGCCGGCAGCGGCCATGCCGGCGCGACGAAATCCATGCCGCCGGTGCCGGGCGGATAGCGCATTTGCAGCGGCAGCGTCAGCATGGCTTGCTGGTGATCGACGCCGGTCAGCTTCATCAGGCGCAGGGTTTCGCTGTAGGCGCCCAGCAGGATGTGCTGGCCGTTGTCCAGATGCTTGCGGTCAGTTTCCACGCGGCGGGCGCGCCCGCCCAGCGTGCGGGCCGCTTCCAGCAGCGTGACCTTGTAGCCGGCACGCGCCAGCTCGACTGCTGCGGCGCAGCCGGCCCAGCCGGCGCCGATGACGGCAACTGAGCGCGCCAGCACGCCGGTGTCCGCGTGGCCGCGCTTGTCTGCCGGCGGGTCGGCAATGCTGGCGTCAACCACGGATGTAGGTCTTCCACGCCAGCCACAGCTTGCGGATCGGCGTCAGCGAGATGCGGTGTTCCAGCACGTGGTAACCGTCGGCTTGCACTTCGGTCAGCAGGGTGCGGTAGATGGCGGCCATCATCAGGCCTGGGCGCTGGGCGCGGCGGTCTTCCTTCGGCAGCAGGGCAAACGCTTCGTCGTAGGCTTTTTGGGCGCGCGCGATCTGGAACGCCATCAGCTTTTCGAATTTATCGCTGTGCTTGGCATTGAGGATTTCGGCGGCGGTGACGTTGAACTGCTGCAGCTCATTGATCGGCAGGTAGATGCGGCCTTTGCGGGCGTCTTCGCCAACGTCGCGGATGATGTTGGTCAGCTGGAAGGCATGGCCCAGCTTTTCCGCGAATTGCAGGGTTTGCGGATTGGTCACGCCAAAGATGCTGGCCGACAGGATGCCCACCACGCTGGCCACGTGCCAGCAGTATTTGCTGAGGGCGGCGTAGTCGAGGTAGCGGGTCTGGTTGAGGTCCATCTCCATCCCATCGATGATGGCTTGCAGGTGCTCTTCCTTCAGCTTATAGGGCTGGAGGTGCGGTTGCAGGGCCAGCGTGACCGGATGGGTCTGCTGGCCGGCGTACATATTGCTGATTTCCTTGCGCCACCAGGCCAGCTTGATGCGTGCGATCGATTCGTCGGTGCACTCGTCGACGGTGTCGTCGACTTCGCGGCAAAAGGCATACAGGGCGGTAATGGCGCGGCGACGCTCCGGCGGCAGGAACAGGAAGCTGTAGTAAAAACTGGAGCCGCTTTGGGCGGTCTTTTGCTGGCAGTAGTCGTCGGGAGACATGGATAAAAAAGCAAGGGACGGTTCGAAGCCGCTATTCTATAGGAATGAGTTACAGTCTCGGATCATTATTTGGCGGAGTTGACATGATTACTATCCGGGAAATTGACCATATTGTGCTGCGGGTGGTGGATTTGCAGGCCATGCTGGACTTTTACTGCGGCGCGCTCGGTTGCCGGCTTGAGCGCCGGCAGGATGAGATCGGCCTGGTGCAGTTGCGCGCTGGTAGTTCGATGATCGACCTGGTGCCGCTGGACGGCAAGCTGGGCCGTATGGGCGGCGCGGCGCCGGGCCCGGAGGGGCGCAATATGGATCATTTCTGCCTGCGGGTGGAGCCGTTTGACGCGGCGGCGATCCGTGCGCACCTGACTGCGCACGGCGTGCAGCCCGGCGCGGTGGAGTCGCGCTACGGCGCCGAAGGCGAGGGGCCGTCGATCTATGTGACTGATCCGGAAGGCAATGTGGTGGAGCTAAAAGGCCCCCCCGCATGCAACGTAGCGTGATTTAAGGATACAATGTGTTACCTTTTCGGGAGAACGCATACGTATGAAATCGCAGATAGTTGCAGCCTTGATCATTATTCCAGTGCTCGCTGGATGCGAGGGCTCGTCTGCGGAAGATACGACGCCCATGAAAACGGCCACGTATTACACCCAGCATCTGGATGAAGCCAAGTCGGTCGCCAGCCGCTGCAAGCTGCTGGACGAGCAGAAGCAGCGCACGCTGAATGCCGGCGAGTATCAGGAATGGCAGATTTCCAACGAGGGCGTGAATTGCCAGACGGCGCTGTCGGTATCGGAGGCGGCTTCCCTGCGTGAGTTCGTGCTGAAGCAATCCAAGCCGCAAACGCCGGCGGCCGCGCCAAAAGCCGCACCGCCGTCGTCCTCGGTGCCGACGCCGCAGGAGCGCGAACAAAAAATCATTTCCGCCCCGACTCTCGCTCCTGTTTGATTGCCTTGAGGTCGGCGTCAATCTGATTCAGGCGCGCTTCATTGGCGGCGAGCATCCTGTCGAGTTTTTCGTTGGTTTCGTTCAACTTCCGCGTAGTCTCGTTGAGCTTCTGGGTGATTTCGCTTCGCCATTGCCCTGCATCCTTGCCGGATTCGTATGAGGCAGTCATATTGTTGATCAGCGTCGCATTGAAGCCGGCAACGCCAAACACCACCGCGAAGCCGGTGCTGATCACGGTGATCATGATGGTTTTTTTGAAATCAGCCATGTCGGCCTTGATCTGGCGTATTTCTTCGCGCATTTCGCGCTCGAAGTCATCCAGGCGCACGATCAGTGCGTCGATTCTGCCTATCAGGGCCGCAAATTTGGCGTCGGTGCGGGCGTCGCTCGCAGCGATTTTTGCGTCCACTTCTTCTCTCGTCATGTCAGCCATCCTGCGAGTATAGGCCTCGCGTTGGCGGCGTCAATTGAGGCGCGTCAAGCCGTGCGCAGCGCCGTTTGCAGACGCTTTTTCATGCGCACCGCCGACCAGAAAATGCCCAGCCAATCGCGCTTGCTCAGCTTGGGACGGTGCAGGAAGACGTCATACTCGGCCGCTTCAATCGCATCCAGAATGCGCAGACCGCCTTGCACCACCATGCGCAGTTCGAAGCCGATGCGGCCAGGCAGGCGCAGCGCCAGCGGCGCGCCGCTCAGCATCAGTTTGCGGGCGCGTTCGACTTCAAACCGCATCAGCGAACGCCAGCGCGGGCGCGCGCTGGGGTGGTCCAGCGCCGCCGGCGAGATGGCGTAGCGGCTCAAGTCTTCCAGCGGAATGTAAATGCGTTCCTTGTGCAGATCGATGGCCACGTCCTGCAGGAAATTGATCAGTTGCAGGGCGGTGCAGATGGCATCCGAATCGCGCACGTTTTCCTCATCCGCCGCGCCGTACAAATGCAGCATCATGAAGCCGACCGGGTTGGCTGAACGGGCGCAGTAGTCCAGCAGCATGTCAAAGGTCTGGTAGCGCGACACGACCACGTCCTGCTTGAACGCCGACAGCAACTCATACAGCGGCTTGAGCGGCATCTCATAGTCCCGCACCACCTGCGCCAGCCGCTCAAACATGGGCTGGTGATCGGTGGCGCCTTGCTCGATGCGCGCCAGCGCCGCCTCATAGGCATGCAGTGCCGCCAGCCGTTCTTCCGGGGGGGCGTCGCCCTCATCGGCCAGGTCGTCGGCACTGCGGGCGAACGTGTAGATGGCTTCCACCGCGGGACGCAGGCGCTTGGGCAGCAAAATCGAGGCGACAGGGAAATTTTCGTAGTGATCGACCGGCATAGGCGGGAAGGGCGGCAGTTGCCGGTTGTGAGATTGGTTTCCAGCGCGTAATGGTAGTGCCATCTTGAAATTAGAGCAAGTATCCAAGCTCTAAATTAATGACGCCAAAGTCATTTGCAAAGAGCATTGTTCAGCTTATAATCAATAAATAACCTGTCAGTCATTTAAAAGGAAGCTGTCGTGTCTACTCTCAAGAATGTGCTGCTTGCCGCTTCGGCACTGGCCGTGCTGGGCGCCTGTTCCAAACCGGCCGAGAAAACGGAAGATATCCGCCCGGTGCGGGCCATTTCGCTGGTCAGCAGCGACGTTGATGTGAATGCCGAGTTTTCCGGCGAGGTGCGGGCGCGGGTGGAGTCGCGCCTGGGTTTCCGCGTCGGCGGCAAGATCGTCAGCCGCAAGGTGGACGTCGGCACGCTGGTCAAGAAGGGGCAGGTGCTGATGCAGCTAGACCCGCAGGACTTGCAGCTCTCGCAAGCGCAGGCGCTGGCCAATCTGCGTGCCGCCGAGACCAACCGCGATCTGGCCAAGGCCGAGTTGCAGCGCTATCAGGAATTGCGCAGCAAGAGCTTTGTCAGCCAGGCGGTGCTGGACGCCAAGGAATCCACTTATAAATCGGCCCAGGCCAATGTTGATGCCTCCCAGGCGGCGTATCGCGGCCAGTCCAACCAGGCTGGCTATGCCTCCTTGCTGTCCGACGTGGATGGCGTGGTGACCGCCGTCAACGCCGAAATCGGCCAGGTGGTGGCGGCCGGCACGCCGGTGGTAAATGTGGCCAAGTCCGGCGAGAAGGAAATCGTCATCGGTATTCCGGAAGACAAGGTCGATACCCTGCGCCGCATTCCGGATGTGCAGGTGCGGCTGTGGGCTGATCCTAAAAACACGGTGGCCGGCAAGATCCGCGAAATTTCGCCAGTGGCCGATCCGTCCACCCGTACCTACACCGTCAAGGTGTCGATTCCGGACTCGCTGGCTGAAGCCAAGCTGGGCATGACGGCGGTGGTGCAGTTCGCCTCCAAGACGCCGGCGCCGCAAATCAAGGTGCCGCTGACCGCGCTGTTCTATGAGAAGTCCGCGACCTCGGTGTGGGTGGTGGAAAACGGCGCAGTCAAGCTGGTGCCGGTCACCATCGGTGGCGTGGCCGGCAATGATATCGTGCTGGCCAGCGGCGTCAAGCCGGGCCAGACTGTGGTGACAGCAGGCGTCAACCTGCTGAAGCCGGGCCAGAAGGTCAAGATTCTCGGTAACGACTTGCCGAAGGCCGCCAAATGAAAGAAGGATTCAACCTCTCACGTTGGGCGCTGGAGCATATCCCGCTGACCCGTTACCTGATCGCGGTGCTGTTGATCGGCGGCGCGCTCAGCTATGCCAATCTCGGGCAGGATGAAGATCCGCCGTTCACCTTCCGCGCAATGGTGGTGCGCGCCAACTGGCCGGGCGCAACCTCGCTGCAGATGGCCGAGCAGGTCACCGACAAGCTGGAGAAAAAGCTGCAGGAAACGCCGGATATCGACGAGATTTCCAGCTATTCCAAACCGGGCGAGACCACCATCATCCTCAAGCTGCGCGAATCGGCGCCGCCAAAAGAGGTGGCGCAGTCCTGGTATCAGGTGCGCAAGAAGATCGGAGATATTCGCGGCACGCTGCCATCCGGGGTGCAGGGGCCGTTCTTCAACGACGAGTTTGGCGATACCTACGGTTCCATCTTCGCGCTGTCCGGCGACGGCTTTACTTATGCCGAGATGAAGGATTACGCCGACTTCGTGCGTCAGCAATTGCTGGGCGTGCCGCTGGTGTCCAAGGTCGAGTTGTTCGGCGTGCAGGACGAGAAGATCAACATCGAGTTCTCGCACAAGAAGTTTGCCCAGCTGGGCATCCCGTTCGAGGCCATCGTCAACCAGATCGCCACCCAGAACTCGGTGGAGTCCACTGGCGTGCTGGTCACGCCGACCGATAACCTGCAAGTGCGGGTCACCGGTGCGCTGAAAACGGTGAAAGATCTTGAGGATCTGGAACTGCGCGCCAACGGCACCACCTTCCGCCTGGGCGACTTCGCCACCATCAAGCGCGAATACCAGGACCCGCCAGGCAACAAGATGCGCTTCAATGGCAAGGAAGTGATCGGCCTCGGCGTGTCGATGGAGAAGGGCGGCAACATCATCCAGCTCGGCAAGCACATGGAGAAAACCGTGAGCGAGCTGAAGGCCAAGCTGCCGGTGGGTATCGAGCTGGAGCGCGTGTCCGACCAGCCGCAAGCGGTGAAAGCCTCGGTGGGCGAGTTCGTCCACACCCTGATCGAGGCGGTGCTGATCGTGCTGGGCGTCAGCTTTGTCGCGCTGGGTCTGCACAGCAAGCCCAAGCTGCGGCTCGATGTGCGTCCCGGCCTGGTGGTGGCGCTGAGTATTCCGCTGGTGCTGTCGGTGACCTTCCTGTTCATGCGCATGCTGGACATCGACCTGCACAAGATCTCGCTGGGGGCGCTGATCATCGCGCTGGGCCTGCTGGTGGATGATGCCATCATCGCGGTGGAAATGATGGTGCGCAAAATGGAAGAGGGTATGTCGCGCTTTGACGCCGCCACCTTCGCCTACAAGTCGACGGCGATTCCGATGCTGACCGGCACGCTGATCACGGTGGCGGGTTTCCTGCCGATCGGCCTGGCCAAGTCGGCGGCCGGCGAATACACCTTCTCGCTGTTTTCGGTGAACGCGCTGGCGCTGGTGATTTCGTGGGTGGTGGCGGTGACCTTCACGCCATATCTTGGCTATGTGCTGTTGAAAGTGAAACCGCATGCCGATGGCGGCAGCGAGCACGACCTGTTCGATACGCCGGGCTTCCGCCGCTTCCGCGCGCTGGTCAACTGGTGCGTGGAATATCGCTGGCTCACCATCGGCGCCACGCTGGCAGTGTTCGCGCTCGGTGTGTACGGCTTCAAGTTCATCGAGAAGCAGTTCTTCCCGGATTCCAGCCGGCCCGAGCTGATGGTGGAGATGTGGACGCCGGAAGGCACCACCTTTGCCGCCAACGAGGCCCAGGTGAAGAAGTTTGAAGCCTTCATCCGCAAGCAGGAGGGTGTGGTCAGCGTGACCAGCTACGTGGGCACCGGTTCGCCGCGTTTCTACTTGCCGCTGGATCAGATTTTCCCGCAGACGAACGTGTCGCAAATCGTGGTGTTGCCAAAGGATCTGCACGCCCGCGCCGCGTTGCGCGACAAGATTGTCGATGTCTTCAAACATGATTTCCCGGAAGTGCGGGGGCGTGTCAAGCTGCTGCCGAACGGGCCGCCGGTGCCGTATCCGGTGCAGTTCCGCGTCACCGGTGCCGAGGTGGACAAGGTCCGTGCGATTGCCGATCAGGTGAAGGACATCATGCGCGCCAACCCGAACACGATCGGCGTGAACGATAACTGGAATGAATCGATCAAGGTGCTGCGTCTCGACCTGGATCAGGACAAGATGCGCGCGCTGGGCGTGACCTCGCAAACGGTGATGCGCGCGGCCAACACCATCCTGTCGGGCACGGCCATCGGCCAGTTCCGCGAAGGCATCAAGCTGATCGATATCCAGATCCGCCAGCCGATCGAAGAGCGCAACACCATCTCGGTGCTGAACGACACGAATATTCCGACCGCCAGCGGCAAGTCGGTGCCGATCAGCCAGTTGGCGCGGGCGCATTTCGTGTGGGAGCCGGGTGTGGTGTGGCGGGAAGGGCGCGACTGGGCGATTACCGTGCAGTCGGACGTGGCGGACAATATCCAGGGACCGACCGTCTCCGGCCAGATCGAGCCGCAACTGAAGGCCTTGCGTGACGCGCTGCCGGCCGGCTACGCCATCACCGTCAAAGGCGCGGCCTCGGACAGCGGCGCGGCGGAAGCGTCGATTGCCGCCAATCTGCCGCTGGCGATCTTCCTGATCTTCACGCTGCTGATGCTGCAGCTGCACAGCTTCTCGCGTTCGCTGCTGGTGTTCCTGACCGGGCCGCTGGGCGTGGCGGGGGCGGCGATGGCGCTGCTGGTGCTGGGCCGGCCGCTGGGCTTTGTGGCCAACCTCGGCATCATCGCGCTGTTCGGCATGATCATCCGTAACTCGGTGATTCTGGTCGACCAGATCGAGCAGGACATCAAGGCCGGCCACGACGCCTGGACTGCCATCGTCGAATCCGCGGTGCGCCGCTGCCGTCCCATCATCCTGACGGCCGCCGCCGCCGCGCTGGCGATGATTCCCTTGTCGCGCTCGGTATTCTGGGGGCCGATGGCGGTGGCCATCATGGGCGGCCTGATCCTCGCGACCGCGCTGACTTTGTTGTTCCTGCCGGCGTTGTATGCTGCGTGGTTCAGGGTGAAGCGGCCCGGCTAACGCGAAGCAGGGACCGCTGCCTTCGGCTGCTCTGCAGCTTGAGCAGCCGGAGCGGCGGTCTGTTGCGGGATCGGATAGTAATAAGTTCCTTGGCTGCGCGCCAAGAAAAAGACGGCCGCAGTCAGAAGAGTATCGCGCCGATGATTGTCCACGTCGCTGCGTGCAATTCTCTCTGCAGGTCTGCTTTTGTGACGTAATTTGAGCGAATAACAGCCACGTCCGTCTTGAGTACGGCCACATCATCGTAGGCTGAGGGGAGCGTGATGTTCTGAGCGAGATCAATGCCTCAGAAAATGGCGTTTTTACCGCTGAAAGCGTTAAAAAATCGCGGAATGTTGGCGACATAGTAAAAATCGTCACCATTCCGCTAAAAAACCGTTAGAATGCCGTGTTGAAGTTGAAAGCTCCTGCTATGAGGCAGGAAGAGGGCGACCCTTTTTCACTTACAGGTCGCCCTTTGCTTTTGTGCAAACAAGCCGCGAGGATGGCGAAATTGGTAGACGCACCAGGTTTAGGTCCTGACGCCAGCAATGGTGTGGGGGTTCGAGTCCCCCTCCTCGCACCAACTGTATTTCTTATTTTTTGGACGATTTTTTAACATGGCAACTGCAGTCGAAACCTTGGGCAAACTCGAACGTCGTATCACGATCTCCTTCCCGCTGACCGAAGTCCGCGCTGAAGTTGAGAAGCGCCTGAAAGTGCAAGCCAAAACGGCTAAGGCACCAGGCTTCCGTCCGGGCAAAGTTCCTCTGAAAATGGTCGCAGCACAATACGGTTATCAAATCGAAACCGAAGTGCTGAATGATAAAGTTGGCCGCGCTTTCAACGACGCCGCAAACGAAAACCAGCTGCGCGTAGCTGGCTACCCGAACATCGAACCGAAGCAGGAATCGCCAGCCGGCGTGCTGACCTTCGATGCGACCTTCGAAGTGTATCCGGAAGTCGAAATCGGCGACCTGACCACCGTCGAAATCGAAACCGTCAAAGCCGAAGTCAGCGATGCTGAAATCGACAAGACCATCGAAATCCTGCGCAAACAGCGCGTGCACTTTCACACCAAGGGCGAAGCCGGTGAGCACGGCGACGGCGGCGAGCCAGTGGCTGCCAACGGCGATCGCGTGACCGTGGACTTCGTCGGCTCGATCGACGGCGTGGAATTCCCAGGCGGTAAAGCCGAAGACTACCCGTTCGTGCTGGGCGAAGGCCGCATGCTGCCAGAATTCGAAGCCGCCACCGTCGGCCTGAAAGTGGGCGAGTCGAAGACCTTCCCGCTGTCGTTCCCAGAGGACTACCATGGCAAGGACGTGGCCGGTAAAACCGCTTCGTTCACCATCACCCTGAAGAAGCTGGAATGGGCGCACCTGCCGGAAGTGGACGCGGAATTCGCCAAGTCGCTGGGCGTGGCCGATGGCGACGTCGCGAAAATGCGCGAAGACATCAAGGTCAACCTGGAGCGTGAAGTCGCCGGCCGCGTGAAAGCGCGCAACAAAGAAGCCGTGATGGAAACCCTGGTGAAAACCGCCACCCTGGACGTGCCAAAATCGCTGATCGCTCAGGACACCGAGCGTCTGGCCGAAATGACCCGTCAGGACATGGCCCAGCGCGGCATGAACGTCAAGGACGTGCCATTCCCACCAGAACTGTTCGCAGAAAAAGCCGAGCGTCGCGTACGCCTGGGCCTGATCCTGTCGCAACTGGTTGGCGAGAACAATCTGCAAGCCCAGCCTGAGCAAGTCAAAGCCCAGATCGAAGACTTCGCCCAAAGCTACGAAGACCCGCGCGAAGTGCTGAAGTACTACTACAGCGATCGTCGTCGTCTGGCCGAAGTGGAAGCCCTTGTATTGGAAGAAAACGTCGTCAACTATGTCCTGGGCCTGTCGAAGACTACGTCCAAGGTTATCGCCTTTGACGAGCTGATGGGAAGCAACGCACAAGCGTAATTCAGTTTGGGCCGGATGATGTAAGATAAACATTCCGGCCCCTAAAGCTGCTTCACAAGGAAATAGAATGACTGGTATGAACCGAAATCCGGCGTTGGACACCGAAATGCTCGGCCTGGTGCCGATGGTGGTGGAACAAAGCGGTCGCGGCGAGCGCTCTTACGATATCTACTCGCGTCTGCTCAAGGAACGTATTATCTTCATGGTCGGTCCGGTCAACGACCAGATGGCCAATCTGGTGGTCGCCCAGCTGCTGTTCCTGGAAAGCGAAAATCCAGACAAGGACATCTCACTGTACATCAATTCTCCCGGCGGTTCGGTCTCGGCCGGCCTGGCGATCTACGATACCATGCAGTTCATCAAGCCTGACGTATCGACCCTGTGCACCGGCATTGCCGCCTCGATGGGCGCGTTCCTGCTGGCCGCCGGCGCCAAGGGCAAGCGCTTCTCGCTGCCGAACTCGCGCATCATGATTCACCAGCCGTCGGGCGGCTCGCAGGGCATGGCTTCGGACATCGAGATCCAGGCCAAGGAAATCCTGTACCTGCGCCATCGCCTGAACTCGATCATGGCCGAGCGCAGCGGTCAAACCGTTGAACAGATCGCCAAAGACACCGATCGTGACCGTTTCATGTCGGCGGAAGAGGCGGTAGAGTACGGTTTGATCGACAAAATGTTGACCAACCGGGCTTGATGCATCCTTTGCAGCATTGCTAGAAAAAACGCTCGGGCGATTAATCGTTCGGGCGTTTCGTTTTTATTTCGGGTAGCATGTGCATGTAGGCGGAGTTTCCGGCTCGCATTGCATTGAATCACTTGCTTCCTGTAACCAAAGAAAACTGCCCATGTCAGACAAAAAATCCTCCAGCGGCGAAAAACTTCTGTACTGCTCGTTCTGCGGCAAAAGCCAGCACGAGGTGAAGAAACTCATCGCCGGCCCATCGGTCTTCATCTGCGATGAGTGCATCGACCTGTGCAATGACATCATCCGCGACGAAACCTCGGCCATCGAGTCGGTGACGGGCGCCAAGTCGGACCTGCCGACGCCGCAAGAAATCAAGGACTTGCTGGACCAGTACGTGATCGGCCAGCAAACCGCCAAGCGCATCCTGTCGGTGGCGGTGTACAACCATTACAAGCGCCTCAAGCACCTGGGCAAGAAGGACGACGTCGAACTGGCCAAGTCCAACATCCTGCTGGTCGGTCCGACCGGTTCCGGCAAGACCCTGCTGGCCCAGACCCTGGCGCGCATGCTGAACGTGCCGTTCGTGATCGCCGACGCCACCACGCTGACCGAAGCCGGCTACGTGGGCGAAGACGTCGAGAACATCATCCAGAAGCTGTTGCAAAGCTGCAACTACGACGTCGACAAGGCGCAGCGCGGCATCGTCTACATCGACGAGATCGACAAGATTTCGCGCAAGTCGGACAACCCGTCCATCACCCGCGACGTCTCAGGCGAGGGCGTGCAGCAGGCGCTGCTGAAACTGATCGAAGGCACCATGGCCTCGGTGCCGCCGCAGGGCGGCCGCAAGCATCCTAACCAGGACTTCGTGCAGATCGACACCACCAACATCATGTTCATTTGCGGCGGCGCGTTTGACGGCCTGGCCAAGGTGATCGAAAACCGTTCGGAGAAATCCGGCATCGGCTTCGGCGCTTCGGTCAAGAGCAAGTCCGAGCGCAACGTCAGCGAAGTGCTGATGGAAGCGGAACCGGAAGACCTGATCAAGTTCGGCCTGATCCCTGAACTGGTGGGCCGTCTGCCAGTGGTGGCCACGCTGTCCGAGCTGACCGAGGAAGCGCTGATCCAGATCCTGGTGGAACCAAAGAACGCCCTGATCAAGCAGTATTCGAAACTGCTGGAAATGGAAGGCGCGGAACTGGAAATCCGTCCGGCCGCCCTGCATGCGATCGCCAAGAAAGCGCTGGCGCGCAAGACCGGCGCCCGCGGCCTGCGTTCCATCCTGGAACACGCGCTGCTGGATACCATGTATGAACTGCCAAATGAAACCAACGTCACCAAAGTGGTTATTGATGAGAATACCATCACCAGTGGCGCTAAGCCTTTGTTGATTTATCAGGAGCAGGCGAAAGCTTCTGGTGAGAATTAAATAACTTGTGCACACTTGCCCCGCTCAACAGCAAAATTCATTTCGCATCCGTGGGGCAAGGCGGTACAATCAAAACCAATAAAAGAATTCAGGCTTCATTCGGAAAGCCACACGTGACCCGGTCACGCGTGGCTTTTTTATTTAGCCCGGCTTTTAGAGTGGACTGCTTCTTTGGAAAACATTCTTTTATATAAGGAATTATTTCTTGCAGGTCGGTCTTGTGATTTGGCAAAACAGCGCCCACATCATAATCACGCTTTCACATAAGGTACGCCATGACAACTTCCAAATTAACTGAGCAAACTCAACTGCCGTTATTGCCGCTGCGGGACGTCGTCGTATTTCCGCATATGGTGATACCGCTGTTCGTAGGGCGCCCAAAATCGATCAAGGCGCTGGAAGCCGCTATGGAGCAGGGCAAGAGCATCATGCTTGCCGCGCAAAAAGCCGCTGCCAAGGACGAACCTTCTGCTTCCGATATCTATGAGATTGGCTGCGTGGCCAATATTCTGCAAATGCTGAAACTGCCCGACGGTACTGTGAAGGTGCTGGTCGAAGGCGCTCAGCGCGCGCGCATCAACAAAATCACCGACACGCCGACGCACTTCATGGCCGATCTGACGCCGCTCGATTCCGAGCTGGGCGACGATTCGGAAATCGAAGCCATGCGCCGCGCCATCGTTCAGCAGTTCGACCAGTACGTCAAGCTGAACAAAAAGATTCCGCCGGAGATCCTGGCTTCGCTGTCGGGCATCGACGATGCCGGCCGCCTGGCCGACACGGTGGCCGCCCACCTGCCGCTCAAGCTGGAGCAGAAGCAAGTCATCCTGGAGATCTTCAGTGTCGCCAAGCGCCTGGAGCATCTGCTGGGCCAGCTGGAAGGCGAGCTGGACATTCTGCAGGTCGAAAAGCGCATCCGTGGCCGCGTCAAGCGCCAGATGGAAAAATCGCAGCGCGAGTACTACCTGAACGAACAGGTCAAGGCCATCCAGAAGGAACTGGGCGAGGGCGAAGACGGCGCCGACCTGGACGAACTGGAGAAAAAGGTGGCCATGGCCAAGATGCCGAAAGAGGCACTGGACAAGGCGACCGCCGAGCTGAAAAAGCTGAAGCTGATGTCGCCGATGTCGGCCGAAGCCACCGTGGTGCGCAACTACATCGACACCCTGGTCAGCCTGCCATGGAAGAAAAAATCCAAGGTCAACAACGACCTGTCCAACGCTGAAAAAGTGCTGGAAGGCGATCACTATGGTCTGGAGAAGGTCAAGGAACGCATTCTGGAGTACCTCGCGGTGCAACAGCGCGTGGACAAGCTGAAGGCCCCGATCCTGTGCTTCGTCGGTCCTCCAGGCGTGGGCAAGACCTCGCTGGGCCAGTCGATCGCCCGCGCGACCAACCGCAAGTTCGTGCGCATGGCACTGGGCGGCGTGCGTGACGAGGCCGAGATCCGCGGTCACCGCCGTACCTACATCGGCTCGATGCCGGGCAAGGTGCTGCAATCGCTGGCCAAGGTCGGCGTGCGCAACCCGCTGTTCCTGCTGGACGAGATCGACAAGATGGGTGCGGACTTCCGCGGCGATCCGTCGTCGGCCCTGCTGGAGGTGCTGGATCCTGAGCAGAACCACACCTTCTCCGACCACTACATCGAGGTCGACTTCGACCTGTCGGATGTGATGTTCGTGGCCACCTCGAACTCGTTCAACATCCCGCCGGCGCTGCTGGACCGGATGGAAGTGATCCGCCTGTCGGGCTACACCGAGGACGAGAAGACCAGCATCTCGCAGCGCTACCTGCTGCCAAAACAGATCAAGAACAACGGTCTGAAGGAAGATGAAATCTCGGTCAGCGAAGCTGCGCTGCGCGACATCATCCGCTACTACACCCGTGAAGCCGGCGTGCGTTCGCTGGAGCGCGAAGTGTCGAAGATCTGCCGCAAGGTGGTGAAGATGCTGCTGCTGAAGAAGTCGGAAAAGAAAGTGACCGTCACGCCGAAAAACCTGGACAAGTTCCTGGGCGTGCGCCGCTACGACTTCGGCGTGGCCGAGAAGGAAAACCAGATCGGCCAGGTGGTCGGCCTGGCATGGACCGAAGTGGGCGGCGATCTGCTGACCATCGAGGCCGTGTCGATGCCGGGCAAGGGCGGGGTGATCCGCACCGGCACGCTGGGCGACGTGATGAAAGAGTCGATCGAAGCCGCCCGCACCGTGGTGCGCAGTCGCGCCAATCGCCTTGGCATCAAGAACGAAGTGTTTGAAAAGAGCGACATCCACATCCACGTGCCGGAAGGCGCGACGCCGAAAGACGGTCCGTCCGCCGGCGCTGCCATGACGGTGGCGATGGTGTCGGTGTTCACCGGCATCCCGGTGCGCGCCGATGTGGCGATGACCGGCGAGATCACGCTGCGCGGCGAAGTGCTGCCGATCGGCGGCTTGAAGGAAAAACTGTTGGCGGCCCAGCGCGGCGGCATCAAAACCGTGCTGATCCCTGAGCAGAACGTCAAGGATCTGGCCGACATTCCGGACAATGTCAAAAACAAGCTGGAAATCGTGCCAGTGCGTTGGATCGACAAAGTGCTGGAAATCGCCCTGGAACGCCAGCCGGAACCGCTGGTGGAAACCGCCCCGGTGGAAGCCGTGGCCGCCGCCGCGACCAAGGCCGATGGCCAGGGCGACGTAGTAAAACACTAAGTTTTCAGCGGTAATAACTTTAAAACAGGCGCTTATATAGCGCCTGTTTTGTTATTTTTACTTATTTTTCTATTGTGCAGCCTTGACACCAAGGTGGGCTGGCTTGTTTAATACGGCCTGAAATTTTTCTGTTTCCGTGTTTTAAGCGGAAACAACGATATAACCTTTGTGACGGGGAATTGCTTTGAATAAGACTGAATTGATCGACCATATCGCCACCACCGCTGATATTTCGAAAGCGGCTGCTGCTCGCGCGCTGGATGCTGTCATTGACGGCGTCACCACCAGCCTGCAGAAAAACGACAGCGTGACCCTGGTCGGCTTTGGTACCTTCTCCGTGAGCGAACGCGCCGCCCGTACCGGCCGCAATCCGCGCACCAAAGAAGAGATCGTTATCGACGCAGCGAAAGTTCCTAAATTTAAAGCTGGCAAAGCTTTGAAAGATGCTGTAAACTAACGGACTTCGGTGAGCGGCAGCGGCAACAAAGCTGTTCACCCCGGCAAATGGGCGGTTAGCTCAGTTGGTAGAGCGGAGCCCTTACAAGGCTTAGGTCGGGAGTTCGAGCCTCTCACCGCCCACCAAAAAACATTTGCCAGAAATTAAGTTTTAAAGTAGTATGTAGCACCTTGATATTCAGCTGGAGCGGTAGTTCAGTTGGTTAGAATACCGGCCTGTCACGCCGGGGGTCGCGGGTTCGAGCCCCGTCCGCTCCGCCAACAAATATCAAGCGACGTAATACCGTTTAGGAGCGGTAGTTCAGTTGGTTAGAATACCGGCCTGTCACGCCGGGGGTCGCGGGTTCGAGCCCCGTCCGCTCCGCCAGAATATAGAAGCCTGTTGCCTGAATAAAGCAACAGGCTTTTTTGCTTTTAAGTCGCCGATTCAAAATATATCGTCTACGGCAACATTCATTCCTTTCCACGCAGCGATAAAAAAATACGATCATCTACTGCTGAATTCAGTGTTACTATGTTAATTCAGTTGTTCTTATATAAATACAAAAAAGGGGATGCCATGTTCGTCAAAAAAATCGCTATCGCCGCAGCATTGCTCGGCGCCACCGCCGCCCAGGCGGCCACCGTCTTTTCCGATGATTTCAACGCCGACACCGACGCGCTGAACGCCTTCACCTTTATGGGCGGTTGGAGCGTCACCAACGGCACGGTCGACATCATCGGCCCAACCGGCGGCTTTGATTTGATTCCTGGCAACGGCTACTACATCGACCTGGATGGTTCCAGCGGGGACGCTGGTGTGTTCTCGAATTCGGTCAGTGTGATGGCTGGCACAAGCTACACCCTGAGCTTCTCGCTGGCGGGCAACCATCGCGGCGGCAGCGACAGCGTTACCGTCAACTTTGGCACCAGCAGCCAGGTCGTCAATCTGAACGCAGCCGATCCATTCCAGACCTACAGCCTGAATTACGTTGCCGCCGCCAACGGCAGCGCCACCTTCAGCTTTGCCAACGCCGGCGGCGACAACGTCGGAGCGCTGCTGGACAACGTGGTGGTCACCTCGGTGCCGGAACCGGCCACGTACGGCATGCTGCTGGGCGGCCTGGGCCTGCTGGGCGTGGCGGCGCGCCGCCGCCGCAACGGCTGACCGGCAACATGGCCGTTTTGCCAAGGATTACCCTTGCTATAGAGGGGTGTGCACTGTAAAATCCGGCAACCGGAATTGGCGAACGCGAGTTCGCCTTTTTTGTATGTGCAAGCCCCATCAATCCGAATTGGCAGACCATGTTTGAATTTATTCGTACCCATCAACGCTTGATGCAGATTTTCCTGGCCATCATCATCGTGCCATCGTTTGCATTTGTCGGTATCGGCAGTTACAAGAGCTTTGGCGATGACGCCGGCACCATCGCCAAAATCGATGGCAAGCCGCTGACCCAGCTGGAATTCGACAACGCCGTGCGCACCCGCCTGGACGAGTATCGCCAGCGCCTGGGCGCACAGTTCGACCAGAAGATGTTTGACACCCCCGAGTTCAAGCAAAACGTGCTGGACCAGCTGATCGCCCAGCGCGCCATCGCCGCTGAAGTGATCCATTCCAACCTGAACGTGACCGATGCCCAGCTGCAAAAAACCATCATCGACCAGTTCGGCGGTCCGGGCAACTTCAACAAGGAAACCTACATCCAGGTGCTGGCCGCGCAAGGCATGAAGCCGACCGACTACGACGCCCGCCTGCGCCGCGACCTGGCCCTGCAGCAGCTGGCCGTCGCCATCGAAGGCACTGGCTTCGCGCCGCGCTCGGTGGCCAGGTCGCTGTCGGACATCGCCGCCCAGGAGCGCGAAGTGCAGGAACTGCTGCTGCCGGTGGCCGACTTCGTGCCGCAGGTGAAAGTGACCGACGAAATGGTCAAGGCCTTCTACGACAAGAACGCCAGGCAGTTCGAAGTGCCGGAGCAGGCCAGGATCGAGTATGTGGTGTTCAACAACGACGCCGTGCTGAGCCAGGTGAACGTGACGGACGCCGAAGTGTCGGACTACTACACCAAGAACACCGCGCAATTCACCACGCCGGAAACCCGCCGCGCCAGCCACATCCTGATCGCCCTGAAGAAAGGCGCCAGCGCCGCTGACACCGTGGCCGCCAAGGCCAAGGCGGAAGCCATCGTGGCCGAACTGCGCAAGAATCCGGGCGACTTCGCCAAGGTCGCCAAAGCCAAGTCGGAAGACCCAGGCTCGGCCGAGCAGGGTGGCGATCTGGGCGTGATCGAAAAAGGCCTGCTGGTGGCGCCGGTGGAAAATGCCATCAACAAGCTGAAGCAAGGCGAGATCAGCGATGCCGTGCAGTCGGAATTCGGCTTCCACGTGCTGACCGTGACGGAACTGAAGCCAGCTGTGGTCAAGCCGCTGGACGCGGTGAAAGCCGACGTGGCCGACCTGCTGAAAAAGCAGAAAGCCTCGAAAAAGTACTCGGAAATGGCCGAGACCTTCACCAACACCGTCTACGAGCAATCGGACAGCCTGAAGCCAGTGGCGGACAAGCTGGGTCTGAAGATCGAGACCGCCGCCAATGTATCGCGCAATCCGTCGCCTGCCGCTGGCGCCGCGCCGTACAACAACGCCAAGTTCCTGGCCGCGCTGTTCTCGAACGACTCGCTGACCAGCAAGCGCAACACCGAAGCGGTGGAGACCGCGCCTAGCACCCTGGTGGCCGGCCGTATCGTCGAGTTCAAGCCTGCCACCAAGCGTCCGCTGGCGGAAGTTGATGCGCAGATCCGTCAGCGCGTGACTATCGAGGAAGCGGCCAAGCTGGCGGTCAAGGCCGGTGAAGAGAAGCTGGCTGCGTTCAAGAAGTCGGGCGATGCCACCGGTTTCGGCGCGGCCAAGCTGGTTTCGCGCTCCAAGCCTGAAGGCATCAATGGCCTGGCCATGCAGTCGATCATGAAGGCCGACACCACCAAGCTGCCAGCTTACGTGGGCGTGGACGTGCCGGGTGTGGGCTACGGCCTGTACCGCATCGCCAAGGTGCAGCAGCCTGCGCAGGTCGATGAGGCGCAGCGCAAGCAGGAAGCGGAACAGATCGGCAATCTCATTGCCCAGCAGGAAATGGCGCAGTACGTCGAATTGCTGAAGCAAAAGGCCAAAGTGAAAGTTCTGAAGCCGATTACGAGCACCACCGTCACCGAAGTGAAGTAACCCATCGTTCCGGCGCAGGCTGGAACCTATAGAACGCATATGCTGTGTTAATGCATGCGTTCCATGGGTTCCGGCCTGCGCCGGAACGACATTATGCGGTGTGCAGCGTGCGCGCCGCGGCGGCGAAGGCCGCGTCGCTGATATCGTCCAATTGCAGCGGCAGGGCTTGCGCGTATTTGCTGAAGTTGCGATCGATCGAGCGCAGGTAGGCAGGGTCGTAATGCTGCGCCAACAACTCATCCACCAACTCAGGCATCCGGCCGGCTTGCGACATGGCTTGCCAGTGCGTGATCTTCTCGCGGCCATGCAGCTGCACCAGATGCTCCAGCTGTGCGTTCAAGGTGTCCGGGCTGACCAGGAAGTGCTGGTAATCTTCCATCAGCAAGCGCACGCGATCCGGGCGCGACAGCGTCAACGCGATGCAGTCGGAAGCGCGCATGGTGTCCATCAGCGCGGCCGGCACGCGCAGGTTGCCAACCTTCTTGCTTTCCGCTTCCACAAACACCGGGCGTGCCGGATCGAAGCGGCGCAGCGCATCCCAGATCAGCGTTTCAAAGGCTTTCTGGCTGGGCTGCGGCTGGCTGGGCAGGTGGCCCAGCACCGAGCCGCGATGCGCGGCCAGTTGTTCCAGGTCCAGCACTTGCGCGCCGTGCGCGGCCAGCACCTCCAGCAGACGGCTCTTGCCGCTGCCGGTGGTGCCGCACACCACCTTGAACTGTAATGCCGGCGCCTGCTCCAGCGCGGCGTTCACTTCCTGCCGGAACGCTTTGTAGCCGCCTTCCAGCTGCACCACCGGCCAGCCGATCTTGGCCAGGATGTGCGCCATCGAGCCGCTGCGGTTGCCGCCGCGCCAGCAGTAGACCAGCGGCCGCCATTCGCGCGGCTGCTCCAGCCACAGTTCCTCAATATATTTCGCGATGTTTTTGGCCACCAGGGCCGCGCCTACCTTCTTGGCCTCAAACGCGCCGATCTGCTTGTACATGGTGCCGACGCGGATGCGCTGCTCGTCATCCAGCACCGGTGCGTTGATGGCGCCGGGCAGGTGGTCGAGCGCGAACTCGCCGGGACTGCGCGCATCGATGATGGCGTCGAAGGTGTCAAGTTGGGACAGCACCTGGTCGATGCTCAGTATTTCTGGGTACTTCATTTTGCCTTCAGGGTTTTTTGCAGGGTGGGCCAGATATTGGCCAGGATAATCGGATGGGCCTCGGCCAGCGGGTGCAGGCGGTCGGGCTGGAACAGTTGCGGCTTCTCGGCCACGCCGTCGAGCATGAAAGGCACCAGCGGCGCCTTGATTTCCCTGCTCAGCGTGCCATACATGGCAAAGAATTTGTCGGCGTAGTCGCGGCCGTAGTTGGGCGGCATGCGCATGCCGATCAGCATCACTTTAGCGTCGGCCCTGGCGGCGGCATCGCTCATGGCGCGCAGATTGGCCTGGGCGGCGGCCACCGGCAGGCCGCGCAGGCCGTCGTTGGCGCCCAGTTCGATCACCACCAGGTCGGGCTTGTATTTGGTCAGCAGGGCCGGCAGGCGCGAGCGGCCGCCGCTGGTGGTCTCGCCGCTGACGCTGGCGTTGACCACCACCGCGTCGATGTTATTCTGCTTGAGTTTTTGCTCAGCCAGGGCCACCCAGCCGGTGCCGCGCGCCAGACCGTACTCGGCTGACAAACTATCCCCGAGCACAAGCACGGTTTTTGGTGCAGAATAGGCGCTCGCCGCTGCCGAGAACAAGAGCAGGGTGGCCAGAACTTTTACAGATAAACGATAAACTATATTCAGCATGCCCGATTTTCCTAATGCGTCCACTCATTTCATGCCGGATGGTCCGGCCCTGGCAGCGTCGTCGCCCGCGGCCACAACGTCCGTGCAGCCAGCCATTGCCGTCAGCGGCCTGGCCAAGCGCGTGGCCGACGCCAGCGGCGAACTGACCATTTTGCACGAGGTGGATTTTACCGTGCAAAAGGCAGAGACGCTGGCAATCGTTGGCGCCTCCGGCTCGGGCAAGTCCACTTTGCTGGGTCTGCTGGCCGGGCTGGATACGCCCAGCGCCGGCAAAGTGGTGCTGGACGGTGTAGACATTTATGCACTGGATGAAGACGGCCGCGCCGCCCTGCGCAAGGCAAAGCTGGGTTTTGTGTTCCAGTCGTTCCAGCTGCTGGCGCATTTGACCGCGCTGGAAAACGTCATGCTGCCGCTGGAGCTGGCCGGCGTGCCGCAGGCGCGTGAGCGGGCCGAGGCCATGCTGGCGCGTGTGGGGCTGTCGAGCCGTCTGAAGCATTATCCGAAATATTTGTCGGGCGGCGAGCAGCAGCGGGTGGCGCTGGCGCGTGCCTTTGTGACCGAGCCGCCGCTGCTGTTTGCCGACGAGCCGACCGGCAGCCTGGATGCCGCCACCGGCGAAGCCGTGATTCAGCTGATGTTTGAACTCAACCGCCAGCACGGTTCGACGCTGGTGCTGGTTACGCACGATCAGGCCATGGCCGCGCGCTGCGGCCGCACCATCACCATCGCTGCCGGCCGTCTGGTCTGATGCCCGTCATCCCGGCGCAGGCCGGGATCCATGCTGAGCGGGATTGCACACGTTCCATGGGCGCCGGCCTGCGCCGGAGCGGCGTGCTAGCGGCCGTGGTGCTGGACCATGCGGTTCAGCGCCACGCGGATGGCGGGAATCAGTTCGCTGGCGGTGAGGCCGATCGGGCCGCTGCCCTCGGTTACCAGCACGTCCGCCGCCATCCCATGCAGCCAGACCGCCGCCAATGCCGCTTCCCACTGCGGCCAGCCTTGCGCCAGTAGCGCGCCGCACAGACCCGCCAGCACATCGCCGGTGCCGGCGGTCGCCAGCGCCGGGTTGCCGGTGGTGTTGATGACGGCATTGCCGTTGGGCGCCGCAATCACCGTTCCCGATCCTTTCAGAATCACCACCGCATGCAGGCGTGCGGCCAGCGTGCGCGCGGCTGCCAGCCGGTCAGCCTGCACGGCGGCGATGGTGCCGCCCAACAGGCGCGCCGCTTCCAGTGGATGCGGCGTCAGCACCACCGCAGCCGGGCGCTGTGCCATCGCGCCTTGCAAAGCCGGATCGGTGGCCAGCAGATTGAGCGCATCGGCATCGGCCAGCAGCGCGCTGCCGCAGCCGATCGCGCGCGCCAGCAAGTCGTGCGCGTGGCGCGCGCCGCCCAGGCCGGGGCCAATCACCAGCGTGGCCTGGCTGAAATCAAAATCATCGGCCGGGCGGCACATCAGCTCCGGCTGCCCCGGATCGCTGGCCAGGGCGTCCTCCGCGAACAAGGCGTAGACGCGGCCGGCGCCGCTGTTGAGCGCCGCGCGCGCAGCCAGGATCGGTGCGCCGCTCATGCCGCGCGCACCGCCGATCACCGCGACGTTGCCGTAACTGCCTTTGTGCGAATTGTGGCGCCGTGCGCGCAGATGGCGCGCAAAGAACTTCACATCGTTCAGGTGCAGCGCGCTGGGCGCGTAGTGGGCGGCGTCGATGTCGAGCCGCGCCACGTCCACCAGCCCGGCGTAATCGCGGCCGTCGCAGGTGTGCAGGCCCGGCTTGTTGCCGATGAAGGTGATGGTGTGGGTGGCGTGGATGGCAATGCCATTCGGTCCCACCACGGTGCCGGTGTCGGCGTCCAGCCCGCTGGGAATGTCCAGCGCCAGCACCGTGCAGCGCAACTGGTTGATGGTCTCGGCCAGCGTGCGGTAGGGGCCGTCCAGCGGGCGCTTCAGGCCGATGCCGAACAGGCCGTCCAGCACCAGGTTCCAGTCCGTGCCGGCGATGTCGGCATCGTCCCACTCGCGGAAGCGGGCGTCGCTCACCTTGGCGCGCTGCAGCGCTTCCACCCGCTCCGGCGACGGCGTGCCGCTGGGGGCGAAATGGATCAGCGTGACCTGGGCGCCGGTGAACGAGATATGCGCCGCCGCTTCCAGCGCGTCGCCGCCATTGTCGCCGGGACCTGCCAGCACCAGCACGCGCGCCTTGGCGGTGGCGAAGGGCATCAGATCCAGCGCGGCATTGGCGCTGGCCTGGCCGGCGCGCTGCATCAGCGCGCCCGGCGGCAGCACGGCGGCTGCGGCGCGCTCGATGGCGCGGATCTCGGCAACGGAATAGAGGGGATTCATGGTGTCATTCTAGCATCTAAATTTCTGCGCGGGCGGCTGGTGCGAGGCCCACCGGCGGCACTACAATAGACGCTTCATCACAAGTCGAGGCACGCATGGATTGGCAATTCTGGATAGACCGGGGCGGTACGTTCACCGACATCGTGGCGCGCGCGCCCGATGGCCGGCTACGCACGCTCAAGCTGCTGTCCGAGAATCCTGAACATTACGCCGATGCGGCGATCGCCGGCATCCGCCAGCTGATGGGCGTGGCCAAGGGCAAGCCGATTCCGGTGGCACAGATCGGCGCGGTGAAGATGGGCACCACGGTAGCCACCAACGCGCTGCTGGAGCGCAAGGGTGAACCGACCGCGCTGGCCATCACGCGTGGCTTCCGCGATGCGCTGCGCATCGCTTACCAGAACCGTCCGCGCCTGTTCGACCGCCGCATCCTGCTGCCGGAGCTGTTATACAGCCACGTGATCGAAATCGACGAACGGGTCGGCGCGCATGGCGAAACCGTGACCGCGCTCGATTTGACCGCGGCCCGCGCCGGCCTGGCGCACGCTTACGACATGGGTTTGCGCTCGCTGGCGATCGTCTTCATGCACGGCTATCGCTACCACGCGCACGAGACCAAGGTGGCCGACCTGGCGCGCGAGATGGGCTTTACGCAGGTCTCGGTGTCGCACGAAATCAGCCCGATGATGAAGCTGGTGGCGCGCGGCGATACCACTGTGGTCGATGCCTACCTGTCGCCGATCCTGCGCCGCTACGTCGATCAGGTGGCGCAGGAGCTGCCGGGCGTGAATCTGCAGTTCATGCAATCCAACGGCGGCCTGACCGATGCGCGCGCCTTCCAGGGCAAGGACTCGATTCTGAGCGGCCCCGCCGGCGGTATTGTCGGCATGGTGCGCGCGTCGCGGCTGGCCGGTTTCGACAAGGTGATCGGCTTTGACATGGGCGGCACCTCGACCGACGTGTCGCACTTCTCCGGCGAATTTGAACGCGTGTTTGAGACCCAGGTGGCGGGCGTGCGCATGCGCGCGCCGATGATGAGCATTCATACCGTGGCCGCCGGCGGCGGCTCCATCCTGCACTTCGACGGCAGCCGTTATCGCGTGGGACCGGACAGCGCGGGCGCCAATCCCGGCCCGGCCAGTTACCGCCGCGGCGGGCCGCTGGCGGTCACCGACTGCAACGTCATGCTGGGCAAAATCCAGCCGCAGCACTTCCCGCAGCTGTTCGGCGCGGACGGCAAGCAGGCGCTGGACGCCGCCACCGTGCGCCAGCGCTTCAGCGAGATGGCCGCGCAGATCGCCGCCGCCACCGGCAAGGAGACCACGCCGGAGCAGGTGGCGGAAGGCTTTCTTGATATCGCGGTCGGCAATATGGCCAACGCCATCAAGCAGATTTCCGTGCAGCGCGGCCATGACGTGACCGAGTACGCGCTGACCAGCTTTGGCGGCGCCGGTGGCCAGCACGCCTGCCTGGTGGCCGATGCGCTGGGCATGAAAACGGTGTTCGTGCATTCGCTGGCGGGCGTGATGTCGGCCTACGGCATGGGCCTGGCCGACCAGACGGCGATGCGCGAGGCCGCCGTCGAGCTGCGCCTGAGCGAAGCGGCGTTGCCCGAACTGGAGGCGCGCCTGCATGCGCTGGGCCGGCAGGCGCGCGCCGATCTGCATCACCAGCAGGTGGAGGACGCGCGCATCTCGCTGATCCGCCGCGTGCACCTGCGCTACGAGGGCACGGATACCGCGCTGATTGTGGTGTTCGATACGCTGGACAGCATGCAGCAGCAGTTTGAGGCCGCGTATCGCAAGCGCTATTCCTTCCTGATGCCGGCGCGTGCGTTGATCGTGGAGGCGGTGTCGGTGGAAGCCATCGGCAAGTCGGATGCGCCGACGGAAGCCGTGGAGCCGGCACCGCGCCGTCTGTCCGGCCTGATGCCGCATGCGGTGGTGCCGATGTACACCGGCGGCAAATGGCGCCAGACCAGTTTGTATCAGCGCTCCGCCACGCGCATCGGCGACATCGTCAAAGGCCCGGCGATTATCGCGGAGGCCAACGCCACCACCATCGTGGAAGCGGGCTGGCAGGCCGAGGTGACGCTGCACGATCATCTGGTGCTGCGCCGCGTGGCCGCGCTGCCGGAGCGTCGTGCCATCGGCACCACGGCCGATCCGGTGATGCTGGAGATCTTCAACAATCTGTTCATGTCGATCGCCGAGCAAATGGGGCTGCGCCTGCAGAACACCGCCTATTCGGTCAACATCAAGGAGCGGCTGGACTTCAGCTGCGCCATCTTCGACGCCGCTGGCAACCTGATTGCCAACGCGCCGCACATGCCGGTGCATCTTGGCTCGATGGGCGAGAGCATCAAGACCGTGATGCGTGAGAACGCTAGCCGCATGCGCGCCGGCGACGTGTTCATGCTGAACGATCCTTACCACGGCGGCACGCACCTGCCGGACGTGACGGTGATTACGCCGGTGTTTGACCAGGCTGGCGCGCAGATCCTGTTCTACGTCGGCTCGCGCGGCCACCATGCGGACATCGGCGGCACCACGCCCGGTTCGATGCCGCCGGATTCGCGCGTGATCGAGGAAGAGGGCGTGTTAATCAATAACTTCAAGCTGGTCGATGGCGGCCAGTTGCTGGAGGCTGAAACGCGCGCGCTGCTGGCCGGCGCCCAGTACCCGGCGCGCAATCCGGACCAGAACATGGCCGACCTGCGCGCGCAAATCGCCGCCAATCAGAAGGGCGTCGATGAGCTGCACAAGATGGTGGCGCATTTCGGCCTGGACGTGGTGCAGGCCTACATGGGCCACGTGCAGGATAACGCCGAGGAAGCGGTGCGGCGTGTGATCAGCGCCTTGAAGGATGGCGCGTTCACGCTGCCGCTCGATAACGGCGCGCAGATTCAGGTGACGGTGCGTGTCGATCAGGCCGCGCGCAGCGCGGAGATTGATTTCACCGGCACCTCGGCGCAACTGGACAACAACTTCAACGCGCCGTCGGCGGTGTGCATGGCGGCGGTGCTGTATGTGTTCCGCACGCTGGTGGATGATGAGATTCCGCTGAACGCCGGCTGCCTCAAGCCGTTGAAGGTGCTGATCCCGCAGGGCTCGATGCTGAATCCGCACTATCCGGCCTCGGTGGTGTCGGGCAATGTGGAGACATCCACCTGCATCACCAACGCGCTGTTCGGCGCGCTGGGCGTGATGGCGGCGGCGCAGGGCACGATGAACAATTTCACCTTCGGGAACGAGAAGTATCAGTACTACGAAACCATCAGCGGCGGCTCCGGCGCCGGCGATGGCTTCGACGGTACCAGCGTGGTGCAGACCAATATGACCAACTCGCGCCTGACTGATCCGGAAATACTGGAGTTCCGCTTCCCGGTGCGGCTGGACAGCTACGAAATCCGCCAGGGCAGCGGCGGGGCGGGGCGCTGGCATGGCGGTAACGGCGGCGTGCGCAAGGTGCGCTTCCTGGAGCCGATGACGGCGGCCATCCTGTCCAACAACCGCATTCATGCGCCATTTGGCATGGCCGGCGGTGAGCCGGGCGCCCTGGGCCGCAACAGCGTGCAGCGCGCCGATGGCCGCGTCGAGGTGCTGGGCCACATCGGCAAGACCGATATGCAGCCGGGCGATGTGTTCATCATCGAGACGCCGGGCGGCGGTGGATTTGGTTCGTCAACTTAAGTTGACAATTCCGGGTTCGTCAATTAAAGTTGACGCATGACTGATCTCCATCACCTGAAGATTCCCGACGAACCCGGCGACGCCATGGCGGCGGCGCTGGCCTTGCGCGAGCTGGCCGACCAGATCGAGCGCAAGGCCGTCAGGCAGGCGTTGGCAGACGGTTGGACCTGGGCCCAGATCGCTGAAGCACTTGGCGTCAGCAAGCAAGCCGCCCATAAAAAGCACGCAGCGAATCTGGCGCGCGGCTGACCGGAGATCAACGATGTTTGCAAAACTGAAGCAACGCTGGCAGGACACACGCACCATCATGAAATTGTCGCTGGACGCGGAGCAGCGTGCCTTGCAGGAAGGGCAGCAGCACCCTGGCGCCGAGCACTACACGCTGGCCGCGCTGGACCTGCCCGACGGCAGCGCGCGCCGCGTCTTCGCGCGCATCGGCGCCGACCCAGAGGCTTACCGCGCGGCTCTGGCCAACCGCCACGCGGCCGCCCTCAACGCGATTGGCGTTGCCGCCCCGGGGGCGGATGCAGCCAGTGCCGCCTCAGGCCACCATACACGTGCCGCAGCCGACCAAGCCAGTGCCGCCTCCGGCCACGATGCGCATGCCTCAGCCGACGCGGCCAGTGCCGCCGCTGTGGACGGCGTGCCGTTCACGCCGTCCAGGCGCGCCGATGGCGCTGCCCCGCTGGCCGAGCCCACGGTGCTGTTTGATGCCCAACCTTCCGGGCAAGCGCTGATGCAAAGCCTGCCCGAGCTGCAGCGCCGCCTGCCGGCCCCGCTGTGCGGCGCGCATGTGCTGCTGGCCGCCGCCAGCATGGCGCACAGCGCCGCCGGCCGCGCCTTCAAGGCCATCGGCATCGACCTGCAAGCCCTGGGGCGCGCCGCCGAAGCCGAACTGCGCGCCGCCATCCCCGCCTGAGCAGCTCACCTCGCGATACCCCAGGTGCCGGAATCCGCTACCCCGGATTCCCGCCTTGCCGGTGTCCCGTCTGCACCGTAGAGTTGAATTTTTCACAGGCCGGGAACCACATCATGCGAACGTTACTGAGGATCTTCCGCTCCCACAGCTCGCCGCGCGCCGCCATCATCTCGGCCTTCGCCTTGTGCGGCCTGTATTTCGCCTCCTGGTATCTCATCAGCCACTACCTGACCGCCGGCCTGATCGGCTTCTGAACCATGCGCCTGCTTGCCGCCTGTTGCCTGATACTTCCACTCACCACCGCATTCGCCCAGACCGAAGAAGCGGCCCAGCCCGAACAGGCGCAGGAGACTGTCCTGCTGGTCGGTCAGCGGCCCGGCCCCGGGCTGTGGAAAGTCAGCAAGGGCGACCACGTGCTGTGGATCTTCGGCACCTATTCGCCGCTGCCGAAGAAAATGGAATGGCGTTCGCAGCAGGTGGAATCCATCCTCGCCGAGAGCCAGGAATACATCGGCCAGCCCGGCGCCTCGGCCCACGTCGGTTTCTTCCGTGGCCTGACCATGCTGCCCAGCCTGATGAGCATGAAAAAGAATCCCGACGGCGCCAAACTGCAGGACGTGCTGCCGGCCGACGTCTACGCACGCTGGAAGCCGCTCAAAGCCAAATACATCGGTGACAACGACGAGATCGAGGAAGAGCGCCCGCTGTTCGTGGCCGAAGCCCTGTACAGCGCCGGCCTGAAGCAAGCCGGCCTGACCAAAGGCGAGGAAGTGCAAAAGAAAATCGCCGGCATCGTCAAGCAGCGCAAGATCAAATCCACCAGCACCGTCATTGAGCTGGAAATGGACGACCCGTCGCGCATCCTGAAAGACTTCAAGAAATCGCAGATGGCCGATACCGCCTGTTTCGACAAAACGCTGGCGCGCCTGGAAACTGACATCGACGCCATGCGCGTGCGCGCCAACGCCTGGGCCAAGGGCGATCTGGAAGCGATCCAGAAGCTCAGCTATCCGGATCAGGAAACCGAATGTGCGGATGCGGTGGGGAAGGCGGATTTCGTCAAGAACGCGCCCGGCTTCCAGAACGTCAGGCAGCGCGTCCGCGACGGCTGGCTGGTGGCCGCCGAGCGGGCGCTGAACAACAACGCCGTCACCTTTGCCACGCTGCGCCTGTCGCAAATCCTGGCGCAGGACGGCTACCTGGCCGCGCTCAAGGCCAAGGGCTATCAGGTCGACAGCCCGGAATAAGTCTTAAGCCACCACCGAGATACCGTACTTGCGCTGGGTGTGCTGGTATTGCGCCAGCAGGGTTTCCAGCGACGGATGATCGGGGTCCAGCCGGCGCATGCGCTCCAGCAGGAACAGGCACTGCTCGGCCAGCGGCGCCTCCCAGCCCAGGTCGTCCAGCTGCTTGAGCATGGCCGAGGCCGCGGCCGGCAGCAGCGCCAGATTGCCAGGCGCCTTGCGCAAGCCCGCATTCAAGGTATCGACCGCCGCCCGCAGATCGCCGTGCGCGCGCTGCTCGCTGGCGTGCGCGATCAGCTCGTCCACCTGAATCTTGATCTGCTCGCCCATGCCTTGCGCCAGATCGTGGCGCCCGGCTTTCTCGAACACCTGCACCGCGTCGTCCATGGAGACGCCGCTTTCGGTATCGTTCATCAGGTTCAGCATCAGATCGGACGCCTGCTGGTCCAGCTTGATGTTGAGGCAGCTGTGCACCAGCCCGATCTTCAAGCCGGTCGACAGGCCGCGGCTGCCGGCCACCGCGTTCACCGCATTGGTCAGCTCGGCGGCGGCGCCGCTCAGGTTGCCGGCCATTTCCTGCACCAGCCCGGCCGCAATCGCGCGGCAGACGTCGACGTTGGGGCCGCTGCGCAGCGAGCGTTCCATGTCGCGCAGCACGCCGCTGGCCTGGTTGGCATCGCCTTTCTTGACCAGCGTTTTCACCAGCTTGACGTGATCCTCCGGATCGCGGAATTCCGAATACTTGGCCTTGGCCACCACCTGCTTGAAGGCTTTTTCGGCCACGCCGACATCACCGGTTTCAAACGCCACCTCGCCCAGATGGCGCAGCCGGCCAACCATGTGCGGCGAGATCGACACCGCATCTTCCAGAATCTTCTTGGCCGCTTCCTGCTGCCCCATGGCCTCGTGCGTGCGCGCCAGCAGATCGTAGGCCGCCATGTAGCGCGGATTCTGCTCCAGCAGCGCCTCCAGCGTCTCCTGGGTTTCCAGATACTTCTGCTGTCCAAACAGGCAGCGGGCCAGTCCCAGATGGGCCCAGGCGACCGGCTTGGTCATCAGGATCCACTGATACACCATTTCCGCCTCGGCCAGCTCTTCCAGCGATACCAGCAATTCGGCGCGCAGACGGGCGAAATCGACGGCGTAGCGTTGGTTTTTCTCCTCGGCGGCCTTGGCTTCGGCAATCGCCTTGCGCGGATTGCCCAGTTCAACCAGCTGATACACCGGCATGAACACCTGGCGCCGGTCCACCGCCTTGCGGATGCGCTGCAGCAGCGAATCGACAGTGAAGGGCTTGAGCACGTAATCGGTCGGGGTCAGCTCGGCGGCGCCGATCACTTTGCTGTACACGCCTTCCGAGGTCAGCATGATGAAAATCGTCCACGGCGCGATCAGCTTATGGAGGCGCAGATCTTCCAGCAATTGCTGGCCGTCCTGGCCGCTGTCGCCGGCACTGCTGCCCAGGTCGTACTCGCACAGCACCACGTCGTAGCTTTTCTTGTTGATCTGGCGGATCGCGGTGCCAGCGCTGACGGCGTCGTCAATGTTGGTGATCCCGGCCTGGACCAGCATATTGCGCAGGTTGCCGCGCATGCTTTGGTTCGGGTCCACCAGCAGGACGGAGAGGGCGGCGTAATCGGACATCAGGAGCTTTCTGCCGAGGTAGGCGTTGGGTTGGCGGCGGCCTTCTGGCGCAGCGAGGCGTATTGTGCCAGCAAACCGGGCAGCAATGGGTGCTGGGGATTGTGCTCCCGCATGTGGCGCATCAGGCCGGCGCACTGGGCGGCCAGTCCGGCGTCCCAGCCCAGTTCGGCAATCTGGCGCAGCATGGTGGTGACGCTGACTGACCACAGGCCGGTGTGGGCCGGGTAGCGCTGCAACGCATCCTGCAAGGCCGCCACGGCGCCGCGGATATCGCCGGTGCGGGCCAGCACGGCCGCCTCGCGCACCACCGCGTCCACCGCCTGTTCCTGGCTCAGGGTGTAGCGTTTGACGATGTCCTGCCGGCCGGCCTGCTTGCACAGCGAGATCACCTGCGCGGCATCGACCTCGCTGTGCGGGCTGGCGATCAACTGGTCAAACAGGGCGGCGGCCTGTTCGTCCAGGCGGTTGGTCAGGCAGCTGTGCGCCAGGCCCAGCTTGAAGTTGCTGGACATGCCGGTGGCTTCGGCCAGCTTGTCCATGGCCTTGGCCAGCTCGGCGGCGGCGCCATCGGCATCGCCGTTGAGCTGCTTGATCATGGAAGCAGCGTAACCGCGGCACACATCCACGCTGGGCGTGCTGCGCATCGAACGTTCGAGGTCGCGCACCACGCTGGCCGCGCCCGCCGCGTCACCCTTGTGGACCAGCGCCCGCACCAGGTTGACATGGTCGGCCGGATCGCGGAATTCCGAGTATTTGGCCTTGGCCACCACCTGTTTGTAGGCTTTTTCGGCGCCGGCGACATCGCCGGTGGCCAGCGCCACGTCGCCCAGGTTGCGCAGGCGGCGCACCATGTGCGGCGACAGGGCCACCGCATCTTCCAGTACCTGGCGGGCGTCGGCGTCCTGGTCCTGCTCGCGCAGCAATTGCGCCAGCAGGTCGTAGGCGGCCATGAATTTGGGATTGTCTTCCAGCAGCTGGCGCAACTGCTGCTCGGCGTCGGCCAGCTTGCCCAGCCCGTAGAGGGCGCGCGCCAGACCCAGTTGCGCCCAGCCCAGCGGCTTGATCCTGAGGATGTCGGCATAAGCCTGTTCGGCCTCGGCGTGACGCTCCAGGCTGGCCAGCAGTTCGGCCCGCAGGCGGGCGTAATCAGTGGCGTAGCGCGGCTGGGTGGCCTGGTTGGCGACACAGGTATCGATGGCCTCGCGTGCGCGGCCCTGGCCAATCAGCTGGTACACCGGCTGGAACACGGCGCGCCGTTCCAGCGCGCGGCCGATGCGCTGCGACAGCACATCCACCGTGAACGGCTTGAGGATGTAGTCAGTCGGCAGCAGTTCGGCGGCGCTGACCACCTTGCCGTACACGCCTTCCGAGGTCAGCATCACGAAAATGGCCCACGGGCTGATCACCTTGTGGTGGCGCAGGTCTTCCAGCAGTTGCTGGCCGTCCTGGCCGGCGCCATCGCCGCTGGTGCCGAGGTCGTATTCGCACAGGATGACGTCGTAGGCGCGGCTGCTCAGCGCGCGGATGGCGGTGGCCGCGCTGACCGCGTGGTCGACCTTGGTGATGTTCACCTGGGTCAGCATATTGTGCACGCTGGCGCGCATGCTCTGGTTCGGGTCGACGATCAGGACCGACAGGTTGCGATAGTCATGCATGGCTTGCTCTCTGGAGGCCGGCTACTTTCGAACGAGCATACTCCAAGGCAAGCCGAAAAGCCGTTTTTTTGACTTTTTTGGCCGAAAATGTTGCATCGGTGGCACGTTTTTCTCCCTGCCGGCGCGCAAGCCAGGGTGGCGAGAGAGGGAGCGGAAAGGGTATAATGCGCGCAACCTTTAAACCGCAGCCTCGCTGCATCAACTACCCTTCCCACCATGCTGATTCTTCCGGGTTCCAACGCCCTGTCCGCATTCCGTAGCCAACGCCTGTTGAACCAATTGCAAGCTGTGCTGCCGTCCGTTGCCGCCGTCCAGGCGCGCTATGTCCACTTTGTTGACGCCGCCGCGCCGCTGTCGGCCGACGACACCAGCCGCCTGACCGGTCTGCTGACCTACGGCGAGCCGGCCCACGCCGACAATACCGAAGGCCATGCCGAGGAATTCTTCGTGATCCCGCGCTTCGGCACGATTTCGCCATGGGCTTCCAAAGCCACCGACATCGTCCACAACTGCGGTATGGCGCACATCAAGCGCGTGGAGCGCGGTGTGGCGTATCGCATCAACCTGAAGACCGGCATCCTGGGCACCTCGCTGGGCGCAACCAGGAAGCTGAGCGACGAGGAATTGCAGGCCGTGGTGGCGCTGCTGCACGACCGCATGACCGAATCGGTGCTGCGTTCGGCCGACGACGCGGCCGGCCTGTTCCGCGAACTGGAAGCGCGTCCGCTGGAAACCGTGGACGTGATCGGCAGCGGCAAGGCCGCGCTGGACAAGGCCAACACCGACCTCGGTCTGGCCATGTCGGAAGATGAAGTGGAGTACCTGGACGCCGCCTTCACCAAGGCCGGCCGCAACCCGACCGACGTGGAACTGATGATGTTCGCGCAGGCCAACTCGGAACATTGCCGCCACAAGATCTTCAACGCCGACTGGACCATCGATGGCGTGGCGCAGCCGAAATCGCTGTTTGGCATGATTAAGAACACCCACCAGCTGCAGCCGAAAGGCACGGTGGTGGCCTACAGCGACAACTCGTCGATCATGGAAGGCGCGGAAGTGATGCGCTTCTTCCCGCAGACCGGCAGCAACGAATACGCGCCGGTCACCGAGCTGACCCACACGCTGATGAAAGTGGAGACGCACAATCACCCGACCGCGATTTCGCCGTTCCCGGGCGCCTCGACCGGCGCCGGCGGTGAAATCCGCGACGAAGGCGCCACCGGCCGCGGCGCCAAGCCGAAAGCCGGCCTGACCGGCTTCACCGTGTCCAACCTGCTGCTGCCGGGCGCCGTGCGTCCGTGGGAAAGCGACGCGGTCGTCACCGCGCCAGTGGCCGATTACCGCGACAGCGGCACGCCATACGGCAAGCCGGAGCGCATCGCCTCGCCGCTGCAGATCATGATCGACGGCCCGCTGGGCGGCGCCGCCTTCAGCAACGAATTCGGCCGTCCGGTGCTGGGCGGTTACTTCCGTACCTACGAACAAAACATCGGCAAGCAGTTCGCCGGCGCGCATGACACCGTGTTCGGCTACCACAAGCCGATCATGATTGCCGGCGGTATCGGCAACATCTCGTCGCAGCACACCCACAAGAACGATATTCCGGTCGGCAGCCTGCTGGTGCAGCTGGGCGGACCTGGCATGCGCATCGGCATGGGCGGCTCGGCCGCCTCGTCGATGGCAACCGGCACCAACACCGCCGACCTGGACTTCGACTCGGTCCAGCGCGGCAACCCGGAAATGGAGCGCCGCGCGCAGGAAGTGATTAACTCCTGCTGGCAGCTGGGGCCGAAGAACCCGATCATCTCGATCCACGACGTCGGTGCCGGCGGCCTGTCGAACGCCTTCCCGGAAATCACCAACGACGCCAAGCGCGGCGCGATCTTTGACCTGCGCAAGATCCCGCTGGAAGAGAGCGGCATGGCGCCGAAGGAAATCTGGTCCAATGAATCGCAGGAACGCTATGTGCTGGCGATTGCGCCGGCCGACCTGCCAGTCTTCCAGGCCATCTGCGAGCGCGAGCGCAGCCCGTTTGCCGTGGTGGGCACCGCCACCGAAGAGCGTCAGCTGAAGCTGATCGACCAGGACCTGGGCAACAACCCGGTCGACATGCCGATGGAAGTCCTGCTGGGCAAACCGCCAAAAATGCAGCGCGACGTGCATCACGTGCAAAACGATTTCCCAGCCATCGACCTGACCGGCATGGATCTGGAGGAGGCCGCCAAGCGCGTGCTGCTGCTGCCGACCGTGGGCGACAAGTCGTTCCTGATCACCATTGGCGACCGTACCGTGGGCGGCATGTCCGTGCGCGACCAGATGGTCGGCCCATGGCAGGTGCCGGTAGCGGACTGCGCCGTGACCGCCATGAGCTTTGAAGGCTACCAGGGCGAAGCCATGGCCATGGGCGAACGCACGCCGCTGGCCGTGATCGACGCCGCCGCTTCCGGCCGCATGGCCGTGGCCGAGGCGGTGCTGAACATTGCCGCCGCGCCGATCCGTTCGATCGAAGACATCAAGCTGTCGGCCAACTGGATGGCCGCTTGCGGCCAGCCAGGCCAGGACGCCGCGCTGTACGACACCGTCAAGGCAGTCGGCATGGAACTGTGCCCGGCACTGGGCATTTCCATCCCGGTCGGCAAGGATTCGCTGTCGATGCGCACCACCTGGAAAGATGGCGATCAGGCCAAGGCCGTGATTTCGCCGGTGTCGCTGATCGTGTCCTCGTTCGCGCCGGTGTACGACGTGCGCAAATCGCTGACGCCGCAACTGCGCACCGATGCGGGCGATACCGCCATCATCCTGATCGACCTGGGCCGCGGCAAGAATCGCCTGGGCGCCTCGGCGCTGGCGCAAGTCATGGGGCAGCTGGGCAACGCGGTGCCGGACGTCGACAATCCGGAAGACGTGAAAGCCTTCTTTGCCGCCATCCAGCAACTGAATGCGGACGGCAAGCTGCTGGCTTACCACGACCGTTCGGACGGCGGCCTGTACGGTACGCTGACCGAGATGGCCTTCGCCGGCCGCGCCGGTCTGTCGATCAACCTCGACATCCTGACCCTGGAAGAGGGCCATGGCGCCGACCAGGGCGACGCCAAGAACTGGGCCACCCAGGTGGCCGAGCGCCGCAACGAGCAAACCCTGCGTGCGCTGTTCTCGGAAGAGCTGGGCGCCGTGATCCAGGTGCGCGCCGAAGAGAAATCGGCGGTGATGGACGTGCTGCGTTCGTTCAACCTGGGCGCCTGCAGCCACATCATCGGTAAGCTGAACGACCGCGGCGTGATCGAATTCACCCGCGACGCCAGGATCATCTACGCCAAGCCGCGTGTCGAACTGCACCGTCTGTGGAGCGAAACCAGCTGGCGCATCGCCCGTCTGCGCGACAACCCGGCCTGCGCCGATGCGGAATATGATCGTCTGCTGGACGAGCAGGACCCAGGCATCACCCCGAAAGTAACGTTTGACCTGAGCGAGAACGTGGCCGCGCCATTCCTGGCCACCGGCGTGCGTCCACGCGTTGCCATCCTGCGCGAGCAGGGCGTCAACTCGCACATCGAGACCGCTTACGTGATGCACCAGGCCGGCTTTGCCGCCATTGACGTCCACATGAGCGACCTGATCTCGGGCCGCGCCAAGCTGGACGACTTCCAGGGCATCATCGCGGTGGGCGGCTTCTCCTACGGCGACGTGCTGGGCGCAGGCGAGGGCTGGGCCAAGACCATTCTGTTCAACAATGCGTTGTCTGATCAGTTTGCTAAGTTCTTTGCCCGCAAGGACACTTTCGGCCTGGGCGTCTGCAACGGCTGCCAGATGATGAGCAACCTGAAACCGCTGATCCCGGGCGCGCACGCCTGGCCGAAGTTCACGACCAACAAGTCGGAGAAATTCGAAGCCCGCTTCGCCATGGTGGAAGTGCTGGATTCGCCGTCGATCTTCTTCCAGGGCATGGCCGGCACCCAGACGCCGATCGCCATCGCCCACGGCGAAGGCTACGCCGACTTCTCGCAGACCGGCAACATCACCGAAGCCGTGGCCGCCATGCGCTTTGTCGACAACCGTGGCGAGGCCACCGAAGCCTACCCGTACAACCCGAACGGTTCGCCGCAAGGCCTGACCTCGGTAACGACGGCCGATGGCCGCTTCACGGTCATGATGCCGCACGCCGAGCGCGTATTCCGTACCGTTCAGCATTCGTGGGCGCCGGAATCGTGGGGCGAGGAATCGCCGTGGATGCGTATGTTCCGTAATGCCCGTAAATTCGTCGGGTAATTAATCGGAGAGGTGTTTATTCGCCTCACGGAAGGAGAGCGGCGCAAGCCGCTCTTTTTCTTTTAAGGTAAATAAGCGCACGGCCTCCGGTGCGTGCCGGGCATAATCCCTTAATGCCCAGCCGATGGCTTTCTGAATAAAGAATTCTTTTTCATGGGCCAGCGTCAGACAGTAATTAAACAGGCGCCGCTCATCGGTTTTATTCCGCCAGCCTAATTGGTGCAATAAAGCGATGCGGCGCATCCAGAAATTATCATGGCGTAGCGCCTCATCCATATAATCATGGCGATGGCGTAAAACATCACCAATGATGCCGGCCAGCGCATCGACCGTATCCCACCAGGATTTATTCTGCACCAATTCCAGCAGGGCAGGAATATCTTCGGTATTGAATGTTTTCCAGTGCATCGCCAGCATATCCAGCGCCACATATTGATATTCGCGCTGCGGCAGCTGCCACAAGGCGCGGGCGGATGCCAGCAGTGATTCGGCTGGCACGGTTTTAAGCAATGCGCGGCAGGCGCCTCTGCGCTGTGGCGTGCCAACGCCGATGAAGTCGAACTGGTCGCGCATATAAGCGCGCATGGCCGGCGCGCGCCCGGCGTCGGCTTCGGCGGCGAGGGCGATGGCGATATCGGTCAGAAAGTCAGGATTCATGCTAGTTCTTGGCGCGTAAAAGCCAATTTCAAGTCTGAGGAGGGCGTAAAAAAAGCGCCTGCAGGCAGGCGCTTCTCTCTGAGCGGGAACCAGCTTACTGGATCTTGGCTTTCTTCAGCAGTTCTTCGCGGTAGGCGACGATCTTGCGCTGTTGCAGGCCTTCAGCAACCTGGCCTTTTACCTCGTCAAACGAAGGGAACTTGGTTGGACGGGATTCTTCCAGCTTGATGACGTGGTAGCCGAATTCCGATTTCACCGGGGTCTGGGTGATTTCACCGTTTTTCAGGGCGATCATCGCATCCGAGAATGGTTTGACCAGTTTGCCTGGGGTCATCCAGCCCAGATCGCCGCCATTCGCACCCGAACCTGGATCTTTCGATACCTTGGCCAGATCTTCGAATTTGGCGCCGCCTTTCAGCTTGGCGATAATATCCTTGGCTTCCTGCTCGGTGGCCACCAGAATATGACGCGAGTGATATTCGGTCGGGCCGACAGCGGCTTTATATTTATCGTATTCAGCTTGGATCTCGGCGTCTTTTACCGGATTCTTTTTCACATAATCCGCCAGCATGGCGTTGATGATAATGCTTTGACGGGCATTTTCAATCGCGGCATTGACTTCCGGTTTTTTACCGTAGCCTTGTTTATCCGCTTCCTGCAGCAGAACTTCACGGCCGATCAGTTCTTTTTTAACGGCTTCACGCAATTGCGGCGAATCTGGCTGCTGGCCTTGTGCCACAACTTGTTTCACCATTTGATCAACCTTGGCGGCGGGAATGGCCTTGCCATTGACGGTCGCAACGTTCTGCGCGAAAGCTGGTGCTGCCGCGACAGCGATCAGGGCTAACATCAGGCGGGCTGGCTTCAACATCATTATTTAAATCCTTAAAAAATTACACTCTGAAGGTGCATGATACCAACGCAGAATCAAAAACGGCGCCCCGCAGGGCGCCGCCTTTCATAACATTACTGCACTTTTGCTTTCTTTACCAGTTCTTCCTGGTAGGCTTGCAGTTTTTTCTGGGTCAGGGCTTCGGCCACTTGTGGCTTCACTTCTTCCAGGGTAGGCAGCTTGGCCTGACGGATGTCGTCGACCTTGATCACGTGGAAACCGTTCGGGGTTTGCACTGGCTTCTCGGTCACCTGGCCTTTTTGCAGGGCGGTGAAAGCCTGTGCGAACACTGGCGGGAAGGACGACGGCGAGGCCCAGTCCAGATCGCCGCCATTGGCTGCCGAGCCGGTGTCTTTCGACTGCTTGGCCAGGTCTTCGAACTTGGCGCCGCCCTTGATCTTGGCGATCACGTCGTTGGCTTCCGCTTCGGTGCCCAGCAGGATGTGGCGCACGTGGTATTCCTTGTCGCCGGCCTGGGCTACGAAACGGTCGTACTCAGCCTTGATGTCGGCGTCCGACACCGGGTTTTTCTTCACGTAGTCCGCGACCAGGGCGTTGATGATGATGGCCTGGCGGGCATTTTCCAGCGCTGCCTTGACGTCGGCGTTTTTGCCAAAACCTTGCTTTTCAGCTTCCTGCATCATGACTTCGCGGCCGATCAGGTCTTTCTTGATCAGTTCGCGCAGTTGCGGCGAATCAGGCTGCTGGCCCTGGGCCACGACTTGCTTGACGACCGCGTCAACGCGCGAGGTCGGGATAGCCTTACCATTAACCACGGCAACGTTTTGTGCGAAAGCTGGTACAGCAACAACGAGGAGTGCAATCAGCAACTTGGCTGGCTTGAAAGTCATTATTAATTCCTGTCAGGGGAAAGTTATAGCGAATTAGCTTGGACGGCTAGGTGTTTGTCTTCAATTATTTTAAAAGCCGATAGGACATCACAGTTCGGACGGAGCCAAGGCAGTAATGGCCAATGCATGAATTTCTTTATGCATCATATCGTGCACAGAATCATACACGAGTCGATGTCTTGTGACGAGTTTAAGGCCTTCGAATTGTAACGAAACAATTCTGACGTTGTAGTGGCCGCCACCAGAGGCGGCGCCGGCATGGCCGGCATGGGCCGCCGAGTCGTCGTCAATGACGAGCTCGACGGGCGCCAGCCTGGCTTCGAAGGCGGCGCGCATGCGTTCGATGCGGGTATCCTGAATCCGGTTCATGCCTGGTCTTTCAAATGACGCGACAAATAAATCGTTTGCGCGACAATAAACACAAACATGATGGCGGTGGCGCCAAACGCTTTAAAGTTGACCCAGGCATCGGTATTGCCTTTAAACAGAACAAACGCCAGATACCAGTTCAGCGCGCCCATGAAGGTAAAGAAGGCGATCCAGGCCATATTCAGGCGCGACCAGGTCTGTTCCGGCAAGTCGATGATTTCCTTCATCGACTGGCGCATCAGGTTCTTTTTGAACAGCAGGTCGCTGAGCAGCAGCACCACGGCAAACAGCCAGTAGACGATGCTCAGCTTCCATTTGATGAAATCCTCGTCGTGCAGGTAGATGGTCAGGCCGCCAAACACCACAAACATGGCCAGCGACACCCACAACACGCCATCCACCTTGCGCCCGCGCGCCTTGATCCAGCCGATTTGCGCCATGGTGGCCAGGATGCCGATCAGGGTGGCGATCACGATCGGCGACTGCTCCGGCGTGACCGAGCCGCCGGAAATCATGCCGCTCAGGTAGGTGTTGATGAAGTGCTGGGATGCCTCGGCGTTGCTGCCGGCCACCTTGTAGGAGGCGAAGAACAGCAGCACCGGGATCATGTCGAACAGGAATTTCATGGTGTCTTATTAGTCTTGTGGGTCGAAGCGCAGTGACGCAGAGTTGATGCAGTAACGCAGGCCGGTCGGCGGCGGGCCGTCCGGGAATACATGGCCCAGGTGCGCGTCGCACACGGCGCAGATGGTTTCCGTGCGCAGCATACCATGGGAACGGTCGACTTTTTCGATCACGTTGGCCGGATCGATCGGTTCGAAATAGCTCGGCCAGCCGCAGCCGGAGTCGAATTTGGTGTCGGAGCGGAACAGCGGCGTGTTGCAGCACACGCAAGTATAGACGCCGGCCTCGTGGTGGTCCCAGAACTTGCCGGTGAAGGCGCGTTCGGTGGCAGCGTGGCGGGTGACTTGGTATTCCATCGGGTCCAGTTGGGCGCGCCATTCGGCGTCAGATTTGACAACTTTATTGCTCATGGCTTATTTCTCGCTTAAGAAGAACAACTCACTTCAAGATGGGATGCCCAGTCAGGGGGCAAGGCGGCGTACTGCTCGTGCTCGGTCTGTTCATCGTAGGGACGCTGCAACACTGCCAACAGCCGTTCCAACTCGGAAAAGTCCTTACTTTGCGCCTTTTCAATGGCGACTTGGGCCAGATAGTTTCGCAGCACATATTTGGGGTTGATTTGATTCATCGCAAGCGTGCGCGCCGCGTCGTCGCTGGCTTCGGCACGCAGGCGTGCACGGTAGCGTTCGGCCCAGGCGTCAAAGGCCGGCCGGTCGATGAACAGGTCGCGCAGCGGTTCGTCGCCACTGGCGTCGGCCGCGCGCACGCCGCTCAGGCGGCGGAAGAACAGGGTGAAATCCACGCCCGGCAGGATGGCAAACAGGTCGTCAAACAGCGCGCGGTCGGTGTCGAAGTGTTGTTCCAGCAGGCTGAGACCGAGTTTGGCGTGCAGCAGTGCGTCGATTTTGGCGGCAAACTCGGGCTGGTAGACGTCCAAGGCGGCCTGGGTCGGCTCGACTTCCCCGATCAGCGGCAGCAGCGCCTGCGCCAGTGCGTAGCAGTTCCAGTGGCCGATCTGCGGCTGGTTGGCGTAGGAATAGCGGCCTTGCTGGTCAGTGTGGTTGCAGATGTGGCTGGCATCGAAGGCTTCCATGAAACCGTAGGGCCCATAATCCAGGGTCAGGCCGAGGATGGACATATTGTCGGTGTTCATCACACCATGCATGAAGCCGACCGCCTGCCAGTGCGCGATCATGTGCGCGGTGCGGCGCGTGACCTCTTCCAGCAGCGCGGCGTACGGGTTTTCCGCCTGACGCAGGGCCGGATAAAAGCGGTCGATGACGTAGTCGGCCAGTTGCTTCAGCTGGTCGGTATGCTTGCGGTAATACCAGTGCTCGAACGAGCCGAAGCGCACGAACGAGGGCGCCATGCGGACCACCACGGCGGCGGTTTCGATGGTTTCGCGCACCACGCCCTGGTCGGAACCGGCCACCGACAACGCGCGTGAGGTCGGGATGCCGAGCGCATGCATGGCTTCCGAGCACAGGAATTCACGGATCGAGGAGCGCAGCACGGCGCGGCCGTCGCCCATGCGCGAGTACGGCGTCAGGCCGGCGCCTTTCCATTGCAGCTCCATCGGGCCTGCGCTGGTGGCAACGTCGCCAAACAGGATGGCGCGGCCGTCGCCCAGCTGGCCGGCCCAGACGCCGAACTGGTGGCCGGAATACACGGCGGCCAGCGGCTGCGCGCGCTCAGGCACGGCGTTGCCGATCAGGATATCAAGGCTGTCCGACAGATCCGGCGGCAGCCCGATCAGCTTCGCCGCCGGCGCGCTGGTCGCAACCAGGTAGGGCGCAGGCAGCGGAGTCGGCATCAGGCGGGTGTAGAACGCGGGCGGCAGGGACGCGAAGGAATTGTCCAACGGCAGTTTAGCGGCAGTAATGATGTGCTCCAGGTTAGCTAAGCGGTGATTTTACCGCAGTGCGTGGATGCGGCGGTGCAGCATCGAAAAGCATTGACGCTGCTCCGGCGCGGGCCGGAAACTTTGTCTATAAAACAACCGGAGACACCCATGCCATCCCCAGTTCCCCTGATGGGCCAGATGATGAATCAGCCGCTGCTCATTTCCAGCATCCTGGCGTTTGCGGCGCGCCATTATGCCAACAGCGAAATCGTCTCGCAGCGCGTGGAAGGCGATCTGCACCGCTACACCTTCCATGACTGCCATCAACGCGCCAGACAACTGGCCAATGCGCTGCAAACGCTGGGCGTGCAGATGGGCGAACGCGTGGCGACGCTGGCATGGAACGGCTATCGTCATCTGGAAGCGTATTACGCCGTGTCCGGCAGCGGGGCGGTGCTGCATACCATCAATCCGCGCCTGCATCCGGAACAGCTGGCCTATATCTGCAATCATGCGGAAGACCAGTATCTGCTGTTCGATTTCTGCTTCCTGCCCTTAATTGAGGCCATTGCGCCGCACTGCAAGACGGTCAAAGGCTGGATACTGCTTGGCGCGGCCGACCGCATGCCGGCTGACACCCGGATTCCGAAGCTGTTGTGCTACGAAGATTTGCTGGCCGCGCAGCCGGCCGACTATGCCTGGCCGGTGTTTGACGAGAATGCCGCCGCTACACTCTGTTACACATCCGGCACCACCGGCAACCCGAAAGGCGCGCTGTACTCGCATCGTTCGACGGTGTTGCACGCGTACGCCTCGGCCTTGCCCAACGTGCTGAACGTGTCGTCGCGCGATTCGGTGATGCCGGTGGTGCCGATGTTCCACGTCAACGCCTGGGGCTTGCCGTATTCGGTGCCGCTGTCCGGCGCCAAGATGGTGTTTCCCGGCGCCGCGCTGGATGGCAAGTCGGTCTACGAACTGATGGAGAAGGAGCGCGTGACCTTCTCGGCCGGTGTGCCGACCGTCTGGCTGGGCCTGATCAATTACTGCCTGCAGAACCAGCTGAAGTTCTCGACCTTCCGCCGCACCGTGATTGGCGGTTCGGCCTGCCCGCCGGCCATGATGAACACTCTGATCGATGACTTTGGCGTCGAGGTCATCCACGGCTGGGGCATGACGGAAATGTCGCCGCTGGGCACCACTGGCGGTCTGCTGTCCAGGCACATGGAGTTGCCGAAGGAAGAACAGCGCAAAATCCTGCAGAAGCAGGGCCACGCCATCTACGGCGTGGACATGAAAATCGTCGACGAGCTGGGCGCGGAGCTGGCGTGGGATGGCAAGACCTCCGGCAGCCTGCTGGTCAAAGGGCCGTGGATTATTTCCAGTTATTTCAAGAACGAGGGCGGCGATGTGCTGGAAAACGGCTGGTTCCCGACCGGCGACGTGGCCACCATCGACCCGGACGGCTTCATGCAGATTACCGATCGCGCCAAGGATGTCATCAAGTCCGGCGGCGAGTGGATCGGCACCATCGACCTGGAAAACATCGCCATGTCGCATCCAGGTGTGATGCAGGCGGCCTGCATCGGTGTGCCCCATCCGAAATGGGACGAGCGGCCGCTGCTGGTGGTGGTGCGCCGTCCCGGCAGTGCGGTCACGCGCGAGGAACTGCTGGCGCATTTCGACGGCAAGGTGGCCAGGTGGTGGTTGCCGGACGATGTGGTGTTTGCCGACGCCTTGCCGGTCGGCGGCACCGGCAAGATCCAGAAAAACAAGCTGCGCGAACAATACCGGGACTACCAGCTTCCCGCGTGATTAACGTGCTGACGGGCTGCTGGCCGCCAGCGGTTGTTCGGGCCGGAAATAATGCATCAGCAGGCCGAAGCCGACCAGCACGGTGCCGGCGCTGAAGATGTTGCCGATGGCGTGGCGGTACAGCATGGCGTTGGCGGCGCGGCCGTGCACCTGCTGCGCCAGGATCGCGCCCGATCCGGTCAGGCGGCGCGCCAGCCAGTCGCGCCGGCGTTCACGGATGTCCGCCAGCACCGCCGCTCCATGCGCACTCAGCAGCAGGCCGCTGCGGCGGCGGTCGTCGGGATCTGGGGCATCGCGCTTGACCAGGTCGAGCGCTTCCAGCGCCTTGATGTGGCCGCTCATGGTCGGTCCGCGCAGTTTCCTGCCGGGCCAGCTCGGCCACGCCGATGCCCGGTTGCAGGCTGATGGTGGAGCGCAGCATCTTCTGCTGCAAGGTCAGGCCGGATGCGTCGTCATCGCTTTCCCGCCGCAGGCGGCGGAAAACGTGGTGCAGCCCATCTTAAGCCGCAGTGGCTCGCCTGACAAGCGCTATTTGATGGCGCCGAATACCTTGCCGATCAGCTTGCTGCCGGTGCCGATCGGGTCGGCGCGGATGGCTTTTTCCTCTTCCGCGATCATGGTGTACAGGCCATCCAGCGCGCGCTGAGTAACATAGCCTTCCACCGTGGCCTGGTCCTTGGTCAGCACACCCAGTTGCGGCGCCAGGCTCATGGCGGTGTTGTATTTGGTGGCCAGACCGGATTTGTCGGTGACTTTCTTCACCACCGGCAGGAATTGCACGGCCAGCTTGTCCTGGGTTTTGCCGCGGAAGAAATCGGTGACCGAGGTATCGCCGCCGGTGAGGATGTTCTTGGCATCAGTGATGCTCATGGACTTGACGGCGTCCAGCAACAGCGGCTTGGCCATCGGCACCGCCGCTTCGGCCGCGTGGTTCATCTGTACCACCAGATCGTCCAGCTGCTGGCCCTTGCCGGTCATCTTCAGGATCGGCCGCGCCTGCTCCAGGATCTTGGGCAGCGGAATGCGCACCTTGTCGTTGTTGAGGAAGCCGCCGTCGGCGCCCAGCTTGGCCACCGCCGCGTTCGAGCCGGTTTCCAGCGCCGCCTTCAGGCCGCCGGACGCGTCCTTGTTACTGAGGTCGGCCAGCGATAGCGCATAGGCGCTGGCGGCAAACAGGCTCAAGGGAATCAACAGGGCGATGGCGCGGCGCGAGACAGGCATGGATAAACCTCCAGATGAGTAATGCCATACTGTACTCCACCACGGCCTATGCCGCCAGCGCCGGGATCTCCCTGGCCAGCCGTTCCAGCAGGCGTTCGCACTGGAAGACGCTGAGCGTGCGGTGGGCGTCGCCGTCGACCTCGATGTCGATCACCTCGTCCATCTCGGCGCGCGGATCGCCGTGGGCGTCCGGATTGCGCATCATCTTGGGCGCCGCAAAGCGGCGGTTGTCGTTGATGGTCATGATGTTTTCCACCGCGTCCACCAGCAGGCCGTAGCATTCCTCGCCGCGCTCGACCACCAGGATCTTCGATTGCGAGTTGTCCGCCAGCGGCGGCATCTGGTACAGGCCGCGCAGGTCGATCACGGTCACCATCTGCTTGCGCAGGTTGAGCATGCCGCGCATGAAGGCCGGCAGGCCGGGCGGACGGGTGATCTCGCCCACGCTCAGGTCGATGATCTCGCGCACCTGCTTGATTTCCACCGCGTAGCTGTTTTCCAGCGCGAAGGTGATGTAGACCTTGCGCTGGCCGCGGCGGGCGTCGCGTTGCTCGTTCTTTGCCACTTGCGCCTGGTCCTTGGGATACAGGTTGGCGTGGCCGCTGCGCATTTCCCTGATTTCGTTGCTGGAGAAAATCTGCCTGTGGTCGAGGAAGAAAATGTCGCCCAGCTCAGGCTTGGACAGGCAGCCGCCAAACATGCCGGCGCGCGCCTTGCTCAGCATGGGAATCGGCATGATCTCTTCGCTGTAAAAATTGACGATGTTATCGACTGAATCAACCAGGAAACCGATGGTGGCGTCATCGATGCGGGCCACGATGATGCGCTGGTCGGGTGTTGCCACGCGCTCGCCGCCACCGGCGTTGAGCAGGGTGGCAAAATCCACCACCGCCACCGGGCTGCCGCGGAAGTTAATGCGGCCCAGGCACAGTGCGCTGTTCAGTATGGAAGGCTGCAACTCCGGCACGCGGATGATTTCCTGGATCGCCGCCATCTCGAACGCAAACGAGGACGCGCCGACGCGGAAGCTGACGCACTGGCGCCGTTCGCCATGCTGGCGGCGCGCGCGCCGGTCATGGGCTTGCAGCGCCAGCACCTGCGGCACGTTTTCGATCCGCACCAGCGCATCGGCATCCAGCACCTGCACCAGCCGCGTGCCATGATCGAGCAGGATGGTGCCGGCCACGACACCGCGCTTTTCGCCATCGGCGTAGGTCAGCGTGCTGCGCTGTTCCGGGCGCACGCGCAGGATCTCGCCGGTGGCATCAAACAGGATGCCGACCAGCACGCCCTGGTAATCCAGGATGGCGATCTTGTCGGTTGGCTGCGCGGCGCGCGCCGCGGGATTGAACACCCGGCCCAGGTTGACCACCGGGATCACGCTGCCGCGCAAGGTGAACACGCCTTCCAGGAAGCGCGGCGACAGCGGCAGGGCCGACACCTTGTCCGGATAATTCACCACCTCGCGGAAGCAGCTGGCGGGCAGGGCGAACTCGTCGCTGCCCAACACGAAGGAACCAAACAACTCGGTGCACGAGACGGCGGACGCATCAGGCATGGGCAACTCCAGTACGCGAGGAAGGGGAGATTTCCTGCACGGTATATTCACAGGTGGCGCAATCGATGTTCATGGTGCGGCCGCTTTTGCCGCCGACGCGGCAGTAGCTGACGTGCAAGCCATATTTGCGCAGGTGCCGGCGCGCCGCATCGGCATTTTGCTGGCCGATCTGGAAGCGGCTGGAGCAGCCATTGAGCATGGTCGCGCCGCCAGCCAGCACCACTTCGATATCGGCATAATCGGCCTCGGTGGCGCCGATCAGGCGCAGCAGCGAGGGCACGGCCTGGCTGACATAGCGCGCGCCCAGCTCGTTGTTGGCTTGCTCGCACTCGGGCAACAGACAATGCGCCAGCGCGCAGCGGCGCTGTTTTTTCCAGATGAAGGCGATGCCGACGCAGGAACCCAGCAGCGCCTGCAGATGCCCGGCATGCGTGCCCACCTTCAACTGACCCATGGCCACCTGCTGCGGCGCGCCCGGCGGCGCGATGAATTCGTCAGCGTGGTTGTCGCCCCAGGGCACGCTGGCCGGCTGGATGGGAGTAGCGAATAATGTCGCCTGCATGATGACCGCCTTTTATTCCATTCGATAAATCATCGGCCGGTCGAGCTGGTAGGCGGTATTCCGGCCTGAGATCGATTCCGATTCCCCCACAATCATGATGGCGTGGGACGCCATGCTCAGGCGGGCCTGCTGCAGGATGGTGTGCTGGTGTTCCTGGTCGAAATAAATCAACACATTGCGCAGGAATACCAGGTCAAACTGGCGGGCCGGCTTGAGCGGAGTCAGCAAGTTATGCTGGGCCAACTCCACGTTCTTCTTCAGTGCATCGACCACCCGCAGGCCGTTGGCGCTGGGGCGGAAGTATTTCTTGACCCACTCGGGATGGGTCTCCTGGATACGTTCCACGGAACGGCCCGTGTACTGGCCATCGCGTGCCAGTGCCAGAATTTGCTGCGAAATATCGGTCGCATGGATCTGGTAGGCGAACCCGGGATGGCCGGCGCCAAACTCTTCGCACAACATGGCCATCGAATACAGTTCTTCGCCGCTGGAGGCGGCCGCCGACCAGATCTTCAGGCGCTGGCCCGGATGGGCCTGCCACCACTGCGGCAGGAATTCCTGCTCGACGTAATCCCACACCTGCTGGGTGCGGAAGAACAGGGTGTCGTTGGTGGTCACCAGATCGATGAAGTGCGGGACTTCGGCGCGGTCCTGCTCCACCTTGTCCAGGTAGGCTTGATAGCTGCCGAGCTTGAGCGCCTGCACGCGCGGGCGCAGACGCCGCTCCAGCAGCACGCTCTTGCGTTCGCTCATGGCGATGCCGGTATGCTTGCGCACCAGCGCAATCAGCGCGGTCAGGGTGGCCGGGGTAATGCCGCCGACTTCCATGCTTACACCGCGAAGCCGGACACGGTTTTATTCAGATCGCCGGCGCGCTGGTTCAGTCCCTCGGTCGAGCGGGCGATGCTGTCGCAGGCGGCGGCCGACTTCTCGGCTTCCTCGGCAATGTACTGCACCGCGGTGCTGACTTCGCGCGCCGTCAGCAACTGCTCGTTGGCGGCTTTGGAAATATCGGAAATCGCCTCGGTGGTCTTGACCACGCCGGCCAGGATCTTGTCGAAGGCGTCGCTGGCCTGGCGCGAAATCTCGCTGCCTGCCGAGACGCGCTTGACCGATTCGTTGATCAGCTTGGAAATCTCCTTGGTCGCCTGCGAGGAGCGCTCGGCCAGCTTGCGCACCTCGTCCGCCACCACCGAGAAGCCCAGGCCGTGCTCGCCGGCGCGCGCCGCCTCGATGGCGGCGTTGAAGGCCAGCATATTGGTCTGGTTGGCGATGTCGCTGATGACCTTGACGATTTCGCCGATATCTTCCGACGAGCGGTTGATCAGGTCCATGGCCTCGATCGACTTGGCCACCGCCTTGGCGCCCACTTCCGCCTCGTGCTGGGTGGACTTGGCCATGGCGTCGGCGTCCGAGGTGTTGTTGGCAATGGAGTTGATCGAGCTGGTCAGGCCGTCGATGGAGGCATTCATTTCCTCCACCGTGGCGCCCAGCGCCTGGGTGCCGACCGCCACGCCGTTGGAACGCTCGGCAATGGTGGTGGAGGCGTCGGCCAGACCGCTGGCGGACATCACCACGTCGCTGATCACCTTGCGCAGGTCGGCAGTCATCTTGCTGATGCCCTCGGCCAGCTGGTCCAGCGGCTCGCTGCCTTCCACCGTGATCTTGCTGGTCAGGTCGCCGTTGGCGGCGCGTGCCACCGACTCCAGCAGGCGGGCGATCTTTTCGCCGTCCGACTTGGCCTTGGCGGCCACCGACTCTTCCAGCTCCACCTGGGCGGTAATATCGCTTGCGTATTTGACTATTTTATATGGTTTGCCATTTAAATCGAGAATGGGATTATAAGTGGCTTGTATCCAGACCGTCTTTTTGTTGTTGCCAAGGCGCTTATAACGGCCGCTGTCGAATTCGCCACGATTCAATTTTTGCCAGAACCGTTTATATTCTGCACTGGCGGCGTAATCCGGATCGCAAAACATGCGGTGATGCTCGCCTTTTATATCGTCGAGATAATAGCCCATAACCTCCAGGAAATTATCGTTAGCGGTAAGTACATGGCCCTGCATGTCGAATTCGATCACCGCCTGGGCCTTGCTGATGGCGCTGACCTTGCCTTCGTATTCGGCATTGCGCGTGCGGTTGGCGGTGACGTCGGTGGCGAACTTGATGATCTTGTACGGTTTGCCGTCGGCGTCCATCACCGGGTTGTACGAGGCATTAATCCACACTTCGCGGCCATCCTTGGCGACCCGCTTGTATTCACCTTGCTCGAATTCGCCGTTGGCCAGACGGCCCCAGAACTGTTTGTAGGCCGGCGAGGCGGCATACGCGGCCTCACAGAACATGGAGTGGTGACGGCCCTGGACTTCACCCAGCGAATAACCCAGCACGCGCAGGAAATTGTCATTCGCGTGCAAAATCCTGCCTTCCAGGTCGAACTCGATAACCGCTTGCACACGGTTGAGTGCTGCGTGGATAGCTTGGAGTTCTACATCCTGCGTCTGGATTACCTGGCTCGGAGCGTTCATGAGAGTCCCTGTATGTTGTAAGAGATACTAAATACCCATAGGTGTGATATTTAGAGAGAATTTACTTGGATATTCGGGGATGGGGAATATGCGCGGTGTGAACTGATTATTTCCGGTATTCAAAATGGAAGCAAGAGCAGCTCCATAAAATGTACTCTGTAAGCGACAACTGCTGAGCCAATTCTCCGCATTGCAAAGCGCTGCCGCCGCTTTCAAAAGCGGCGGCACTGCAGCAAAAAAAATAACACGATCGTTCTTTTTATGCGGTATAGTAAGTGAGTTAGCATTCCAACCAAGAACAAGGAAGAGACATGACTGCTGAATACCAAGTGCGCGGCGCGGTTGCCGTCATCACGCTGAACAATCCGCCGGTCAACGGCATGGGCCTGGTCACCCGCACGGCGGCCGTCAAGGGCATCCAGCAGGCGTTGGCCGACGATGCGGTCAAGGCTATCGTCATCACCGGCGCCGGCAAGGCCTTCTCGGGCGGCGCCGACATCAAGGAATTCAACACGCCCAAAGCGCTGCAGGAACCCAGCCTGCACACCCTGATCGCCACCGCGGAAAATTCGAGCAAGCCGGTAGTAGCCGCCATCCACACCGTCTGCATGGGCGGCGGGCTGGAGCTGTCGCTGGGCTGTCACTACCGCGTGGCGCTGCCGGGCGCGCAAATCGCGCTGCCGGAAGTGAAGCTGGGCCTGCTGCCGGGCGCCGGCGGCACCCAGCGTCTGCCGCGCGTGCTGGGCCTGGAGCCGGCGCTCAACATGATCGTCTCGGGCAATCCGGTCTCGTCGGAAAAGCTGCCGGCGCTGTTTGATGAACTGTTTGCCGCCGATGCCGACATCGTGCAATCGGCGGTGGCGTTTGCTGAAAAGATTGCCGACGTGCGGCCGCTGCCGAAAGTGCGCGACCGCAAGGTCGACTACCCGAACCACGAAGCCTTCCTGCAATTCTCGCGCAACACCGTCAAGGCCATGGCCGGCCCGTTCCCGGCGCCGCTGGAATGCGTGGAAACCGTGGCCGCCTCGGTTACCATGAAATTTGAAGACGGCATGAAATTCGAGCGCGAACGCTTTATGCACCTGATCCAGACCACCGAATCGAAAGCGCTGCGCCACGCCTTCTTTGCCGAGCGCGTGGCCAGCAAGGTGCCGGACGTGCCGGCCGATACGCCGGTGCGCAGCATCAAATCGGCGGCCGTGATCGGCGCCGGCATGATGGGCGGCGGCATCGCCATGAACTTCCTCAACGCCGGCATCCCGGTCAAGCTGCTGGAAACCAGGCAGGAAGCGCTGGACAAGGGCATCGCCACCATCCGCAAGAATTACGAAAGCAGCCTGAAGAAGGGCAAGCTGACCCAGGAAAAACTGGACCAGCGCATGAGCCTGTTGAGCAGCACGCTGTCCTACGACGATATCGGCCAGGCCGACATCGTGGTGGAAGCCGTGTTTGAAGAACTGGGCGTCAAGGAAGCCGTGTTCCGCAAGCTGGACGAGGTAATGAAGCCGGGCGCCATCGTGGCCACCAACACCTCCACGCTGGACGTCGACAAGATTGCCGCCTTCACCAGGCGTCCGCAGGACGTGATCGGCACCCACTTCTTCTCGCCGGCCAATGTGATGAAGCTGTTGGAAATCGTGCGCGGCAAGGAAACCGCCAAGGACGTGCTGGCCACCGCATTGGCGCTGTCCAAAAAACTGAAGAAAACCGGCGTGGTATCGGGCGTGTGTGACGGCTTCATCGGCAATCGCATGATCGAGCAGTACAGCCGCCAGGCCGGCTTCCTGCTGGAAGAAGGCGCGCTGCCGGAGCAGGTCGACAAGGCCGCCGAGAAGTTTGGCTTCGCCATGGGCCCGTTCCGCATGGGCGACCTGGCCGGCAACGACATCGGCTGGGCCATCCGCAAGCGCCGTTACGTCGAGAAACCGGAGATCAGCTACTCAAAAACCGCCGACCTGCTGTGTGAAATGGGCCGTTACGGCCAGAAAACCGGCGGCGGCTGGTATGACTACAAGGCTGGCGACCGCAAGGCCTATCCGAATGAAGCAGTGAACGCCATGATCGTCAAGCATTCGGCCGACCTGGGCATTACCCGCCGCAAGATCAGCGATGAGGAAATCGTCGAGCGGCTGGTGTACTCGCTGGTGAACGAAGGCGCGCTGATCCTGGAAGAGGGCATTGCGCTGCGCGCCTCGGACATCGACATGGTCTATCTGACCGGCTACGGCTTCCCGCTCTACCGTGGCGGTCCGATGTTCTACGCCGACACGGTCGGCCTGCCGAATGTGCTGGCGGCCATCAACAAGTACGCCAAAGGGCATCAGGGGCAGGCGTGGCAGCCGGCGCCGCTGCTGCTGAAGCTGGCGGACGAAGGAAAGCTGTTCAATAGCTAACGATTGTTGCATGTAAAACACATCAATTATAAATATGCTCACAAGTGCGGCCGGGTTCGTTATAATCGACCCCGGCCGTTTTTTGTTTTCCCGCGCCAGGAAAACGGCTGGCAGTTCAGTGGGGCGCTCCGGATTCATACTAATAAAATGGGGTACACATGAAGCACACGATCTTTGCTGCAGCACTGGCTCTGGCCAGCCTGTCGGCGGCACACGCCGACACCATCAACGGTCTGTACAACACCGGCCTGGGTGACGAGGGCACAGCGGAAACGCACTACACCTTCAGCTCGACCAGCGTGGGCGGCAGCGTGCCGACCATCACCACCAACAACATCTGGCCGGTGGATGGCACCTGGCTGGTCAATACCGACACCTCCAAATGGATCACGCCAACCGCCACCCAGGGCCAATCGCTGGACCCTGCGGCTGACGGCATTTACACCTACACCCTGAAATTCAACCTGGCCGGTTACAACGCGGCCACTGCCGTGTTCGACGGCCGGCTGGCGGCGGACAACTCGGTGATCGTCAAGCTGAATGGCACCACCATCGGCAGCGGGCAGGGCTTCCAAAGCTGGTACGATTTTGGCGCCGGCAGCGGCTTCGTGGCCGGCCTGAACACACTGGAATTCGTGGTCACCAATGATCAGCTGAGCGGCGGCAACCCGACCGGCTTGCGCGTGGAATTCGAATCGTCGAGCGTGAGCGCCGTCCCTGAACCAGCCACCTACGGCATGCTGCTGGGCGGCCTGGCGCTGGTGGGCGCGGTAGCGCGCCGTCGCAAACAGCATTAAGGATGTGGCAAACGCTCATGTGCCTTAAAGAAATTTAAATGCACATGAGCATTTTCCGTAAAACCTCGTTATAATTATCAGCAACAGCACCTTCCTTTCGACGCCCTAAAAAACGGTTCGATGAAATCCAGGCATCCCCATCGATGCTGGCTGACACGCTAACCCACTTTTTTAGAGGCTCTCATGCAACGCAATCTCATCGCTGTCGCCGTACTGGCGCTCACCGCATTCAGTTCCGTCCACGCTGCCAGCATCACCGGCTTGAAAAACACTGGTTTGGGCATCAGCGGCCAGGCCGACAGCAACTACAGCCTGAATTCGGGCGTCAGCAGCGTCCCGGTCATCACCTACGACAGCCAATGGCCGATCGGCCCATGGCTGGCCAACGACGGCGTATCGAAGTGGATCACGCCGACGGCCAGCCAGGGCGAAAGCTTTGACCCGTCCAGCGCCGGCACCTACACCTATACGCTGTCGTTCGACCTGAGCGGCTACAACGCAGCCAGCGCCGCCTTCACGGGCCGGCTGGCGGCGGACAACGCGGTGGTGGTCAAGCTGAACAACAACGTCATTGGCAGCGCCACCGGCTTTACCGACTGGACCAGTTTTGGCGCCCAGGGCGGCTTTGTGGCCGGCGTCAACACGCTGGACTTTGTGGTCACCAATTGGGCGCAGAACGGCGGCAACCCGACCGGCCTGCGTGTGGAGTTTGGCTCGTCGAGCATTGCGGCAGCGGTTCCGGAACCGGAAACCTACGCCATGCTGCTCGCCGGCCTCGTCATGGTAGGCGCCGTCGCGCGCCGCCGCCAGCAGTAAGCAGCAGCAAGCAGTATCGTAGTAAGGGAACTCCTTGGGTAATACTTCAACCGCCTCTCCGAGGCGGTTTTTTTTATTCGGGGTCAGCTCTGACATTCGGACATCGAGAGCCAATCTTTGAGGTAGATCAAGAACTGCCGACTGAAATGAGGGCCATTTCATCGATGGGGGCGGCGCAGACTGAAGCAACGATACGATAGGATGCGTTGAGCTGCATCAAAGGTGCGCGCCGCGTGTCCGAATGTCAGAGCTCGTATATTGAACACGCCGCGTCACCCTTGGATAATCAAGGTGCAGAAGTGGTCAGGCAGGGAGATGCCGATCAGAGTCTGGGCCATTGAGCCCGTGGGTCAGATAGGTGCCCCTGCCTGTTTCATTTTACAAGTCCGAACG
>NZ_JBCNLB010000019.1:0-110998 GCF_039595735.1 Duganella sp.
GCTCATGATTGCTGCCTTAAAGTGGTGCGGTATTTTGATAGGTGTCGATTTGTGCCAGCGTCAGCGCGCGCATGTCGGCGCCGGCCATCTGCGCCTTGTGCCATGCAACGATCATGTCGATGGTGTGCCCCAGGTGCCAGCGCGGCTGCCATTGCAGGCGGCTGCGGGCCTTGGAGCAGTCCAGCTTGAGATAGTGTGCCTCATGTGGCTGCGGCGCGGAGTCCAGTTCCCACGCGGCGCCGTCGCCCCAGCGCTGGCACAGGCGCTCGATGATCCATTCGACCGGGCGGGCGTCGATGTCGTGTGGGCCGAAGTTGAAGCCTTCGGCAAACGCCGGGCCCTGCTCGTACAGGTGCTCGGCCAGGGTCAGGTAGCCTGACAGCGGCTCCAGCACGTGCTGCCACGGGCGGATCGCGTGCGGGCTGCGGATGCGCACTGGCTTGCGTGCTGCAATCGCGCGCACCATGTCGGGAATCAGCCGGTCTTCGGCCCAGTCGCCGCCGCCGATCACATTGCCGGCGCGGCCCGAGGCCAGCGCCACCCCATGTTCGGCGTATTTTTCCGGGTTGAAGAAGGAGGAGCGGTAGCCGGCCGTGACCAGCTCGGCGCAGGCCTTGCTGTTGCTGTACGGGTCGTAGCCGCCGAAGGCTTCGTTTTCGCGATAGCCCCAGGCCCATTCCTTGTTTTCGTAGCACTTGTCGCTGGTGACATTGACCACCGACTTGATGCCGGGCGTGTTGCGCACCGCTTCAAAGAAGTGGACCAGGCCCATGACGTTGGTGGCGTAGGTCTCCACCGGATGGGCGTAGGAATGGCGCACCAGCGCCTGCGCCGCCATGTGGATGACGATCTCGGGCTGCGCCGCCTGCATGGCCTGCTGCAGGGCGGCGGCGTCGCGGATGTCGCCGATGACGGACGTCATGCCGCTGCCGACGCCCGCCACCTCAAACAGGCTGGGCTGGCTGGGCGCGGCCAGCGCGTAGCCGGTGACGTGCGCGCCCAGTTGCTGCAGCCACAGGCTGAGCCAGCTGCCCTTGAAGCCCGTGTGGCCGGTCAGGAAGACGCGCTTGCCTTGCCAGAACGAGGGCTTCATGGCCATTTCTTCCACGGCGCCTTGCCGCTTTCCCACAGGTCTTCCAGGTGGATCTTGTCGCGCAACGTGTCCATCGGCTGCCAGTAGCCGCTGTGGAAATAGGCATCCATCTGGTTGTCGCGGGCCAGGCCTTCCATCGGTTCCTTTTCCCAGATGGTGGCGTCGCTGTCGATGTAGTCGATCACCTTGGGCGACAGCACGAAGTAGCCGCCGTTGATCCAGGCGCCGTCGCCCTGCGGTTTTTCCTTGAAGCTGACGATGCGCTGGCCTTCGTAGTCGATGGCGCCAAAGCGGCCCGGCGGCTGCACGGCGGACATGGTGGCCAGCTTGCCGTGCGCCTTGTGGAAGGCGATCGAGGCGCTGATGTCGATGTCGGCCACGCCGTCGCCGTAGGTGAAGCAGAACGCTTCCTCGTTTTTCAGGTGCTCGCGCACGCGCTTCAGGCGGCCGCCGGTCATGCTGTCGGCGCCGGTGTCGATCAGGGTCACGCGCCACGGTTCGGCGTGGCGCTCGTGCACCTCCATGCTGTTGGCTTGCAGGTCGAAGGTGACGTCCGAGGTATGCAGGAAGTAGTTGGCGAAGAATTCCTTGATGATGTAGCCGCGATAGCCGCAGCAGATGACGAAGTCATTGATGCCGTGGGCCGAATAGCTCTTCATGATGTGCCACAGGATGGGCTTACCGCCGATCTCGACCATCGGCTTCGGCTTGACGGTGGTTTCCTCGCTGAGCCGTGTGCCCAGGCCGCCTGCCAAAATCACTGCTTTCATGCTGTCTCCAAGTGGGTGGTGAATGCTGTACAGACTGCATTGTCAGCCATTGCTTAAACATTCTAAACGAAAAGAACCGGGGTTTTGGCCGTTCAGCCCGTTGTTTATCGCGCAAACAGTTCGCTGTCCGACAGGGGCAGCGTGCGTGCTCCGCTGAACAATGACTCGCCGCGCCGGGCCGGCACCGACTCGCCGCCGCTGGCTTCCTGTGCGTACTGGACCATCAACGTGCGCGTGCGCCCGGGGTCATGTTCGCTCGACAGCACGGTCTCCATCAGGCGCAGCATGATCCACGGATCGACGTCCTGGCGGCGGCCGGCCGCGTCCTGCGGTTCCACCGTTTTGACGCGAAAATGGAAGTGTCCCTGCTGCAGCAAGTGACGGGCGATGGCGCTCAACTCGGCCGCATCCGCCATCGGCGCGCGCGGGCGCACGAAGTTGAAGGTCGGCAGCGGCGTGCGCATGAAATGGGGCAGCATCAGCGCCGCCCAGATATCGTTGGGATACTGCGTCCATGGATGTTGCGGCTCGTAATGCGCGCGCAGGTGCTGCAGGGCGTCGTGCGACAGGATGGTGCTGGCGCCGCTGGTAAAGGTAAGGCCAGCCATCTCGGGCGGGCCGTTCAGGCGCGCGATGGGGCCGGCGTAGCAGCCGGACTTGGGCAACTGGTCCAGCACGGTGGACAGGGCGCGGAAGTCCACCACCGAGGTCAGCGTGGTGTGATAGAAGTAGAACGGCGCGCTGCGGGTGCGCAGCAAATAGTCCTGCACCAGCATCTGGCGGTAAATCCATTTGGCGTTTTCGCTGCCGGACCAGACGCCGCTGCTGGCGTAGCCGGCGGCGCCCTGCATGCGGTCGCCGATGCCGACCAGCAGGTCGTAGCCGTTGTGGTGCACTTCGCCCGGCCGCAGCTGGTCGCTCCAGCGCACGAACACCAGGTCGATGCCGGGGAAGTGGGCAGCGTAAAACTGCCACAGTGCGCGCGCGTGGCGGAACACGGGCAGTTCGTCGCCGTAGCCGATGACGACCACCAGATCGGGACGTTCAGTGGCGGCAATGCGCGAAAGCAGACTGGACATTGTGGGGCGGCAGGATGGTGGCAGGAGCGGCCATTGTAGCGGGCCTTAAGCGCCCGGTGGGGTCAGCAGCAGGGCATAGCCTTCGCGCAGGGCTTGCTGGACGGCCTCGTTGTGCAGGCGGTCGCCCTCGGCCAGGGCGCCGTAGCGGGCGCCGACCAGCGCCGCCAAGGCCCCCAGCCGTTGCGCCAGCAGAGCCTTGAACTGGGCGCTGTCAGCCAGGAAGTGCAGGCGGGTGTGGGGTTCATACAACAGCTGCAGGCGTTCCAGCGCCAGATCGAGCGCATCGCTGGTGTGCAGCGGGGGCGCTGGCGGGGCGCCGCTGCACAGCGCGGCCGGCAGGTAGGCGCACTCCTGCCCGGCCAGCACCGCCAGCGCGGTGGCCACGCCCGCCAGGTCGCGGTAGCGCTTGCCCTGATAATGACCGAAGGCCGCGCCCAGATGTTCGCGCCGCAGCAGCAGGCAGGCGGGCTGGCACAGCACGTCGCCGGCGCCGCGCTCGCTGGTCAGCAGCACCCCGGCCAGCGAGGCGCCGCTGACAGCGGTTTCCACCGGCAGCAGCGGCGCGCCCGCCAGCGGCTGCCCGTCGGCGTCGACCGGCTGGCGCCAGCAGGCTACCAGGCCGATGCTCGGGTAGGTCTGGTAGAAGTGCATCATGCGGCTGATCTTTTCCGGATGCAGCCAGTCGCCGGCCGGCGCCACGGCAATGTAGGCGCCGACCGCCAGCGTCAGGCAATGGTCGAGGTTGTCCGCGGCGTCCAGCGCGGGCGCGCGGTTGTAGCGCAGTTGCGGATGGGCCAGCAGCAGCCGGGCCAGCTTGCGGCGGCGGACATCGCTGCTGCCGCTGTCGCTGACGATGATCTCGCAGCGGCCGTAGTGCTGGGCCAGCGCGCTGCGCACGGTGCGGTCGAGCTGTTCGGCGGTGTCGAAGTCGCTGGTGGGAATCAGGATGCTGACCAGCGGCAGGCTGATGTCGGGGGCGTGGGTGGCCGCGTGATCGCCGTCCTGCTGCAGGCTGCCGCGCGCAACCTGCAGGTACAGCTGTTCAAGGTGGCGCACCAGCGCCGGCGTGTCGAACAGCGGCGTCTTGTCGCGGTTCCGGGCCAGCCGGCGGCGCAGGCGCGCCAGTTCCTGCGGCTTGCCGGCCAGGCGCACCGCCTTGTCTTCGTAGGTGCGGGCGCTGCGCGTCACCAGTTCCGGCAGGCCGATGGCGTGCAGCAGGCTGCCGCCGAGGCGGGCCGCGTAGCTGCGGCCGGCCAGGGTCAGCAGCGGCACGCCGGCCCACAGCGCATCGGCCGCCGCGGCGCCGCCACTGAACGGCAGGGTGTCGAGGCAGAGGTCGGCCAGTTGCAGACGGGCCAGGTAACCGGCTTGCGGCAGGTGCGGCGCGAACACCAGCCGCTCGCTGGCCACGCCATGGCGCAGGGCGGCAATGCGCAGGTTGTCGCGCACCGGTTCGCTGTCGGCGGCCAGCCACAGCACGCTGCCGGGCACGCGCTTGAGGATGCGCATCCACACGGCAAACTGGGCCGGCGCCAGCTTGCGGCTGCTGTTGAAGCTGCAGAACACGAAGGCTGCGTCCGGCAGGCCGCAGCTGGCGCGGCTGGGGGCCGGGCCGACAGCGCGGCGACGGTCGTGGATCTGCACGCAGTCCGGCAAATAAAGCGGCTGCTCGGTAAAAGAGGCGTGCAGTTGCGGCGGCAGCACGAAGGCATCGGCCAGGATGTAATCGAGGGCCGGCACGGCGCTGCTGCCGGGATGGCCCAGCCAGCCGATCTGCACCGGCGCGGCGCGGTGCGCCAGAATGCCGGGGCGGCCGTCGGCGCCCAGGCCGTGCAGGTCGACCAGGATGTCGATCTCGTGGGCGCGGATGGTTTGCGCCGCCTGCAGGTCGCTCATCACGGTCAGGCGGATGTGGTGGTCCATCTGCGGTGCAACGCGGGCGCGCAGGCCGCTGCGGTCTTCCTCATGCCAGCTGAAGCCGTAGATCTCGAACTGATCGCGCTGGTGCAGGCCGTACAGCTCAGCGGTGAGGCGAGCGGCGGCGTGGCTGCTGAAATCGGAGCACAGGTAGCCGATGCGCAACTTGCGGTGCAGATAGCCTTGCGGGTCGGCCAGCGGCGCCGGCGCGGCCGCGCGGTTGACTGGGTGGCGCCGGGCGGCAGCCAGCTGTTCGGCCGGATCGTCGCTGATGCACAGGGTGGAGGCGGCCGAGGCGCTGTGGCTGAGGTCGGCCTCAGCCAGGCCCGGCAGAGGCGCGCATACCGGCCAGGCGCATTGCAGCTGGCGCAGATTGATCCACTGGGCGGCGATCTCGGGCTGCTTGGGATCGAGCAGCAGGCTGCGCGCGCAGGCGTCTTCGGCTTCCGGATAGTGCTTGCGCAGGGCCGCCACCCGCGCCACGCTGTTCAGCGCCTGGATCTGTTGCGGCCGGCTGGCGGGATGGTCGGGATCGATCTGGGCCAGGGCGGCGCGCCAGGTGGCCAGCGCGGCGTCGTACTGGCGCAGACGTTCCTGCAGCGTGCCCAGCGTCATGCGGGCATCGATGAAATCGGGCTTGATGGCCAGCGCGGCGCGCAACGACTGTTCGGCTTCCTGCTGTTCATCGGCCTGCAACTGCAGCACGCCGAGGTTGTACCAGGCGGCAAACAGCAGCGGCGATTCAGTGCAGCGCAGCCACAGATGGTAAAGCTCGGCAGCGCGTTCGGCCTGGCCGGCGTGGCCCATCAGGCCTGCCAGGCCGATCAGCTGCATGATGGGCAGCACGCCGCGCCTGGCCAGCACAAATGCGAGCTTGGCCGCATGCGTCAGTTCGTTGGCGGCGAGAGCCCGGTTCAGTTCCTGCAGTTGCGATTCATCGCTGGGGAGGCTGGCAGTCATGCTGGTATTGTCGGCTGAATCCGTCTAGGATTCAATCTTCGCATACAAAGTGAGACAGTAGTCATGAGCCGACCGTTTGAAATCCTTGGCCTGCAGCAGATCGCGGTGGGCGCCGCTTCCAAGGAGCCGCTGCGCAAGCTGTGGGTGGACATGCTGGGCCTGGCGCCGTCCGGCCACTTTGTGAGCGCAAAGGAAAACGTCGATGAAGACATCGTGCTGTTGGGCAGCGGGCCGTTCCAGGTGGAAGTTGATCTGATGCAGCCGCTGGACCCGGCGCGCAGCCCGCGGGTGGACCAGCCGGCGCTGAACCACGTCGGCCTGTGGGTGGACAACCTGGCGCTGGCGGTGGAATGGCTGACGGCGCAAGGCGTGCGGTTTGCGCCGGGCGGCATCCGCAAGGGCGCGGCCGGGCACGACATCGCCTTCCTGCACCCGAAAGCCAACGAGGAATTTCCGATCGCCGGCGCCGGCGTGCTGGTCGAACTGGTGCAGGCGCCGCCGGCAGTGATCGCGGCATACCGCAAGGGAGCGTGACATGCTGGCGAAGGACATCATCAGCGCAGCGCGGTGCCCGGCGGCCGCCTGAGCTGACGGCCGGCGGGGGCCGGAGCTAACTGTGGTGCTCGTGGTCGTCGCGCTTGTCGCGGTGCTGGGCGTGTTCCTCGTGTTTCTCGATGTGCGGCTTGGGCGGCGCCGGCTGGGCGGCGTGAGGCCGCTCGTTGTGCATGGCCAGCATTTCCTGATGGGCAGCGTGCGGCTGCGGGCGATCCGCGACATGCGTTTCGTGGACGGGTGCCGGTTTCGGCACCGGCATCGGCGCCGACAGATGCGTCGGGCTGGCCTCCGCGTGCTGCACGGGCGGCATGTGCATCATGGCGGTGTTGTGTTCCTGCGGCGCGCGGTCATGCTCTGCAGTGACATGTTCACGCACGGCAGCGGCAGGTGCGCTGTCCATCCTGGCCTGCACCGGCGGCCGCTCGATCCGGGCGTCCTGGTGCACCGGCTGGGGCCGGGACGCCATCGCGCTGGCGTGCATCGCCGGCGCAGCAGGGTGGGGCAAGGGCGGCGTCACGCTGACATGCATTGCTGGCACAGCGGGTTGTGGCCGGGCGCCCGGCACGGCGTCATGTGCGGTGAAGTGCGGCATGCTCATCGGCGCGGCAGGCCGGGGCGGCTGCGGCTGCGCGGCCAGTGCTGCCGCGCGCGGCGCGAAATTCGGCGCAGGCTGTGGCGCGTTGTTGATCGTCAAGTTCTGGTTGCGGTTGATGACGTTGTTGGTGGTACGGTAGTTATTGTTCGTGACATTGATGTTGTTGATGCGGTTCACCACCGTGACGGATTTCGACACATAGGTGGAGTTGTTGTAGGTCACCGCTGGACGGTGCCAGCCGCCGTCATAGGCATGCACCGGCGCCCCCCAGTTGACGCCCCACGCATTCCATCCCCAGTCATGATGGCTCACGGCCGCACCGACCAGCACACCCACGCCGAAGGAGAGCAGACCGGTGGTCACCACGGTCTCGCTGGTGTAGGTTGGCTGGTGGTAGGTCCAGCCTGGGTACACCGGCACCGGCGCGCCGTACACGACTGCAGGGTTGTAATGTGGAACGTAGACCACGTCCGGCTCAGCCGGCTCGATGATGATGGTCTGCGGCGGTGGCGGTACCACCGCCGGTCCCGCGTAGACCACCGTGTCGGACGGCGGCGGTGCCACCTCGGTTGCCGGCGCCGCGGTACGCACGGTGGTCGATACGCGCAGGTGCGGCGCGTTTTTCAGCGTGCCGGCTTGTTGGGCGCGCAGGCGCATGGCCTGGATGGCGTTCATCACATCGTTCGGATCGTTCACGTAGGCATCGCCCAGCGCCCGGGTCCACTGGACATTGCTGGCCATCTGGTTCAGCACGCTTGGGAAAGTGGTCAGTGATTTCACGCTGACATCCCAGGGCTGGGCGGCTTCGGCATTCTGCAGCGCGTCGCCCTTCAGCGTGGGATTCTGGGTCAGCCACTGGTTGGCGGCAACAATCTGTTCCGGATAGGTGGCGCCGGCCAGTACCTGGCCGACCAGCTTGTCGGGGAACAGCGCGATCGGCGCCACCATTTGCGCCAACTGTTCCGCAGTTGGCGGCGTATAGGGGGCAGGCTGAGGAGTAGCGGGCGCGGCGGCTTGTTGCTGCAGCTCGGCGGGCTTGTTGCAGCCGGCCAAGGCAAGCAGACTGAACATCAGTGTTGAGGAGATCGCGGTCCTGACATTTTTTGCTTGAACGCCCATGATTGGCTTCCTTCTTGCTGAAAAGATGAAAGCAGGTTAACAATCACAGGCCGATAAAGCTGTTACCTGATGTAACGTACGTAACCAGATGGCCGCCCGTGGCTGCGGGCGGCCGTCCGGCTTAGTGGCCTTCTGCGGCGTTGAACATGGTTTTCGCGTAGATCAGGCCCAGACCGTAGCCGCCGCCGTTGGCGATGGCGGTGGCCACGGTTTCGTCGTAGGTTTCGCCGCGGGCCCAGTCGCGCTGCAGTTCCAGCAGGTATTGCAGCGAGGTCATTGGGCGGGCGCCGGCCTGCACCATGCGCTCGATGGCGCGTTCGTGGGCTTCGTCCGAGATGTCGCCGCTGGCGTCGGTGATGACGTAGACTTCAAAGCCCTGATCCAGGGCCGACAGGGCCGGACCAACGATGCACACCGAAGTCCACAGGCCGGCCAGCACGATTTTCTCCTTGCCGATGGCGTTGACGCGTTCCGCGATGCGCGGGTCTTCCCAGGTATTCATGGTGGTGCGGTCGATCGCCACTTCGTTCGGGAACACTTCCTTGATTTCGTTAAAGATCGGGCCGGAGAACGATTTTTCCGCCACGGTGGTCAGGATGGTCGGCACCTTGAATTCCTTGGCTGCTTTCGATACCAGCGCCACGTTGTTGCGCAGCTGGACCGGGTCGATCGACTTGGTGGCAAATGCCATCTGCGATTGGTGATCGATCAGGATCAGGGCGTGGTTGTTAGGGCTCAGCAGGGTTTGACCTGGTTTGGCGATGGCGGTTGGCATGTTCATTCTCCTTAAGATATTCAATAATTTCGATTTGGTGTTTGATGCGTTTGCTGCATCGATGGAGTGAAGTATGAACGGTCAAAACCAAAACAAAAAGCGGAAAAATTTCCGCTTTATTATCGAAATTTTCGAATATGAGAATTTACTGCTGCACCAGCATCAGCAGGCCGACAAAGTCGAGGTGGCGCTCGGGGGCGTTGGGCAGGCCGGGGGCGTAGCAGTCGAAGCCGGTCTGGCCGCCGCCGGCATCCAGCGGCACGGACACCCCCAGTTTGCTGGCGCCGTAATGCATCACCAGCGAATGGCTCCATAGCAGCGGCAGCGGGATGCTGGAGTAGATGAACGGCAGCGTCTCGGTGTCCGCATGGCGCGTAACGACGCGGGTGTTGATGGCAAAGCCCTCCGGTGTGCTCAGCTCCAGCTGCAGCGTGTCGTGCTGCGGGTCCGATTTCAGGAACAAGGCCAGCGGGAACATTTCGCTGTTCAGGTCCAGCCGGCTGCCCGGCAGCATGCGCAGGTAGTCCAGCTGCATCAGGCGATTGCCGATATGGCCCGGCTCCACCGGGCCGCTGGTGAACTGTTGAAGATTGACAGCCGGGATGTACATCACTTCCGTTCTCGCAAACGGCGACACGTTTTGCAGCCGTGCCAGCGTGGTGGCCAGCGGTTCTGCGTTCTGCGCTTTCAATGTCAGCAGGCGCTGCGCCACCAGCGCGCCGATGATGGAGGTGGCGTGCGGCGTGTCGTAGTGGGCGGCGTCGCGGTACATCCATTCTGGCGCACGGCCGAGGAACAGCGCCGACATCCAGGCGCGGATGTCGATCAAGGGCAGGGCCAGTTCCTGATAAGCGCGGATCTGCGCATCGTAGATCGGATTCGGCACGGTCATCGAGAAGTGCTGCTGCTGCGCCAGCACCAGCGGCACGAACACCGCCGATGGATACAGACGCGCCGCGGTTTTCAGCAGCAGGTGGAAGCACATCAGCCACGACTCGGCACCGCCCGGACGCGGCGCAAAGTGGCCGGCGTCGTTGATGCCGTATTCGTACAGGATCACATCGGCAGGCTGGCCGTTGAAGGTTTCATGCAGGCGGCCGATGGCCGACAGCGAGGTGGTGGCGCCCACCGAGATCTGCACGATCTCCGCTTCCACATAGCCTTGCAGCGACTGCGCCAGTCCCTGCACATAACCGCCCTTGAGCAGGGAGTTGGAACCGCCGATGATCAGGATGCGCATGATGCTCAGGCCGGAACGGCGGTGATGATGTAGCGCTGCGCCAGCGCGTCCTGCACCGACAGCTCGGGATCGCTGCCGCTGGCCGCAGCCAGCTGGCGCAGGATCGGCAGGAAGGCGTCGCGACCCGCTTCCTCGCGGATCACCGGGGCACCGCCGGTCAGGCGGAAGCCGGTTTGCGCCAGCAGTTCCAGCAGCGAGCCGCGCGTGAACTGGCGCAGTTCATCTTTTTGCAGCACGCCGTCCGGACGATAGCGATAGTCACCCATGTTGAGGCGCACCTGCACGCTCCAGTGCTGCACGTTGCGCACCGAAAGCACCAGCGTGCCGTCCGGCGCCATGCTGCTGCGGATTTTTTCCAGCACCGCCCACGGATCGCGCACGCGCTCCAGCGCGCCATCCAGCACCCAGCAGTTGGCCTGCGCCAGCTGGCGGTCGCGCTGCTCGTCCGGCGTCTCGAAATCCTGGCTGTAGACGAAGTCGCAGTGCGCGCGTGCCTGTTCGGCCACAATGGCGTCGCGTTCGATGCCGGTGTAGTTGCAGACAGCGTTGATCTGTTTGTAGGCCTTGGCAAAAGCGCCATCGCCGCAGCCCAGCTGCACCACCTTGACCGCGGTGGTCGGCACGAAGGACAGCAGTTCGGAGTTGATCTGCGTGACGCTTGGCTTGTCGTAGTGATAGCCGCCGGTGCGGCGCACGGTGCCCTGCCAGTCGTGACGGATGAAGATGCGCTGCGCCGGGTTGTCGCTGAAGTCGTTGTTGACCCAGGTGACGTTGCGCAGCAAGTCGCTCTTGCCGGCCTTGGCCAGCGCGATCATCGGCGGCAGCATCGGCGCGCCATGCTTGACCGGCAGCGGCCACTGGCGCACCACTTCAATATTCGTCAGCATGCAGGCCGGGTGCAGGTAAGGCATGCTGTTGGGACCATTCGAGAAGCCGTTTTCATCGACCGGGGTGACGTTGCCGACGCCGTACATGTGCGGCTCCAGGTGCTCGTCGAGCGACTCCAGGAAGCCGCGTTTGAGGATCTCGACGTCGGAGTCGAGGAACAGCACGCGGCCTTTCAGATCAAGGTTTTCGATCGCCCACGCCATGCCGGGGCCATGGTGGATGTTATAGCCGAACGGCTTGAAGTCCACGCCGGGATACTGCGCGCAGATCGGCGCGATCTGCGCCGCGATTTCCGGCGCCGAGCCATCGATGATGGTGACCGGATTGTGCGGATAGTGCTGGCGGAAGGTGGACAGCAGCGAGGCAATCAGGTCGGGTGCGTTGTAGGACACCGCGATCATCGGAATCTGGTCGATAGGGTTCATGGCTTTACTCGAAAGTGGGGCAGCGACGCTTTTCATGGCCGCTTCCAGGTTGCGCACCAGGCGCGGCGTGTCGAACAGGGCGCAGCGCATGCGGTTGTCGTTGAGCTGCTGTTTCATGGCGGCGATGCGTGCAGGGTCGTTGGCCAGCGCCACCGCCAGTTCTTCATAGTCGGCAAAGCTGGTGGTGATCAGCTGCGGCAGGTCGACCGCGCGCAGCAGGCTGCCGGCCATGCGCGAGGCGAAGGTCGGGCCGGAGCAGGTCAGCACCGGCAGGCCGGCCCACAGCGCGTCGCTGGCGGTGGTGCCGCCGTTGAAAGGGTAGGTGTCGAGGAACAGGTCGGCCACGCGGTAGCGCGCCAGGTAGTCGGCCGGCAGTGCGCGGGTGGCGAAGATCAGGCGTTCCGGATCGATGCCGGCTTCGCGCGCATGCTGCTTGAGGTTCTCGCCCACCAGCGGGGTATCGGCTACCAGCCACAGGACCGAATTGGGCACGCGGCGCAGGATGTTCATCCAGTGCGCGAACAGTTCCGGCTTGTATTTGTAGCTGTTGCTGAAGGAGCAGAACACAAAGGCGTCCTCCGGCAGGTTGACCGAGGCGCGCGTCGGCGTGTTGCCGATCAGGCGCTGGCGGTCGTTGATCTGGAAGGTGTCCGGCAGGCGCAATGGCTTTTCGGTGAAGTCCTTTTCCATCTCCGGCGTGATGAGGAAGTCGTCCGCGATCACGTAGTCCACGCCAGGCAGGCCGGTGGTGCCGGGGAAGCCCAGCCAGGTCATCTGCACCGGCGCCGGATGGTAGGCCAGGATTTGCGGGCGCGCGCCCGAGGTCAGGCCGTGCAGATCCACCAGGATGTCGATTTCGTGGGCGCGGATCAGCTGCGCGGCCTGCTCGTCGCTCAGCGTATGGATCGGGATGTAGTGGTCCATGCCGGCCACCACGCGCGCGCGCAGCGGCGAGCCGTCGTCGCGGCTCCAGCTGAAGGCAAACACTTCGAACTGGCTGCGGTCGTGCAGGCCATACAGTTCGGCGGTCAGGATCGAGACCGCATGCGAGCACAGGTCGGATGACAGGTAGGCGACGCGCAGGCGTTGGTGGCCGTAGCTCTGGCCGGGCTGCGTCATGGGCGCGACGTCGGCGTTCATCTTGTCGCGCACGAAGCGCAGCGCGGCGGCTTTTTGCAGGTCTGGATTGTCGGTCAGGCTCAGCATGGCCAGTGCCGAGGCGCCGTCCTCCATCTGCTTGCGGCTGATGTGTTCCAGGCCGGACCATGTCGGCCAGTGGCACTGCTTCTGACGCAGGTGCACCCAATGGGTCATGACGTTGACCTGCGACGGATCGACGCGCAGGCTTTGCGCCAGCATCTCTTCCGCTTCCGGATACTGCTTCTGGATTTCCAGCAGACGTCCGAGGTTGTTCAGCGTTTGCAGGTACAGGGCGCGCTGCTGCACTTTGTCGATCTTGACCTGCGGGCCGAGGATGGAACGCCACATGTCCAGTGCTTCCTGCGGTTTGCCGCGCCGTTCCAGCAGCGTACCCAGATTGAGACGGCCTTCAACGAAGCGTGACTGCAGGGCGATGCATTTGCGGTAGGCCGCTTCCGCGTCCTCGTCGTCGTTGACGGCGGCCAGCACGGCACCGAGGTTGAACCAGGCGGCGTAAGCCAGCGGCGAGCGCTTGCTGTGTTCCAGCCAGGTGCGATACAGGTCAATGGCCAGTTGGGATTGGCCTTGTAACGTGAGCGCGGCGGCGGCGTCGAACAATTCCGGGATCGTCATGTTGCCGCGTGCGGCCTGTTTCAGCCATTGCGCGTGATTGGATGCGGTCATTGAGGCAGTGTCAGTTGGTCGATAGGGCTGGACTTCATCATACCTGCTTCGCCTCAGGGGCGAAAGACGTCCAGCAGGAGTGTCGCCAGGGTGGCCGGGTTGGCTTTGCCGTCGGCGGCCTGCCGCAGGGCTTGCGGCAGGGCGGCGCGCACGGCGTCGTGGTTGCGGAAGCGCTCCTGCAGGCCGGCTTCCACCAGGTTCCACATCCAGGTTTGCGCCTGTTGCTTGCGGCGTTCTTCGAAGGCGCCGGTGTGCTGCATGGTCTTGCGGTAGTTCTGCAGGGTGGCCCAGATGTCTTCGATGCCGGCCCCGGTGGCGGCGCTGGCCTGCAGCACCTGCATGTGCCAGTGCGGCGACGCGGGACGCAGCATGTGCAGGGCGGCGCGCATCTGGCCTGCGGCGACGGCGGCGGCGCGCGGGTCGATGTCGGCCTTGTTGTAGACCACGATGTCGGCCAGCTCAAGGATGCCTTTCTTGATGCCCTGCAGTTCATCGCCGGCGTTGGGCAGTTGCAGCAGCAGGAAGACGTCGCACATGCCGGCGACGGCGGTTTCGCTTTGGCCCACGCCCACGGTTTCGACGATGATGACGTCAAAGCCGGCTGCTTCGCAGATCAGCATCGCTTCGCGGCTTTGGTGGCTGACGCCGCCCAAGGCGCCGCGCGCCGGCGAGGGGCGGATGTAGGCATTCTCCTGCTGCGACAGGCGTTCCATGCGGGTCTTGTCGCCCAGGATGGAGCCGCCGGTCAGCGGCGAGGATGGATCGACCGCCAGCACTGCCACGCGCAGCCCCTGCGCCAGCAGGTACATGCCGAAGGCTTCGATGAAGGTGGATTTGCCCACGCCCGGCACGCCGCTGATGCCGATGCGGTAGGCGCCGCCGGTGTGCGGCAGCAGTTTGTCCAGCAGGGCCTGGGCGCGCAGCCGGTGGTCGGGGCGCGAGGACTCGACCAGCGTGATTGCCTTGGCCAGCGCGCGCCGCTGGCGTGCCAGCAGGGCGGCGGCGAGGGCGTCGTCGTCAGGCTCGATTATCATCGGGTCAGGTGGCTGCCGAGGCGCCGGCGGTCGCGCCCAGCGCCATGGCGACCGTGGCCGCAGCCGGGCTGGCGGCTGCGGCGTCGGGCGGGGCCGACGACGGCACCGCGCCCAGCGACTCGCGGATATGCTGCAGCACGTCGGCAGCGCACAACGGGATCGGCGTGCCGGGACCGAAGATGCCTTTGACGCCGGCCTGGTACAGGAAGCCATGATCCTGCGTCGGCACCACGCCGCCCACAAACACGATGATGTCTTGCGCGCCTTCTTCGCGCAGCGCGGCAATCAGTTCCGGCACCAGCGTCTTGTGGCCGGCCGCCAGCGTGGAGACGCCGACTGCGTGCACGTCATTTTCAATCGCCTGGCGCGCGGCCTCCTGCGGCGTCTGGAACAGCGGTCCGAGGTCGACGTCGAATCCCAGGTCCGCAAACGCCGAGCCGACTACGCGCGCGCCGCGGTCATGGCCGTCCTGCCCCAGCTTGGCCACCATGATGCGCGGCCGGCGGCCCTGCTCGACCGCGAAGCGTTCCACCTCCGCGCGCAGCAGCGACCAGTTTTCGTCATCCGCCAGGCCGGCGCCGTAGACGCCGGAGACGTTCTGGTTGGCGGCACGATGCCGGCCCCACGCCTGCTCCAGCGCATCCGAAATCTCGCCCACGGTGGCGCGCAGGCGGGTGGCGCGCACCGCCAGTTCCAGCAGGTTGCCGCGCCCTTCATACGCGGCCGTGCCCAGTTCCGCCAGCGCCGCGCCCACCGCTTCCTGATCGCGCGTGGCGCGGATCTGGGCCAGGCGGGCAATCTGCTGCTCGCGCACGGCGGTGTTGTCAATCTCGCGCGCCTCGACCTGGTCTTCGGCGCCGCTCTGGTATTTGTTGACGCCCACGATGACATCCTTTCCCGAATCGATGCGGGCCTGCTTCTGCGCCGCCGCCGCCTCGATCTTCAACTTGGCCCAGCCCGAGCCCACGGCTTGCGTCATGCCGCCCATCTGCTCCACTTCCTGGATGATGGCCCAGGCCTGGTCCGCCACGTCCTGCGTCAGCTTTTCCATCATATAGGAACCGGCCCATGGATCGATGACGTTGGTGATCTGCGTCTCTTCCTGCAGGATCAGCTGGGTGTTGCGGGCGATGCGCGCGGCAAATTCGGACGGTAGCGCGATGGCCTCGTCCAGCGAATTGGTATGCAGCGACTGGGTGCCGCCAAATACGGCAGCCATGGCTTCCACCGTGGTGCGCACCACGTTGTTGTACGGGTCTTGCACGGTCAGCGACCAGCCGGAGGTCTGGCAATGGGTGCGCAGCATCAGCGATTTCTGCGATCTGGCGCCGAATTCCTGCATGATGCGGCACCACAGCAGGCGCGCCGCGCGCAGCTTGGCCACTTCCATGTAGAAGTTCATGCCGACGCCGAAGAAGAATGACAACCTGCCTGCAAAATCATCAACGTCCATGCCGTTGTTGATGGCGGTGCGGACATATTCCATGCCGTCGGCCAATGTCAGGCCCAGCTCCAGCGCCGGCGTGGCGCCGGCCTCCTGCATGTGGTAGCCGGAAATCGATACCGAATTGAACTTCGGCATGTGCTGTGCCGTGTAGGCAATGATGTCGGCCACGATGCGCATCGACGGTTCGGGCGGATAAATGTAGGTATTCCGCACCATGAATTCTTTGAGAATGTCGTTCTGTATGGTACCGGACAGTTGTTCCTGCGCCACGCCGGCTTCCTCGGCAGCGACGATGTAGCCGGCCAGGACCGGCAGCACGGCGCCGTTCATGGTCATGGAAACCGACACCTTGTCCAGCGCGATGCCGTCAAACAGGATCTTCATGTCCTCCACCGAATCGACCGCCACGCCGGCCTTGCCGACGTCGCCTTTCACGCGCGGATGGTCGGAATCGTAACCGCGGTGGGTGGCCAGGTCGAACGCCACCGACACGCCCTGGCCGCCGCCCGCCAGCGTGCGGCGGTAGAAGGCATTGGACTCGGCGGCGGTCGAAAAGCCAGCGTACTGGCGGATGGTCCACGGGCGCGCCGCGTACATGGTGGCTTGCGGGCCGCGCACAAAGGGCGCGAAGCCGGGCAGGGTGTCGGTGTGTGGCAGGCCCTGGAGGTCGGCCGCCGTGTACAGCGCCTTCATGGTGATGCCGTCGGGCTGCGGGGTGTCGAGGTGGGCGGGATCGCCGCCCGGCGCGGAACGTGCCGCCGCCGCTTGCCAGTCCGCCAAGGTGGCGGCGGGGCGGGGTGGTGCGGGACGTGGTTCGGTCATATCGGGCTTTCGGCGAGCGGACGGTTGTGTCGGGATTGTACCTTGCAGCGGCGGGCTTTCCTACCCGTCGCACAGCAGCTGAGAAGGGACGCTTTTCCGTCGTTGTTTGGCATACCCAAAGGGGGACTGGTATGCTAGAGTGCAGCCTTCTGCCGCTTTGCCAACTGCGATATTCATGCCTGAAAATCACCCTTTCCAGCTGGACCGGACCCGCTACCCTGGCCTGACCCGCATGGCCGATACCTTGCGCGCGAAACACCGCTTCGCGGCGGACATCGTCGACCGTGGCGCCGCGCTGTTCGGCGCCGAGTGGGCCGATGAATTCGAGCCGGTGCTGAACGCCCTGTTCCCGACCGAGGAGGCGGTGACCGCGGCGGCCAAGGGCTACGCAGTCTTCGCCATGCAGTCGATGCGCCTGCAGGCGGTGTTTGAGCGCGAGCGCGAATACAAGGCCAAGACCCACGAGCAGGCATCGAGCGAAGTGTATTTCAACGAAGCGCACATGATGCAGGAATACCTGCCAGGCCTGCTGCTGTCGCACTTCCTGTGGCCGCACCACTACCGCCAGATCCAGTTTTTCAACAGCGCCTTCGTGCAGGCCATGCGCGTGGCCTGCGCCACTTCCTTCATGGAGGTCGGGATCGGCACCGGCCTGTATTCCGGCCTGCTGCTGCGCGCCTTGCCGCAGGTGCGCGGCGTGGGCGTGGACATCAGCCCGTCGTCGCAGCGGTTTACAGAAACACAACTGAAGGCGCTGGGCGTGGCCGACCGCTATCGCACCGAACTGCGCGACATCACCGCCGAACCGCTGGAGCCCAAGGCCGACTGGCTGGTGTGCGTGGAAGTGCTGGAACACCTGGACGATCCGGTGGCCTTCTTGCGCGGCCTGCGCCGCAACATGGCGCCGGGCGCCAAGGCCTTCATCACGGCGGCGCTGAACGCCGCCCATGCCGACCATATCTACCTGTACCGCAACGGCGGCGAGGTGTTGGCCCATCTGATCGAGGCCGGTTTCACGCTGGAGCAATCGTTCATCGGCATGGCCTACAAGCCGTCGGCGCCGGGCGTGCCGGTGCCGGAGGCGGCCGCCTTCATCGTCTACTAGGAAGCCTTATGTCCCAAGCCGTCGTACCGAACACCGAAGTGCTGAGTGGTGAATTCGTCAACCTGCGCCCGCTGCGGCCGGAAGACGCCGCGCTGACGCTGGGCTGGCGCAATGCCCAGCGCGCCCGCTTCCTCAACCCTGGCGCTGCCAGCGTGGAGCAGCAGGCCGCGTGGATCGCCAGCCGTCCGGCCTCGGAATACAACTACATCATCGAACTGAAAAACGGCCATCCGGTCGGCATGCTGTCGCTGGTCGGCATCGACCGCGCCAACCGCCACGGCGAGCCGGGACGCTTCCTGATCGGCGACGAGGCGGCCACGCAGGGCGTGCCGGCGGCCGTCGAGGCCATGAAGCTGCTGTACGAACTGGCGTTCGACCGTCTGGGTCTGCTGCGCGTGTGCGGCATCATCGCCGCCAACAACACGCTGATGATCAAGTGGCAGAAGTACCTGGGCATGAAGGAAGAGGGCCGCCTGCGCCAGCACCTGTGCCAGAAGGACGGTTCGTTCGAGGACGCCGTCTACCTCGGCATGCTGGCCGACGAATACCGCAAGAGCGCGCTGCCGCGCATGAAAGTGCTGATCGCGGCCGCCCGCCGCGCCGCCGAATAATTCATTACAAGGACTACCCCATGCTGAACCAAGATGCCATCCACGCCATCATCCTGCAGGCCCTGAACAACATCAACGACGAGCGCGGCCCGGACGAGCAGCTGGCCGTCGGCCTGGACACCCGCCTGTTCGGCGCCGACGCAGTGCTCGATTCGCTGTCGCTGGTGTCGGTGATCGTCGACGTTGAAGGCGCCGTGTCCGAGCAGGCCGGCCGCGACATCAGCCTGACCGACGACCGCGCCATGAGCCAGGCGGTGTCGCCGTTCACCGACGTGCGCTCGCTGACCGCCTACATCGAGCTGCTGCTGTCGGAAAAGGCATGAACTCAACCGGCTCCACCTACGCTGGCAAGCTGGCGCTGATCACCGGCAGCCGGCGTGGTGTGGGCCGCCTGCTGGCCGAGCATATCCTGCGCAATGGCGGCCGCGTGGCCGGCTTTGCGCGCGGCGAGGCCACCATCGATCATCCGGACTACCACCACTTCCAGGTCGACATCGGCGACCCGGCGTCGGTGCAGCAAGGCTTTGCGGCGCTGAAGAAGGTGTCGGACGCGGTGCACATCGTGATCAACAACGCCGCCGTGCTGACCTCGCAGTACGCGATGATCATGCCGCCGGCGCAGGCGCAGGCCATGATCAACACCAACCTGATGGGCGCCTTCATGGTGTCGCGCGAGGCCTCGAAGCTGATGCGCAAGGGGAAGTGGGGCCGCATCATCAACATCGGTTCGATGGCGGTGAGCCTGGAGCCGATCGGCGATTCCATCTACGCCGCTTGCAAGGCCGGCCTGGCCACGCTGTCCAACGTCATGGCCAAGGAACTGGCGCCGCTCAACATCACGTGCAACACGCTGTCCATCACCGCCATCAAGACCGACATGCTGGCGCAGCTCCCGGGCGACAAGATCGACGCCGTGATCGCCGGCCTGCCGATCCCGCGCTACGCGGAGCCGGACGACATTTTCAACATCGTCGATTTCCTGGCGTCCGAGCGCAGCTCCTACATCACCGCGCAGACCATCTACATGGGTGGAGTTAACTGACATGGCGAGCGTGGTCGGCAACTGGGGCGGCGGCAATGTCTGGCGCGTGACCAGCGGCGAGTTCTCTTCCAACGCCTATTTTTGCGAAGCGCAGGTGGAAGGCGGCGGCATCCTGATCGACGCCGGGCTTGATGGCGAAACCATCGACGCCGAATTGAGCGAGCATGGCCTGCGGCCGCACGCGGTGTACTGCACCCACGGCCATTTCGACCACACCGGCAGCGCCTCGCACTTCCAGAAAAAATACGGCTGCGCGGTGTTCGTGCCGAAAGCCGACGCCAAGTTGATGAAGGCGTCCAACTTTCTGCTGATGGCGATGAAGATCCAGCGCAAGGTGGTGCTGCCGGAGGCCACGCTGGTGGAACCCGGCCATGTGGCCGACATCGCTGGCACCCCGCTGCGCTACTTGCCGGCGCCCGGGCATACGCCGGGTTCCTGCATCATCGAATTCGGCAGCGCGTGGTTCACCGGTGATACGCTGTATGCGCGCGGCGTCGGCCTGTCGCATTTGCCGGGCGAGGACCATGCGGTGCTGAAGCAGACTATCCTCGGCTACTGGCAGGACCTGACGCCGGAGCGCACCATTTATCCCGGCCACGGTAACGCGGCCGACGGCTTGTCGGTCCGTACCGGCAACGCCGCATTGTTAAACTTTTTAGGGCTGGCAGCATCGTGAGCACTACTCCATTCCCCTTCCCGGGCATCACCATCACCGGCGTCGGCCACCATTTGCCGGAACACGCGGAGGACAACGCGACGCTGTGCCGCAACCTGGACGTCACTCCCGAATGGATCGTCGAGAAAACCGGCATCGAGCAGCGCTACATCGCCGGCCCGGACGAATCGGCGTCGCAGTATGCGGTGCTGGCGGCGCAGCGCGCTATCGAGATGGCCGGCATCAGCATGGACGAGGTGGACCTGATTATCGCCTGCACCTTCTCGGGCGACTACATCTACCCGCCGCTGTCGGCCAAGGTGCAGATGGAGCTGAAGGCGCCGAACGCACAGATCTTCGACCTTCAGGCTAACTGCACCGGCTTCGTCACCGGCCTGACGGTGGCCTCGGACCGCATGCGCGTGGACTCGTCGGTGCGCAACGCGGTGGTGATCGGCGTTGAATTCCTGTCGCGCTACATCGACCGGTCGGACGTTAATACCGCCATCTACCTGAGCGACGGCGCCGGCGCGGCGGTGCTGAGCCGCAGCGGCGACCCGGCCGACGGCATCATCTCCTCGGCCTTCCATACCGACAGCTCGAACTACGAGTCGGTGCGCATGCGCGGCGGCGGCTCCAGTCATCCGATCATCGGCCGCGCCTTCGATGGCGCAGTGGACTACATGGAAATGAATGGCATCGCCACCTGGAAGCAGGCTATCACCCACCTGCCGCGCGTGATCCGCAAAGCTTGCGAGAAGAGCGGCGTGGCGCCGGCCGATGTCGACTTCATGCTGTTCCACCAGGCGAACTTGCGCATGATCGAGTACATCGTGCGCAAGATGGGCTACAAGCTGGAACAGACCTACACCAACGTGGCGCGCGTGGGCAATACCGGTGCGGCGTCGCTGGCGATCGCCATGAGCGAGGCGGTGGAGAAGAAGCTGGTGAAGGATGGCGATACCGTGGTGCTGGCCGCCGTGGGCGCCGGTTTCAACTTCGGCGCCTCGGTGTGGCGCTGGAAGATGGCCAGGAAGGAAGCATGAGCATGTTTAAAGATTTCGATTCGATCCAGGTTGGCGAAACGCAGACGCTGACCAAACACATTACCGAAGCGGACGTGCGCAAGTTCGTCGAGATGACCGGCGACGACAATCCGCTGCACGTGGACCGTGCCTACGCGGAGACCACGGCGTTCAAGGACATTGTGGTGCATGGCATGCTGGGCGCCTCCTTCATCTCGACCGTGATCGGTACCAAGCTGCCGGGCACCGGCGCGCTGTGGGTGTCGCAGAACATGGAGTTCCTGCTGCCGGTGCGGCTGGGCGATGTGCTGACCATCAGCGCCACGGTGCTGAAGAAGCACGAACGCGAGCGCCTGCTGGAGCTGGATACCAAAATCGTCAATCAGAACCAGCAGCTTATCTTGACCGGTGTCGGCAAGGTAAAGGTGCTGGTGGCGGCGGAGCCCGAGGCCAAGCCGGCAGCGGATGCGCGTCCGCGCGTGGCGATTGTCACCGGCGGCGCCGGCGGCATCGGCAAGGCGATCTGCCAGCGTCTGGCGGCGGACGGCTTCAGCGTAGTGGTGAACTACCGCGGCCAGGCAGACCGTGCGGCGCAGATCGTGGCCGAGATCAACGCGGCTGCGGATGCGGCCAAGGCGGCGGGCGGCGGCGGTGTGGGCGGGGTCCATGCGCTGGGCCGCGCGCTGGCGGTGCAGGCGGACATCGCCACCGAGGCCGGCGCGCAGGCGCTGTACCAGGCGGCGGTGAAGGCGTTCGGTGCGGTCAGCGTGTTGGTGAACAACGCGTCGCCGCGCATCAATCCGAAACCGTTCAGCGCCACCGCCTGGGACGACGTGCAGCAGCAGATGGATGTGCAGGTCAAGGGCGCGTTCCTGATGACCAGCGCCGTGGTGCCGGAGATGGCGGCCCGCAAGTGGGGGCGCATCGTCAACATCACCTCGCAGGTGCTGGACGGTCCGCCGTCCGTCACCTGGACCGGCTACGCCATGGCCAAGGGCGCGCTGCAGGTGTTCTCCAATTACATGGCGGCTGAACTGGGGCCGCAGGGCATCACGGTGAATTGCGTGTCGCCGGGCATGTGCGAGACCACGCTGATCGGGGACATTCCCGAGAAGGCACAACTGATGATCGCGCGCCAGACGCCGTTGCGCCGCCTGGCCAAGCCGTCCGACGTGGCGGCCGCCGTCGCCTATCTGGTGTCCGAGGACGCCGGCTTCGTCACCGGCGACACCATTGCCGTCAACGGCGGGATGGCGATGCGATGAGCGGGCAGCAGAACACCGCAGCTGCCGCGCCGGTGGTGTCGCCGCGTGACGCCGCACTCGCTGTGCTGGGCAAGGCCGACAGCACCATGATGCAGCTGACGCAGGCTGTCACCACGCTGGAAAAGGAGGCACAGCCGCGCACCGTCAAGATTGGCGTCTCATCCTCCGCCACGGTGGATCTGCTGAACATCTACCTGCGCAAGCACGGGCTGCTGAACGGCGCGCGCATCGAGCTGGTGGCCGGTAACTACGACGACCCGATCGGAGACATCGATTTGTTCGCGCAAGCCGGCGTGGAGCAGATCGTTCTGCTGCCATTTTTCGACAACCTGCTGCCATCGTTTGAAGCGCAGCTGGAAAGCCTGGACCCGGCCATCATCGATGCCAAGGAAGCGGAGCTGCGCCAGCGCTACCGCATGGTGTTCGACAAGGCGCGCGCGATGCCGGCGATTTATCTCGGCACCTTCCACCGCATGGGCATGGCCGCCGACGCGGGCGGACAGGATGCGGTGGCGATTGTGCTGGCGCGCTTCAACGCCGCCCTGCGCGAGGAGGCTGCGGCGTTCGCCAACATCCGCATGATCGATACGGAAGACATCGTGCGCGCGGTCGGCCAGCAAGCCGCCTTCGATGCGCGCTTCTACTTCCGCAGCAAGGCGCCGTACACGGGCGCCTACATGAACGAACTGGCGCGCCGCATCGCCGCCGCCGCGCGCGGCTTCGGCGCGCACTTCTACAAGGTGCTGGCGCTGGACTGCGACAACACGCTGTGGGGCGGCGTGATCGGCGAGGATCTGCTGAACGGCATCAAGCTCGGTCCCTACGATTATCCCGGCAATATCTTCTGGCGCATGCAGCAGGAGTTCGCCGCGCTGGAGCGGCAGGGCATCCTGCTGGCGCTGGTCACCAAGAACAACCCGGCCGATGTTGACGAAGTGCTGCACAAGCATCCGGACATGGTGCTCAAAGAATCCCAGCTGGTGTCCAAGAAGGTCAACTGGGAAGACAAGCCATCCAACCTGCGCGCCCTGGCCCAGGAGCTGAACGTGGGCCTGGACAGCATCGTGTTCCTCGACGATTCCTCGTTTGAATGCGAAGCCGTGCGCCAGCAGCTGCCGATGGTGAAAACAGTGCAGGTGCCGACCACGCTGTCCGACTACCCGCGCGTGGTGGCCGAGATCAAGTCGCTGTTCCTGGCCGGCGGCATCGCGGCCGACAGCAAGGGCAAGACCGAACAATACCGCCAGCGCGCCGGCGCGGAAGAACTGAAAGCGCAATTCGGCTCGCAGGAAGAGTACCTGGCGTCGCTGGAACTGAAGGTGGAGCTGACGCGCAATGCACGCGCCAGCGCGGCCCGCATCAGCGAGTTGTCGCAGAAGTCCAACCAGTTCAACCTCACCACCACCCGCTACAGCGTTGCCGAGATCGAGCAGATGATGGAGGGCGATAGCCACGCCGTCTACTCGCTGGTGGTGAGCGACAAATTCGGCAATGCCGGCCTGACCGGCGTGGCCGTGATGCGTTACGAAGGCCGGACGGCCATCGTCGAGAACTTCCTCATGAGCTGCCGCGTGATCGGCCGCGGTGTCGAAACGGGCATCTGGACCCGTATCGCCGCCGACGCCATGCAGCGCGGCTGCACCGAACTGCGCGCGGAATACATCCCGAGCGCCAAGAACGCGCAAGTGGCTGATTTCTACGCCCGCCTGGGCATGCCCTTGCAAGAAGAAACCAGCGAAGGTGTGCGAAGATACGCCATCGCCGCGGCCGATTTTGCCGCCCCCGCCAACCCATGGATAGAGATGACTTATGTTGAATGAAGACGCCCTGAAACAAGTAATGGCCACCATGCTGAACGTGGACGCCGCCACCATCAATGAAGACTCCAGCATGGACAACGTGCCGAACTGGGACTCGCTGCGCCATATGAACCTGGTGCTGGCGCTGGAAGAGGAATTCAAGGTGACCATCCCCGACGAAGACGCGGGCAATATCACCTCCTACAAACTGATCAAGCTGGTGCTGAACGATCTGGGAGTGTAATCATGGAATGGCTGATCGAGCGGTTCCAGAGCGCGCCCGAGCGCATCGCTTTCATCCACGAAGGCCGTGAGGTCAGCTATGGCGGCGTGGTCGCGCTGATTGGCGACTTCTATCAGCGCGTGCAGGCGGCCGGCATCCAGCGCGGCGAGACCGTGGTAGTGCTGGGCGACTATTCGCCGGAAGTGTTCTGCATGATCATGGCGCTGTGCCGCAACGGCAGTATTGTGATTCCGTTGACGCGCACCTCGGTGGTGGAAGAGTCGGTGGCGCTGGGCGTTTCGGGTTGCGAGTGGTACGTGGAGTTCGATGCGGCCGGCCGCGACGCCACCATCACCCATCGCGGTCTCAAAACCGACAATGCCCTGCTCAACGAATTCCGCCAGCGCGGCACGCCTGGGATGGTGCTGTTCTCGTCCGGCTCGACCGGCAAGCCGAAAGGCATCCTGCATGACTTCCACCAGGTGGCCGAGAAGTTCCGCAAGCAGCGCGCGCCGGTGGTGGCGATTCCGTTCCTGATGATCGACCACTTCGGCGGCATCAACACCATCCTGGCGATCACGTCGAGCCTCGGCACGGTGGTGACGGTGGCCGACCGCTCGGTGCCGAACATCTGCGCGGCGATCGAGAAGTACAAGGTGGAGCTGCTGCCGGCCACGCCGTCGTTCCTGACGCTGATGATGGCGTCCAACCTGCAGCACCAGTACGACCTGTCGTCGCTCAAGCGCATCACCTACGGTACCGAAGTGATGCCGCAATCGACGTTGGACCGCGTGCGTGCGCAGTTCCCGGGCGTGGACCTGCTGCAGACTTACGGCCTGTCCGAGGTGGGTGTGCTGCGCTCGCAGTCGCGCGAGGACGGTTCGCTGTGGGTGCGCGTGGGCGGCGAAGGCTTCCAGACCAAGGTGGTGGATGGTGTGCTGTGGATCAAATCCCAGTACGCCATGGTGGGCTACCTGAATGCGCCGTCGGAGTTCGATGCGGACGGCTGGTTCAATACGCAGGATCAGGTGGAGGTCGATGGCGACTACTTCCGCATCCTCGGCCGCGTGACGGACCTGATCAACGTGGCGGGACAGAAGGTGTATCCGTCGGAAGTCGAGAGCGTGATCCTGGAGATGGACAACGTGCAGGACGTGGCGGTGTTCGGCGAGAAGCACGCCATGCTGGGCAACATCGTGGTGGCCAAGGTGGTGGTGGACAGTCCGGAAAGCGTGGACAGCCTGAAGAAGCGCATCCGTCAGGAATGCCTGGCGCATCTGGCGCCGTTCAAGGTGCCCGCCAAGGTGGTGCTGGCGGAAGGCCCGCTGCACAGCGTCCGCCAGAAAAAGATCCGGCGCGAGTAATCAGAACGCGACGGCCGCGCCGTCGGGCAGGTACTTGCGATACTGCTGCAGCGCCGCCTTGATGGCGGCGTTGCTCATTTCGTAGAGGTTGTCCTCGTCGGTCTCGCCCACCTTGACCGCGCCGAAGCGCTCGTGGAACTGGATCACGGACGCATTCCCCTTGCGCACATCAAAGTGCGCGCGCTGGAAGCCGATCTGCAGCGCGAAGTCGTACACCATCAAGGCCGATTCCACACCAAAGCCGCTCGGTGCGCCGTCGCTCTTGATCCACGAGCCCCAGCAGAAGGAATCGCCGCGCTGGTCGTACAGGCGCACGGTTCCGACCGGCGTGCCATCGAGCTTGCAGATGATGAAGTAGACCTGCGTGTCGTCGCCCGCATAGCGCGTCAGCCAGTCGCGCTGCTGCTGCACGTCCGGCGCGGTGGCGGACAGGAATTCTCCCTTCTTTTCATCCGTGCGCAAGGCCAGGATGAACTCCGCATCGGCGACGGCGGCGTCGCGGAACAGCAACTGCCGTCCGCGTACTGAACGCGGCTTGCGGAACATTTCAGCCCAATTCAGCCAGGACGGCTTTGACGCCGGCGACCACTTCGGCGGCATCTTCCAGCGTCATGGTTGGCGACACCGGCAGGCTCAGAACTTCGCGGTGGATTGCTTCCGCAATCGGGAAGTCGCCTTCCTTGTAGCCCATCTCCGCATAGGCTGGCTGCAGGTGCGGCGGCACCGGATAGTGCACGATGGTGCCGATCTGCTTTTCCGCCAGCTTTTTGGCTAGCAGGTCGCGTTGCGCGTGGCGCACCACGTACAGGTGCCACACCGGCTCGGCCCACGATGGGATTTCCGGCAGCGTCAGGCCGGCGATGCCGGCCAGGTGCTGCTGATAGTAGGCGGCGATGGCGCGGCGCTGGGCATTGCCTTCGTCCAGCGTGGTGAGCTTGACCGCCAGCAGGGCCGCCTGCAATTCGTCCAGGCGCGAGTTGTAGCCGGGGACGTCGTTGTAGTACTTGATCTTGGAGCCGTAGTTGCGGTAGGTGCGGATGCGGTCCGCCAGCGCGTCGTCGCTGGTGGTGACGGCGCCGCCGTCGCCCAGCGCGCCGAGGTTTTTACCGGGGTAGAAGCTGAACGCCGCCGCATCGCCCAACTGGCCGGTGACGCCGCCGTGGTAGCGCGCGCCGTGCGCCTGCGCCGCGTCTTCGATCAGCTTCAGGCCGCGCCGCTTGGCGATGTCCTTCAGCGGCCCCATGTCGGCCGGCTGGCCGTACAGGTGCACCGCGATGATGGCCTTGGTCTTGTCGGTGACGGCTGCTTCCACTTTCGACGGGTCGATATTGTAGGTGCCTTCCACCGGTTCCACCGGCACCGGTTTGGCGCCGCAGTGGCTGACCGCCAGCCAGGTGGCGATGAAAGTGTTGGACGGCACGATCACTTCGTCGCCGGGACCGATGCCGTAGCCTTTCAGGATCAGGAAGATGGCATCGAGGCCGTTGGCCACGCCGATGCCGTGCGCGCTGTTGCAGTATTCCGCGAAGCTGGCTTCAAAGGCCGCTGTTTCGGAGCCGAGGATGTACCAGCCGGAGTTGAGCACGCGCTTGAAGGCGGCTTCCAGCTCGGCGGCTTGCGTCAGGTTGATGGCTTTCAGGTCGAGGAAGGGGACGCTCATGATAGTTCCAATCTGTTTTAAAACACCGTGTTCACAAGACGCAGCAGGTCCGGCAGGTACAGGTCCGGCACGCGCTTGAGCGTGAAGCGGCGGGTGCCGAGGATTTCCAGGAAGGCGTCGCCGTTCAGCCAGTCGGAGGAGGCCACTGGGTCCAGCTTGAAGTGGTGGAACGGGCGGCCCTCGGTAAAGTGGTCCACCGCGCGCGCCTTGTAGGTCAGGCAGTCGATCTCGATCAGCACCTTGCCGCTGCGGTAGTTCAGGTCCATGCGCACGATGTTGTCGATCGGTGCGCCGCAGCCTTCCAGGCGCTTGTTCAGCGTTTGCAGGAACTGCTCCAGGTCGACGGGCGGGCCGTCGACACTTGGGGTTTTCTGCGGACGCGAAGCCAGGAAGGCCTGGGCGTCGTCGCGGTAGCTCTCAGCTTCGTAGTTGTTGGCGATGGTCAGTTCAGGGCCGTCCGGGCCGATGCCGTAGTAGTCGCCGGCCAGCATCGGTTGCACGCGCTTGGCTGTTTCAGGGCGCACCTTGCGTGCGTAGTCGGTCAGCTCGACCGGTGTCTGCACCGCCATGTTGATGTCCGAGCGCATATTGCCGTCGTCGATCAGCAGGTTGGCGCCGAACGGAATGGCGACGTCCGGCTTCAGGATGTCGACGTTGTTGAGGAAGTCGTCCATGTAGTGGTTGACCAGGCGGGCGCGCTCGCGCTCCTTGTGCAGCTTGCCCTCCTGGTCATCGTCGTACTCCATCAGGAAGGGATACCAGTGGATGTAAGCGTACGGCACACAGGCGACGTTGATGTGCGGATTGATCTCGGTGAACTTGCGCATCGACGCCGGCTGCAGGTAGTTGTCGTTGCCGTGGTAGACGCAGAAGTTGTCGTTGTAGACGATAGCCGAGGAGTCGATGCCGTTGGTCTCGTGGTTGATCGCGTACAGCTTCACGCCGGGGAAGATCTCATTGACGGTTTCCGGCGGCACCACGGTGACTTCGCGGCCGACCTTTTCCTTGATGTCGCTCTCGAAGCCAGGACGGTCGCCGACGACGAGCAGCTTGACCTGCGGCGGCAGCTTGCGCAGGAACGGCAGGTCGTAGTGATCCTGGTGGATGTGCGACACCACCACGGCATCGACCTCGTACCAGCGCGGGTCGACGATCTGCGGCGGGTAGAACACCCACGCGTTGTCATAGGGCTGCGACAGCACGATCGGGTCGAACAAAATCTTCTTGCCGCCCAGGACCACCAGCGCCGAGGCGTGGCCGGGGTAGAACAGGCCGTCGCCGGCGCCAAAGCGTTCGTAGAAGCTGGTCAGTTGAGGATTCATCATGATGCTGTTCAGGTGGGGTGATGATTGCGCGCGGCGACCACGAATTCGTCGTAGTCGAAGTAGTAGTCGGACGGATCGTAGTGGGTCGAGGCCAGTACCAGGCATACGCCGCCCGAGGAGAAGTTTTCCACCTCGCGCCACATCATCCCCGGCACGTACAAACCGTAGTAGGAGCGGTTCAGGTGGATCTTTTTGCGGCTGTAGCCGTCGTCCACGATGATGTCGAAACTGCCCGACATGGCGATGAAGAACTGCTGCAGATGCAGGTGACCGTGGCCGGCGCGCGAGGAGCCGCCAGGCACGTCGTACAGATAGTACACGCGCTTGATGTCGAAGGGGACGTGCTGCCCGCCCTCGATCACCGACAGGTTGCCACGCGGGTCGTGGAACTTGGGCAGGTCGATCAGCCGGGCTTCGTCAAGGTGGGACATCGCTTCTCCTTACTGGTCCAGTTTGGCCATACGGGCCAGGTAGCGCTCACGGGCTTCCCCGACTTGCGGGAACAGGTTATTCAGGCGCAGGAACACCGCGTCCACCTGCGGGTGCATCGAGCGGTACTCGTCGGAGCTGATGATCTGCGCGTCGAGCGACACCCGCAGCAGGTCAATGTAATCCGAGAAGCAGTTGCCGAAGAACGGGTTGGAGGTCGGATTGGAGTTCGACTGCAGGCGCGGGTCCTTGCGGAAGTAAGTCAGTTCCTCGTCGATATAGAACATGCTGCCGTCTTTGGTCAGGTTCAGGTAGGCGATCAGGTCGGCCAGACCGGTGAGGAAATCGTGGTCGCCCATCTTGTACAGCTGGTGCAGCCCGACGTCCCACATGGTCTGGCGACGGAACATCACGGTGGTGAATTCGCCGATGAAGTTCTCCATTCCCAGCGTGACGCGGCGGTGCACGTCCAGGCCGGACAGGGTGCCGCTGGCTTCATACGGACGGCGCGTTTCGATGCGCTCGTTGTCGGAGTTGATCACCTGCGAGGCCGAGAACACCATCTGCACCTCCGGGCGCGGCTGCATGGCGGCGACCATGCGCTCGATGCAGAACGGGTGCAGCAGGTCGTCGTCAAACAGCGGCTTGATGAATTCCCCCTTGGCTCCGGCCAGCGCGGCGTTGACATTCTGCTCGCGGTAGACGCTGGAGCGCTGATAGATCACGCCATTGTGTGCATAGCGCGCGCAGATGTCGCGGATTTCCTCGGTCGGGCAGTTATCGCTGACGAGGATCTCGATATTCAGATACGACTGGCCGACGGCCGAGCGCAGACACATCTCAAAATGCTGCGGCTTGTAGGACGGGATGACGATGCTGACTTTGGGGTAGCTCATGTAAAAGTCCGTGTATTTCGGTAACAGGCGTCAGGCGGCGACGGCGATCATGATGTACTGCCACGGCAGCGCATCTTCCACCGCCACCACCGGATCGACGCCGCTGGCGCCGGCCATCATGCGGATGGCCGGCAGATATTTTTCACGCGCCGGCTCGTCAACGACGCGCGCGCTGCCGCCGCTGATCTGGAAGCCGCTCTGCTGCAGCATCTCCAGCATCACGCCGCGCGTGAAGATGCGCTTGCGCGCCTTCTCGATGCCGCCAGGGCCGTAGCGCAGGTCGCCGGCGTTCAGGCGCGCCTGCATGCTCCAGTGCTGGAAGTTGCGCAGGGCGATGACGATCTTGCCGCCCGGTGCCATGTTGGTGCGGATTTTTTGCAGCAGGGTCCAAGGATCGTCGAGCTTTTCGAGCGCTTCGTCCAGCACCCAGCAATCGGCGCCGCGCACATGGTCCCACAGGTCGGCGCCGGCTTGTTCGATATGCTCGTTGAACACGAAGTCGCAGTGCGGCCGCGCGGCCTGGGCCGGCGCCGGATCGGCCTCGATGCCGGTGTAGTTGGCCAGCGGGTTGCGGGCGCGGTAAGCCTTGGCGAACGAGCCGTCGCGGCAGCCCAGTTCCACCACCTTGCGCGCATTGGCCGGCACAAGGCTGAGCAGGTCGGCGTTGAATTCGCCGCCGCTGCTGGGCAGGTCGTAGTGATAGCCGCCGGTGCGGATCACGGTGCCCTGCCAGTCATGCTTGATGTAGTGGCGCTTCGGCTCGCGGCTGAAGTCATCGCGCACCCAGTCCACGCCCAGCAGCAGATTGGCGGCGCCGGCCTGGTGCAGCGCCAGCATGGCCGGCAGCAGGGGCGCGCCGTGCTTGATCGGCAGCGGCCATTGGCGCATCACTTCCACGTTCACCAGCATGCAGGCCGGGTGCAGGTAAGGGATGGCGTCCGGCGTGCCGGCCTCGCGGCTGTGGCCCGATTCGTTGACCCACTGGACGTTGCCGACGCCGTACATGCCCGGCTTCAGGTGGCTGTGCAGCGATTCCAGGAAGCCGGCTTTCAGGATCTCGACGTCGGAATCCAGGAACAGCACCTCGCCCGACAGGCCCAGGTGGTTGATGGCCCACGACATGCCGGGACCATGGTGGATGTTGTAGCCGAACGGGATGAACTCGACGTTCTCGTGACCGTCGGTGATGGCGCGGATCTGCTCCGCCACATCGGGATTCGAACCGTCGATGATGTAGACGCGGTTGGTGTAGAACTGGCGCAGTGTGCGCAGCAGCGCTTCGATCAGGTCCGGCGCGTTGTAGGACACGGCCACGATCGGGATCTGGTCGATGCGCACTGGCGCGGCCGGCATCTCTTCCGACGGATGCACAGCATGCGCCGGCGCGGCCAGGCGCGGCGCGGCCGGCTTGGCCACCTTCAGCAGCGCCGCTTCCATATTGCGCACGAAGCGCGGGCTGTCGAACAGCGCACAGGTCAGGCGGTTGGCTTGCAGCTGGCGCTTCATGGCGGCGATGCGCTGCGGGTTGTTGGCCAGTTCCACCGCCTTCTCTTCGTAGTCGGCGAAATTATAGGTAATCAGCTGCGGCAGGTCGACCGCGCGCAGCAGGCTGCCCGCCATGCGCGAGGAGAAGGTCTGGCCGGCGCAGGTCAGCAGCGGCAGCCCGGCCCACAGGGCATCGCTGGCGGTGGTGCCGGCGTTGAACGGGAAGGTGTCCAGGAACAGGTCGGCCAACTGGTAGCGCGCCAGGTATTCGGCCGGCACCGCGCGGGTGTTGAAGATCAGGCGGTTGCGGTCGATGCCGGCCTGCTCGGCGTAGCGGAACAGGTTCTCGCGCACTTCCGGATAATCGGCCACCAGCCACAGGACCGAATTCGGCACGCGGCGCAGGATGTTCATCCAGACTTCGAACAGGTCGGGCGTGAACTTGAAGTTGTTGTTGAACGAGCAGAAGACAAATGCGTCTTCCGGCAGGTTGACCGAGGCGCGGGTCGGCTTGGGCGCGATGGCGCGCTGGCGGTCGTTGATCTGGAAGCAGTCCGGCAGGTACAGCGGCTTCTCGGTGAAGTGCTCGGTCATCTCGGGCGTGATCAGGAATGCGTCGGCGATCACGTAATCGATGCCGGGCAGGCCGGTGCTGCCGGGGAAGCCGAGGTAGGTCAGCTGCACCGGCGCCGGGCGGTAGGCCAGGATCTGCGGGCGCGCGCCCAGGGTCAGGCCGTGCAGGTCGACCAGGATGTCGATTTCATGGGCGCGGATGGTGCGCGCGGCCTGCTCGTCGCTCAGCTTATCGATGCGGATGTAGTGGTCCATGGCCTTGACCACGCGGGCGCGGATCGGCGAACCGTCCTCGCGGCTCCAGCTGAAGGCGTACACCTCGAACTTGTTACGGTCGTGCAGTTCATACAGCTCGGCGGTCAGGATCGAGACCGCGTGCGAGCAGAAGTCCGAGGACAGGTAGCCGATGCGCAGGCGGTTGTGGCCATAGCCGTGGGCGCCGGTCAGCGGCGCCACGGCGGCGTTGATCTTCTCGTTGACGAAGCGCTTGGCGGCGGCCAGCTGCATGGCCGGATCGGCCGAGGCGCTGAGCATGGCCAATGCCGAGGTGCCTTCCATCATGGTGGCGACCGAGATGTGTTCCAGGCCGGCGTACACCGGCCATTCGCACTGCTTCTGACGCAGGTGCACCCAATGCGTCATCACATTGGCCTGTTGCGGATCGACGCGCAGACTCAGGGCCAGCATGGCTTCCGCTTCCGGGTAGCGCTTCTGAATTTCCAGCAGGCGGCCGAGGTTGTTCAGGGTCTGGATATAGAGCGTGGTGTTGGTCTTGATATCCGGTTCGATCGGGTCGGACAGAATGGACTTCCACATGGCCAGCGCGTCTTCCGGGCGGCCGGTGCGCTCCAGCAGGGTGCCGAGGTTGAGACGCGCTTCGACGAAATGCGGGTTTTGCGCCATGGCCTTGCGTAGCACCGCCTCGGCGCCGACGTCGTCGCCGGCATTGGACAGCACCACGGCCAGGTTGAAGCAGGCGGCGTAAGCCAGCGGCGAGGGCGTGTGCTCGATCCAGGTGCGGTACAGGGCGATGGCGGCCGGCAGCTGCCCACTTTCCTGCAGGACAGCCGCTGCGCCGAACAGGTCGCCGATGGAAAGAACGCCCTGGGCGGCCATGCCCATGACGGTACCCAGCGGGCTGTTATCGGGAACGGGTGCGGCAGAGGCTTGTACGGTCATAGCTGAGCTTGGGATCGAACCAAAAAAGGTAGGCCCTATCATACCTTTTTGTCGCTGGGTAAGGGCAACTTTTGGCTCTGGAGCAAGACTGTAAAATCCCCGCTGCTCAACCCTTCACCACTCCGGGGTCAGGTCCGCCATTTCTACACGAGCTGAACCGTAGCGTGCGCTACGGTTCAGCTCGTGTAGAAATGGCGGACCTGACCCCGGATTTTTAGCGGTTGGGGACGGTGAACCAGCTGGTGCTGTGCTCCGGCGGCTGGGGCTTGCCGCTGACGGCGGCGGTGAAGCTCTGCAGACCTTGGGCGGCGCGGTAGTGCTTGAGCGCGTCGCTCAGGGCTTGCGTGCTGCCGCCGGCCAGCGTGGCATCGGCCGCCGGCTGCCGCATTTCCAGCTGTTGCGTTTGCGCCGCAGGGGCCGCGCCCGCAGCAGCGTAGCTGCCGATCGCATTGCTCAGGCCCGTCACCTGCTGTTGCAAGGTGGCAGTGCTTGTTGCTGCCTGTTTTTGCGCCAGGAACCAGACGTCGGCGCTGGCGTGCACGCTGCCGTCGGTGCTGGTGTAGCTCGACGTCAGGCCCACGATGTTGCCGTTTTGCTGGCTCAGCGCATTGCTGGCCTGGGTGCTGATGGCGGCAATGTTGAGCTGCGCCAGGGTTTTCAGTTCGCCGGCCTGGCTGACGCCGTCCGAGTCGCTGTCCACCCACACCCGCAGGGCGGCGTAGGCGCTGTCGGCGCTGGTAATCTGGCCGTCGCCGTTGCTGTCCAGCGCGCGCAGGGCGCTGTAGCCGTCGGCTGCCTTGTTGCCGTCCGCCAGCGTGGTGGCGCTGCCGAACAGTTCGCCGCCGTCGTTGATGATGCCGTCGCCATTGCGGTCCAGGGCCAGCAGGCCGTCGCGGGCGTCGACCCAGCCGGTCCGCACCGGCTTGCCTTCGGCACGGATGTCGAACTGCACGCCGGCCGCGATGCTGAGGGTTTGCACGCCGTTGCCGTCCAGGTCGAGGATCAGCGGGGTGGCGTAGTTCACCGAGCCCGACGGCAGTGCCATGGTTTGCGTGACCGACATCGCCGCCACCTGCGAGGCGGTGAAGGCGTCGGCCTGCGCCACGCTCAGCGAGGTCAGGCCGGCCGTGGCCAGTGCCGGCACCTGGGTGGCGGTGAAGGCTTGCAGCTGGGCGTTGCTGAATACGATCAGCTGGCTGGTCTTGATGCCGGCCACTTGCGTCGTGGTCAGGCCGGCAATCTGGTCGGTCGACAGGTAGCCGATCTGGGCGTTGGTGAGCGCGCCAAACTGGGTGGTGCTCCAGGCGCCCAGCTGGTCGGTGCTGAAGCCGTTGATCTGGGTCGCGTCCAGGCTGCTGATCTGCGCCACTTTCAGCGCGCCCATCTGCGCCGTGGTCAGGGCGCCGGCCTGGGCGCTGCTCAGGGCGGTCAGCTGCGAGGCCGACAGCGTCTGGATCTGGCCGGTGGTCAGCGCCTGCAATTGGTCGCTCAGCAGCACGCCCATCTGGTCGAGGCTCAGCGCCGGGATCTGGGTCAGCTTGATCGAGGCGATCTGGTCGGTGGTCAGCGCCTGCACCTGGGTGTTGGTCAGCGCGCCCAGCTGGATGGTGCTCAGGTAGCCGATCTGCGCGGTGCGCAGGGCGGCGATCTGCCCGGTGCTGAAGGCGATCAGCTGGTCGTTGCTGAGGGCGCCCAACTGGGTGCTGGTCAGGGCCTGGATCTGGCTGGTGTTCAGGCCGACCAGCTTGGCGGTGTCGATGCTGGAAATCTGCAGCGTGCCGAGCGCGGCCACGTCGGCCGTGGTCAACACGTTGAGTTGCGCAGTCGACAGGCCGGTGACGGCGTCCACGCTCAGCGCGGCGGCCTGCTGGGTGCTCAGCGCCTGCAGCTGGTCGCTGGTGAAGACGCCGATCTGGGTGGCGCCAATCGCGTTGATCTGCAGGGTTTTCAGGCCGCGTACCTGGGCCGTGGTCAGGGCCACGGTCTGGTCGCTGCTGAGGCCGGTGAACTGGCCGGCACTCAGGGCCGCCATGTCCTGGGTGTCGATGGCGGCGATCTGCGCGGTGCTGAAGGCGGCAAGCTGGTCGGCCGTCAGCGCCTGCATTTGGGCGGTGTTGAGGCCGGTCATCTGGCCGGCGCTCAGGGCCGTCAGCTGGTCGGTGCTCAGGCTGCTGGCCTGCAATGTGGTCAGGCCGGCGATCTGTGCCGTGCGCAGCGACTGGATCTGGTCGCTGGTCAGGGCGTTCAGGTTGTCGACGCTGAAGCCATAGGCCAGTTGTTGCGTGCTGAGGGCATAGAGATGATCGGTGTTCAGCGCCTGCGCCTGCGCGGTGGTGAGGCCGTTGAGCAGCTGGCTGGTGGTCAGCGCCCCCAGCTGGGTGGTGCTCAGGGCATTCAACTGGTCGCTGGTCAGCACCGCCACTTGGGTGGCTTGCAGGGCCACCACCTGGCGCGTGGTAAAGGCGTTGAGGTCGGCCGTTTCCAGCGCCGCCAGCTGGTCGTTGCTCAGGGACGCGACTTGCTGGGTGGTCAGGGCCGAGGCCTGGGCCGTGCTCAGCGCGACGATCTGGTCGGTGGTCAGCGCCTGCACCTGCAGCGTGGTCAGGGTCGCCGCTTGCGCAGTGCGCAGGGCCGCGATCTGGTCGGTGGTGAGGGCCGCAATCGCCGCCACGCCGACGCCGTAGGCCAGCTGGTTGGTGGTCAGCGCGCTGATTTGGTCACTGCCCAGCGTGACCAGCTGGTCGGTGGTGAGGCCGTAGCTGAGCTGGCTGGTGGTCAGGGCGGCCAGCTCGGTGGTGGTCAGGCTGTTGAGCTGGTCGCTGGTGAGCGCGGCCACCTGGTCGGTGTTCAGCGCCACCATCTGGCGCGTGCTGAACGACGACAGGTCCTGCGTTTCCAGCGCCACGATCTGGTCGGTGGTCAGCGCGGTCACTTGCTGGGTGGTCAGGGCCGCCACCTGCAGGGTGCTCAGGGACACGATCTGGTCGGTGCTCAGCGCGGCCACCTGCGCCGTGGCCAGGTAAGCCGTTTGCGCGGTGCGCAGGGCGCCGATCTGGTCGGTGGTCAGGGCGGCAATGGCGTCGCTGCCGATGCCGTAGGTCAGCTGATTGGTGGTCAGCGCGGTGATGTGGGCGCTGTCCAGGGCCACCAGCTGGTCGGTGGTGAGACCGTAGCGCAGCTGGCTGGTGGTCAGGGCAACGAACTCGGCGGTGGTCAGGCCGTTCAGCTGGTCGGTGCTCAGCGCCGTGATCTGGTCGCTGGTCAGCGCCACCATCTGGCGGGTGCTGAACGAGGACAGGTCTTGCGTTTCCAGCGCCACGATCTGGTCGGTGGTCAGGGCGGCGACCTGCCTGGTGGCCAGGGCGGCCGCCTGCTGGGTGGTCAGGGCCACGATCTGGTCGGTGTTGAGGCCGGCGCTGATCTGGTCGGTGCTCAGGGTGCTGATCTGCGCGGTCGACAGCGCGGCCAGCTGGTCGGTCAGCAGCGCCTGCAACTGGTCGGTGTTCAGCAGATTCAGCTGCGCGGTGGTCAGCACGGCCAGGTCGCGCGTTTCCAGCGCCGCCACCTGGTCGGTGCTCAAACCGCCCAGCTGCACGCTGTTGAGGGCGCGCACCTGCTGGGTCGCCAGCGCCACGATCTGGTCGGTGCTCAGGGCGCCGAACTGGTCGGACTGCAGGCTGCGCACGGCATTGGTGCTCAGCACGCCGAACTGGTCGGTGGTCAGCGCGGTCAGCTGGTCGGTGGCCAGCGAGGTCGCCTGCGCCGTGGTCAGGGCGCCGATCTGCGCCGTGCTCAGCTGGCTGAACTGGCTGGCGGTCAGCTGGCTCAGCATGGCCGTGGTCAGCGCGGTGAAGGCGCTGGTCGACAGGGCGTTCAGCTGGTCGCTGGTCAGCGCCGCAAACTGCGCGGTGTTGAAGGCGGCCAACTGGCTGCTGCGCAGCGAGACGAAGTCTTCGGTCGCCAGCGCGCTCACCTGGTCGGGGCTGAGGGCACCGATCTGCGCCGAGCTCAGCGTGGTGACCTGGGCACTGGTCAGCGCCACGATCTGGTCGGTCTGCAGAGCGGCGATCTGGTCGGTGCTCAGGCCGGCAAACTGGGCGGTGGTCAGCACGCTGACGATGTCGGTGGTCAGCGCCGCCACATTGGCCACGCTGATGGCGGCGATCTGAGCGGTTTTCAGCACCAGGAAGTCGCGCGTTTCCAGCGCATCCAGCTGGTTGCTGCTGAAAGCGGCAATTTGCGCGGTGGTCAGCGCCACCGCTTGTTCGCTGCTCAGGGCCACCATCTGATCGGTGGTGATGGCGCCGAACTGGGCCGCGTTGAGGGCGCCGATCTGCACGCTGGACAGGGTGGCAAAGTTGTCGGTGCTGATGGCGGCAATCTGCGCGCTGGTCAGCGCGTTCAGCTGGCGCGTGCCGAGGTTGTCGACCTGGGTCGAGGTCAGGGCGGCGATCTGGTCGGTGGTCAGCGACGCGGCCTGGGCCGAGGTCAGGGCATCGATCTGGTCGGTGGTCAGGTTTTGCAGCTGGTCTTGCGTCAGCGTGATCAGCTGGCTGGTGGTCAGGGCGGCAATCTGCGCGGTTTTCAGCGCGGCCAGGTTGTCGGTGCTGAGCGCCTGGAACTGGCTGGTGGACAGCGCCGCCAGCTGCGCCGTGGTCAGGGCGATGGCTTGCGCCGTGGTCAGCGCGCCGACGTGGGCCAGGTCGAGCTGGCTGACCTGGCGCGTGGTCAGGGCGGCGATCTGGTTGCTGGCCAGGGCTGCCAGGTCTTCCAGTTCCAGTGCCGCCAGTTGGTCCGAGCTCAGCACGATTAACTGCGCGCTGGCCAGCTGGCCGGCCTGCGTGGTGCTGAGTGCGATGATCTGGTCGCTGCCCAAGGCGCCGAATTGCGCGCTGGTCAGGGCGTTCAACTGGGCGCTGGCCAGGTTCTGCACCTGGCTGAAGCTCAGCGCGTTGAGCTGGGTGCTGCTCAGCGATTGCAGCTGGCTGGATTTCAGCGCGACCAGGTCGTCGGTTTCCAACGCCTGAATTTGCGCCGTGGTCAGCACCGCCAGTTGCTGGGTGGCCAGCGACTGTGCCTGCAGCGTGGTGAGGGCGGCAATCCGGTCCACCGTCAGCGACTGGATCTGATCGCTGCCTAGGGCCAGCAGTTGCGCGGTTTTCAGCGCGGCCAGGTCTTCCAGCTCGATGGCGCCCAGTTGGGCGGTGGTCAGCAAGGCGATCTGGGCGGTGCTCAGGTAGCCGTATTGGGCGGTGGTCAGCTGGATGATCTGGTCGCTGCCCAGCGCCTGCAGCTGGGTGCTGCTGAGCGCGCCCAGTTGCACGCTGCCGAAGCTTTGCAGCTGGTAGTCCAGCAACGCGTTCAGCTGGTTGGTGTTGAGGGCGGCGATCTGCGACGACTTCAGCGCGAACAGGTCGGCGGTGCTCAGCGCCTGGATCTGCGCCGAGACCAGCGCCTGCAGCTGGGTGCTGCTCAGCGCCTGAGCCTGGGCGGTGGTCAGCACCGCAATGCGGTCCGGCGCCAGCGCCTGGATCTGGTCGGTACCGAGGACGGCCACTTGCGCGGTTTTCAGCGCGGCCAGGTCTTCCTGCTCGATCACGCTCAGTTGTCTGGTGCTGAGGGCGGCCACTTGCGCGCTGCCCAGCACAGCGTATTGCTGCGTGGTCAGGGCAATGATCTGGTCGCTGCTCAGGGCCTGGATTTGCGCGCTGCCCAGGGCGTTCAGATTGGCGCCGGACAGGGCTTGCAGCTGGGTGGCGGACAGCGTGCCGATCTGGTCGCTGCTGAGGGTCGCTACTTGTGCGGTTTTCAGCGCCGCCATGTCGTCCGCCGACAGGGCACTGACCTGCGCCGTGCTGAGCGCGGCCACCTGCTGCGTCAACAGATTGCCAAACTGCAGGGTGGTCAGGGCGGCGATCTGGTCGGTACTGAGTTGCGTCACCTGGGTGGTGCTGAGGGCGTTGATCTGCGAGGTCTTCATCGCGGCCAGGTCTTCCAGCTCCAGCGCTTTCAGCTGGTCGCTGCTCAGCACGCCGACGTTGGTGCTGCTCAGGGCGCCGATCTGACGCGTGGTCAGGGCGACGATTTGCGCGGTGTTCAGCGCCGCCACCTGGCTGCTGGTCAGGCCGCCAATCTGGGCGGTGGTCAGGGCCTGGATCTGGTCGGTGGTGAGGTTGGCCAGCGAGCCGAGCGCGGCCAGCTGGGCCGCGCTCAGGGCGGCCAGGTCTTCCGTGCCAAAGGCGGCCACCTGATCGGAACTCAGGGCGGACAGCTGGCCGGTGGTCAGGGCTGCGACCTGGTTGCTGGTCAGGGCAAATACCTGGCTGGTTGTCAGGCGCGCCACTTGCGCGGTCAGCAGCGCGGCCACCTGCGCGGCTTTCAGCGCGGCGATTTCATCGGTGCTGAAGGCGGCCAGCTGGCTGGTGCTCAGGCTGACGATCTGGCCGGTGGCCAGGCCGCCCACCTGCAGCGTGGTCAGCGCGGCGATCTGCGCGGTCAGCAAGGCCTGGAATTGCGCCGTGCTCAGCGACGACAGCTGGGCCGTGGTCATGGCTTGCAGCTGGCTGGTGCTGATGGCCGCCAGCTGGTCGCTGCCCAGCACTTGCAGTTGCGCGCTCTTCAGCGCGGCCAGGTCTTGTGTTTCCAGCGCCTGCACCTGCGCCGTGCCCAGCGCGGCCACTTGCTGGGTGGCCAGGGTCGACACTTGCAGCGTGCTCAGGCCGGCGATCTGGTCGCTGTTGAGCAGGGCGATCTGGCTGGTCTTGAAGGCGTTGACCTGCGCGGTGCGGAGTGCGGCCAGGTCTTCGGTTTCCAGCGCCGCCAGCTGGCTGGCGCTGAGCGACTGTACTTGCGCGGTGTTGAGGTTGGCGGCCTGCAGGGTGGTCAGGGCCACGATCTGTTCACTGGCCAGCGACTGGAACTGCGCCGTGCCGAGGGCATTGATCTGCGCGGTGTTGAGGGCGCGGAACTGATCGCTCAGCAGGGCGTCCAGCTGGCCGGTGCTCAGTGCCGCCACCTGCGCCGTCTTCAGCGCCACGATATCGGTGGTGGAGAAGGCCTGCAACTGCGCGCTGCCGAGCGCCACCAGTTGCGCGGTGCTCAGGTTGCTGATCTGCAGGGTGCTGAGGGCTGCGGCCTGTTCAGTGCTCAGGCCGGCGATCTGGCTGCTGCCAAGGGCGGCGATCTGCGCCGTGCGCAGCGCCTGCAAGTCTTGCGTTTCCAGCGCGTTCAACTGGTCGGTGCCGAGCGCGGCCACTTGCTGCGTGCCGAGGTTGCTGACCTGCAGCGTGGTGAGGGCGGCAAGCTGCGCGCTGTTGAGGCCGGCGACCTGGCTGGTCTTCAGGGCGGCGATCTGCTGGGTTTTCAGCACGGCCAGGGTATCGGTGCCGAGCGCCACCAGCTGGTCGCTGCCCAGCAATTGCACTTGCGTAGTGTTGAGGTTAGTCGCCTGGGCGCTGGTCAGCACCGCCACCTGGGCGGTGGCCAGGGCTTGCAGTTGCGCGCTGTTGAGGGCGTTCAGCTGGGCGCTGTTCAGCGCGCGCACCTGGTCGCTGCCGAGGGCGTTCAGGCTCTCGCTGCCCAGACCGCTCATCTGCGCGGTGGTCAGAGCGGCCAGGTCGCGCGTTTCCATCGCGACCACCTGGCTGGTTTCCAGCGCGGCCAGCTGGCGTGTGCTCAGGCTGGCGATCTGCAGGGTGGTCAGGGCCACGATCTGGTCGCTGCTCAGCAGGCTGATCTGGCTGGTGGACAGGGCCGCCAGTTGCGCGGTCTTCAGCGCGGCAAAGTCGGCGGCCTCCAGCGCCTGCAACTGATTGCTGGTCAGCGCGGCGATCTGCTGGGTGGTCAGGCTGGATGCCTGCAGCGTGCTCAGGGCAATGACCTGGGCGGTGTCCAGGGCGCGCAGCTGATTGCTGCTCAGGGCCGCGATCTGGGCCGTGTTGAGCGCCTGCAGCTGGGTGGTGGTGAGGGCGCTCAGGTTATCGGTGCTGAGGCCGGTAATCTGCTGCGTGCTCAGCGCAGCCAGGTCGCGCGTTTCGATGGCGGCGATCTGGTCGCTGCTCAGGGCGGCCAGCTGGCGGCTGCTGAGGGCGGCCACCTGCTGCGAATTCAGGGCAACGATCTGGTCGGTGCTCAGCAGGCTGATTTGCGCGCTGCCCAGTGCGGCGATCTGCGCGGTTTTCAGCACGCTCAGGTCCTGCGTTTCCAGCGCCTGCAACTGGTCGCTGGTCAATGCGGCAATGTGGGCGGTGCTCAGATTGGCTGCTTGCAGCGTGCTCAGGGCAACGATCTGGGCCGTGTCCAGCGCGCGCAGCTGGCTGGTGCTGAGGGCGGCGATCTGTGCCGTGTTCAGTGCCTGCAGCTGGCTGGTGGTCAGGGCGTTCAGGCTGTCGGTGTTCAGGCTGGTCATTTGCGTCGTGGTCAGCGCGACCAGATCGCGCGTTTCCATGGCCACGATCTGGTCGGTGCTCAGCGCGTTCAGCTGGCGGCTGCTCAGGGCCGCCACTTGCTGCGAGTTCAGGGCGGCGACCTGGTCGGTGCTCAGTTCGCTGATCTGGCCAGTGGTCAGGGCGGCGATTTGCACGGTTTTCAGCGCGGCCAAATCGTGGGTGCCGAAGGCGGCCAACTGGTCGGTGCCCAAGGCGGCAATCTGCGCGGTCAGCAGGTTGCTGATCTGCGCGGTGCTCAAGGCGGCGATCTGGTCGGTGGTCAGGCTGCGCAGCTGGCTGGTGCCCAGCGCGGCGATCTGGGCCGTGCTCAAGGCCTGCACCTGGGTGCTGGTCAGCGCGTTCAGCTTGTCGGTGCCGAGGCTGGCGATCTGCGCCGTCTGCAGCGCGACCAGGTCACGCGTTTCCAGCGCAGCGATCTGGTCGCTGTCCAGCGCGGCCAGCTGGCGCGTGGCCAGCGCCGCCACTTGCTGCGAATTCAGCGCGACGACCTGGTCGGTGGTCAGCTGGGCGATCTGGTCGCTGCCCAGGGCCGCGATCTGCGTGCTCTTCAGGGCGTTGAGGTCGGCGGTTTCCAGCGCCTGCACCTGGTCGCTGCCGAGGGCGGCGATTTGCGCGGTGGTCAGATTGGACGCCTGCAGCGTGCTCAGGGCTGCAATCTGCGCCGTGCCCAGCGCCTGGATCTGCGCGGTGGTCAGGGCGGCGGTCTGCTGGGTCTTCAGCGCGGCCAGCAGGGCCAATTCCAGCGCGGCGATGCTGGTGGTGCTCAGGCTGGCGATCTGGGCCGACGTCAGCGCGCCGAGGTCGGCGCTTTCCATGGCGTTCAGCTGATCGGTCGAGAAGGCGGCCAGCTGGCGCGTGGCCAGCGCAGCTGCTTGTTGCGAGCTCAGCGCCACGATCTGGTCGGTGGTGACGGCGGCGATCTGGCTGGTGCTCAGGACGTTGAGCTGGCTGGTTTTCAGCGCAGCCCAATCGGCGGTGGTCAGCAGCGCCACTTGCTGGGTCAACAGGTAGCCGACCTGGGCGGTGGTGAACGCGCCGACCTGCGCCGTGGTCAGGGCGGCCAGCTGGGCGCTGCTCAGCACTTGCACTTGATCCGAGCTCAGTTGCACGATCTGCGCGGTGCTCAGCGCGGCCACTTGCGCCGGGGTCAGGGTGGCGATGCCCTTGGTGCCCAGGCCCAGCAGCTGGCTGGTCTTGAGCGCGGCAAAGTCCTGGGTTTCCATTGCGGCCAACTGGTCGGTGGACAGGGCGTTCAGTTGCGTCAGCGTCAGCGCGGCAGCCTGGCTGGTGGTCAGGGCCACGATCAGGCTGCTGTTCAGCGCGCCGATCTGGTCCGAGGTCAGGGCCACGATCTGGCTGGTTTTCAGGGCGGCAAAGTCGCGCGTTTCCAGCGCGTTGATCTGGTCGGTGGACAGCGCGGCCAGGTCAGCCGTGCTCAGCACACCTACCTGGCCGGTGGTCAGGGCCACGATCTGGTCGGTGGTGAGGGCCGCGGCTTGCGCGGTGTTCAGGGCGGCCAGCACAGTGGAGGTCAGCGCCGCCACCTGGGCGGTGCTCAGGGCGGCCACGGTGTCGGTTACCAGCGCGCCGACCTGCTTCGATTGCAGGGCGGCCAGGTCGGCACTGGACATGACCACGATCTGGTCGCTGTTCAGCACGGCGATTTGTTGCGAGCTCAGCGCGGCGACTTGCTGCGAGCTCAGTGCGGCGGCCTGGTCGCTGCTCAGGGCGGCGATCTGCGCGCTGCCGAGGGCGACGATCTGGCTGGTCTTAAAGGCGGCCAGGTCTTGCGTTTCCAGCGCTGCCAATTGCGTGGTGGACAGTGCAGCCACCTGGCGCGAGGTCAGCACGCCGGCTTGCGCGGTGCTCAGGGCGACGATCTGGTCGCTGGTCAGGGCGCCGATCTGCACGCTGTTCAGGGCGGCCAGCACAGTCGAGGTCAGGGTGGCCACCTGGGCGGTGGTCAGCGCTGCCACGGCATTGCTGCCCAGGGCCAGCGCCTGTTGCGAATTGAGGGCGGCCAGGTCTTGCGTTTCCAGCGCGGCCACCTGGTCGGTCGACAGCACGGCCAACTGGCGGGTGGCCAGCGCGGCCACCTGCTGCGAGCGCAGGCCGGCGATTTGCGCGGTGCTCAGGGCACCGATCTGGTTGCTGCTCAGAACCACAATCTGGGCCGTGTTGAAAGCGCCCAGATCCTGCGTTTCCAGCGCATTGACCTGGTCGGTAGTCAGCGCGGCCACCTGGCGCGTGGTCAGGGCGGCGCTTTGCAGCGTGCTCAGAGCAACGATCTGGTCGGTGCTCAGCAGGGCGATCTGGCCGGTGGTGAAGGAGCTCAGCACGGCGGTGCTCAGCGCGGCGATCTGCGCTGTGGTCAGGGCGGCCACCGAGTTGCTGCTCAGCGCGGCCACCTGCTGCGATTGCAGTGCGGCCAGCGCCGAGGCTTGCATGGCGAGGATCTGGTCGGTCGACAGCGCCGCCACCTGACGGGTGCTCAGCGCCGCCACCTGTTGCGAGCTCAGGCCGACGATTTGTTCGGTACCCAGCGCCACCAACTGGGCGGTGGTCAGGGCGACGATTTGCGCCGTTCTCAGCGCGGCCAGGTCGGCGGTTTCCAGCGCGGCGATCTGGGCGGTGCTCAGGCTGGCGATCTGCTGCGTGGTCAGCGCTGCCGCTTGCGCGGTGGTCAGGCTGATGATCTGGTCGCTGGCAAGCGCCGCCAGCTGACGCGTGGTCAGGCTGGACAGCAGCGCCGTGCCCAGCGCGGCCACTTGCGTGGTGCTGAGGGCGGCGATGCCGGTGGTGCTCAAGCCGTTCAGCTGGTTGGTGCGCAGGGCCGCCAGGTCGCGGGTTTCCATCGCGGCCAGTTGGTCGGTCGACAGCGCCGCCAGTTGCTGCGAGCTCAGCGCATTGGCTTGCAGCGTGCTGAGGGCAACCATCTGGTCGGTGGTCAGCGCCGCCACGGCGCTGGTGCTCAGTGCGGCGATCTGCTGGGTCTTCAGGCTGGCCAGGGTATCGGTGCTGAGCGCGGCCGTTTGCAGCGTCGACAGCGCGGCGATCTGCTGGGTGCCGAGGCCGGCGGCTTGCGCCGTGCTCAGCACGGCCACCTGGTCGGTATCCAGGGCCGCCAGCTGGCGGCTTTGCAGCGCGCCGATCTGGGCCGAGGTCAGTGCAGCCACCTGGCCGCTGCTCAGCGCGGCAATGCCTGCGGTGCTGATGGCGGCAATCTGCTGGCTGCGCAGGGCGGCCAGGTCTTGCGTTTCCAGCGCCGCCAGCTGGGTGGTGCTCAGTGTGGCGATCTGCTGGGTGCCGAGATTCGATGCCTGCGCCGTGGTCAGGGCGGCGATCTGGTCGCTGCCGAGCGCGGCCAGCTGCGCGCTGCTTAGCACAGCCAGTTGTGCGGTGCGCATGGCGGCCAGGTCGCGGGTTTCCATCGCGGCGATCTGGCTGCTGCTGAGCGCCTGTAGCTGCGCGCTTTGCAGGGCGGCGATCTGCGCCGTGTTGAGGGCCGCGATCTGATCGGTGCTCAAGGTGCGGATCTGCGCGCTTGGCATGGCGGCGATTTGCGCGGTGCTCAGGGCGGCCAGCTGGTCGGTGCTCAGCACCGCGGTGGTGGCGGTGCCGAGCGCGGCCACCTGCTGGCTCTTGAGTGCGGCAAAGTCCTGGGTTTCCAGCGCGGCCAGCTGGCTGCTGGTCATCTGGCTCAGCTGCTGGGTGGTCAGCGCCACCATGTGCTGGGTGCTCAGGGCCACGATCTGGTCGGTGCTCAGGGTGACGAACTGGCGCGTAGTGAGGGCGGCGATCTGCTGCGTGCTCAGGCCGGCGATCTGGTCGGTGCCCAGGGCGGCGATCTGCGCTGTGGTCAGGGCCACGATCTGGCCGGTCTTCAGGGCGCGCAGGTCGCGGGTTTCCAGCGCTGCCATTTGCATGCTGCTCAGACCGGCAATTTGCGCGGTGGTCAGGGCGCCCGCCTGCAGGGTGGTCAGGGCGATGATCTGGTCGCTGTCCAGCGCGGCCAGCTGGCTGTTGCCGAGGTTGGCGATTTGCGCGCTGGTCAGCGCGGCCACCTGATCGGTGCCCAGGGCAGCGATGTTGGCGCTGCTCAGGCCGTTCAGCTGGCTGGTGCGGATGGCGGCCAGGTCTTGCGTTTCCAGCGCGCGTACCTGGTTGCTGCTGAGGGCAGCCAGTTGCTGCGAGCCCAGCGCATTGGTTTGTGCGGTCTTCAGGGCCACGATCTGATCGGTGGTCAGGGCGGCGATGCCGGCCGTGGTGAAGGCGGCGATCTGCTGCGTCTTCAGCGCGCCCAGGTCAGCCAGTTCCAGCGCCGCCACTTGGGCGGTACCAAGCGTGGCGATCAGCTGAGTGGCCAGGCTGGATGCCTGCAGGGTGGTCAGCGCCACCAGCTGGTCGCTGCCGAGCGCATGCAGTTGGGCGCTGCCCAGGGCGTTCAACTGCGAAGTCTTCATCGCGGCAATGTCCACCGTGTCAATCGCGGCGATTTGCTGGCTGCTGAGGGCCTGCACCTGCGCGGTGGTCAGCGCTGCCGTTTGCGCCGAGCTGAGGGCGACGATCTGGTCGGTGCCCAGGCTGCGCAGCTGCGCGCTGGTCAGCGTGGCGATCTGCGCGGTGGTCAGCGCGACGATCTGGTCGGTGGTCAGGGCCGCGATGGCGGTGGTGCTGAGCGCGCCCAGTTGCTGGCTCTTCAGCGCACGCAGGTCTTGCGCTTCCATGGCCGACAGCTGGGCGCTGGACATCTGCGCCAGTTGCAGCGTGGTCAGTGCGCCCGATTGCGCGGTGGTCAGCGACACGATCTGGTCGCTGTTCAGCGCGGCGATTTGCTGCGTGCTGAGCGCGGCGATCTGCTGGGTCTTGAGGGTGGACAGGCCGTCGGTGCCGATGGCCGCCAGCTGCGCCGTGCTCAGCGAGTTGATCTGCAGCGTGCCGAGGTTGGCGATCTGTTTGGTGCTGAGCGCCGCCATCTGGGCGGTGCTCAGGGCGTCCAGTTGGGTAATGGCCAGCACGTTGAGCTGCCTGGTGCCGAGCGCGCTGATGTCGTCGGTTTCCATCGCGGCCAGCTGCGCGGTGGTGAGGTTGGCGATCTGGCTGGTCTGCAGCGCGGCAAACTGGTCGGAGGTCAGGGCGACGATTTGCTTGCTGGTCAGGGTGCTGAACAGGGTGGTGTTGATGGCGGCCACTTGCGCGGTGCGCAGGGCGGCAATGTCATCGGTGGCGATGATGGCAAACTGGCTGGCCGTCAGGGCATTCAGTTGGGCGGTGGTCAGGGCGGCGAACTGGTCGGTATTGAGGCCGGCCGTCAGCTGATTGGTGGTCAGGCCGGTCAGCTGGTTGCTGGCCAGCGCCTGCACCTGGCGCGTGGTGAATCCATAGCTGAGCTGCTCTGTGCTCAGCGTTTGCAGGTTCTGCACCGACAATGCCCGGATCTGATTGCTGCTGAAGTAGGCGAGCTGCTCCGTGCCCCAGGCGGTCATTTGCAGGGTCGAGAGCAAGCCGAAGTCCGCAGTCGTCAATAAGGCGATCTGGTTACTTTGCAGGCTGGCGATTTGTTCGGTGGTTAAACCCGGGATTAAAGATGGCATGTTGAGTATTCTCCTGACGGAAGAATATAGTACCGCCAAACGAGCTTATCCAGAGAGAAAAGGCCCAAAAATCCCTCAAATCTTGGTCTGAAAACAATGACTTAGCGTCGCTTGAGGGAGCGGTTTCGAGGCGGATTTCTGATCCCGAAATAAGTATTCTGGAAACACTGTAAGATGCGGTTTCGCGTCTATCCTTTATTTTCACGGCTATGCTGCACACTCCCGCCACATTTACCCCGCTGATCCGCCCGCAAAACCATGCCGATACGGCCACATTCGTGTTCCATCGCGGAGAGTTGCTTTTGCGCAACAGTAATCTGGGCTTGCCGGATGCAAGCGAGCTGGCCGCGCTGCAGCTGCCGCCGCAACGCATCCACGCGCTGGGGCTGTGGGAGGGGCGGTACTACCAGGCCGCGTGGCTGGATCAGCCGGCATTGCCGGCGGCGGATTTCGGCTACCACGGCCTGCGCTCCCTGTTTGGGGTGCTGGACGACAGCTTCCTCGGCCTGGCCGGGCGGGCCTATCAGCTGGCCGAATGGGCGCGCACCCATCGCTTTTGCGGCGTCTGCGCGACGCCGCTGCACCTGCTCGAAGGCGAGCGCTGCTACAAATGCCCGCAATGCGGGCACAGCGCCTACCCGCGCATCTCGCCGGCCATGATGGTGCTGGTGCGCAAGGGCGATCAGGTGCTGCTGGCCATGCACACCAACTCGCCGTACAAGCGCTACACCGCGCTGGCCGGTTTCCTGGAAGCTGGCGAATCGGTGGAAGAAGCCATCCACCGCGAGGTGTTCGAAGAAGTCGGCCTGCGCGTGCACAACCTGCAGTACTTCGGCAGCCAGTCGTGGCCGTTCCCGCATTCGCTGATGATAGCCTACACCGCCGACTATCTGGACGGCGACATCCGCCTCGATCCCAACGAAATTGCCGACGCCCGTTGGTTCGGCGCAGACGACGACTGGCCGGATTTGCCGGTCAAGGTCTCGATCGCCGCGCGCCTGATCGATGCGCACCGGCCCAAGCGGTAGGGCCGCAGGTCCGATATACTGTCGGGCAATTTCAAACAAAGGTGTTTCAACATGTCTCAAGAATTTACGGAAAACGACTGGCGCCGCCTGATTGCCAGCATCGGCGAAGACCCGGACCGTCCCGGCCTGCTGGAAACGCCGGCCCGCGTTGCCAAGGCGTGGAAGCACTGGACCTCGGGCTACCAGCAAGACCCGGCCACCCTGCTGAAAGCGTTTGAAGACGGCGCCGAGCAGTACAACGAATTCATCATCGTGCGCAACATCCCGGTGTACAGCCACTGCGAGCACCATCTGGCGCCGTTCTTCGGCAAGGCCACCATTGGCTACATCCCCAACGGCAAGATCGTCGGCCTGTCCAAACTGACCCGCCTGGTCGACTGCTTCGCCAAGCGCCTGCAAGTGCAGGAACGCATGACCATGCAGATCGCCAATGCGCTGATGGAAGTACTGGAGCCGAAAGCGGTGGGCGTGGTGGTGAAATGCCGTCACCTGTGCATGGAAAGCCGCGGCATCCGCACCCCGGGCGAAGAGACCGTGACCTCGGCCATGCTGGGCGAACTGCAGCCCAACCTGGCGATGCGCACCGAATTCCTGGCGCTGGCCAAGGACTGAGGCGCATGGCGGCAATGGCATGGCTGGGCGGCACGCTGGCGGCAGCGCAGGCACTGGCGCGGGCGCAGCAGCGTCCGTTGTTCCTGTACTGGGGCGCGGTATGGTGCCCGCCGTGCAACCGCGTGAAAGCCGACATCTTTGGGCGCGACGAGTTCGTGGCGCGCACGGCCGACGTGCTGTGCTACCACCTCGATGGCGACCGTGCCGGCGCGCAGGCGCTGGCGGCGCAGTATCAGCTGCGCAGCTATCCGACGCTGGTGCTGTTCGCCCCGGACGGCAGCGAAATCACGCGCCTGCCGTGCGAGCTGGACGGCGAACTGTTCGTTGCCGCGTTCGACACCGCGCTGGCGGTGCACCGGGCCGGCGCGTCGGCGGCGGCCGCGCTCGATGCCGCCCTGTCCGGCAACCGCGCGCTGAGCGACGACGAATGGTCGCTGCTCAGCCACTACTCCTGGGATACCGACGAAGGCAAGCTGCTGGGCACGCGTCAACTGGCGCCGACCCTGTCCGCGCTGGCGGCCGCCAGCACCCAGGCCGACGCCGCCGCGCGTCTGAGCTTGCACGCGCAACTGGCCGCCGGCGCTGGCGATGCCGCCGCCGTGCTGGCCATCCTGGCCGATGCGCGCGTGGCGCGCGCCAACCTGGACATCTTCAACAACAACGGCCTGGGCCTGGTGAAAATCGCCAGCCGGCGCGAAGAACTGGCGGCAGCGCTGGGCGGCGTGGCGGCGCAATGGGCGGACGATTTCTGGCTCAGCGCGCCGGACCGCCTGATGGCTGCGCGCCTGCAAATGCGCATGGCGCGCCTGCTGGCGCCGTCGCACAGCTTGCAGGAGCAGGTGCGCGCCCGCGTGGACGACGTCCTGGCCGCATCCACCGATCCCTACGAGCGCCACACCCTGGTCAACACCGCCGTGAGCGCCCTGAACGACGCCGGCCTGGCCGCGCAGGCCGAGCAAGTGCTGCTGGCCGAACTGCCGCGTTCGCATTCACCGTACTACTTCATGCTGAGCCTGGCGGCCAGCGCCAAGCGCCGCAACGATGCCGCCGGCGTGCTGGAATGGTACGAGCGCGCCTGGCAAGCATCGGTTGGCCCGGTGACGCGCATCCAGTGGGGCGTCACCTACCTGAACAGCCTGCTCGATCTGGCGCCGCAGGACGCCGCGCGCATCGGGCCAGCCGGCGACGGCCTGCTGGCCGACATCCAGGGCGCCGGCGACGATGCCTGGCAGCAGCGCAACCTCAGCCAGCTGCAGAAGCTGACGCCGAAACAGGCCAGCCTTCCCGCCACCCTGCGCACCGTCCTCCCAGCCTAAACTCCGGGGTCAGGTCCGCCATTTCTACACGGCCTCTGCTGTAGCGGGACGCTACAGCAGAGGCCGTGTAGAAATGGCGGACCTGACCCCGGAGTTAGCGTTGGAACTCGGCGCCGGCTTTCCACTTCGGCGCGTCTTTGGCTTGTGCGGCCTGGTAGCCGGCCTGGAATAACAGGTTGATGTCTTCCACCGCGCCGGCGGTGTTCCAGTTGGCTTGCACTACATCGTTCACGGTGTGGTATTGGTGCGCGGTGTAGTACAGCGTCTTGCTGGCGCTGCTGCGCAGGTAGATGGTCGGCACGCCGGCCCGCGCGAATTCCAGCTGGTCGCCGCGGTAGTAGCTGCCATAGCTGACGTTGCTGTCCGGCTTGACCACCCGCCCCTGTTTGGCCGCGATGGCCGCGACGATATTGTCGGCGCTGGACTTGCCCATGCCGCTCAGCTCGACCTCGCGCGTGCGGCCCCACATGTTCAGGCCATCGATATTGATGTTCAGCACTGTCTTGTTGATCGGGTATAGCGGATGCCGCACGTAGTATTGCGCGCCCAGCAGGCCGCGTTCTTCCGCCGTGGTGGCCACGAACAAGATGGTGCGCTTGGGCGCCGCCGGCAGCGCTTTGTAGGCCTTGGCGATCTGCAGCAGGGCCGCTACGCCGCTGGCATTGTCCACCGCGCCGTGGAAGATTTGCTGCGTGCGCGGCCCCGGCAGCGTTTCGTCGATGCCGAAGTGGTCCCAGTGCGCGGTGTAGACCACCACTTCATTTTTCAACTGCGGGTCGGAACCCGGTATGCGCGCCACCACGTTGTGCGATGCCACCTCGCGCGTGGCGTTCACGCTCGTGAGGTTGATCTTGATGCCCAGCGGCAGCGGCTTGAAGTCGCGCGCTGCGGCACGCTGCTTGAGTTCCTGGAAATCCAGCCCCGCGGCCTTGAACAGGTCGCACGCGCGCTCGTGCTGCAGCCAGCCCGCCATGGCCGGCAGATAGGGTTCCGGCGTCTTGTCCTTGAGCGCGAAGTTTTCACGGCCCCAGCCGTTGACCACCACGTCATACGGATAGCCGGCCGCCTTGGTCTCGTGCACGATCAGCGCGGCCGCGGCGCCCAGTCTGGCGGCCATTTCGTACTTGTAGTTCCAGCGCCCGTACCAGGTCACCGCATGGCCGCCGAAGACGTTGCCGTCCAGCTGCCGGGGATGCTTGGGGTCGGGCACCGGCGGGTCGTTGATCAGCATGACCAGGGTCTTGCCCTTGAGGTCGGCTCCCTTGTAGTCGTCCCACGTGAACTCGGGCGCCTGCACGCCGTAGCCGACGAATACCAGCTCGGATTCGTTGACGTCCAGATTGGGCTCGGGACGCGCGGTCCAGGCGATGTAGTCGTCGCCAAATTTCAACTGCTTGCCGCCGTAGCTCAGGGTGGGATGGCTGGAGATGCCGACCAGCGGCACGCTCTGCAGATAAGTGCCGTCCGGGTTGCCCGGTTCCAGCCCCAGTTTCTTGAATTGCTGCTGCAGGTACTCAATGGTCAGCTTTTCGCCCTGGGTGCCGGGCGCGCGGCCTTCGAACTCATCCGAGGCCAGCGTGCTGATCTGCTCGACCAGCTGCGCGCCGTCGATCGGCGACACCGCCGCAGCGCGCGCTGCGCATGCGCAAAACGCCAATAACGCTGTCGACAGGGGCAGTTTCATGTGGGCGAAGAATTGTTAATACGAGATCACTATTCTGACACATTTCGTTGCTTAAGAACACTACCAACTGCACAGGATAGATCGGATAAATGAATGTGTTTGACCCAATAATTGCGCTTTTTTATCAGAATTTTTAATACTAAGATGACTCCATCGCATTCCTCTTCAGGAGCATTACCATGAACACCAAAGCCATCCTCGCTTCCGTCGCCCTGTTCGTTGCCGCTGGCAGCACGTTCGCCGCCGACACCAACGAAGCCGCCTTCGACCAGGCCTTCCGCAGCAACACCAGCACCCTGACCCGTGAACAGGTGAAGGCCGAAGTCATCGCCGCCCGCAAGGCCGGCCTGCTGGACATCAATGACGCTTACCAGGACCCCGCCTTCATGGCGCCGCGTCCGAAAAACGCCGAGGTGAAAGCCCAGCTGGCCGCCAAGCAGAACAAGGACAGCAGCACCCGCTAATCTGCGGCTGAGTTTCAAATAAACCACAGCGAGTTCCACGCGGGCTCGCTTTGGGGGTATGCTGGTTTCTATAAGACAATAGGGAGACCAGCACCATGAATAAATTGTCCTTTCAGCAGAAGCTGTGGGTGCCGTTGATTTGCAGCCTGCTGTGTATCACCGCGATCTTTGTGTTTGAAACCATTCAGACCCGCGACATACGGGTGGAGGAGCGCAAGAACGATTTGCGCAACCTCGACGACATGGCCCTCAACATCGTCAAGCAATTTGGCGACAAGGCCGCCGCCGGTACCCTGAGCAAGGAAGAAGCGCAAAAGCAGGCCATGGACGTGATCCGCGCCCTGCGCTACGCCAAGGACGGCTATTTCACCATCAGCAGCGGCACGCTGTCGGTGATGCATCCCATCAAACCCGAAAACAATGGCAAGGACCTGGCCGACCTGAAGGACCCCAAGGGCACCTACGTCTACCGCGCCATTGCCGCCACCGCCGCCTTGCCCGAGGGCGGCGGCTTCGTCAGCTACTACTGGTCGCGCCCAGGCTCGACCGAGCCGGTGCCCAAGCTGAGCCGCGTGGTGCGCTACGAGCCATGGAACTGGGCCTTGACCACCGGCGTCTACACGGACGATATCGATGATGCCTTCCGCGCCGCGCTGCTGAAATCGGCCGCCTGGCTGGCGGCGGTGTGCGCGCTGCTGTGGGTGATCGTCAGCTTCGTCAACAAGAGCCTGCGTCACACCATCGGCGGCGATCCGGAATACGTGGGCCAGATCACCCAGAAGATTGCCGACGGCGATCTCAGTGTCGAGGTCAAGACCCATGAGGCCGACATGAGCAGCATTTTGCGCTCGGTGAAGACCATGCAGCAGCGGCTGGCCGAGACCATCAGTGAAATCCGCAACAGCGCCGATACCATCGCCACCGCATCCAGCGAGATCGCCTCCGGCAATATGGACTTGTCGGCGCGCACCGAGTCGCAGGCCAGTTCGCTGGAAGAGACCGCCGCGTCGATGGAAGAGCTGACGTCGACCGTGACCCAGAACGCCGCCAACGCGCAGCAGGCCAACCAGCTGGTGCAGTCGGCCTCGGAAGTGGCCGAACGCGGCGGCAAGGTGGTGTCGCAGGTGGTGCAGACCATGGAAACCATCAATGCCTCGGCCACGCGCATTGTCGACATCATCAGCGTGATTGACGGCATCGCTTTCCAGACCAATATCCTGGCGCTGAATGCGGCGGTGGAAGCGGCGCGCGCCGGCGAGCAGGGCCGCGGTTTCGCGGTGGTGGCGTCCGAGGTGCGCAATCTGGCGCAGCGCTCGGCGGCGGCGGCCAAGGAAATCAAGGAACTGATCAACACTTCGGTGGACAGCATCAACGCCGGCAGCGCGCTGGTGGCGGAAGCCGGCACCACCATGGACCAGGTGGTGGCCAGCGTGTCGCGCGTGACGCAGATCATGTCGTCGATTACCGATGCGTCGAGCGAGCAGAGCACCGGCATCGGCCACGTCAACACGGCGATCACGGAGATGGATTCGGTGACGCAGCAAAATGCGGCGCTGGTGGAGCAGGCGGCGGCTGCGGCCGGCAGCATGCAGGAACAGGCAGCCACGCTGGCCACGCTGGTGGCGCGCTTCAAGCTGGGCAATGAGCAGCCGGCGATGCCGCAGGCACGTGCGGCCGCGCGGCCGGCATCGCGCCAGGTGGCGCTGGTGCGCTAGGCTTATTTGGCGTCGGCGGGCACGGTTTCGACCACGGCGGCTTCGTAGACGAACTTGTTGCCGTCCGGGCGGAACACGCCCATCAGCTCGCCGCCATCGCCTTTCACATCCGGATACTGGGTGCAGGTCTGGGTTTCGACCTGCCACATTTCCTGGCCCGCGCGCAGGGTCCAGACGTTGTCGCCGCCCGACAGCAGTTCGATTTCCACATCCTCAGCCGGCATTTCGGTCAGCTCAATGCGGCGGACGCAGTCCGGCAGGCGCTGCATGATCAGCTCGACCCGGCTCTCGCTGCTCCAGAAATACTTTTGCGCCCGGTGGATGGTCAGCGCATGGTTGCCGACCGGGCCGTCCGCATAGTAGGACGCGGAGTCGTCGACACAGGCGGCCAATAGCAGGGGCATCAAAAGAATCAGGGTCTTGCGCATGGGCTTTCCAGGGTGGGCTATCGATTTGGTAACATTATAGCGGTGCCGCGCGCCACGCCGGTTTTGAAGAAGCCCACCACCTCGGCCAGCGCCGCCGCCTGATCCTGCATGCTTTGCGACGCGGCTGCCGCCTGCTCCACCAGCGCCGCGTTCTGCTGCGTCACTTCGTCCATCTCGGTGATGGCCAGATTGATCTGCTCGATGCCGCTGGTCTGCTCGCTGCTGGCGGAGGTGATCTCGCCCATGATGTCGGTCACGCGCTGGATGCTGGCCACGATGTCGTCCATGGTCTTGCCGGCTTCGTTGACCAGGCGCGAGCCGTCTTCCACATTCGCCACCGAAGCGTCGATCAGTTCCTTGATCTCGCGCGCGGCGGCCGAGCTGCGCTGGGCCAGGTTGCGCACTTCCGACGCCACCACGGCAAAGCCGCGGCCCTGTTCGCCGGCGCGCGCCGCTTCCACCGCCGCGTTCAACGCCAGGATATTGGTCTGGAAGGCGATGCCGTCGATCACGCCGATGATGTCGACAATCCGCCGCGACGATTCGTTGATGCTGCCCATGGTCTGCACCGCCTGTGAGACGATCACGCCGCCCTTGCTGGCCACGTCCGAGGCGGCGCGCGCCAGCGTGTCGGCCTGGCGCGCGTTGTCGGCGTTCTGCTTGACGGTGGAGGTCAGTTCCTCCATTGACGATGCGGTCTCTTCCAGCGAGCTGGCCTGATGCTCGGTGCGCGAGGACAGGTCCAGATTGCCGGCCGCGATTTCGCTCGAAGCGGTGGTGATGGTGTCGGTCCCTTGCAATACCCGGCCGACGACCTGCAGCAGGCTGTCGTTCATGGTTTTGAGCGCGCTCAGCAGGCGCCCGGTTTCATCCGTCGAGCGCACTTCGATGTGCGACGACAGATCGCCGGCCGCCACCGTTTCCGCCACCCGTACCGCTTCATTCAACGGCACCGTGATCGAGCGCGTGATGAACCACGCCACGCCGCCGCCCAGCAACAGCGCCAACAGGCCCAGCACTGTCATCAGCAGTTGCGCGTTGCCCAGCGTGGCTTCGGCGTCGGCGCCGGCCTGGCGCGCCTGTGCGGTTTCGTAAGCGAGGATTTCGTCCAGCACGCCCAGCACGCCGGTCAGGCTGGGGGCGGCGACTTGCGTCAGGTGCGTGGTGGCGTCCTGGATCTCGCCATCCTTGCGCAGTTCGATCACCTTGTTGTTTTCGACCGCGCCTTTCTTGAGCAGGTCATCCAGCTTGGCCAGCAGGGATTTTTCCTTGTCCTCGGTGGCCATCTCGACCAGGATCTTGCGCGCGTCGCCATAGCGCTTGCGGGCTTCCGCGATGCGTGCCAGTTCGGCATTCATCTGCGGCGTGCCGGGCACCACCACGATGTTGGTCAGCGAGAGGGTAATGCTGCGGACGTTGTCGACCATTTTGTTGGCCGCTTCCATCTTGACGTTTTTATCGGCAATGATGTCGTGCGTGCGGTTGCCGATGTGGCGCATGGCGCTGAGCCCCAGCACCACCGTGGCCACCAGCAGTACCAGCACGATGCCGAAGCCTACGCCAAGACGGGTTCCGATTTTGAGATGAGCGAGCGACATGGCAGCCTTTCTGTGGAACGACGAGCGGATCTTGATTGTTCCCGAATCCGCTCATCCGTGCCACTCCGGCGCTGCCAGTGTAGCGGTGGAGCAACGTCAGAAGCGATAGCCCACGCCCACGCCCAGCATCAGCGGATCGATCTTCACGCGGCTGGCCTTGGCGCCGCCGATCAGCACGTCGCTGCGGATCTGGGCTTTCTTGACGTCGAAGTTGAGCGACCAGTGCTTGTCGATCGCCACATCGGCGCCGGCTTGCAGCGCCAGGCCAACGCTGTCGTGCTCCAGGCTGGCGGCGCCGTTCAGCAGCTTGTTCTTGGAGAAGGTGGTGTAGTTGATGCCGGCGCCGACGTAAGGACGGAACTGCGCATCCGGCAGGAAGTGGTACTGCAGCAGCAGCGTTGGCGGCAGGTGCTTGACGGTGCCGATCTTGGCGCCATCCAGCGAGACGTCATGCTTTTGCGGATAGGTCAGCACCAGTTCGGCCGCGATGTTCTTGCTGAAGAAGTAGGAGATGTCCACTTCCGGAATGGTCTTGTTGCTGACGCCGATGCGGTCCGACGCGCCCGAGCCGCCCACCGGGTCGGACTTGTCCGCCGGGTCCAGGTGCACGGCGCGTGCGCGCACCAGCCATGGGCTTTCTTGCGCCGAGGCGGCGCCGGTCATCAGGGTCAGGGCGGTCATTACTGCTGCAAGGGTCTTGCTCATTTCACTTCCTCTTTGTCGTCGTTAAGTAACGTGAAAAAGTGTATTGATGCAGCGCAGTAAAAACATTGATCCAAGTCAAAAATTTCGAAATGCTAAATAGTGGTAGTATGACCAGCGGTCGTTTTTGGGAAACTACAAACAGGAGATCGCGCATGGGCAAGCTGAATGTCAACGGCGTCGTAAGAGAATATGAGGCGGAGGACGATACGCCGCTGCTGTGGGTGATCCGGGAGCAGCTCGGACTCACCGGCACCAAATACGGTTGCGGCATAGCCCAGTGCGGCGCCTGCACCGTGCATATCGATGGTCAGCCTGTGCGCAGCTGCGTGTATCCGGCCGCCGCGGTGACCAACGCGCAGAAGATCACCACCATCGAGGGCTTGTCAAAAGACGGTTCGCATCCCATTCAGAAAGCCTGGGCCGCGCTGGACGTGCCGCAGTGCGGCTTCTGCCAGTCCGGCATGATCATGGCCGCCGCTGCGCTGATCCGCGAGAAGCCCAAATGCACCGATGCCGACATTGATGCTGCCATGACCAATATCTGTCGATGCGGCACCTACAACCGCGTGCGCAAGGCCATCCACGTGGCGGTGCGCGGCGGCGATCCGGCAACGGCCGGCCTGGCGATTGAACGCATTGAAGGGAGCAAAGCATGACCTCACGCCGGAGCTTCCTGAAAATCGCCGGCGGCCTGGTGGTCGCCTTCCACATTCCATTCGACGCCGCAGCCGCAGCCGCCGAGGTCGCGCCGGAAGTCAACGCCTGGGTGGTGGTGAAGCCGGATGACACCATCGTGATCCGCATCGCCCGTTCCGAGATGGGGCAGGGCACGCTGACCGGCCTGGCGCAGCTGGTGGCGGAAGAACTGGACGCCGACTGGAGCAAGGTCACCACCGAATATCCAACGCCGGGCCAGAATCTGGCGCGCAAGCGCGTGTGGGGTTCCTTCTCCACCGGCGGCAGCCGTGGCGTGCGCGAATCGCACGACTACGTGCGCAAGGGCGGCGCCATCGCGCGCACCATGCTGGTTCAGGCGGCGGCCGATGCGTGGAAGGTACCGGCATCCGAATGCGCGGCATCAGCCAGCATCATCACGCACAAGCCGACTGGCCGTACCATCAGCTATGGCAAGGTGGCCGATGCCGCCGCCAAACTCACGCCGCCGACCGAGGTGGCGCTGAAAGATCCGAAAGACTGGAAGCTGGCCGGCAAGCGCCTGGCGCGCCTCGACACGATGGACAAAACCACCGGCGCGCAGATCTACGGCATGGACCTCAAGATGCCCGGCATGCTCAACGCGGCCATCAAGGATTGCCCGGTGTTCGGCGGCGCGGTGAAGAGCTTTGATGCCTCGGTGATCGAGAAGCGGCCCGGCATCAAGAAGGTTTTCAAGCTGGGCGACAGCGCCGTGGTGGTGGTGGCCGATACCTGGTGGCGCGCCAAGTCCGCACTGGAGGCGCTGCCGATCGAATGGGACAAGGGACCAAACGCCAAGCTCTCGCAGAAGGACGTCAACGCCACGCTGAAGGCCGCGCTGGACGCGCCGGATGCGGTGGTGGGCAACGCCAACGGCGACGCCAAAGCCGCCATCCAGTCGGCCGCGCGCAAGATCGAGGCGGTATATTCCTTCCCCTGGCTGAACCACGCCACCATGGAGACCATGAACGCCACCGCGCTCTGGACGCCGGAGCGTTGCGAAGTCTGGACTCCGACGCAGAACGGCGAGGCCGCATTGGCCGCCACCGCTGAAGCAGCGGGCCTGCCTGCGGCCAAGTGCGAAGTCTACAAGCTGCACCTGGGCGGCGGCTTTGGCCGTCGCGGCGCCACGCATGACTGGGTGACGCAGGCGGTGAAGATCGCCAAGGAGATGCCTGGCACGCCGGTAAAGCTGATCTGGTCGCGCGAAGAGGACATGCTCCACGGCCGCTATCACCCGATCACGCAGTGCAAGCTGACGGCGGGCCTGGATGACAAGGGCAACGTCACCGCCCTGCATATGCGCATCGCGGGACAGTCGATCCTGGCTTCGCTGGGCTCCACGCTGAAGGATGGCAAGGACCCGGTGGTATTCCAGGGCCTGAACGCGCCGGGACCGGAAGCATCCATCGGCTACAGCTTCCCGAACCTGCTGGTGGACCATGCGATGCGCAATCCGCCCGTCCCTGCGGGCTTCTGGCGCGGCGTGAACCTGAACCAGAACACGATCTACCTCGAATGCTTCATGGACGAACTGGCCCACGCGACCAAACAGGACCCGCTGGCCTTCCGCCGCAAGCTGATGGCCGATCATCCGAAGCATCTGGCGGTGCTGAACGCGGTGGCGGAGAAGGCCGGTTGGGGCAAGCCGGCGCCGAAAGGCGTGTATCGCGGCCTGGCGCAGACCATGGGCTTCGGCAGCTACGTTGCCGCGTGCGCCGAGGTGTCGGTGGACCGCAAGACCGGCAAGGTCAAGATCCACCGCATCATCGCCGCCACCGATCCGGGCTACGCGGTGAACCCGCAGCAGATCGAGGCGCAGGTCGAGGGTTCGTTCGTGTATGGCCTGTCCGCGTCGCTGTACGGCGAGTGCACACTCAAGGATGGACAGATGGAGCAGCAGAACTTTGATACCTACCAGGTGCTGAAGCTGGAGGACATGCCGAAGGTGGAGTCGATCATTATGCCGTCCGGCGGCTTCTGGGGCGGTGTGGGCGAGCCGACGATTGCGGTGGCAGCGCCGGCGGTGCTGAACGCCATCTTCGCCGCCACCGGCAAGCGCGTGCGCGATCTGCCGCTCAAGCACACCAGCCTGGTGAAGAAGGCCTAGCCATGCAGCCGCGCCGGCGCAGCAGCACAGCAGGGGTCTTCGCCCTCGCCATGCTGCTGCCCGCCGCCGCGGCATCGCCCCTGCCCGGCGCGGAAGCGGGCGACGCCGCGCGCGGCAGCGCCATCGTGGCCAACCGCCAGCTCAGCCTCTGCCTGCTGTGCCACCCCGGCCCGATTCCTGAGGAACGCTTCCAGGGCAACCTGGCCCCCGACCTGCGCGGCGCCGGCCAGCGCTGGAGCGCCGACCAACTGCGCCAGCGCATCATCGACGCCAGCCAGTTCAACCCATCCACCATCATGCCCGCGTACTACAAAACCGACGGCCTGACCCGCGTAGCCGCCAGCTATAAGGACAAGCCCATCCTCACCGCCCAGCAGATCGAAGACGTGGTGGCCTGGCTGCAAACGCTGAAGGAACCCGCACCATGAAACGCCGCGACCTGCTTGCCGCCGGCGCGCTACTGGCGTTGGTCCGCCCGGCCTCCGCCACACCGGCGGAAATGGCCGCCGCCATCAACACCTTCACCGGCGGCGCTAAACCGCAAACCGGCAAAGTCAGATTCGACATCGCCCAACTGATCGACAACGGCAACGCCGTTCCCGTCACCATTGCCGTCGACAGCCCGGTGAACGAAGTGCGCGCCATCGCCATCTTCACCGAGCGCAATCCGCAAACCGAAGTGGCCGTGTTCTCCCTCAGCCCGCGCAGCGGCAAGGCCGAAGTCTCCACCCGCATCCGCCTCGCCACCTCGCAACGCCTGATGGCCGTGGCGCGCATGAGCGACGGCAGCTACTGGTCGCATGGCGCCGACGTCATCGTCGCCTTGGCCGCCTGCATCGAAGGCGAGGCTCCATAATGGCACGCGCCCTGATCCACATGCCGGCCACCGCAAAGAAGGGCGAGATCATCGAAATCCGCGCCCTGATCGGCCACCCGATGGAAACCGGCTACCGCGTTGGCCCGGACGGGAAACTGCTGGCGCGCGACATCATCCGCAGCTTTGCATGCCGCTACAACGGCGAGCACGTCTTCGGCGCGGAACTGCACCAGGCCATCTCCGCCAACCCCTACATCGCCTTCTTCACCGTGGCGACCGAAAGCGGCACGCTGGAATTCACATGGGAAGGCGACAACGGCTTCGCCCACACGGAAAAAATCAACCTCACGGTGAGCGCGGCATGAAGCTCGCACTGGCCATCACGCTGATCGCAGCATCGGCACTGGCCGCCGACGAGCGCCGGTCAGGCGCGGAATTCATGAGCCCCGCCAGCCAGGCCATGCAGCGCGACGATGCCCAAAACCCCGCCATGCTGTGGATCAGCGGCGGCGAAGCCCAATGGAACACTGCCGCCGGCAGCAGCGGCAAATCCTGCGCCAGCTGCCACGGCGACGCAAAGAACAGTATGCGCGGCGTGGCCGCCCGCTTCCCCGCCTTCCACACGGACAGCGGCAAAACCATCAACCTGAGCCAGCGCATCAACATCTGCCGCGAGCGCAAACAGCAAGCCGCCCCGTGGCGCGTCGAAAGCGAAGAACTGCTCGGCATGGAAGCCTACATCGCCCTGCAATCGCGCGGCATGCCCGTGACGCCGCCGCAAGACCAGGGCACCCGCGCCAGCGCCGCGCGTGGCCGCCAGCTGTACAACCAGCGCATCGGACAACTCAACCTCTCCTGCGCCCAGTGCCACGACCAGCAATGGGGCAAGCGCCTGGCCGGCAGCACCATCCCGCAGGCACACGCCAGCGCCTACCCGATCTACCGGCTGGAATGGCAAAGCGTCGGCAGCCTGCAACGGCGCCTGCGCAACTGCATGAGCGGCGTGCGCGCCGAAGTACCGCCCTTCGGCGCACAGGAACTAGTGGAACTTGAAGCCTGGCTCGCCGTGCGCGACCAGGGCATGAACATGGAATCACCGGGAGTACGACCATGAAACTGATCGCCCTTGGCCTGCTGGCCGCATGCAGCGCGGCCGCCGCCGAGCTGCCCGCCATCCCGCCGGCCGCGCGCCTGGCCGCTACCTGCGCCGCCTGCCACGGCACCGCCGGCCAGACCCAGGGCAGTACGCTGCCCGCGCTGGCCGGCCAACCGCAGCAAGCCCTGTCGGCCAGCCTGCTGGCTCTCAAGACCGGCAAGCGCGGATCCACCATCATGAACCAGATCGCCAAAGGCTACACCGACGAACAGATCGAACAGCTGGCAGCCTACTTCGCCGCCCAGAAGAAACCAGAGGCCGCCAAATGAAACGCCGCCAATTCCTCCACGCCGCCGGCGCCAGCGCGCTGCTGGCCGGTTGCACCACCATCACCGGCCAAGCCAGACCGCAGGTTGTCGTCATCGGCGGCGGCTACGGCGGCGCCACCGCGGCCCGCTACGTGCGCCTGTGGAGCGACAACCGCATCGATGTCACCCTGATCGAGCCGAATGCCAGCTTCATCTCCTGCCCGCTCTCCAACCTGGTGCTGGGCGGCTCAAGGCAGATCGGCGACCTGACCCTGTCCATCAACGCGCTAGCCGACAAGCACGGCGTGCGCATCGTGCGCGACACCGTCACCAGCATCAACGCCGAAAAACGCACGCTGGCGCTGGCCAGCGGCCAGACCCTGAACTACGACCGCCTGATCGTCTCGCCCGGCGTCGACTTCATGTGGGACCAGCTGCCGGGCATGCTCAAGCCGGGCGCACAGGACAGCATCCTGCACGCCTGGAAGGCCGGCGCCCAGACCGTGGCCCTGCGCGCGCAGCTGGAAGCCATGCCGGACGGCGGCACCTACGCCATCACCATCCCGCCGGCGCCGTACCGCTGTCCGCCCGGCCCCTACGAACGCGCCTCGCAGGTAGCGTTCTACTTTAGCCGCCACAAGCCCAGATCCAAAGTCCTGATCCTGGACGCCAACGACGACGTGGTCTCCAAAGGCCCGCTGTTCAAGAAAATCTGGAAAGAACGCTACGGCGGCATCATCGAATACCGCCCATCCTTCCGCACTGCCGATGTGGACGCCGGCGCCCGCACCGCCATCTCGGAACTGGGCGACAAGGTGAAAGCCGATGTCCTCAACGTCATCCCGCCGCAGCGCGCCGGCAGCATCGCCGTGCAAACCGGGCTGGCCAACGCCAACGCGCGCTGGTGCGCGGTGGACTTCCTCAGCTTTGAATCCACCCAGGCGGCCCACATCCACGTGCTGGGCGACGCCATCGCCGTGGCGCCGCTGATGCCCAAGTCCGCTCACATGGCCAACCAGCACGCCAAGGTGTGCGCCGCCGCCGTGGTGGACCTGCTGAGCGGACGTGCGCCCTACGCCCAGCCGATGCTGACCAACACCTGCTACAGCTTTGTCTCCGACCACGACGTCATCCACGTCGCCTCGGTCCACGCCTACAACGCGGAAAAGAAAACCCTGCTGGTGGTGTCCGGCTCCGGCGGCGTATCGTCCGCCGCCAGCGCGCTGGAAGGAGAATATGCGATGAACTGGGCCCGCAACATCTGGGCCGACACCCTGGGCTAGCGGTAGCGCGCCAGGATGCGGTCGATGCTGCCGTCCTTGATCAGCGCATCGACCGCCTTGCTGACTTCTTCAAACGGCACGGCCGACTGCTTCGAGAACGCGCACTGCGCCTTGTAAGCCGAAAACACCAGATCCGCGCGCACCTTCAGGCCCGGGTGCAGGCGCTGCTGGTAAACCAGCGTGGCCTCGCTGATGACCGTGTACGGCACCTTGCCGGCCACCATCTGCTCGATATTCTTGTCCATATTGGCCGCATCCACGCGCCGGAAGCGGTTGCCCAGCACCTGATGCACACGCGGATAGCGGTAGCCGACCACCGTGCCGACCGGCTTGTCCTTCAGATCCTTGAGCGAGCGCAGATGCGGCGCATCGCTGCGGGCGGCGATCATCTCCGAATCCGGCAGGAAGGGCAGGGTCCAGTTGTAATCGCCGTCGATCCAGAAAGGCATCACATAACACATGCCGTCCGCGCGGCCGCTGGTGAGGAACGGCGTGACGTCCGGCGTATCCGCATTCAGGAACACCACGCGGCGGTTCATGCGCTGCGCCAGCGCCTCGCTCACGTCCTTGACGATGCCGCCGCTGATGACGCCATTCTGAAAGCGCGCCAGCGGCATGGACTGGTCCACGGGCGCCAGCATGACCAGCTCCCCCGGCCCCGCCAGCGCGCAGGCGGCCGTCATCCAGAAAGCGAGGGGCAAGAAGCGGAGAGGATTGCGCATGCCCCATTATAGCCGCCGTATGTTCGCCTACGCACAGGCAGACGCGCGCGCAACTGGCATCCTCTCGCCTGAAACGCCTGCCTCGCCCCGTAGAGCTTGCCTAGCGGCAAACGGGCGCTGGCATCCTTGCAGAAATTTTAGACTAAGACGACCATCGGAATCTTGCGTCTTTCATCAGGAGCTCATCATGAAACACACACTGGCAGCCGTATTTGAAACCCGCGCCGAGGCCAACCTGGCCAAAAACGAACTGGTACAGAGTGGCTACGATGCGGATAGCATCCAGATCCACGACTCCGGCAGCGTGGCCGGCACCGCGCGCATCAACGACGACGAGTCCATCCTCGGCAATGTCAAGCAGCTGTTCAGCGAACTGGTTGGCCGCGAACACGCCGACCGCCACGTGTATGCCGAAGCGCTGAACCGCGGCCACACCGTGCTGGCGCTGGACACGCAAACGCTGGAGGCGGCCGAGCGCGCGGTAGACATCATCGAGGACTTCAACCCGATCGACATCGACGAACACGAAACCATGTGGCGCGCCAGCGGCTGGGGTGCGGAGGCACTGCAGCGCGGCCAGGCCTCGCAGCAGACCAGCCTGGGCGCGCAGCAAAGCGCCCCCGAGCAGCACGGCATCCGCCCGCGCGAAGACGCGGTGGTGTTTGCGCGCGCCGAGCAGGTGGCCGCGCCGGGCTCCATGCAGCGCGGCGAACTGAAAGCTGTGCCGCCGGCAGCGGCCGGCGCGGTGGCCGACATCCAGAGCACCGTGCAGCGCAGCGGCATGCGCATCTACCCGCGCAACGAGCCGAACCAGGACACCCTGAACATCCTGCGCGGCACCGATGACAATGCGGACGAAGACTACTTCCGCTCGCACTGGGAGAAAACCCTGTCCTACACCGGCGGCACCTACCAGGAATACGACCCGGCCTACCGCTACGGCGAATCCATGGCCGGCAACCCCGGCTACAAGGACAAGCCGTTTGGCGAAGTGGAGTCCGAACTGCGCGTGACCTGGGAACGCCGCAACCCGCAATCGAGCTGGGACAAGTTCAAGGAAGCGGTGAAGCACGGGTGGGAGCGCATGACGAAATAAAGCGCTGACATTCAAGCGGCGGCGGACGATCGGCGATAATGGCGGCTGTTTAAATTTGCCGCGGCCTTGCCGTTCATTTATGCATTACAGTCCAGACGATGTGCGCCGCTGCTTTGACCAGGCCACCTACCAACGCGGTGCCACCTATTTCCGTGGTGACATGGTGTTGGCAGTGGCTTTGGAGGGAGGTGCCCTCAAGGGGAAGGTCAGCGGCAGCGCGAAGTCGCCTTACAAGCAATCCATTTCCCTTGCCGCGAGCAAAGGAGAACTGCGTTTCGAGGGCGACTGTACCTGCCCTATGGAGTACAACTGCAAGCATGTGGTGGCAGTATTGCTGGCTGCCTGCGAGAGCGGTCTGGTTGGCGGGAACGAAGCTTCCGCAGCGGAATTGCCATATGACATGGCGAAATGGCTGGCCAGTCTCGCCTATCAGGCTGATGCGGCGCGCCGCGAGCAAAACGCGCCCAAGCCAGCTCCCAAGCAAGAGCATCGGCTCATTTATGTGTTGATGCCGCAACCGGGCACCGGCCAGTGGCGCCTTCACCTTGGCAAAGGCCGGGTCGCTGCGGATGGCCTTATCCGGTCCGCCACCCTGATCAAGGATATCTACGCCTTCCAATACAATCCGCCGGCATTCGTGCGCGACGATGATCGCACCATGTCCACCCTGTTCATTGGCCTGCAAAAGAGCACATGGGGGGCGGCTGGGCTTGAAATGGTGGGATTGGGCGTGGTCAATCTGTTGGTATTGGCTGGCGAGGCTGGCGTCCTCTACTCGGCGGCCGACAGCAGCGCGCTGCGTTCCGGCCTGCAGTTGCTGCAGGTCGGTCCCGAGCGCTCCGGTAGCCTGGCGTGGCGCACCGAGGCTGAGCGGCTGAGCCTGGGTTGGGCGTTCGATGACGGCGCGGAGATCAAGGCGGTATTGGCGACGGTGCCGCCATATTATCTGGCAGACAAACGGCTGGGCCGCCTCCATTTGCCCGACAGTCTTGCTGTGCTGCCTCTCCGGGATTGGTTGGCGCTGGTCGCACGCGCACCGCAATTGGCGCCGGCCCACGCGGCCGCGCTTGGCGAGGAACTGTTCTCCACCGGATTGAACGATGTACTGCCCTTGCCGCAAATGGCCAGGCGCATCGTCACTGGCGTGCGGCCGACGCCAGTACTGGCGCTGTACAGCGATGCCGGCGATATGGGCATGGCCGATTTCGGCCTGCTGACGTTCGATTACAACGGCCAGCGCGTCGGCGCGGATCCGCGTCACGAGCTGCAGCGGATCAGCAGCGATGGTCTGGAAACCATCGAGCGCCATGCACAGGACGAGGCCCTGGCCTGGTCGTTGCTGCAGGCTGCCGGTTTTGAAGCTGCCGGGCCGCGGCTGGCAGCGCCTGGCCCGCATGGCAAACTGCATCTGGCGTCCGAGCGCGACTGGCTGCATTTTGCCGAGCACGGGTTGCCGTCGTTGCGCGCACAAGGCTGGCAGGTAGAGTTGGCACCGGGATTCCGTTTCGATCTGGCCAGCGTTGAGGAATGGTATGCGCACGTCAACGACAACGGTGAAGGTGACGGTGCCGGCAACGCCTGGCTGGAGCTGGAACTGGGAATTGTCGTCAACGGCGTATCGGTGCCATTGCTGCCGGTACTGCTGCAGTTGATACGCCAGGCGCCGCGCGATTTCGCGCCGGCGGCCCTGGAGGCGCGCGGCGATGATGACATGCTGCTGACAGCACTGCCGGACGGGGCGCGGGTGGCGTTGCCGTGGGGCCGCGTCAAGCCTATCCTGCGCACGCTGGGCGAGTTGTACTTTACCGAGCGCATCGGCGATGCGCTGCGGCTGGCCCAACTCGACGTCGCGCGTCTGGCCGAACTGGAATCGTATGCGCAATTGCGCTGGATGGGCGGTGAGCGCCTGCGTGCGCTGGGCCGCAAACTGGCCGCCTTCGAACAAGTGCAGGTGGTGCCGAGCCCGGCGGGCTTGCAGGCCAGCCTGCGGCCATATCAGGCCGAGGGCCTGGCCTGGATGCAATTCCTGCGCGAGTATGGCTTGGCCGGCATTCTGGCCGACGACATGGGATTGGGCAAAACCATCCAGACCCTGAGCCACATCCTGACCGAGAAGGAAGCCGGCCGGCTGACGGCACCGGCACTGGTGGTGGCGCCGACCAGCCTGATGGACAACTGGCAGTCGGAAGCTGCGCGCTTCACGCCCGGCCTGCGGGTATTGCTGCTGACCGGCCCGGACCGCCAGCAACGCTTTGGCGAGATCGGGCAGGCGGACCTGGTGCTCACCACCTACGCGCTCTTGCCGCGCGATGAGGATGTATTGCGTCAGCAGCAGTTCCACCTGCTGATACTGGACGAATCACAGTACATCAAGAACCACCGCTCAAAAGCGGCACAGACGGCGGGCCTGATCCCGGCGCGCCACTGCCTTTGCCTGACCGGCACGCCGATGCAAAACCATCTGGGCGAATTGTGGTCGCAGTTCAATTTCCTGATGCCCGGGCTGCTGGGAGACGAAAAACAATTCAATGCCGACTTCCGCCGGCCGATTGAAAAACAAGGCGATGGTGAGCGCAATGCCTTTCTGATCCGCCGCATCAAGCCCTTCCTGCTCCGGCGCACCAAAGACAGCGTAGCCAAGGAACTGCCGCCGAAGACCGAAATGGTACGCATGATCGATCTGGCCGGCGGGCAGCGCGACCTGTATGAAACCGTGCGGCTGGCGATGGATAAGAAGGTACGTGACGAGATTGCCAGGAAAGGCGTGGCGCGCAGCCAGATCGTCATCCTGGATGCGCTGCTCAAGCTGCGCCAGGTGTGCTGCGACCCGCGCCTGCTGAAGAGCGCCGGCGCACGCAAGGCCGGAACCGCGTCGGCCAAGTTGGAAGTGCTGATGGAACTGGTGGAGGAACTGCTGTCGGAAGGCCGCAAGCTGCTGGTGTTTTCTCAGTTCACCAGCATGCTGGCGCTGATCGAAACGGAACTGCAACTGCGCGCCGTGCCATACGCGCTGCTGACCGGCGAGACGGTTGACCGTGCAGCGCAGGTGAATGCCTTCCAGGGTGGGCAGGTTCCGGTGTTCCTCATCAGCCTGAAGGCCGGCGGGGTCGGCCTGAACCTGACCGCGGCCGATACCGTCATTCATTACGATCCATGGTGGAACCCGGCGGCGGAAAACCAGGCGACTGACCGCGCCTGGCGGATCGGCCAGGACAAACCGGTATTCGTCTATCGCCTGATTGCCAGAGGGACGCTGGAGGAAAAAATCCAGGAACTGCAGCGGACCAAGGCCGGCTTGGCCGATGCCGTGCTGGCCGGCGGCGAAACGGAAGGATTGCAGATCACGCCTGAAGAATTGCTGGGAGTTTTGTCTGCGACGATCAGCTGAAAGACGAGACAAGCACTGAGCGCGCTTGAGATTTCTCAACAACAATTATTTTCCACCGTGACATTATCGGGTCCGTGCGCGGCCTGGTCGCAGGCCGGCATTCCTGATGGATGCCACGATGGAAAAACTGCTGCCGTACTACGAACGCGAGTTGAGCATGCTGCGGCGCGCCGGCGCCGAGTTTGCGGGACGCTATCCCAAGCTCGCCGGCAGCCTGCAGATCCGTGGTGAGACCTGCGCCGATCCCCATGTCGAACGGCTGATACAGGCCTGCGCCTTCCTCAACGCACGCGTCGCACGTCTGCTGGACGACGGCTATGCACATTTCACCGAATCGCTGCTGGGCATGCTGTATCCGCACACGCTGCGACCCATGCCATCCTGCTCGATCGCCCGCATCGACTATAGCGGCGCCCGTGCCAACGAAATCAGCACCACCAGCGTGCTGCCGCGCGGCGCCAGCCTGAAAGCGCTGGGGCAAGGCCCGGTGACCTGCCGCTTCCGCACCGTGTATGACGCCGTGGTGGCGCCGGTGGCGATCAGCGCTGCTGCCTTTGAGCCCTATCCGCAAACGCCGCCCACCTTGTCGCTGCCGGCGGACGCTGGCGTGGCGATCAGCATCCAGATCGCCAGCACGGCCGCTGGGCGCGGACTGGCGGCGCTGGGCTTGCCCACGCTGCGGGTCCACATCGACGGCGAAGCCTCGCTGCGCGCTGCCTTGCGTGATGCAATGTTCATGCAGACCGCCTGCGCCTGTGTGGAAACAGAAGGTCAATGGCGCATGCTGGAGCGCGTGCCGCTGGCGGCTGTCGGCCTCTCTGCGGAAGAGCCCTTGCTGCCGGCCGCGCCGTCCGAACATGGCGCCTACCGGCTGTTGAGCGAATTTTTCGCCTTCCCCGAGAAGTTCGACTTCGTCGACATTGACTTGGCCGCGCTCACCGCCACCTGCCCGGACGGCTGCCCGCAACTGACACTGCGCCTGCTGCTGCGCGACGTGCGTCCCGATATGCCGGCCGCACGCATCCTCAGAACCCTGGACGCCGATAACCTGCTGCTGGGCTGCACCCCCATCATCAACCTCTTCCCGCAGGCCGCCACACCGATCCGCGTGACGCAGGCCAGCAGCAGCTATCCGTTAATGGTGGATGAAATGCCGGGCGCCGCCTGCGACATCTACAGCATCGACAGCGTGCAAATGGTACGCAAAACGGAAGAGGGCAGCACGGTGACGGAACTCTTCCCCTACTATTCGCTGCGTCACGGCGACGCGGAGAGCCGCAAAGGCCGCTACTGGCTGGCGCAGCGCGAAGACCTGATGGCAGCCGGCCATGAATACGCGCTGACGCTGGTGAACAGGGATGCCTCTCCATTACGCACCGAAAACGGCACCGCATCGGTGCAGCTGACCTGCACCAACCGCAACCTGCCGCACGGCTTGCAGTACGGACGCGCCATCGGAGACCTGAGCACGGAAAGCGCCATCGCCAACTTCCCCATTCGCATGCTGCGCCGGCCGACGTTGTCATATCGCCTTTCCGACGAAGCAAGCCGTCAATGGGGACTGGTCGCACATCTGGCGCTGAACCACCGCTCACTGACGCAGGAGGGCCTGCCGGCACTGACCACCATGCTGCGGCTGCATGCGCAGCAGGACAGCATGGTCGCCCAGCGCCTGATCGCCGGCGTGACAGCTTTGTCGCACCGACCCGCTACGGCATGGGTACAACAAGCGCAGGGCAAAGCCTACCTGCGCGGGATTGAAATCCATGTGTCGCTGGACGAAGAGGCATATGCAGGCGTCGGCATCCATGCGTTTGCCCAGATACTGGATCACCTGTTTGCGCTGCACGTTCACCTGAACAGCTTTACCCGGCTGGTTGTGTTCTCCCACGTGAGCGGAAAGGAGTTGCTGCGATGCCCACCTCGCAACGGCGCATTGACACTGGCGTGATCGGCCAACTGCTGGCCGCACCGCAGCGCTTTGAATTCTTCAAGGCGGTGCAGTTGGTGGACCAGTGGCGACCGGGCGTGGTGCGCTTCCGCAACCGGCTGGCGATGAGTTTCCCGCCCAACCAGATCGAAAACATCAGCGCTGATGACAGCGGCGTGCGCATCACGCCGGCCTTTATCGGGCTGCTAGGGAGCCAAGGCGTACTGCCGCTGCACTACTCGGAGCGGATAGCGCGGCATGAACGGGACAGCAACGATGGTGGGCCGCGCGCCTTCCTCGACCTGCTGTCGCATCGGCCGGTGGAGATGTTTCATCAGGCATGGGCACGGAGCCGGCCGGAATGCGCGGACGAGGCATTCCTGAACATGCTGAATGCGCTGGCAGGCATGCATACCAAAGACGGCATCATCGACCGTGAAACGCTGGCGTTCTACGCCATGCAAATCCGCAGCCGTACCGTATCCGCACCGCTGTTGGCGGGCATGTACAGCGAATACCTTGGCGTGCCGGTCGTGGTGGAACAGTTGGTCGGAGAATGGAGCGAGCTACCGGTGGCCGATCAAGCCCGTTTAGGCCATTCCAACGTGGCGCTGGATGGTGGCGTGATGTTGGGTGGTCGTGTGTACAGCTGCGATGCGCGCGCACGTTTGCATATCGGGCCGCTGGAACAACAACAGTACGAGCGCTTCCTGCCGGGCCACGTCAGTGCGTGTCATCTGCAGGCCATGCTGGAACTGCACTGTGGCGTGGGCGTGACATGGGAAGTCTATCTCATGCAGCGCGCCCAAGACATGTGCGGCGCGTGCCTGAATGCTTCCTGTCGTCTGGGCGTCAACGCAAGGCTGCTAAGCGGTACCGCCACGCAGGATCACGATGAGCTGATGTATCTGCTGCATAGTTAAGGAGCGACCGTGGAAAGCGACAGCGATTTTTTCGGCTTCATGTCCGTGTTCAAGGAACTGATCACCGACAACCGGCCCTTGCGCCTTCGCCTGGACCTGCCGGGCGGGATGAACGACGATATGCTGCTGCCGCAGCGGGTGTTTGGATCAGAATCCATCTGCGGCGGAATCGAATACCGAGTGCTGTGCGTGTCCGCCAGCGCCCAGCTGCCGCTGAAGCAGATGATCGCTGTACCGGCGATGCTGGAATTCGTCACCGACCGCGGCGACTTGCGTCGCGTCTGCGGCATCGTCACCGAAGCCAGCTCCGGCGATAGCGATGGCGGCCTGGCCAGCTACCAGTTGGTGCTGCGCGACGCGCTGGCGATACTGGAAAAACGCACCAACACACGCGTGTTCCGCAACATGGACGAAGTAGAAATCGTCCAGCGCATCCTCAACGAATGGCGGCATAAAAGTCCGGTGCTGGGAACCTGCTTCAAGCACGAGCTGGATGACGCCTTCGAACTGCGCACCTACCCCAAGCGCGAATTCACCATGCAGTACAACGAGTCGGATGCGGCTTTCATCTATCGCTTGCTGAAGCGGCGCGGCATTGGCTGGTACATCCGCGCCGGCGAGATGATGCATACCTTGGTGCTGTTCAATAACGCGGACAGCCTGCGCCAGAACGCCGCCGGCACCATTCGCTACCACCGCGACAGCGCCACCGAGGAGCGCGACGCCATCACATCCTGGAGCGCCGTGCGCAGCCTGCAGCCGGGCACGGTGACGCGTCACAGCTGGGACTACAAAAATCCGCAAGGCCGCGACTTCATGATGGCCAACGCCAGCAGCGGCATCGACCAGGGTGTCAGCGGCAGCGAACTTGCGGCCACGCTGGATGACTATCAAATCCTGCCGCCCCATGCCGGCGACGATAACGAGGACCTGTGCCGCCTCGGCCAACTGCGCATGAACCGGCACGACTACGAATCCAAATGCTTCCACGGCGAAGGCAGCGTACGCGATCTGTGCGCCGGGGAATACTTCACACTAAGCGAGCACCCGGAAGTGGACGAGCATTCTCCCGAGGATCGCGACTTCGTCGTCACCGCCTTGCAGGTGACGGCACAGAACAACCTGCCGAAAGCCTTGGCCACGCGTGTGGAACGCCTGTTCACCCGCAGCCGATGGATGGTCGGCGCGCAGGAACTGCTGATGCAGAGGGACATGATCGACAAAGTGGCAAGCGGCCCGCTGCGCATGCACGTCCAGTTCGCCGCCGTGCGGCGCGGCGTGACCATCGTCCCCGCCTACGACGCGCGCACCGACCTGCCGCGAGCCCAGATGCAAAGCGCTATCGTGGTCGGGCCGGAGGGCGAGGAAGTGCACTGCGACCAGCTAGGCCGCGTCAAAATCCGCTTCCCCGGCACCCGCATGGCAGACCACGAACAAGCCGCCGGCAGCGGCGCCTCCGGCACCGAAACCGATTCCGCCTGGGTACGCGTCGCCTCCAACTGGGCCGGCAACGGCCCCGGCCCGTTCCAGCAGTGCGGCACCATCGGACTGCCGCGCGTCGGCACCGAGGTCCTGGTCGGCTTCCTCGGCGGAGATCCCGACAAACCCGTCATCGTCGGCCAGCTCTACAACCAGGACGGAATGCCGGCTGCGCTCAGCGGCGCTGGCGACCTGCCAGGCAACCGCTACCTCTCCGGCATCAAAAGCCGCGAAATCAACGGCGGCCGAGCAAACCAGCTGCGGCTGGACGACACCGAAGGTCAGATCAGTGCGCAGTTGGCTAGTGATCACGCACAAGCCCAGCTCAATTTAGGATTTCTCACGTCTTCAAGAGCAGATGGGACAGGACAAACGCGGGGCGAGGGCGCGGAGCTAACTAGTAGCGAGTCGGTCGCTATTCGAGCTAGTAACGGAATACTGCTATCGACGCATGCAACAAGAGGGGAGCATTTGGAGCGAGATGATCTGATTGGGATAGCCGATCTACTTAACAGCATCGCCGGTCAGCTCGCAACGGTAGCTCAAACCCACTCTTCCGATGATGCGGAGAAACCGCATCTGTCGGAATTAATAGACAAACTGAAGAACTGGAAGGCTGGTTCACAGCAAGCGATTCTCGGCGCGCATGCGGCACAAGGAATGCTTTTTACAAGCGAGAACAATATCCTGATTGGTGCCCAGTCGAAAGTAGACATTCTGGGCTCGGGCGATACGAATCTCTCATCGGGGAAAAATATTTTTGTTCGAGCCGTAAAGGGGGTAAGCGTCTTTGCTCATGCACTTGGCGTGAAGCTGATTGCCGCTAGCGGAAATGTACTGGTTCAGGCACATCGTGGCGACATCAATATCACTGCTGCCGGAAAGATTTGTATCACCGCAGGCCAAGGCTTGGAACTCCAGTCCCCGGAAATCAAGCTGGTAAGTAAAGGCGCCCAAGTGAATTACGGTGGTGACGCCATTACGCAGCAGAGCAAAGGTGCACACACCATTAAATCTTCCAAGTTCTTGCATACAAGCGGTGGTGATGGGAATGTCAGTGAAGTCAAATTTCCAAGTACCTCCATTGAAACCGACGAGCGTATTGTTCTCTATCACTCCCAAACCGGAGAGCCTGTCCAAGGGCGGCGCTACAAACTGACGCTACCCGATGGGCGAAATATTGAAGGAACGACAGACAGCCAAGGTCGAACAGAGCTCGCGACCGCTCAGGAATTTGGTGAGATTGAGGTACTGATCTATCCCGAAGAAGCGTAGTCAGGCAGGAGACTCATTATGGCCACATCACCAAACAGCATCGAGCCGACGCGACCAGTCCCTTCTTATGAGGATCATGAAGGTAATCTGCGCGCGGTATCGCAACTGTCACCGAAGGCAAACAATACACGTGGCGCTGTTGGCGTTCCTCCGACGAAAGTAATGCCGGTAATTGTTGTCGCCGGAATTATGGGGAGCAACTTGCGAGCGCACACAAATCCTGCAGACGAGAAAAACAAAGAACTGAATCCAGGAGCTGAAGCATGGCGCCCGCCTAATGGCGTAGGTGAGGGCTTAGATGAAGCAAAAAAATGGAAAGCACGAAGTCCAGCTGTTCGGCAGAAGATCCTTGATGGAGACACGCTAGAGGTTGATCCTAACGGCGCAATCCCGCTTGGCTTACCGACTGACGGATTTGTGTGGGACGAAAAAATAGCCCGGCAGCGAGGCTGGGGGGAAATTCATCTTTCGAGCTATGGAATGTTGCTCGTCACATTGCAAAAGAGTTTGAACAGAACTTACCGCTTCGTCGGCAGTAACACCTTTTTAGATGATGACTGGATTCATGTGAATGGCTCTGACAGAGCGAAGTGGGGTGTAAATTCTGAAGGGATAGGGGCGCCTTTAACAGACGAAGAGCTAAAGAAATTTGCGCAATTCCATTATCCCGTGTACGGCTTCGGCTACAACTGGCTGAAATCGAATGAAGTATCTGCTCAATCACTGCAGAGCAGGATCGAAACGATCATCGCATACTGGAAAGGTAAGAAGAAGGAGTGCGATGCTGTTCTTCTGGTGACGCACTCGATGGGTGGCTTGGTAGCACGAGCATGCGCGCAAAAGATTCCGCAATTGATTGCTGGAGTCGTGCACGGTGTTATGCCGGCGCTAGGCGCTCCCGTATGCTTCAGACGTCTCGCTTGCGGGACCGAAACCAGTAGTCCTAGCAACTCCATCTTGGAAGATGTAGGCACTGAAAAATTTGCAGAAATTGCCGGGCTAACTATAGCGGAGACGACGCCAGTACTGGCTACAGCAGCTGGCCCCCTCGAATTACTACCGAATCATCTCTATCCTAAACCTTGGTTGTTCGCTGAATCAGCAGATACTCAAAACAAGCCAGTTTTCATCAATCTGCTCGACGATGACCCGTATGGCCAGTACCTGGATTTCATTTCTTGGTATCGCTTAGTCGATCCGGCATTTGCTGACCCTGCTCACAAGTATAAAGGAAAGGTCGAGGCAAAAATTAAGGCTTCAATCCGTCAGGCAAAGAAATTTCATACGGAAATTTTGCGAGATAATTATCATCCAAAGACTTTTGTATTCTATGGCGCAGATCCTACCAAACTTTCCTTTGGCACCTTTCGCTGGAAGTTTTCCAAGAGAACGCCAAATCTCGCTGATGCTGCAATAAGGGCAGCGAAACTTGATCGCTATCTTGTCAAAGGCGGCAGACGAATAGAGGTGATGCCGGGCATCTTTGTCGATGTGATGCCTTCCGTCCAAGATGTATCAGGAGACGGCACTGTGCCCCATCATTCAGGCATCGCTCCAACAGGAAAAGTAAAGCACGTATTTGCAACTCAGGGCTACTCACATCAGGAGTGCTACGGCGGCTCAGACATGCTTGCTTTGACTCGCCACCTTGTTGTCAAGCTGATGCAAGACATATGAGAACTTTTTTTAACCGTCGATTCTTTGCTTTAGCAAGCATCTTTTTATGCTGCGCGTTTGTATTCGGCTTTGGATTGCACTATAAAAAACGGAGAGATATGGAGCACCTCATGGAAATCATGAAGATGAAAACAATGTGCATAGGTAGGTTCTTGATTGATGTGCCTGAGAACGCGATAGTGTCATATCGAGGAGCCTCTTTCTCTGGATGGGATATTTCATCTTGGCTTGAAACGGATGAGAAATTCTTCAACCGTATTACGCAAGAAGAAATAAAGCTTAAGACCGAAAAAAATGAAAGAGGAGGCGTGACTTTAGAGCAGGTGCATGAGGTGAAGAATGAGCGCCTTCAAGGCCGCATATTTGTTTTTGGTCGCAAATGGCTAGAGTCGTTTCCACGTGGCGTTCGGAAAGAAAGCCAAGTCGTTGAGATTCGTGCTTTCGCTCGCTCCGAGAATATCACTTACAGGTTCTACGCGGAGTTTCGCGATGACACCGACGTTCAGGAGCTAGAGAGAATAATTGGTCAGCTTCGCCGGAGAGGCATCGATGAGATTCCGACGCAGGCTGGTTTTTGCTTCGAGAATGCATTCTTAACCGAGCCGTTAGATGTTAATGACGCTGAATACACATCGATGTTTGTCGGGCTGAAGGAACACCCTGATCTCGCTATCGCGCTCAGCACCCTTGCAGGCATTGCTCTTCAAAAGCCATTCTTACAGCGCGAAGCAGAAAACACGGTCAAGAATGAATACAGAAGCCGGTTTCATACATTGCGAGAGGGGCCAAGAACTCTCGCTGGTGTTCCGGGCGGAGAAGTCATGGACCGTGTCGACGAGCCCAACGGCAGTGTGCTCCATGACTTCATGTGGGAGTCCTTGAATACAACGGATAACGTATATCGCCCACTACTCACGCTTGAATTAAGTACAGGACACGGTCAGCCTGGAAGACCCGTGAACTCCAGCTTGTCCGATGTAGAGGTCCTCGCGCTTTGGGAAAAGATGTCGGCTAGTCTACGAGTCCGACCTATATCCGACTCAGGCACTGCAACCGCGTCGAAAATCAATAACAGCACGAAGTAAGGATAGACTGTAAGAACTGGAGGAGGGCAGGATGACAAACGTAATCCGGGTAGGTGACCCTACATCACACGGCGGTAAAGTTATCGAAAGCGGTGCTCCCCAATTTGTCGTTAGCGGCAAGCCAGTAGTGCTAGTTGGTGACAAGTGTATGTGTCCGATGACTGGGCATCAGAACTGTACCGTCATCAGCGGCAACGCAAAGCATCAGATTGACGGCAAAGCAGTTGCCTACGACGGCGACAAGACCAGTTGCGGCGCTACGCTTATCTCAACGATTGGAAACTTCTCTAAAAATGGGGGGATTACCAGATGACGCCTAGTGTAGCAGGGCGCAGAACGTAGATTTTTCTCCCCTGAACCCGGCGGGAGCACACGGGTTTGGTTTGACTTTAATATCCCCATTCCTCATGCCTCACTGGCAGACTATTGAGACGTTTTCTAAGTTGCGGCCAACGCGGAAGGTACAAGTCCATTAGGGAGACAAACCGCTCATTGTGCGTTGGCTCTCGTAAATGCACTAATTCGTGTACCAAAATATATTCAAGGCATTCAAGGGGTTTCTTGGCTAAGTCAGTGTTTAGCCTTATGTTTGCTGAATCTGGCGAACAGCTGCCCCACTTGGTTTTCATGCGCTGCACGAAAATGCGATTTGCCTTCACTCCTAACAAGGGTCCCCATTTTTCAAGCAACACGTCGACCGCATCGCGCACGTGCTGTCGGTACCAGGCATCAAGCACCTCCTCGCACCGGGCTCGGTCGGTACCAGGCCGGACCTGTAGGTAAAGCTTCCGTGGGCTCAGACTAATCGAAGGTGCTGCATCAACCTGACGGATCTCCAGAAGATAGCGCTTGCCCCACAAGAAATGGCTCTCCTTGTTCAGAAACTCACGAGGCGGTTCACGTTCTTGAGATTGCAGCTTGCGCTGCTGCACACGAATCCAACTCAACTTGGACACCACAAACAAGCGGATTGTCTCCAGCGGCATGGCCTGTGGTGCGGCGACTCGCACTTTTCCTACCGGCGGCAGAACGCTTAGATGTACGTGCTTGATGGACTTGCGGGTCACGTCCACGTGTAAGTCACCAAGGTCGAGCACGTCCTGCATTCGTCAGTACTCCTTTTGTGCAAAGACGATAGGGAAAAGGCGGTCTACCTCCTTGATGTCCTTAAGCACTTCAAACATCGCTTGCTTGACCATCTGTTCCCTCGCTACTACGCCACGCCAAGAGTCCGGTCGCTTGGTCTTAATCGCAGCGTCTAGTCTTAATACGGTGTCCAGTGCCACCGTCTTGCCTGCATAAGGCACCTCGGACTCTTGGACTGCGTTGGCGACCACGTGACCCTTTAGATTGTTATAGAGAGCGAGCTGACCGGCGGTCTTCAGCTGAATAGGAGTGTCGTCCGCTTTTCCAGCGCTTACCTTCTTTGCCACGTCGGCGATGCGTGCCAGATAGTCTTCGTATTCAATGGCCTTCTCTTTGCGCAAGCGAATGATTTCATCAAGCAGAGATGACATCTTGGCGAAGTAGGCCGGGTCGGTCAACTGCTCTTTCAGGATCTTGCTACGAACGTTGTTCTCGATCGTCTCTGCGATGGACTCTCTATTACCCTTCATGTCGCTCAGGCGCTCGGCAATCGCATCGGCAATGCCTGTCTTGACGATTAGTTCCAGCAGACCGATGCCGTCGAATGGCGATATCTTTCTCGGGGCTTGGGCCTCAATATAGGTGTCGATAAGGTGGCGCATGTCCGCCTCATAGGGCTTCAAGTCCAGCGATTCACCGGCCGCCATACGGATAATCTCGCGGACGTTCAGGTAGTGTTTCTGCAGTGCCTTCAGGCGCTCGATCTGCTCGGGTGTATAGCCTGCAGCCTCTAGTTCGTCGGCCAGGTTGGCATAGGCCCGCACCAGGGCCACCACTGCCTTGTAGAGTGTCACACGTTGGGGCTCACGAACCTTCAAGTCGTCAGCAATTTCCGTGTTGCCGCAGAAGTAGTGGATGTGCTCCAGGTCGCCCTTAGGCGGTTCTACTGGCTCGCACAGTAATGCGAGAGCTTCGACTGCATCGTTTAGTCGTTCGCGGCCAGCTTCCAGTCGGTCCTTAACTAAAATCTCCGAGTCGCTACCATCCGCGTTCTGATTCAATTCGGAGGTGTAGACAGCGATGGCTTTCTCTACCTTCTTGAAGAGGTCTTTGTAGTCCACGATATAGCCGAATTCCTTGTCTTCACCGTCCAGCCGATTGGTGCGGCAGATAGCCTGGAACAGACCGTGGTCCTGCATCGATTTGTCGATGTAGAGGTAGGAGCAAGGTGGCGCATCGAAGCCAGTCAGCAGCTTGTCCACAACGATCAGCAGCTTCATCTGCGCTGGCGCTTTGATGAAGCGGTCCTTAACCTGGTGCTCGTAGGTCTCAGTCTTAGTCTTGCCGGGCGTGGCCACCACATCCTTCAGCAGCTCCACGTAGGTGTTGTAGACAAACTGTTTGTCGGTGTCGGTATTGGCGCCGGTCTCTTCTTTGCTCACATCCGACGCCTGAGGGTTGTACGAGGTGACGACCGCGCAACGGCCCTTGAACACCGTTTTACCAAACAGAACAAAGTACTTGCAGGCCTCGTAGATACTGGAGGCCACCAGAATGGCGTTGCCACGCTCAGTCGATAGCCGCGGCTTCACGGCGAAGTCGAACACGATGTCAGCGACCACTCTGTCCATGCGGGCTCGCGAGCTGAGCACATTCTGCATCGTGCCCCATTGTTTTTTCAGCTCGTCCTTCTGCCATTCATTTAACCCTTTGGTCTTGGCCTCAAACCATTGGTCGATCTGGTCGGTGCTGCCCAGCTTCTGGTCGATGTCTCGTGCTTCGTAGACTAAATCCAACACCACCTTGTCTTCCACTGCCTCAGCAAACTTGTAGGTGTGGATGTAGCCGCCGAACACCTCCAGGCTAGTCTGCGCGTCACTCTTGAGAAGCGGAGTGCCTGTAAAGCCAATGAACACCCCGTTCGGAATCATAGCTTTCATCAGCCGGTGCAGCTTGCCGCCCTGGGTACGGTGGCATTCGTCTACGAAGACGTAGATCTCGCCCTGTGTCTGGCTGGGCTGCGCGGCCAGATCGCGCAAGAAGACCTCAAAATCATCTACGTCCCTTCGACCAAATTTGTGCACAAGCGAGCACAACAGACGCGGATTAGTCTGCGTTAGTTGGGCCATCAGATCGCGCCCGCTTTGACTGCGGTGAATGGTCTCGCCAGCGTCGATGAACACTCGTTCGATCTGTTTGTCCAACTCATCTCGGTCCGTGATGATGACCACACGCGCCGCCGGTTTATTCTCTAGGATCCACCGCGCCAGCAGCACCATGAGAATGCTCTTTCCCGCGCCTTGGGTGTGCCAGATGATACCGCCACGTCGCTGCTGTACATGCGTTTGGGCCGCCTTGATGCCGAAGTACTGATGCGCGCGTGGCAGCTTCTTAATGCCGCCGTCGAATAGCACGAAGTCGTGGATCAGTTCTATAAGTCGGGCCTTATTGCAAAGCTTGGCTAGATACTTGTCGAGCTTGTATCCGGAGTTGTCGGCCTCATCTTCCTTCCAGGTTAGGAAGTACTTCTCCTGCGTCTCGATAGTACCGTAGCGCAGGCCTTCCGAGTCATTGCCGGCCAACACCAGCTGAACCGTACTGAAGAACCAGTCGTTGAACTCAGGCTGCTGGTTCGACAAGCACTGGCGGATGCCCTCGCCAAGTCCGATACGGCTATTCTTTAATTCAAGCACACCTACGGCAAAGCCGTTTAGGTACAGCACGATATCGGGCCGACGTTCGTGGCCGCCTTTGATTGTTACTTCCTCGGCAATGACGAAGTCGTTATCGGCAGGTGTATTCCAGTTCACCAGATGAACCGTCTCGTTAACTTCACCGGCCGCCACTTTAACCGACACACCGTACCGCAGTAGCTGATACACCGCTTGGTTGGCTTCGTACAGCGTACGCCCATGCAACAGAGCTTCGGAACGAAGGCAATGCAAAGCTGCGCTGATGTGTGCTGCGCTGTAGCCCCGGCCTTTCAGGTAAGCCGTCAGCAGTCCTTCGTCGATACAGTGGTTGCCCTCGCGCTCTGACCAGTCGCCCAGGTAGCGATAGCCCAGCTTTTGGGTGAATAGATCAATCACCCGCTCTTGGGTAGCGCGCTCGGGCTTGCTGACGTTGTTCATCCGTTTTCCTTCCTGCGCAGCTCTTTAAGGCTGGCGTTGTTATTTGATCAGTTTGAAGCGGACCTGATAGCGGCTGAAGCTAGTGAGGCATCCGCCCCCCATGTGCACTCTGGCGGTCCAAAGTCAGGCGCCAATAGCTTGGCCAACTGGCTCATGCATTGGACTCCACGAGGCGGATTCGGCCGGTCAACAAGGCTTGGGTAATGGCTAATTTGACGGCTCGGGCTTTGGTCAGACGGGATTCGAGCGAGGCAATTTCTGTGTCCATCGAAGATAAGATTTCCGCTATGGCTTTCTGCTCTTTCAAAGAAGGCAAGCATAGTGGTGCTTGCAGGAGTGCTGTCTTCGCGATGTTGTATCGCGTCGCTCCTTGGGCGAGCGAGCTCACTGCGGTTCGCCCCGGTTGTCCACGGAAGTAATAGGCCATAAACAGCCCAGAGATTCGATCAGCGGCGAAAGGCCGGAATCCGAAGCAGAAGCTGTTAAGGAAGACGCCTTTGTCACATCTTTCCACCCACGAACACATAGCAACTTCTTCAGGTGTCTCCGACGAACCGTTAAAGAGGAGGTCTCCGGACTGAACCATATTCTGCGACTCTGCAGGGTCGATGTGAACACTCTCGACCATTTCGACCGAAGTTCGAATATTGGACATCACATTCATGAAAGTGATGTACTTGGCCGCTCCATGCCCGAAATCCGCCTTGCCTTTTCCTATAAGGCCTCCGTAGGTCCGACCGACCTGACCGAGTCGCACTACTGTCCAAGGCTGAGAAAACTCAGGTAGCCGCCGCTTGCCGGTAAGCAGTTCCTGCATTGCGCCTTGCTTGATCTGGCGCTTCTTGGTCAGTATTTGCTCCAGCGAGTCGATCAGCCCATCGGAGTCACCGATTACCTGTGAAATCCTGCGCTGTTCTTCTTCAGTTGAGGGCTTTGGGATTGGTAATACAACGAACTTTTCCTTTGGAAGGTGCGCAATGCTTGTCTGGGTCACGTAGTCCTGGAGTCTTCCACTGCGCGCACACTGCTCCAGCACAGCGGCCATAAGCTCATGAGAATACCCGCGCTTGGCACGGAGACGATGCAAAGCCTTTTGGTAATAGCACTCTTCTAGCTGGCCACGCCAGATCGCGCTGCGGCCGACTTCACCGCCCTCGCAAACCAGCAAATCTCCAACCACCAGTCGATACCGCTGCAAGTCGGATGGTGACATCCGGACTTCACCAACGTCGCTGACATCGATCCGTCCCCACTGCACCGCTCGGTTGCCAAGAAATGGCTTGGGCGTACCCACGTTCTTCTCCGCATCAAGCATCTTGCCAAGCTGGACATGGAACTCGTCTCCAACAGTAGATACGCTCCAATCCACAGGCAGAGGTCCGATCTCAGTCAGTTGCAACTCGGAACTCGGCTGGAAGTGCGCATTGGGATCTTTCACTTTCATGCAAACCCCATTTTCGCCAAATGCTCTGCCACTTTCGTACCCAAGCTATCAACCTCCTGCATTAACTCCGACATCGTCTGCCTGTAGCGCTCGGCCAGTTCCTTCACTCGACCAGTCAACGCCTTGCTCACGCGGTCCAGTTCACCATGCACGACTGTGCCCAGCTCCACCATCCACTTGTGGTCAACCACCAGAACCTTTACCTCTTCGGACGTCAAAGTAGCATATCGCGCTAGCGCCTTGCCATCCAGTTCTGTGTCCAACGTCTTGATGCGCTTCTTCAGGCGGTTGGCTTGTTCTGATAGGGCTAGCCACTGCTTCAGCAAAGTCAGTTCGTCGGATGTATCCGTGTCTTGCTCAATCTCTTTGAGGCGCGATTTCACTTCCTTGTCGTTGATTTTGTCGAAGCCGCCGAACGCAGCATCGTCACCTCGGTGTTCTTCTTCAAGCTCGGCCTGTTTGGTCTGAATGCTCTCCAGTTCCTCGTTTAGCCGAGTTAGTTCGGCCTGTTCAGCGGCAAAGTGGCATTGCACCAACAGCGCTTTAGGAACCAGATCGCAGGCCCAGCCTTTGTCCACGGTCTTGCCTGTTGAACCATCCTTATTCTTCTTGGTTTCCAGCACGCGGTAGGGCTCGGCCTTCCAACCGTCTTCGGCAATGAGGTAAGCATCGTCATGCATCGTATCGGCCCAATAGTCCATTAGGTGCTGATAGACTGCGTAAGGGTCAATTAGTCTATCGAGCGTCGGTTGGTTTTCGTAGTGGTCTAGCAGACCTTCGGCTCCCTGGATTAAGTCTTTCGGATGGAAGTTGCCCTTCTCCAGCGACTTGAGGCGGGTCACCGCCGCCTCGCGCCATTTGTCAAAGTGTGCGTTCATTGCAGCGATGAAGGCCCTGAATTCCGGGTGCTGATGAATGGTGGATTTGATGGCGGCTGGCTCCACGGCCAGATCAAGGTAGCCTGGTCGCCGGGGGGTGAACAGAGTGGTCCGTAACCTTGGACACACTGTCCAGTAGCGCCCGAGGGCCTGCACGTCTGCCTCGGGGATACCGCCGTTGAGATGGGCCTCGATGTCCTGCTGGTCTTCCGGCGTGCTGCTGTCGATATAGCGCGGAAGGTTGAGGTTAAAATCGTTTTTCTCGATCTCGTCCAGTCGCACCATGCGCGCGTAGCGCGGATCACTCTCGTCAAGCGAGGAAAAGGTGTCAACAATGCGATGAATGTCGCGTTCGCGTAGGCGGTTCTTCGGCCCATCCTTCATGTAACCATGCGCGGCATCGATCATGAAGATGCTTTTGCGCGCAGCAGCACCGGCCTTGTCGATTACAATAACGCAGGCGGGTATGCCAGTGCCATAGAATAGGTTGGCCGGCAGGCCGATGATAGCCTGAATGAGACCGCGTCGCACCAGGCTCTTGCGGATCTCAGCCTCTGCATTGCCTCGGAAAAGGACGCCGTGCGGAAGGATGCAGGCAGCTCGACCGGTGCTCTTGAGCGAGCGGATAATGTGCAGCAGATAGGCGTAATCGCCCTGCTTGTCGGGAGGCGTACCAAAGCCTTCAAAGCGCTTGTACATATCCCCCGCCAAGCCGTTGCTCCAGCGCTTGTCGGAGAACGGTGGATTAGCCACTACGTAGTCGAAGGTCTTGAGCTGGCCGCCGTCTAGAAATTTAGGATCAGCCAGCGTGTTGCCCTGCTCGATCACTGCACCGGGATTGTGGTGCAGGATCATGTTCATGCGGGCCAGACCGCTGGTGACTTCCTCCTTCTCTTGGCCGTAGACGCTGATGGGTGTAGGCGCGGCCTCGGCGACCTTAAGCAGTAGCGATCCCGAACCGCAGGTAGGATCGTACACCGTGGTGTCAGGGTTGGTCTTGGCCTTCGCGATGCCAAGCACCTGAGCTATCACGCGGCTCACTTCTGCGGGCGTGTAGAACTGGCCCTTGCTCTTGCCACTCTCCGTGGCGAAGTGACGCATCAGGTACTCGTAGGCGTCGCCAAGGATGTCGTCACCGTCGGCGCGGTGACGACTGAAGTCTAGGTCCTTTGACTCGAAGATGCTAATTAGGTTGGTTAACTTGTCGACCTTCTCCTTGCCTTGCCCAAGCAAAGCATCGTCGTTGAAATCGGCCTTGATGCGAAGGCGGTTGGCCTCTTCCAGCGGGCGGACGATCTTCTTGTTGATCTGGTCCCCAATGTCACTCTTGCCCTTGAGGGCAACCATGTCGGCGAAGCTCGCACCAGCAGGGATCTGGATGGGCGCGAAAGGCTGGCCGGCGTACTTGTCGCTGATGTACTTGATGAACAGCAGGACCAGCACGTAGTCCTTGTACTGGCTTGCGTCCATACCTCCACGGAGTTCGTCGCAGGAGGCCCAGAGCTTGGAATAGAGATCGGATTTTTTAATTGGCATTACGGTGCTTTTTTGGTTCGAAACGGGCTTTGGTTCAAGTTTCTCGTGGCGGCGGCAGGATCACCCATAAGGCGTCCTTAATCCGTTCGCTGAGTCACTATACTTTTCTAATCACTGAAAAAAAAGCGGCCCTTTTTAAGGGCCGCTATCATTTCAAATATTGAAATTCATTTCAATTATTTTAAGGTTTTAAAGCGGACTGCAATTAGACGTCAATGTTGCCAGCACGCAGCGCATTGGTCTCAATGAACGCGCGGCGCGGCTCAACATCATCACCCATCAGCGTGGTGAAGATCTGGTCGGCGGCAATCGCGTCTTCGATCTGCACTTTCAGCAGGCGGCGGACGGTTGGGTCCATCGTCGTCTCCCACAGCTGGTCCGGGTTCATCTCGCCCAGACCTTTGTAGCGCTGCTTGGAGACCACGCGTTCTGCTTCGTCACGCAGCCACTGCATGGCCTGGTGGAAGTCGTGCACCGCCGATTCCTTCACGCGCTCGCCTTCGCCGCGGCGGACGATGGCGCCTTCGCCAATCAGGCCGCTGAAGGTGGAGGCGGCGTCGGCCAGCACGCGGTAGTCCGCGCCCTGCACGAAGTCGGCGTCGATCGAGCTGACTTTGACGTTACCGTGGTGCATGCGCTCGATCCACAGCAGGTGCTTCTCGCTCAGTTCGTCCGAACGCACCGACACTTTCACGCTGATGTCGTTGATCTCGGCGGCCAGCGCGCGGGCCGAGGCTTCGGCCGCTTCCAGCGTGTCCAGGTTGAGCTGCACGCCGGTCATGATGGCGGTCAGCGCGGCGCGGTCGATCACGCGCGTCAGGCGCATCATGATGACGTTGGCCAGGTTGAACTGGCGCACCAGCTCGCCCAGCGCTTCGCCCTGGATCGGCTCGGCGCCTTCGCGCGGGGTCAGCGCGGCGGTGTTCAGCGCCACGTTCATCATGTAGCCGGCTTCTTCGGCGTCGTCCTTCAGGTAGCGCTCGTCGCGGCCGGCCTTCACCTTGTACAGCGGCGGCTGGGCGATGTAGACGTGGCCGCGTTCCACCAGTTCCGGCATCTGGCGATAGAACAGGGTCAGCAGCAGGGTGCGGATGTGGGCGCCGTCGACGTCCGCGTCGGTCATGATGATGATGCGGTGGTAGCGCAGCTTTTCGACGTTGAATTCGTCCGGGCCGATGGAGGTGCCCAGCGTGGCGATCAGGGTGGTGATCTGTTCCGACGACAGCATTTTTTCAAAGCGCGCCTTTTCCACGTTCAGCACTTTACCGCGCAGCGGCAAAATGGCCTGGAACTTGCGGTCGCGGCCTTGCTTGGCCGAGCCGCCTGCGGAGTCACCCTCGACGATGTACAGTTCGCACAGCGCCGGGTCGCGTTCCTGGCAGTCGGCCAGCTTGGACGACAGGCCCAGGCCGTCCATCACGCCTTTGCGGCGGGTCAGGTCGCGCGCCTTGCGGGCCGCTTCGCGCGCGCGCGCCGCTTCCACGATCTTGCCGCAGATGATCTTGGCGTCGTTCGGCTTTTCCATCAGGTAGTCGGCCAGGGTCTTGGCGACGATCTCTTCGACCGGGCCGCGCACTTCGGACGACACCAGCTTGTCCTTGGTCTGCGAGGAGAATTTCGGCTCGGGCACTTTCACCGACAGCACGCAGGTCAGGCCTTCGCGCATGTCGTCGCCGGAGACTTCGACCTTGGCTTTCTTGGCCAGTTCGTTCTCTTCGATGTATTTGTTGATGACGCGGGTCATGGCCGCGCGCAGGCCGGTCAGGTGGGTGCCGCCGTCGCGCTGCGGGATGTTGTTGGTGAAGCACAGCACCTGTTCGTTGTAGGCGTCGTTCCATTGCATGGAGACGTCCACCGAGATGGTGGTGCCCTGGTCCGACTGGCGTTCGCCGGTGGCCTGGAACACGGTCGGGTGCAGCACGGTCTTGGCTTTGTTGATGTATTCGACGAAGCCGCGGGTGCCGCCTTCAAACGCGAACACTTCTTCCTTGCCGGTGCGCTGGTCGGTCAGCTTGATGTTGACGCCGTTATTCAGGAACGACAGTTCGCGGATGCGCTTGGCCAGGATTTCGTAGTGGAATTCGACGGTGGTGAAGATTTCTTCGTCGGCCCAGAAGTGGACGTCGGTGCCGCGCTTGTCGGTTTCACCGATGACCTTGATCGGCGAAACGGCCACGCCGTCGCGCATTTCGATTTCGCGGTTTTGCGCCACGCCGCGCACGAATTCCATCTGGTGCACTTTGCCGTCGCGGCGGATGGTCACGCGCAGCAGCTTGGACAGGGCGTTCACGCACGAGACGCCGACGCCGTGCAGGCCGCCCGAGACTTTGTAGGCGTTCTGGTCGAACTTGCCGCCGGCGTGCAGTTCGGTCAGCACGATTTCGGCCGCCGAGCGCTTCGGCTCGTGCTTGTCGTCCATCTTCAGGCCGACCGGGATGCCGCGGCCGTTGTCGGTGATCGAGATCGAGTTGTCCGAGTGGATGGTGACATGGATCTCGGAGCAGTGGCCGGCCAGGGCTTCGTCGATCGAGTTGTCCAGCACTTCAAACACCAGGTGGTGCAGGCCGGTGCCGTCCGAGGTGTCGCCGATGTACATGCCGGGACGTTTGCGGACTGCCTCCAGACCTTCCAGGATCTGGATCGAGGAGGCGCCGTATTCTTCGTTCTTTGGTACTGGTGCTGCGTTCTCTTCGGACATGTGCTGCTTTCTCAATCAATGTACTGTAGTTCTGGGACGTCATTCCGGCGCCAGCCGGAATCCATGCTGAGCATGCGTTCTATGGGCTCCGGCCTGCGCCGGAGCGACGGTGCTGTTAAATGCGCATCGGCATGACGACGTACTTGAAGTCGGCATTGTCCGGGATCGAGATCAGCGCCGACGAGTTGGAGTCGCCAAGCGCCACGTTGACCTGGTCGCACTTCAGGTTGTTCAGGACATCCAGCAGGTAGGTGACGTTGAAGCCGATGTCGATGTTCTCGCCGCCGTAGTCGATTTCCAGTTCCTCGACCGCCTCTTCCTGGTCGGCGTTGGTGGAGCTGATCTTCATGCTGCCCGGCGCGATGATGCAGCGCACGCCCTTGAATTTGTCGCTGGTCATGATGGCCGCGCGCTGCAGCGAGCGCAGCAGCTCATCGCGGCCGATCGTGAATTCGTTCTTGTAGCCCTTGGGGATCACGCGCGTGTAGTCGGGGAACTTGCCTTCCACCAGTTTCGAGATCAGTTCGATGTCGGCAAAGGTCAGCTTGACCTGGTTGGCGGCGATGTCCAGCTGTACGGTCTCGTCGTTTTCTTCCAGCAGGCGCTGCAGTTCGATGATGGTCTTGCGCGGGATGATGACTTCCTGGCGCTCGAACGACTGCTCGGTCTCCACCTGGCAGAAGGCCAGGCGGTGGCCGTCGGTGGCGACGGCGATCACATTGTTGCCGTCCAGGACCAGCAGCAGGCCGTTCAGGTAGTAGCGGATGTCCTGCTGGGCCATCGAGAAGTGCACCATGTTGAACAGGTGCTTCAGGGTTTTCTGCGGCAGGGTGACCGACGCGCTGTAGCTGTCGGCCTGCTGCACGGTCGGGAATTCCTCGGCCGCCAGGGTTTGCAGCGCGAAGCGCGATTTACCCGATTGCACCGCCAGCCGCTTGTTCTGCAGGGTGATCGAGACGTCGCCCGATTCCGGCAGGGCGCGCAGGATGTCCAGCAGCTTGCGCGCGGCCACGGTGGTGCCGGTCACTTCCGGGCCGGAGCCGATGTCGGCGTTGGTGGTGATCTGGACTTCCGTGTCGGTCGACAGGAAGGATACGCTCTCGCCCTCTTTGCGGATGAGGATATTGGCCAGAATCGGCATAGTGTGCCGACGCTCGACAATACCGCTCACGATCTGCAGTGGCCGGAGTAGCGTATCTCGGGTGGTTTTGACCAATTGCATAGATTATCCTCAGTAAAAATTAACGTTGTTTGATACTTTTTGCCTTGTGAGCAGCTGGACAGGTTTGCCAGAATCATAAAGGCAAAATGGTTCAGCCGCCAGCCTTGCCGCGCCGTCCTCCCGGCGGCCGCCGGGTTCCATGCTGACTCAGCATGGGCAGCGGCTTGCGCCGGTGCGACGGCGCTGGCTTAGCCTTTCAAGGTTTGCTCCAATACGTGCAGCTCGTGGTTGCATTCCGGGTTTTTGGTGCGGTCGAGGGCGATCTTGCGCACCGCGTGCAGCACCGTGGTGTGGTCGCGCCCGCCGAACAGCTCGCCGATCTCCGGCAGCGACTTCTGCGTCAGCTCCTTGGCCAGGTACATGGCAATCTGGCGCGGGCGGGCGATGTTGGCCGGCCGGCGCTTGGAGTACATGTCCGCCACCTTGATGTTGAAGAAGTCGGCCACCGTCTTCTGGATGTTTTCCACCGAAATCTGGCGGTTCTGCACCGACAGCAAGTCCTTCAGCGCTTCCTTGACGATGTCAATCGTGATGTCCTTGCCGTGGAAGCGCGAGTACGCCAGGATCTTGCGCAGCGCGCCTTCCAGCTCGCGCACGTTGGAGCGCAGGTGCTTGGCCACGAAGAAGGCGACGTCGTCCGAGAAGGTCACGCCTTCCTGCTTGGCTTTCTTCAGCAGAATCGCCACCCGCATTTCCAGCTCGGGCGGCTCGATGGCCACCGTCAGGCCGGAGTCGAAGCGCGAGATCAGGCGGTCGTCCATGCCGGTGATTTCCTTCGGATAGGTATCCGAAGTGATGATGATCTGCTTCTTGGCCGCGATCAGCGCTTCAAACGCATAGAAGAATTCTTCCTGCGTGCGGCTTTTGCCGCCGAAGAATTGAATATCGTCGATCAGCAGCATGTCCAGCGAGTGGTAGTAGTGCTTGAAGTCGTCGAAGCCCTTGCGCTGGTAGGCGGTCACCACGTCGCGCACGTACTGCTCGGCGTGGATGTAGCGGATCTTGGCGCCCGGCTGGTCGGCCATCACCTGGTTGCCGATGGCGTGGATCAAGTGGGTCTTACCGAGGCCGACGCCGCCGTAGAAGAACAGCGGGTTGTACGACACGCCCGGGTTGTTGGCGACCTGGATGGCGGCCGCGCGCGCCAGCTGGTTGGCCTTACCGGTGACGAAGCTGTCAAAGGTGAGGTCGGTGTTGATGCGGCTTTGCTCGCGGCGCGGCGGGGCCGAGGCCGGCAGTTCGGGCACCGACGGCACCGGGTCGGCCAGGGCCATGCGGGCGTTGTTGCTCGGCGCGCCGCCGTTGATGTCCGGCACCGGCGCGGTGGTCGCGGTTTTCTTCGGCGCCGACAGGCGCGGGTCGAGCACGAACTGCACCTCGGTCGGCTGCTCCCAGTACTGGCAGGCCAGCGCGGTGATCCGGCTGGCGAACTGGGTCTTGACCCAATCCAGCTTGAAGCGGTTGGGCGCGGCCACGCGCAGCTTGCCCGCCTCGTAATCGAGGGGGATAAGCGGCTTGATCCAGGCGCTGAATTGTTGCGGCGTCAGCTCCAGCTCCAGCTGGGCGGAGCAGGTCTGCCAGAAATTTTCCATGAATCGACTGTCTGTGTTCTTACTGTATAAGGGTGTGGGCAACTTTGAAGTTTTTCACACGTAACGCGCTATTCTACTCTCGCTCGCTACAGTTATCCACAGGGGCGGCAGGATTTTTTCGCGCCGCGGGCTGCTCCGGGCCGGCTGGCCGGGCCAGTCTGTTGTTGACAAGCAGGGCCGAAATGCTGATAATTCAGGGTTCCCCGCCCGTATTCCTTGTTTCTTCACATGGATATCAATATGGAGTAGCGAGGATTTAGCGGGCGATGAGATGGACCCAGCTTGTGCCGGATAGCGTTGGCATGGGTGCGCGAAGTGTCATTGGCACCAAAAACTGACGGGCCGTCTGACCCGATTTTGCATTTTTTTCTGCTTTAAGCGAGACCAACATGAAACGTACTTACCAACCTTCCGTTGTACGCCGTAAGCGTACCCACGGCTTCCGTGCACGTATGGCTACCCGTGGTGGCCGTCAAGTGCTGAACGCACGCCGCGCTAAAGGCCGCAAGCGTCTGGCTGTATAAGCTGGTCGTTTGTTAGCTGATCGCGTGGACAGCTGCATCACCAGCGGCTCGACAGGCGAAGGTTCACACGACTTCGCGCGCGCTCGGCGTATCGTTAAAACGGATGAATTTTCATCCGTTTTTCGTTTGCGCCCCAGCCAAAAAAGCGCGCACTTCGTGCTGTACACCCGTCTGAACCAACTGCCGCATGCGCGGCTGGGCGTCGTGGTGGCCAAGCGCTTTGCGCCGCGTGCCGTCACCCGCAACACGATCAAGCGCGTCACCCGCGAACTGTTCCGCGTCACCGGCCTGCCCGCCATCGATTGTGTGGTGCGCCTGGCCAGGCCGGTCAACAGCAAGGATGGACCTGCCACCTCTGCAAAACTGAAAACGGCCTTGCGGGTGGAATTGGCACGCCTGTTCGCGGCGCAAGCCAAATTGTCCGGCAAGCCGGGCTTGCCTCCTTCGTCGCCGCCTCCATCTGGGTCGCCATGAAAACCGTGCTCCGCTTCCTGCTGCGCTTTTATCAACTGGCCATCAGCCCGATGATGACGCCGAGCTGCCGCTTTCACCCAAGCTGCTCGAACTATGCGCTGGAAGCGCTGCAAGTGCACGGTGCCGCGCGCGGCAGCTGGCTGGCGGTCAAGCGCGTGTGCCGCTGCCATCCGTGGAACGCGGGCGGCCATGACCCGGTCCCGCCGGCCAAGGGCAAATCGAATTCCTCTACGACCGCTTGCGGTTGCAACCACTCCTGATTGAAATAATGGATATCAATAAACGTACCATCTTGTGGATCGTGTTTGCGGTGTCGCTGTTTGTTCTGTGGAACAACTGGCAGATCTCCAACGGCCATCCATCGATGTTTGCGCCGCCGCCGGCGCAGACGGCCAAGGCGCCTGAGGCGAAGAAATCCGACGTGCCGGCCGCTGCCGCCGCTGGCAGTGCAGCCGCCGTGCCAGGAGCGGGTGCTGCCGCCGCGGCTGATGCCGTGCCGTTCAAGGCCGAGCGCATCACCATCACCACCGACGTGGTGCGTGCCGATATCGATACCCAGGGCGGCGTGATCCGCCGCCTGGAACTGCTGAAGTACAAGGAAAACAGCCACCCGGGCTGGTTTGGCGGCTGCTTCGGCCTGTTCGACTGGTGCAAGCCGGGCGACAACAGCAAGAACATCGTGCTGTTCGACGTCGATGCCGGCACCGGCAAGACCTATCTGGCCCGTACCGGCCTGATCGGCGTGCCCGGCCTGCCGAACCACACCAGCGGCTTCGTGGCCAAGCCTGGCCCGCGCATGCTGAACGACGGCAACCAGGTGCAACTGGTGCTGGAATCGGAATCGGGCGGCGTCAAGCTGACCAAGACCTTCACCTTCAAGCGCGGCGACTACGTGGTCGACGTGCGGCATGACGTCACCAACACCGGCGCCGCGCCGGTGTCGCCGACCCTGTACCTGCAGCTGGCGCACGACGGCAACAAGCCGGCCGGCGACTCCTTCTTCAACAGCAGCTACACCGGTCCGACCCTGTACACCGACGAAAAGCGCTACGAAAAGCTGAAGTTCGAAACGCTGGAAAAAGAAGCCCAGGAAGCGCAGAAGACCGGCAAGCCGATGCTGCAGGACCACGCCACCAAAGCCGACAACGGCTGGATTGCGATTTCGCAGCACTTCTTCGTCTCGGCCTTCATTCCGCAGCCCAAGCTGATGCACGACATCGTCACCGAAAAGATCGACACCAATGTGTACGGCATCAGCGTCAAGCAGCCGCTGGGTTCGATCGCGCCGGGCGCCACCGTGTCGAACGACGCCAAGCTGTTCTCCGGTCCGCAGGAAGCGCAGCTGCTGGAAAAAGTCTCGCCGGGCCTGGAGCTGGTGCGCGACTACGGCTGGCTGGCCATGATCGCCAAGCCGATGTTCTGGGTGATCGAGCACATCCACGCGGTGCTGGGCAATTGGGGCTGGACCATCATCGCCTTCACCATCCTGATCAAGCTGCTGTTCTTCCCGCTGTCGGCGGCTGGCTACCGCAGCATGGCCAAGGTCAAGCTGGTGACGCCGAAGATGCAAGCCATCCGCGAGCGTTACAAAGGCGACCCGGCCAAGATGAACCAGGCCACCATGGAACTGTACAAGCAGGAAAAGATCAACCCGCTGGGCGGCTGCCTGCCGATCCTGGTGCAGATGCCGGTCTTCATCGCGCTGTACTACGTGCTGCAGTCGGCGGTGGAAATCCGCGGCGCGCCGTGGGTAGGCTGGATCACCGACCTGGCGCAGCATGACCCGTATGCGATCCTGCCGGTGCTGTACGCGATCTCGATGTACATCACCACCAAGCTGAACCCGGCGCCGGCCGATCCGATGCAGGCCAAGATGATGCTGTTCATGCCGCTGGCGTTCTCGGTCATGTTCTTCTTCTTCCCGTCCGGCCTGGTGCTGTACTGGGTGGTGAACAACGTGCTGTCGATTGGTCAGCAGTACGTGATCTCGAAAAAATTCGGTGCGGTAGAGCCTGCCAAGGCTTAACGCTCAAGGCTGTTGCTAAAAAGCCCGCGTTGATCGCGGGCTTTTTTTATCTAATACAATGCTCCCATGAATATCGACTCTTCCCCCATCGCCGCCATCGCCACCGCACCGGGACGCGGCGGCATCGGCGTCGTGCGCGCCTCCGGCAAAAACCTGCAACCCCTGATCGGCGCGCTGTTTGGCGACATCGGCCTCAAGCCGCGCCACGCCACCTACATCCCGTTCACCCAGGCGGACGGCGGCGTGATCGACCAGGGTATCGCCCTCTGGTTCAAGGGGCCGCACTCCTACACCGGGGAAGACGTGCTGGAACTGCAAGGCCACGGCGGCCCCATCGTGTTGCAAATGCTGCTGACACGCGTGCTGGAAGCGGGCGCAGAAATCGGCTTGCGGCTGGCCGAGCCGGGCGAATTCACGCGCCGGGCCTACCTCAATGACAAGCTGGACCTGGCGCAGGCCGAAGCCGTGGCCGACCTGATCGATGCCTCCACCGAAGCGGCGGCCAAATCGGCCTCGCAATCGCTGTCGGGCGCGTTCTCGAAGACCGTCAACACCCTGGTCGGCAACGTCACCAACCTGCGCATGCTGGTGGAAGCCACACTGGACTTCCCGGAAGAAGAAATCGACTTCCTGGAAAAATCCGATGCGCGCGGCCAGCTGAAAGGCATTGTCGACGCATTAGAGCAAGTCTTCAAACAGGCGGCGCAGGGCGCCTTGCTGCGCGAAGGGCTGAACGTGGTGCTGGTGGGGCAGCCGAACGTCGGCAAATCCTCGCTGCTGAATGCGCTGGCGGGAAATGACGTCGCCATCGTCACCCCGATCGCCGGCACCACGCGCGACAAAGTGACCGAAACCATCCAGATCGAAGGCATTCCGCTCAACATCATCGACACCGCCGGCATCCGCACGCCGGAAGAAGCGACCGACGTGGTGGAACGCATCGGCATCGAGCGTACCTGGAACGAAGTGGGCAAAGCCGACGTCATCCTGCACCTGCTGGATGCCGACCACGGGCCATCGCGTTCGGACGAAAGCATCACCGCCGCCTTCCCGGACGGCGTGCCGGTGCTGCGCATCTGGAACAAGATCGACTTATCGGGCCACAAGCCGGCGGTGGACATGATGGGCGACGCCACCCACATCTACCTGTCCGCGCACGAGCACATCGGGATAGATTTGCTGCGCAAGGAGCTACTGCGCATCGCTGGCTGGCAGCAGACGGGCGAATCGCTGTACCTGGCGCGCGAGCGCCACCTGATCGCGCTGAAAAACGCCGGCGCCCATTTGGCGCGCGCTGGCGAGCACGCGGCCCAGAGCGATCAGTCGCTGGACTTGTTTGCCGAAGAACTGCGGCTGGCGCAGGTGCAGCTCTCCAGCATCACCGGCGCCTTCTCCTCCGACGACCTGCTGGGCGTCATCTTCAGCCGCTTCTGCATCGGCAAATAATCGGGGTCAGCTCTGACATTCGGACACGCGCAGCGCAAGTTTGATGTCGCTCAAAGCATGTCCGTGCTGGTTGTTACACGCACTGGGCATTACCCGCGGCAGTTCAAACCGAAAACTGCCGCAAGCGTATTGAGGGGCATCAAAGGTTCTGCTTGCGTGTCCGAATGACAGAGCTGACCCCGAATTAATTAGTACGGTGAGCCGGTGACGTTGAGTTTGATTTGCCAGACGGCGCCGGCGCCGGTGATGTAGAGTGTTTTGCCATCGGCGCCGCCGAACGCGGCGTTGGTGACGTTGGCGTCCACTTTGATGGTGGCGATCTGCTTGCCGGCCGGCGTGAACACGCGCAGGCGCTTGTCGGTATGCTCGGTGACGTAGATGTTGCCGTGGCAGTCGATCGCCATGCCGTCCGGGATGCCCAGTTTTTCCACCAGCGTCTTGCCCTGCTGCGGCACACCGTTCACGATCGGATACGCGCGCAGCACGCCGTGCTCGCCCACCATGCCGTTCACGTACAGCACGTCACCCTTCGGTGACAGCGATACGCCATTCGGATTTTTCAGCGTGTCATCCACCACCGTGACTTTGCCATCGGTCGCCACGCGGTACACACGGGTTTTGTCCTGACCGCCCGGCGCAGCCTCGCGCTGGAAGTCCGGATCGGTGAAGTACAGGGTGCCGTCGGCTGCCAGTGTCAGATCGTTGGGCGAGTTGAAGACGTTGCCGTTGAACTTGCTCACCACGTCGCTGCGTTTGCCGTCCAGGGTGTAGCGCGAGACCGATTTGTATTTGTGGGTGCCGGCGATCAGGTTGCCTTTGCCATCGGTGGCCAGGCCGTTGCTGCCGCTGTCGTTGATCAGGGTGCTGACCTTGCCTTCGCTGTCCAGCTTGAGGATGCGCGACGGGAAGCCCGGGCCAAAGGTGAAGTCGGAAAAGTACAGCGCATCCTTGATCCACACCGGTCCTTCGTACAAGCCCGGCTCGCTGCGGGTGCTGTTGGCAGCGGCAATGCGGGTGGCGGTCAGTTCGCCGGACGGCGCGGCGCCGCTGCAGGTGCCGGTGGCGGCCATGGCGTACGGCGCGGCCAGTGCGGCCGCCAGAATCAAGGTACTGCGTAACTTCATGCTGCATTCTCCTGTTGGTGACGATAGACGATGACGCAATCGCGTCCTGCTTTTTTGGCGGCGTACAAACAGCTGTCGGCCGCGGCCAGTATGGCGGCGGCGTCGTTCAGGCGCTCTTTGTCGAAGGTGGCCACGCCAATGCTCATGGTGACGTGCGGCCGCGTGGCCGCCGGCGCGTGGTTGATGTTGAGTGAGGCGATCTTGGCGCGGATCGCTTCCGCATGCAGCGCAGCCTGCTCGGCGCTGGTGTCCGGCAGCACGGCGGCAAATTCTTCGCCGCCGTAGCGCGCCGCCAGGTCGGCCGGCCGCTGCAGCATGGAGGCGAACGCTTCCGCCACCAGGGTCAGGCAGGCGTCGCCCTGCTGGTGGCCGAAGTGGTCGTTGTAGGCCTTGAAGGAGTCGATGTCCATCAGCAGCAGCGACAGCTGGCCTTCGTTGCGCAGCGCGCGCCGCAGTTCGCGGTCGAGCGCGACGTCGAAGTGGCGGCGGTTGGCGATGCCGGTCAGGCCGTCCACGTAGGATTGCGCGCGCAGCGCTTCGGCCTGGCTGCGCAGCTGGCGCTCGCGGCCGACGATCGCGCTGATGTCGCTTACTTCGATCAGGCAGTAACGCTCCTTGCCTTCGTTGAAGGGGGTGACCGAGACCGCCTGTTCCACCCGCTCGCCGCCCCAGCTGCCGGCCGGGTACAGGGGGAACGGCGATGGATTCAGCGACGGCGACAGGGTCTGCGGCAGGTTGCTTTGCAGCGCGCTCAGCACGGCCTGCTCCAGCCGCTGGCCGCGCAGTTCGCCATACAGGTCGAACAGGTCCTGCCCCAGCACCCGGTGCGCCGATTTGCCGGAGCGGCTGGCCATCCATTGGTTCCACATGACGATGTGCATGCCGGCATCGATGACGATCAGGCCCAGCTGGGCCAGTCCGAGCACGCGCGCGGACAGGGTGGGCGGTACGGGAGCAAGTTCTGACATGCGTGCTTTCCTGAAAGGAATTATCAATCGTGTCCAGATTATAAGGGCCTTGTCGCACTATCCGCAGCTATCGCTCCCGGCTTTTTCATTGAAAAATATTTCGCCGGCTTTAGCCGCAGTGACCGTCGCGTTTATCCTGCTATTATTGATCGTCGCAAATGAAGATGCCGTTTCAGGCAACCGTTGAGAATTCTCATGTTTGCCGCAATTCCGCTGAAGTAATCTTGCAGTTGATCTGACTTGGCTGGAGAGGAGGGGATCGTGGAACCGATACAAGAGAGTGTCCCGGAGGACGGGCCCGGCATGCCGCCGCCCACCGCTTCGTCCGCGCCGCCGGTGCGCACGCGCCAGATGTTGCCGCCCAAGGGATCTTGTTGGTACTGCGAAAAACCGCTCGATAATGTGCGTCGTTTCTGCGACAAGGAGTGCGCCGACGCTTTTGACGAAGAGAAGGAATACACCCGCTAGCTCATTGCGCCATGGCCGCCTGCAGGGTCGCCAGCGCCGCTTCAAAGTCAAACTGGTGCGCCGCTTCGGTCACTTCCTGAAACACTTCCACGCCCAGGCTTGCCGCCAGCACGGTGGCCGACTGCTCCAGCACGTCGATGGCCGCGCCATCCCCTTCATCCAGCAAGCGCGACAGATGTAATAGCAGCATGCGCGTTTCCGGCAGCTGCGTTGCCGCCGTTGTCGGCTGGCCATGTGCCGCCAGCATTTGCTGCGGGTCGCTGTCGAGCACGGCGTCAATCACCGCGATCAGGCTGCGCAGCGCCTGCTCCAGCTGCGCCAGCAGGGCGGACCAGCTGCTGGCCGGCCCCGCGCACAGCGGTTCCAGCTGCGCCGCCAGCAGATACAGCTGTTGCGCGCCAATCATGCCGGCCGCGCCCTTGAGGGTGTGGACGATGCGCTGCGCGTGGCCCGGTTCGCCGCCGGTCAGCGCCTTGCGCGTTTCGCAGCCGCTGTCCGGATAGCGCTGCCGGAAGCGGCGCAGGATTTGCAGATAGAGGTCGCGATCGCCCATCAGCTGCTGCAGGCCGGTTTCCACTTGCAGGATGTGGCCCGCAGCGGGAGCGGGCGTGCTGGTTGAGGTCATCGTGCGGATGGGCTGGTGGTGTTACCGCTAAGATAGCAGACCCGGCCGCCGCACAGAGTTAATTTCATGCAACATCGGCAGCTTTATTTGGTGGTGAACGACCAGCTGCGGCTGACCGCCACGCCGCCCACGGTGCCGCTGAAGCTGACGTCGTACACGGTGGCGCTCTTCAGCGGCACCAGCGGCACGATGGCGGCCGCGCTGGTGGTCTGGCTGGTGCCGGCCGCCGCGCTCAGCAGGCGCGTGCTGAGCGCCGTGCCGCCGCGCGGCGTGACGGTAAAGTTTTGCACCGTCACCAGGCTGCCGCTGTCGGCGTGCACGCTGATCGGGTAGCCCACCTCGTTCTGGTTTGGCACCGGATCGGGCGATTCGCTGTCGCTGAAGAAATTGGCCGGCACGCCGGTCTGGTTGCTGACCGGGTAGACGATGAATCTGCCCGCGCCCAGCCCGCTCAGGCCATTTACCGCGGCAAAGTCGGCGGTGAAATAGGTGTAGCTGCCGGGAATGGTGGCGGCGCCGGTGCCGATTTCCTTGAACACCGGTTCAAAGATCACGAAACGGTGGTAAATGGCGGTGATCAGTTCCTCCGCCTGGTAGAAGCCGGAACCGCTGGTGGTGGCGGAAATCACTTCTCCGGCCGAGTAGGAGCCGCTGAGGACGTAGCCGGCCGCCTTCAGGCGGTCGGTCAGCGATACACCGGTAAACCCGCCCAGGCCCTGGGTCTGTTCGTGGGTGATGGTGCGGTTGATGCGCTGGTAGTCCGAGTGGCCCTGGGCCGCCGTGTCGATCCGGGCGTTACGTGCGAGCGTGGACAGCCCGGCCTGCGCGCGCCGGTAATTGAACCAGTTATAACCGTCGGTGGCGGTATTGCCGGTGAGCGTGGGCGCGCCCGGCTCCTGCGTCACCGGTGGGTTGGTGGTGGGGGGGCCGGTGACAGCCGAGGTGTCGCCGCCGCCGCCGCCGCAGGCGGCCAGCAGTGCCGAGCTCAGCAGGGCCGCTACGGATAAACGCCAGTTTTGCATGATGAACTCCTGTGCCATGGTAGCGATTCTATGCCGGATTCTGGATTTCGCCGCATCCGTTACACATGTTAAGCTTGCCGTTTCTTTAGGATTGCACACGTTTTGAAGCCATTACGCCATCCGCGCATGCAGCGCGCCAAGTTTGCCCTGCCCAGCATGGTGACCCTGATGTCGATCGCCTGCGGTTTCGGCAGCATCGTCATTTCGGTCGACAATGCCATGGTCGGCGCCGCCCAGGATTACCGTCTGGCCGCGGTGCTGCTGGTGCTGGCCGGCGTGTTTGACGCGCTGGACGGCATGGTGGCGCGCGCCACCAATACCCAGTCCGACTTCGGCATGCAGCTCGATTCGATTGCGGACGTGATGAATTTCGGCTGCGCGCCGGGCCTGCTGTTGTATTGCTGGGGCTTCCAGCAGCTGGGGCTCGATCATCCGACCCTGCTGCGCCTGGGCGGCATGGCCAGCTTCTTCTTCGTGGCCTGCGGCGCGCTGCGGCTGGCGCGCTTCAATGTGAACGTGGGCCGCACCGATCCGCGTTATTTTGTCGGCATGCCGATCACGGCCGGTGCGGCCTGCGTAGCCTCGGTGGTGGTGGCGTGGCCGGAGCCGGCGGCGTCGGCCCTGCAGGGCAGCCTGATCGTGCTGCTGCTGTTCGTGGTGGGCACGCTGATGGTGTCCACCGTGCGCTTTCCCAGCTCCAAGCAAAAGAAGAGCTGGACCGCGCTGGTGCTGCTGCTGATTAACCTCGGCCTGCTGGCCTGGCTGCAGGCTTTGTATTTCGTGCTGTTCTTTGCCTGCTACATCACGTTCACGCTGGCGCTGAACGCCGCCTGGAAGACCGGCTGGACCGGCATCGCCCCGCCGGCCGTCTACCAGGACGATTAAGCCACTTCGTGGCCGCGCGCCGCGCGCAGGATTTCAAACCATTGCGTGCGGCTCAGGCTGAACTGGGTCGCTTGCACCGCTTCCCGCACCGCCTCGATGCGGCCCGAGCCGGTCAGCGGCAGCGGACGGCTTGGCAGTTGCATAATCCACGCAAACACCACGCTGCCGAATGGGCGCTGCAGCTCGTCGGCCACCTTCTGGATCGCCGCGCGCACGCGCACGCCGGCCGCGTCGTCGCTGCTGAACAGGCGGCCGCCGCCCAGTGGCGACCAGATCATCGGCGCCACGCCCAGGTCTTGCAGGCCGTCGAAGGTTTCATCGAACATCGGCGCCACGCACAGCGGCGAGAATTCCACCTGGTTGGTGGCCAGCGCGATGCGGCGGTTCAGGCTTTCAAACTGGTGGCGGCTGAAGTTGGATACGCCAAAGTGCTTGACCTTGCCATCCTGGCGCAGGCGCGCGAAGGCGCCGGCAATCTCATCGAAGTTCATCAGCGGGTCGGGGCGGTGGATCAGCAGCAGGTCCAGATGGTCGGTGCCCAGCTGGCGCAGCGAGTTTTCGGCCGAGGCGATGATGTGGCTGGCGCTGGTGTCATAGTGCTGGATGGTGTGTTCCGGGCGCGTCGCCGAAATCAGCTTGATGCCGCATTTGCTGACGATCTGCATCTTGTCGCGCAGCGAAGGCTGCAGCGCCAGCGCTTCGCCAAAGGTGGCTTCCACGCCGTAGCCGCCGTAGATGTCGGCGTGGTCGAAGCTGGTGACGCCCATGGCCAGCGCTTGCTCGATCCAGCCGACGCGCTGCTGCGGCGTCAGCTTCCATTCATTCATGCGCCACATCCCGGCCACGATGCGCGACAGCGTCAGGCCGCCTTGGTAGGTCACGAGGGAGGGGCAGGTCAGGTCGGTCATGGGCATACTTTCCTAGGTCAATGAGAGGCAGGAATTATAGTATGATCAGGACGTACGCCAGACCGAACGGAGGGATCAGTGGGATTGTTATCGTTTCTGAAATCGAAGCCGGAACCTGCAGCCGCGCCGGCCAGCGCGCCGCCAGCGGCCGCGCCGTCGGTGCCCGCCACTGCCGCCACGGAGGCCGGCGCCATGGTCTGCCGTGCCGAAATTGTCGATGAGCGTCACAGCCTGTGCGGCTACCGCTTCAGCACGCCGGAGCCGGAGCCGGCCATGCTTGAGACCTTGGCGGCGGCCGGGGTGCCGGAGTTTGCCCGCCAGCGCGTGGCGCTGGTGCCGCTCGATCTGGACGCGCTGGCGGCCGATCTGCACCTGCCGCTGCTTGCGCCACACACGATTTTCCTGTTCGACCGTCAGGCCGCCGGGCTGCCGGCGGCCGACATCGCCGCCCGCCTGAGCGCCTTGCGCGCCGCCGGCAGCAAGGTCGCCCTGCACGGGGTGACGCTGGACGAGGACGATGCCCAGCTGCTGGCGGTGGCGGATATGGTGGTGCTGCATCTGAATCAACACGCGCTGGCCGATTTCCAGACCCTGTCCAAGCAGCTGCGCCTGCGCTATCCGGAGCTGAAGCTGGTGGTGGACGGCGTCGAGTCCTGGGACGAGCGCCGCATGTGCGCCTCGTGGGGCGCGAATTTCTTCATGGGCCATTTCCTGACCACCACCGACAAGGTGGACCCGGACGCCAAGATCGACCAAAGCCGCATGACCTCGATCGAGCTGCTCAACCTGCTGCGCACCGACGCCGAGCTGCCGGCCATGATCGAGGTGGCCAAGCGCGACCCGGGCATGACTTATCAGGTGCTGCAATGGGCCAACGCGCCGGGCAGCGGCCAAACCACCAAGGTGACCAGCTTGCAGCAGGCGTTCATGGTGCTGGGACGCAATCAGCTGTATCGCGGCTTGACGGTGTCCATGTTCCGCCTGGGCGGCGGCGCCACCAGGGACCGCGATGAATCGCTGCTGGAAATCGCCCTGACCCGTGCGCGTTTCCTGGAGACGTGCAGCAAGCTGCCGCAGGCCAAGTGCGATGAGCTGTTCCTGGTGGGCTTGCTGTCGCTGTTTGATGTGCTGCTGGGCGTGCCGATGGCCAATCTGGTCGGCAAGATGCAGTTATCGGACGATATCCGCGACGTGCTGCTGGGGCAGGAGGGCGTGTACGGCCCGTATCTGACGATGGTGCTGCTGCTGGAGCGTAACAAGGTCGAGCGCGCGCTGGACATTGCCGCCACGCTGGAGGTGGATGTCGACGGCCTGCCGCAAGTGGGACAGGCCGCCTTCGAGTGGGCGCAGGAATCGATGCAGCAGACCAGCGCTGACTGAACCCGCCCAGTGGAATGCATCGGGGTCTGACCCTGCGGGTCAGACCCCTCGGGGTGCGGGGTTCACTTCAGCCAGAGGCGGATCGAGTCCCAGGCGCGGCCGAAGATCGAGGCTTGTTCCACGGTCTCCAGCGCCACCACCGGCAGTTCCAGCATCGGCTTGCCGTCCACCACCATTTTCAGGGTGCCGACGCGGCTGTTTTCCGCCAATGGCGCCACCAGCGGGTCCTTGCGCTCCAGCGCCGGCTTCATCTTGGCGGCCACGCCCTTCGGCACGGTCACCATCACGTCCTGCGCAAAGCCGATCTTGACCGCGTTCTTCGAGCCTTTCCAGATTTCCGGGGTGGCGATCGGCTGGCCTTTCGAGTACAGCTTGACGGTGTCGAAGTTCTGGAAGCCCCAGTTCAGCAGCTTCTGGCTTTCCTGGGTGCGCACCTGGTCGGACGACGTGCCCAGCACCACCGAGATCAGGCGGCGCTCGCCGGTGCCGTTCGGACGCTTGGCCGAGGCGATCATGCAGTAGCCGGCCGCTTCGGTGTGGCCGGTCTTCATGCCGTCCACGGTCGGATCCAGCCACAGCAGGCGGTTGCGGTTCTGCTGGGTGATCTTGTTGTAGGTGAAGCTTTTCACCGAGTCAATCTTGTAGAACTCCGGGAAGTCCTTGATCACGTGCTGGGCCAGCACCGACAGGTCTTGCGCGGTCGAATAGTTTTCCGGCGACGGCAGGCCGTGCGGATTGGCAAAATGGGTCGAGGTCAGGCCCAGGCGCTGGGCTTCCTTGTTCATCATCGCCACGAAGGCGGACTCGTCGCCGGCGACCGCTTCGGCCAGCGCCACGGCGGCGTCGTTACCGGACTGCACCATCAGGCCGTACAGCAGGTCGTTGATGCTGACCGGGGTGGCCGGGTCGATGAACATCTTCGAGCTGGAGGAATCCACTTTCCAGGCCTTGGTCGAGACGTTGACCATCTGGTTGAGGGTGATTTTCTTGTCGCGCAGCGCACCGAAGGTGACGTAGGCGGTCATGATCTTGGTCAGCGACGCCGGCTCGATGCGGGCGTTCGGGTCCTGCGAGGCGATGATCTGGCCGCTGGTGGCGTCCAGCAGCAGCCAGGATTTGGCGGCGATGGTCGGGGCCGGCAGCGTCTGCGCCACGGCCGAGGTCATCAACATCACACTGGTGGCCAGTGCCGCGATAATTTTCTTCATGTGATCTGGTGTAAAAGTTAAAAGCGTAAGAATTATAGGGCTTTAGTCGGCGCTTGCGGTGTCCGTTTCAGCCTCGTCTAAGCCGCGGCGGCCCCACAGCTGCAGCACCCAGCTCTTGATGTGGCCGAGCTTGCGGTGGAAGAAATGGTCGGCGCCGGGGATCACGATCACCGGAATCTCCTGCGGCCGCAGCCAGTCCAGCACGTCGATCAGCGGGATGGTGTCGTCGTGCTCGCCGTGGATCAGGATGGTGTCGGCCGGGATGTCGGCCATTTCCCATTTCTTGGCGGCAGCGCCCACCAGCACCAGGCGCTCGGCCGGCGTGCCGGCGGCGGCCAGGCGTTGCGCCAGGTGGGTCTGCACATAGGTGCCGAAGGAGAAGCCCGACAGCGCCACCGGCAGGCCGGGGAATTTGTCAGTCATCCAGGCGTGCAGGATGGCCATGTCATCGGTCTCGCCCTTGCCGTGGTCGTGCACGCCTTCGGACCGGCCGACGCCGCGGAAGTTGATGCGCGCCACCACGTAGCCGAGGCTGACGAAGGTGCGCATCAGGGTGACGGCCACCTTGTTGTCCATGGTGCCGCCGTACAGCGGATGCGGGTGCGCCACCAGGGCGATGCCGCGTGGCGCCGCGTCGTTGTGGGGATAATCGATGACGCCTTCCATTTGGCCGGCGCCGCCGGCCAGGGTGAATTTTTCGCTCTTGTTCATATACCTTAGATTTTCAGACGTTCCACAACCTTGCCGTTGACCAGGTGACTGTCGATGATTTCATCGATGTCGCTGGTGTCGACGTAGGTGTACCAGGTGCCTTCCGGGTAGACCACCATCACCGGGCCTTCGTCGCAGCGGTCCAGGCAGCCGGCCTGGTTGATGCGGACCTTGCCGGCGCCATTCAGGTTGAGTTCCTTGCAGCGTTTCTTGGCGTGTTTTTGCGCGGTTTCGGCGCCGTGGTCGCCGCAGCTGTTGCGGCCGTCGTCACGCTTGTTCATGCAGAAGAAGACGTGATGCTTGAAGTAGGGGGTATCGCTCATGGCCGTGCCTCGGTAAAAGTGGTAGCCGCTATGATACCTTGGCGGCGTTCAGCTTGTGGGACGGCAGCCACAGGAACCAGACCGCGAAGAATGGCCACAGCAGCGACAGGAACTGGGCCGCGCCATTGAAATTCAGGAACTTGCCTTGCACCCATGTTTGCAAAGTGGCCACGAAATACGGGTTGGCCGGGGTGGTGTTGATGATGACCAGTCCCAGCAGCAGGGTGGTGACGGCCAGCCGGCGCTGCGCCACATGCGGCGCGTAAGCCAGGCCGGCCAGCATGATGGCGCCGATCAGGAAGCCGCCCTCGGCGCCGGGGGTGACCCAGACGAAGGCGTTTTCAGGCGAGAACAGCAGGGCCGAGGCCAGCGCTTTCACCAGGATCGACGAGGCGATCATGGCGCCCACCAGCAGGCCGCGCGGCGAGGGCTTGCGCAGCAGGCACAACAGGGTCAGGCCGGCGCCGACCATGCCGCAGGCGGTGATGATGGTTTCGGACAGCCAGTATTGCTCGACCGTGAGGTCGACGTCCGGGCGCACGAAGCTGGCCAGGTCGATTTCCATGTCCAGCAATTGCGACAGCCAGTCGGACAGGATGGGCAGCAGCTGGCCCAGGCCATACAGGAAATTTTGCGGATAGATCTGCGCCAGCGGCCACAGGGCCAGCAGCACCAGGCCCTGGCTGGCATGCGGGGCGAACCAGGCCTGGCGCAGGCGCTGCAGCTGGCTCTGGTCGAGCAGGCGGCGCACGGTCAGCACGCCGATCAGGCCGCCGATGGCGCAGCCGGCGGCGTTGGTGTAGAAGTCCAGGTTGGAGGAGACGCGGCTGGGCAGGTAAGTCTGCACCGCTTCCATGGTGCCGGAGACCAGCAGGCCGCTGGCGCTGGCAATCAGCAGCGCCCAGATGCCTTTGATGCGCGGGTACAGCGCGTATGCGATCAGGGTGCCGAACGGGATGTAGCCGATGACGTTGATGATGGCATCGAACTTGGTCCAGTAGCGCGGCATGCTGGTCGTCTCCAGGAAGATCAGCGGCGACAAGCCCTGGTTGTGCCAGCCGGAGAAGGGAAACCAGCTGGCGTAGACGATCAGCAGCAGATACGCCAGCAGCGCCGCCCGCGTGATGGGCGAGGTCTTGCTGACCGGCGCAAGCGGCGGCCGCGCCGCAGCCCCCTTGGCCGGGGCTGCGGCGTGCGCGAGCGCTTCGCCCGGTGCCGCTGCTGGCGCGGCATCCGCTGCCGGTGCGGCCGGCGCAGAAGCCGGCAGCGCGGCGGGCACCTGCTCCGGCGCCGGCGTGGCGCCGGATGCAGGTCCGGGTGGGGCGTTTTCCGTCATTTGGACGGCGGCAGCGCCGCCAGCCAGGTGATCAGGTCCGTGGCGACGGCATCGCTGGCATCGGCCAGCGCGCGCGCGCCGCCGGCGGCATCGGCGCTGCTGGCCGGCGCGCTGCGGGTGAAGGTCTTCTGATCCACCAGCCGGTGATTGCGGAACACCGACGCGCGCAGACTCAGCACGCCGTTGCTGCTGGTGGCTGTATCGAAGTTCTGCGCAAAGTCCACCACTTCCATGCGCAGCACCGTGGCGCTGGCGGCGGCATCGGTGGTGGACAGCACCTGCGCACCGGCCTGGCCGATGCGCGCCTTGATGCGCTGGGTAAGCAGCTGGGCCGGCGTGCTGACCCACTGGTTGTAGGCATATGGCCGCGACTGGCGCGCATCGGCATACAGCAGGCGGTAATGCATGCGCTCTGTATCCAGCGCCGCCGGCCCGCTCACATCGGCCACGATGATCGCGCCGATGCTGGCGCTGGCAGGCGCGGCGGCAGCCGGCAGTGGACCGAAGTCATATTGCGCGGTCGGCTGTCCCTTGCTGGCGCAAGCGCCCAGCGTCACAGCCATGGCAACGATAGCGAGCGTATTGCGGAAAAGTGTGTTCGTCATCTCGAAGTCCTTATTTGGCAGGCGCGGTAAAGCCTTCTTCGCCGGGGCCGGGCGGCGTGCCGGGCGCACCGAAGATCAGGCTTTGCGGACGGTCGTTAATCTTGTTCATGGTCTTGCGCAGCGCGCGCATCGACGCGCGCGTGTCGTCCGACAGCGAATTCACCTGCGGCAGCGTATCGAGCTCCAGCCCACCGGCCACCGCATCCACCGAACCGCCGATGCGCTCCACCGTGGTCGTGATGCGATCGATCGGGCCGTCCTTGGCCTGCAGGTTGGTGGTCAGCTTGTTCACATCCGTGGCCAGCGCATTCACCGAATTCAAGGTCTTCTGCGTTTGATCGGCCAGCGCCGGCAGCTTGTCGATGGTCGGCTGCAGCTTGTCGGGTAGCTCGCGGTATTTCTGCGCCGTCGTGCTGACATCGGCAAACGCGCCGAGGATCACCTTCTGGTTATCAGGGCTGAGCAGCGTATTCAGGCGGCGCGTCACTTCCTCGGTCTGCGACAGGATCTCCTTGCCGCGCTTTTCGATCTGGTCGAACAGGCCGGCGCGCAGCGGGATGCGCGCCGGATGATCGGCGCTGGAACGCAGCAGCGGCGAACCGACCTTGTCGTCATCCAGCGCGATGAAGGCGATGCCGGTCACGCCCTGGTAGCCCAGCGAAGCAAAGGTGGTGGTGGTGATGGGCGCATCCGAATCGATGTTCAGCACCACCAGGATCTGGCCGGCCACCTTGGGATCGAAATCGATGCCGCCGACGCGGCCCACTTCCAGCCCGCGATAGCGGATCGGCGCCTGCGGATTCAGGCCGGGAATCGCCTGCGTGGTGGCGATCACGTACGGCGTGCGTTCCACGCGGTCGCGGTTGAACCAAAGGCCGTACAGGATCGCCGCTATCAGCAGCGTGATCGTGAAAAAGCCGGTAGTAAGGGCATGGGATCGGTTTTCCATCAGTGCTCCGTTGGTGTTTTTTCTTCCAGCGCTTCCAGGGCGCGGCGGCCACGGTCGCCAAGGAAGAACTCCTTGATGAACGGGTGGTCGACTTTCAGCAGATCGCTCAGCGGGCCAAGCGCAATCACGTGTTTTTCCGCCAGCACGGCGATGCGGGTGGACAGGGCGAACAGCGTGTCCAGATCGTGCGTCACCATCACCACCGTCAGTCCCAGCTCGCGGTGCAGCGATTTAATCAGCGCCACAAAGGCTTCCGACAGATCGGGATCGAGGCCGGCGGTGGGCTCGTCGAGGAACAGCAGCTTGGGCTCCAGCGCCAGGGCGCGCGCCAGCGCCACCCGCTTGACCATGCCGCCCGACAGGTCGGACGGCATCTTGTTGGCGTGTTCGGGGCCGAGGCCCACCATATTCATTTTCAGCAGCACGGCGTCGTGCACCAGGTCTTCCGGCAGCACTTGCAGTTCGCGCATCGGCTGGGCGATGTTCTCGAACACCGTCAATGCCGAATACAGCGCACCCTGCTGGAACAGCATGCCCCAGTGGTTGCGCAGCTGCTGCAGCTGGTCGGAATCGATCTCGCTGATGTCTTCACCAAACACCCGCACGCAGCCGCGCGCCGGGCGCTCAAGCCCCAGCATCTGCCGCACCAGCGTGGTCTTGCCGGTGCCGGAGCCGCCGACGATGGACATGATCTCGCCCTGTTCGATTTCCAGGTTCAAATCCTGATGCACCACCGTGCGGCCGTACTTGGTCCACAGGCCGGTGATCTCGACCACCGGCACGCTGCCATCGAGCGTCAGTTCGCCGGTGCCTGGGCCGCAGGTGCTTTCATGTTCGCTCATCCCGAGAACCCCACGCCGCTGAAGATAATCGCAAACACCGCGTCGGCCAGGATCACGGCTGTAATCGCGGTGACCACGGAGGTGGTGGTGCCGCGTCCCAGGCTCTCGGTATTCGGCTTGATGCGCAGGCCGAAGTGGCAGGACACCAGTGCAATCAGCATGCCGAACACCACGCCCTTGCCGATGCCGATCAGGTAATTCGCCAGCGGCACGGCTTCAGGTAGTTTCAGCAGGAAGTACTGCGGCGACAGGTTCAGCTCCATTTTGGCCGACAGCATGCCGCCCATCAGCGCGATGGTATCGGTCCAGATCACCAGCAGCGGCATGGCCACCGCCAGTGCCAGCACCTTGGGCAGGATCAGGCGGAAGCCGTGCGAGATGCCCATCACCAGCATGGCGTCCAGCTCCTCGGTCACACGCATCACGCCCAGCTGCGCGGTGATGGAGGAGCCGGAGCGGCCGGCCACCAGGATCGCCGCCAGCAACGGCCCCAGTTCACGGATGATGGCCATGCCGAGCAGATTGACCAGGAAAATGTCGCCGCCGAAGTTACGCAGCTGCTGCGCCGATAGATACGAGAACACCACGCCGATCAAAAAGCCCACCAGCGCCGTGATGCCCAGCGCCTGGAAGCCCGCGTGATAGATGTTGGCGGAGATTTCCTTCCACGGCCCGCGCAGCGGATTGCGCAGGAAGCGCCAACTGTCCAGCACCACCTGGCCGATCAGGCGCAGCAGGCCGGCCAGGTGCTCGAAGAACAGCAGCATGGCGAAGCCCAGTTTCATCACCAGCGTCAGACGGTTCTGGCGCGCGCGCGGCAGTTCCAGCGTGCCGGTGGTTTCAAGCCGTTTGAAGAATTCTTCCAGTCCCGGCGCCAGTTGCAGATGGGCGGGACGGGTCTTGCCCCAGGCGTTCCAGAACAACTGGGCGCCGATGTGGTCCATGCTGTCGACGGCCGACAGGTCCCATATCAGCTGGTCGCCCTTGAGTGTTTTGAGGAAGGTGGTGATGGTGGCCATGGCCTTGCCCTGCGCCAGAGCGTGCACTTGCCATGTGCCGGTCGCGGCGACGGCGCCGGCATTGAGGGTCAGGGTAGGCTCTTGGGCAGTAGGCATAACCTCAAGTTTAAGGGAGTTTGGCCCCGGCCGCTACCAGAGCCTACGTCCGGGGTGCGCTGCCTCGCTCTTAAGGAGGATGCCGTTCAGGCGGCCAGACGACGGGCCTGACGCTTGGGCGCCGGCGTCTCGGCCGGCTTGGGCTTGGCGCCGCCGCTGTAGTCGCTGGCCAGCAGGGCGTCGGCGCCGGCCTTGTCCATGCCCTGGGTCTGCAGATAGCGCGCCACCAGGGCCACCAGCCGCTCCAGCGCGATGCGGTGGGTGGCGTCGGTGTTTGCGTACAGCCAGTCGGAGAAGGCCATGAAGCGCTGGAATGGCGCATCGCCCAGCAGCACCGGCAGCGTATGGGCGAAGCGGCCGGAGTTCGCCACCAGATCCCAGTAGCGCGCAAAGCGCACCAGCCGCTGCATGGTGCTGAAGTCGATGTCCTTGTTGGCCAGGATGGTGTACGGCGCATATGGGTCGTACACCATGCCGTATTCCTGCGTGTGACGGATGATCGGCGTGCCGCGCAGGCGCTTCAGGATGCCGAACTGGATCTCGTGCGGCTCCAGCGCCCACAGCTTGTTGAAGCCCTCGGCAAAGCTCTCCACCGTCTCGCCGGGCAGGCCGGCGATCAGGTCGACGTGCATGTGGGCGTGCGATTGTTTGGTCAGCCAGCGGATGTTGTCGGCGGCCTTCTGGTTGTCCTGCTTGCGGCTGACCAGCGCCTGCACCTCGGGGTTGAAGCTCTGGATGCCGATCTCGAACTGCAGCGCGCCCGGCGGGAATTTGGCGATGCCCTCTTTCAGCGCATCCGGCAGATGGTCCGGCACCAGCTCGAAGTGGGCGTAGACCGGATCGTCGGGATTGGCTTCCAGCTTATCAAGGAAGAATTGCATGATCTTCAGGCTGGTCTTGATATTCAGGTTGAAGGTGCGGTCGACAAACTTGAACAGGCGCGCGCCGCGCTGATACAGCGACTCCATCTCGGCCAGGAAGCTGTCCAGCGCGAACGGCCATGCCGTCTTGTCCAGGGCGGACAGGCAGAACTCGCACTTGAACGGGCAGCCGCGCGAGGCTTCCACGTACAGGGTACGGTTCTTGATATCGTCGTCCGTGTACAAGGAGTAGGGCAGCTTGATCTCGGCCATGGGCGGTTGCACGCCGGCGTGCACCTTCATCAGCGGCTTGGGGCCGTGCAGGATCTCACCGCACAGCTTGGGGAAGGTGACGTCGCCCCAGCCGGTGATCACATAGTCGGCCAGCTTGACGATGTCTTGCTCATTGGTCTCGTGCGAAACTTCCGGGCCGCCCAGCACCACGGTGACCTGCGGCGCCACGCGCTTGAGCATGGCCACCACTTTGGTGGTCTCTTCGACATTCCATATATAGATGCCGAAACCGACGATCTTGGGCGAGTAAGCCAGGATGCGTTCAACAATCTCGGTCGCCTTGGCGCCGATGACAAATTCCTGCAGATGCGTTTGCGTCTGCAGCTCGCCCATATTCGCTAACAGATAGCGCAGGCCCAGCGAAGCGTGGGTATATCGGGCGTTGAGGGTGGTGAGCAAAATAGACATGCGACTATTTTACTTGAGGGGTTGACGGCTGGCACGTCATCCCCCATAATCTCGTTCCTCTGCTGCTGAACACAACGCTTCGCAGCAGTTAAAAAGACCCTGATCTTTAAAAAATTACAGTCGATAAGTGTGGGCGTTTGATGCTGCAACAAAAAGCATTAAATGCTCAACAAGAAATACTGTCAGTATTTTGAGTGAGCGAACCTGGTCAGAAATGACCACAAACAGAGATTAAACTAAAGAGTTTGATCCTGG
>NZ_JBCNLB010000020.1:0-109758 GCF_039595735.1 Duganella sp.
TCAAAGCTTGATGACCATAGTAAGTCGGTCCCACCCCTTCCCATCCCGAACAGGACCGTGAAACGACTCTACGCCGATGATAGTGCTGCAACCAGTGTGAAAGTAGGTTATCGTCAAGCTAGTTATTAGAAAAAAGCCCCGTCTGGATCGATTCCGGCGGGGTTTTTTGCTTTTGTGCATTAAAATGGGTTGATATCGGAGATGCAACCTTATGCGTGCTGTTTTCCTGCTCTTATTGGCGCTGTCCACGGCGCAAGCTGCCCCGCTGACACTGCGGTTTGAACGCTTGGGCGTCGAGCAGGGCCTCACTCAGGAATCCGTGGCCAGCATCCTGCAGGACCGGCATGGCTATATGTGGCTGGGTACGCAAGCTGGACTGAACCGTTATGACGGTTATCGCGTCACCGCCTTCAAGAACGATCCCGCCAATCCACGCAGCCTGCAGGATAACTATGTGCAGGCGCTGTATCAGGACGCTGCCGGCCAGCTGTGGGTTGGCAACAAGGGCGGCCTGGACCGCTACGATCCGGTTGCCCAAGCCTTTACCCATGTGCTGTCCAAACTGGCCGTGACCAGCATCATTGGCGACGGCCGGCAGGGCTTGTGGCTGGCCACCAGCGAAGGTTTGCAGCATTTCGACCCCGCCAGCGGCAAGGTCCGCACCCTGCGCCACGCCGATGCCGACCGCAATACGATCAATGACGACCATGTTGGCGCGCTGGTGCTCGATAAGCATGGCAATTTATGGGTGGGCACGGCGCGCGGCCTGGAGTTGCTGCCTGCCGGCAGTACACAATTCCGCCATTTCGGCACACAGGAAAAAACGCTGGCGAACGACATCATGTCCTTGTCGCTTGGCCCGGACGGCGTGCTGTGGGCAGGCACCATGCGCGGCGTGCAGGCGTGGCGTCTGGAAGGCTTCGCGGCGGAACGGCTGGCAATCGATGTGCCGGATGACCTGGCCGAGGTGCGCGTGCCCAAGCTGCTGCACGATCGCGACGGCACGCTGTGGTTCGGCACCTTTACCGACGGCTTGAAACGGCGCGATCCCAAAAGCGGGCGCTACTACAATTACGAGCGCGACAACCTGGACCGGCACGGCATCAGCGATAACCAGATCAGTTCCTTGTACCAGGACCGCACCGGCACGCTATGGGTGGGCAACTGGTACACCGGCGTCGATCGCGTGGATTTGAACAGCGGCGGTTTTGAACGCTACACCGAACATGCCGGTGTGTTGCCGAGCATCGGCAGCAGCAAGGTGCGGGCGATCACCGCCGCTTCCGGCGGCAAGGTATGGCTGGGGACCGCCACCGGCCTGGCCTTGCTGGATCCGGCGCAAGGCAAGGTCAGCTTCAGCTCCAATGAAGAGGAAGGCCCGAGTTCGCCGCCCGCCGACCAGTTGATGGCACTGGCGACCGACCAGCAAGGGCGCCTGTGGGTGGGCACCATTACTGGCTTGTCGTGGCGTGATCCGGTCAGCGGCCGCTATACGCCGGTGTCGCTGGGCGACGAGGCGCCTGCGCGTTCGGTGCAGCGGCTGCTGGTGGATCGCGCTGGCGCCATCTGGGTCGGCACGCGCATGGCGCTGCATCGCATTGATCCGCACACGCTGGAGATGCAGGTGTATCGCGTCGACGCATCCTCAGCCGGCGGTTTGTCCGGCCGCGTGTATTCGCTGCTGGAGGACAAGCGCGGCAATCTGTGGGCCGGCACTGAAAACGGTTTAGATCGTTTTGACCGCACCACCGGCAAATTCCAGCATCACCGCCACGACCCCGCCAACCGCGACAGCCTTAGCCACAACCGCGTGCACTACCTGTACCAGGATGAACAGGAGCGCATCTGGATCGGCACGGCCGCCGGCCTGTGCATGGCGCGTACCGGCGAGGATGGCAAGCTGCATTTCCGCTTTTATGCGCCCGGCGGTGGACGTTCGCCGGACCCGGTCGGCGCCATCCTAGGTGACGCGCAAGGGCGTTTATGGATCAGCACCACGGCCGGCATTTCGCTGTTTAACCCGCAGACCGGCCTGTTCAAGGATTACACCTCCAAGGATGGCTTGATCGACGGCTCCTACTTCATCGGCTCCGGCTACCGTGCGCCGGACGGCACGCTGTACTTCGGCGGACTGGAGGGCGTGACCGTGTTCCAGCCTGCGCACATTCATGACAATCCTGATGCGCCGGCGGTGTCCATCACCGATATTTCGATCTTCAATCAATCAATTCAGAGCGAGGCCGGACGTGGCAAGGTGCTGGACCAGGGGCCGCTGTATCAGGCGCGGCGGCTGGCGTTGTCGTATCGGGATGCGGTATTTTCGTTCGAGTTCGCCGGACTGCATTACGCCGATCCGCAGCGCAATCGCTATGCGTATCAGCTGGAGGGCTTCGATCCGGACTGGGTGACGACGGACGCCGGCAAACGCTTTGCCACCTATACCAATCTCGACCCCGGCCACTATGTGTTCCGCGTGCAGGCGGCCAACAAGGATGGCGTATGGAGCAGCGAGCCGGTATCGTTGGAGGTGAATATTGCGCCGCCGCTGTGGAAGACCTGGTGGTTCCGCCTGCTGCTGGCAGGTATGGCAGCGGGCGGCGCCTATCTGTTGTTCCGCATCCGCATCCGCCTGCTGCTGTTGCAGAAGCAGGAGCTTGAGCAGGAAGTCGGCAGCCGCACGCGCGAGCTGGTGCGGCAGAAGGAATCGATTCAGCGCGAGAAGGAAAACGTCGAGGCGGCGCACCGCAATATTTCGCTGCTGTCCGATATCGGCCGGCGCATCACGGCCAATCTGGATAGCGAAGCCATCATGTCGCTGTTGTACCAGCAGGTGCATGCGCTGATGGACGCCAGTGTGTTTGGCATCGGCATTTACCGGCCGGAGCGCGAGCTGATCGAGTACCCGTTTGCGATGGAGCGCGGCAAGCGCTACACGCCGTACACGCGCAGCATGCGTGAGCCGAACCAGTTGGCCGTGTGGTGCATCAATCATGCGCAGGAAGTGTTCATCAACGATCTGGAGCAGGAATATCACCACTACATCGGCAGCCTGGATCTGGTGTCCGGCGCCGAGAACATGGGCACGCTGGAAGATGGTACGCTGCCGACCGAGCCGCGTTCGCTGATCTATGTGCCGATTTCGGTGAGCGGGCATGTGCGCGGCGTGATCACGGTGCACAGCTACCGCAAGCATGCGTACCAGCGCATCGATCTGGACATGCTGACCACCCTGGCTTCCTACGTGGCGGTGGCGTTCGCCAACGCCGACTCGTATCGTCAGCTGCAGGATACGCAGCAGCAGCTGGTGGAACGCGAGAAACTGGCGGCGCTGGGATCGCTGGTGGCTGGCGTGGCGCACGAGTTGAACACGCCGATCGGCAACAGCCTGGTGATCGCCAGCACGCTGGAAGACAAGACCACGGAAATCGAGGTGCTCAACAACGCCAGCACCATGCGCCGCTCCGACTTGCGCAACTTCCTCGATGCGGCGCGCGAGGCGTCGACCTTGCTGATGCGCAGCCTGCGCAATGCGGCCGAGCTGGTGAACAGCTTCAAGCAGGTGGCGGTGGACCAGGCCAGCGCCAAGCGGCGCCAGTTCAATCTGCACCAGGCCAGCAATGAGATCGTGATGACGATGAAAAACCAGGTGCGCAAGGCCGGCCACCAGGTCGTGGTGGAGATGCCGGAAGATATCGTGATGGACAGCTTCCCCGGCCCGTATGGCCAGGTCATCATCAACCTGATCAACAACGCGCTGCTGCACGCGTTTGATGCGCGCGAGGATGGCGTGATCCGCATGTGGGCCATGCAGCTGGGCGCCGAGCGCGTGCGCATCGTGTTCGAGGACAATGGCAAAGGCATCCCGGTGGAACACCAGGCGCGGATTTTCGATCCTTTCTTTACCACCAAGCTGGGGCAGGGCGGCAATGGCCTTGGCCTGAGCATCACCTACAACATCGTGACGTCGCTGCTGGATGGTTCGATACGCGTGGACAGCGCGCTCGGCGTCGGGACGCGCTTCACCATGGATTTACCACTGAAGGCATCCCTGCGCGGCGACTAGATGCCCCAGATGATGTGCTCGTTTTCCGCCTTGGCGGTGCGCAGCATTTCCAGCAGCGGGAAGGCGCGGGCCGAGAAGCCGACGCGCTGTGCCTGCGCATGTTCCCTGGTTTCGCCTTCTTCCTGTTCGTGCGCGTGAATGTCGTGTTCGACGTCGGTTTCCGGATGCAGCTTGCTTTCTGCCACTTCATGCTCCAGGATGGACAGCGCTTGCGCCGCCTCGGCCGCGGTGATGACGCCGCGGGTGGGATTCTTGTGCAGCAGGTCCAGGATGCGCTGCGCATGCTCCTGGTACATCAGGACTTCCGGGCTGGATTTGGATTTGAATGCGATTAACATAAGCGTTCTTTCTTAGTTCCGTTGGATAAACTTTATGCCCATGGCCGCCACTTTACAAGCCACAGAAGGGCTTGTCTGAGCGCTGACGCACATCAATTAAGCATGTTTTAAGCCAGCACGCCCGTTTTAATTCTGTTTAAAGGAAGTCAGGAAGGTCTCCACGCTGTCGGCCTCGATGTTTTGCGCCGGGCCAATCACCACCACCTGGTAGATTCTTTTTTCTTTGGCAATAAAACGCCCGATCAGGCGCATGCTTCGCCCTTTTTCAGTGCCGCTGGCGTCCACTTCCAGTGCGCCGTTGGCCAGCGTCTTGCTGCTGGTGATGCTGGCGTTGATGTTGTTCACCATGGCGGTTTTCATCGCCTCGACCGCGGCCGGCGCTTGGGCCGCGTCGGCCAGCTGGGCGCTGCCGACCGCAAAGATCACGCCATCGATGTCGGCCGCGCTCATGGTCATGCTCACGTCCAGCTGGTCGAGCTTGATGCTGCGGGTTTGGGTCGCCGGCTTGCTGGGGAACAGCACGGCATACGGCGCATCGTTGCTGCGGTAATCGCGCCAGTCGTACTTGGGGCTGCAGGCGGACAGCAGCAGGGCCAGGAGCAGGGGCATGGTGTGTTTCATTTCTTGTCTTTCTTTTTCTTGTCTTCGATGGCTTTCCATTCATCGATGTGGTTTTGCTGGCGCAGCACGCGCGACATCGGATCGATGGTGACCAGCGCATTGGGCGGCAGCGTGAGTTCGCCTTGGCCGTCGCTCATCGCCAGCTTTTCAATACGGTCGTTGACGCGTACTTCCAGCGGCATCGGGAAGGTGCCGCCGTCTTTCAATTTCCAGGTGAGCTTGAGCTTGTCGGCGCTGCGTTCCTCCAGCAGTTCCGGCAGGGCGGCGTGGTAGAGGTAGGCATCGAAGAACCAGTCCAGGTTCTTGCCGCTGGCTTCGCTGGCGAACTGGATGAATTCCTTGCTGCTGCTCCAGCGCGGCTGGAAGTTGCCGGGTGCTGGCGTGTTGGTGCCGTACACCATGCGGCGCGTGGCGGTGAAGAAGGGTTCGTCGCCGATCAGGTTGCGCAGCGTGTGCAGGATCAGCGCGCCTTTGACGTAGATGTCGAGACCGGGGCCGCCGCGTTCTTCCTTGTAGATGTCTTCAATGCGCTGGGACTTGCCGCTGACCACCGGCGCCTTGTTGCTGACTTGCTTGCGAAAATCAAACAGCACGTTTTGGAATTCCATTTCGCCGCGCAGCGATTCCATGTACAGCGGCTGCATGTAGGAGCCGAAGCCTTCGTGCAGCCACATGTCGTCCCAGTCGGCGTTGGTCATCTGATTGCCGAACCATTCGTGCGACAGCTCGTGGTGCAGCAGCCAGTCATAGCCAAGCGGCGACTTGAGGTAGCCGTTGCCGTAGGCATTGATGGTCTGATGCTCCATGCCGAGATGCGGAGTCTCGACCACGCCCATTTTCTCGTCGCCGAACGGATACGGACCGATGCGGTTTTCAAAGAAATCCAGCATGGGCTTGAACTCGCTGAACAAGCCTTTTGCTTCCTGTTCGTGGCCTTTCACATACCACATGCGCAGCGGAATGGTGTTGCCGTACTTGCTGGCGTAGTCGGCCGACAGGGTTTCGTAAGGACCGATGTTGAGGGCGACGCCATAAGTGCTGGGATGCTTTGCGCGCCAGTTGTAGGTGCGCCAGCCGTCTTTTTCTTCCATGCCGGTGGCGACGCCATTCCCGGCCACCACCAGCGGCGCGGGCACGCTGATGTGCAGATCGATCAGCCTGGGCTTGCCGGTTGGATGATCGATGCAGGGCCAGAACAAATCGCAGCCTTCGCCTTCCACGGTGGTGGTGATCCATGGCTGGCCGTCCTTGGACTGGCTCCAGGTAAAGCCGCCATCCCATGGGGCTTTCCTGGCCACGATGGGCACACCGTGGTACTGGATGCGTACGGTGGTGCGGGCGCCGGCGGGCAAAGGCGTTGGCAAGGTCAGGTAGAGGCGGCCGTCCGGATTGCTGATCGCGGACGGGGCGAGTGCGACGCCGTCCACGCTGGCGCTGTCGATCGGCAGGTTGCGGTCCAGTTCAACCGCGATGCGGGTCAGCGGTTCTTTCAGCAGGAAGGTCAGGGCGGCGTCGCCGCGGATGCTTTTCGATGCCGGATCAACGCGCAAGGCCAGGTCGACCTTTTCAAACGTCACCGCCAACTGCTCCGGGGCGCGCGGGCTGCCGGAATTGATGGTGAAATCAGTCGGCGCCTTGGGCGTGGCGCAGCCAGCCAGCACTGCGCTGGCGGCAAGATACAGAGGCAAGCGGGTCATGATGGTCCTGGCGAATTAAGCTGCGAGCAATATAGCAGCTCGCCGGCAGAATAGGATTTGTTTATTCGCTCAGCGCACGGCGGTATTGGATGGCTTCCTTGATGTGCTTGAGCTGAATGTTGGCGGCGCGGTCGAGGTCGGCAATGGTGCGGGCCACGCGCAGGATGCGGTGGTAGGCGCGGCCGGACCATTTGAATTGCTCCATGCTTTCGCGCAGCTGCGCTTTGCCTGGCCGGTCCAGCCTGCAGTAGTGGTCGATCTCGCGCGGGTTGAGCAATTGGTTGCGCTTGCCCTGGCGCTCAAGCTGCAGGTTGACCGCCGCCTGCACGCGGGCGGCGATGACGGCAGACGGCTCGCCATCGGCGGCGGCAGCGAGGATGTCGGCGTGCACGGAGCCGACTTCGAACTGAATGTCGATGCGGTCCAGCAGCGGGCCGGAAACGCGGTTCTGGTAGCGCAGCCGCACATCCGGCGAGCAGCGGCAGGCCACGCTGGCATGCCCATGGTAGCCGCATGGGCAGGGGTTCATGGCGGCGATCAGCTGGAACTGCGCGGGGAAGTCGGCTTGCCGCGCCGCGCGCGAGATGGTGATGCGGCCGGATTCCATCGGCTCGCGCAGCACGTCCAGCACGCGGCGGTCGAACTCGGGCAGCTCGTCCAGGAATAGCACGCCGTGGTGGGCCAGCGATATCTCGCCCGGACGCGGCACACTGCCGCCGCCCACCAGCGCGGCGCCGGACGCGGTGTGGTGCGGCGCGCGGAACGGCCGCTGTTTCCACTGTTCGATGCGGAAGGCGCCGGTCAGCGATTGCACGGCGGCGGCCTCCAGCGCTTCTTCGTCGCTCATGGCCGGCAGCAGGCCGGGAAAGCGTGACGCCAGCATGGTCTTGCCCGAGCCCGGCGGGCCGACCAGCAACACCGAATGGTTGCCGGCGGCCGCCACCTCCAGCGCGCGCTTGGCCAGGCGCTGCCCTTTGACGTCGGCAAAGTCCGGATATTCGGGCGCGGCCGCCAGCGGCGCCGCGTCGTGGCGCGACAGCATGTTGTCCACCGACTTGCCGGCGAAGTGGCCGCATACCTGCAGCAGCGAGGTGGCCGGGTAGATGGCGGCGGCGGCGACCAGCGCCGCTTCGTCGGCGTTGGCCATCGGCAGGATGAAGGCGAGGCTGCCGCCATCGCGGCGGGTGGCCAGTGACATCGCCAGGGCGCCGCGGATCGGCCGCAATTCGCCCGACAGCGACAGCTCGCCGGCAAACTCATACTGGTGCAGGCGGCGCGCCGGGATCTGTTTGGAGGCGGCCAGGATGCCCAGCGCGATCGGCAGGTCGAAGCGCCCGGATTCCTTGGGCAGGTCGGCCGGCGCCAGGTTGACGGTGATGCGTTGGGCGGGAAATTCAAAGCCGCCATTCTGGATGGCGGCGCGGACGCGGTCTTTCGCTTCCTTGACCTCGGTATCGGCCAGGCCGACGATGGTAAAGGCCGGCAGGCCGTTGGCCAGATGCACTTCGACGCTGACTTCCTGCGCCTCCATGCCGGCCAGGGCGCGGCTTTTGAGTACGGCAAGTGACATGGCTGGACGGGCTGGCAAAAGGGACCAGCCGCCAGCGTAGCTCGCGCCCGCCGCGTCACTTTGCGCTAGCCCAAACGGACCAGCACAAATCAGCGCTTATTGATTGATCTTGCTTTCCAGCTCGGCCAGGCGGGTTTCCAGCGCTTCCAGCTTGGCGCGGGTCTTGGCCAGCACCTGGGTCTGGATGTCGAACTCTTCCCGGGTGACCAGGTCCAGTTTGGCGAATCCCTGCGTCATCATGGACTTGACGTTTTTTTCAATGTCCTTTGCTGGTGAATTTTCGATGGCCTGGCTGATCTTGTTTTGCAAGTCGTTAAAAAAATTGTTCTTATCCATAAGATTCCTTGATCTGGTTAGTCCATCATTGCACCATCGTGGTGCGTAGCGGCGTTAACGTGGTGCGAAACCGCCGAATTCCCTCTTTTAGCGCGTGACAATTCTCACTTTGGGGCGCCCGGGCCGTTGTCAATGTTAGCTGGCACACATTCTGCTAAGAAGGCAATGAATGCTTTTCATTGCTTCGCTTGACAAGATTTTAAACCGCAACTGCTAATGACGTTCAACTCACTAGGAAAAACAACTATGAAAATGACCAAGAACCTGACTTTGATCGCTGCGTTGACCTTAGCATTCGCATCCATGGCGCACGCGCAAGAGGCGGCACCCGCCCCTGAAGCGAAACCAGACAACGAAGTCACCTATAACGCTGCCGTTGTCAGCGACTACCGTTACCGCGGTATTTCGCAAACCCGCCTCAAGCCAGCCGTGCAGGTTGGCGCGGATTACGTGAACAACCCGACCGGCTTCTACGTCGGCACCTGGGCCACCAACATCAAATGGGTCAAAGATGGCGGCGGCGACGGCTCGGTCGAATGGGATATCTACGGCGGCAAACGCGGCGCCATCAATGATACCTTCAGCTATGACGTCGGCGGCCTGTACTATGCCTACCCATCGAACAAGCTGAGCCCGAGCGCCAATACCTTCGAATTGTACGGCCAGATCAGCGCCGGCCCGTTCTCGGTCAAGTATTCGCATTCGACCACCAACCTGTTCGGCTTTGCCGACAGCAAGAACTCGGGCTACCTGGACGCCCAGTTCAACAACGAAGTGTATGACGGCTATGTGTTGAACCTGCACGTCGGCCACCAGAACGTGAAGAACAACGGCGCCGCCAGCTACACCGATTACAAGGTCGGCGTCACCAAAGATTTCGGCGTAGTGAGTGTGGCACTGGCGGCGGTCTATGCCGACACCGATGCCTACGTCGGAAAAGGGAAGAACCTGGGTAAAACCGGTGCAGTCCTGACCATTTCCAAAACCTTCTAAGCGAGGCCCGTATGAAACTGATTACCGCCATTATCAAGCCGTTCAAGCTTGACGAGGTGCGTGAAGCCCTGTCGGCCATTAACGTGCAGGGTATTACCGTGACTGAAGTAAAAGGCTTCGGCCGCCAGAAAGGCCACACCGAGCTGTACCGTGGCGCCGAGTACGTGGTGGACTTCCTGCCGAAGACCAAGATCGAAGCGGCGGTGGACGATGCCGTGGTCGAGCAGGCCATCGAGGCGATCGAAGGCGCTGCCCGCACCGGCAAGATCGGCGATGGCAAAATCTTCGTGTACAACCTGGAACAAGTGATCCGTATTCGTACCGGCGAGACCGGCAACGAAGCTCTCTAAGAGGATGATGAGAATGAAAAAAACCATAACGAGCTTGCTGGCTGGGGTATCCATCCTGTTTGCGCTGGCAGCCCCAGTCCACGCCCAGGACGCCAAGCCGGCCGAGGCCCCGGTCGCTGCCGCCTCGGCCCCGGCCGCCGCCGCGCCTGAAGCGGCCCCAGCCGCCGCGCCTGCTGCTGCGGCCCCAGCCGCTGCCGCCCCGGCCGAAGCGGCCGCGCCAGCGGCGCCGACCCCGCAAAAAGGCGACACCGCCTGGATGATGGTGTCGACCCTGCTGGTGATCCTGATGACCATTCCTGGCCTGGCCCTGTTCTACGGCGGCCTGGTGCGTTCCAAGAATATGCTGTCGATCCTGATGCAGGTGTTCATGGTGTTTGCCCTGATCGTGGTGCTGTGGTGCATCTACGGTTACTCGCTGGCGTTCACCGAGGGTAACGCCTTCTTCGGCAAGTTCGACCGTGCCTTCCTGAGCGGCATCTGGGACCCGGCCAAGGGCGCCTTCTCCTACGCTGCCACCTTCAGCAAGGGCGTGGTGATTCCTGAGTTCGTGTACGTTGCGTTCCAGGCCACTTTTGCCGCCATTACCTGCGGCCTGATCGTCGGCGCCTTCGCTGAGCGCGCCAAGTTCACCGCCGTGCTGGCCTTCGTGGTGATCTGGTTCACTTTCGCCTACCTGCCGATCGCCCACATGGTCTGGTTCTGGACCGGTCCGGACGCGATCAAGGACGCCGCCACCCTGGCATCGGAAACCGCCAAAGCCGGCTTCCTGTTCCAGAAAGGTGCGCTGGACTTCGCCGGCGGCACCGTGGTGCACATCAATGCCGCAGTGGCCGGCCTGGTCGGCGCCTACATGATCGGCAAGCGCGTCGGCTACGGCCGCGAATCGATGGCGCCGCACTCGGTCACCATGACCATGATTGGTGCATCGCTGCTGTGGGTGGGCTGGTTCGGTTTCAACGCCGGTTCGGCACTGGAAGCGGCCGACATCGCCGGCCTGGCCTTCATCAACACTCTGCTGGCCACCGCTGCCGCGACCGTGTCGTGGGTCTTCGCCGAGTGGATCTTCAAGGGCAAGCCATCCATGCTGGGCGGCGCCTCGGGCGCAGTGGCTGGTCTGGTGGCCATCACCCCGGCCTGCGGTTTCGTCGGGCCGATGGGCGCACTGGTGATCGGCCTGTCGGCTGGCGTGGTCTGCCTGTGGGGCGTGAACGGCCTGAAACGCCTGCTGGGCGCGGATGACTCGCTGGACGTGTTCGGCGTGCACGGCGTCGGCGGTATCCTGGGCGCGCTGCTGACCGGTGTGTTCGCCGCACCATCGCTGGGCGGCCAGGGCGTGTTTGACTATGTTGCCAACAAGGCATCGGCTGACTACTCGATCATCGGTCAGGTCACCACCCAGGCCACCGGCGTGGGCGTGACCATCATCTGGTCGGCGGTGGTGTCCGTGATCGCCTACAAGCTGGTGGACATCGTCATTGGCCTGCGCGTGCCGGAAGAAGAAGAGCGCGAAGGCTTGGATATCACCACCCACGGTGAATCCGCCTACCATGCTTAATTAGCAACGTTGCATCCCAAAAGCGCCCTGCGGGGCGCTTTTTTTATTGCCTGCCTTTAAAATAGGATTTTTGCCCTCATTTGGCATAGTCCGCACGGTAAGAAGGATGTAAACATGGTTCCCCACCTCGTCACGGCCCTGAGCGGACCCCTGCTCGACCTGGAAGAAAAAATCCTGGCCGCCACCCCCGCAATCGAACGCTGGTTCCGCCTCGAATGGCAGGAGCATACGCCGCCGTTTTATTGCTCGGTTGACATGCGTAATGCCGGCTACAAGCTGGCGCCGGTGGATACCAACCTGTTCCCGGGTGGCTTCAATATGCTGGCCACCGAGATGCTGCCGCTGTCGGTGCAGGCCGCCATGGCCGCGATCGACAAGTATTGCCCGGACGCGCGCAACCTGCTGCTGATTCCGGAAATCACCCAGCGCCACCCGACGTACTGGCAAAACGTGGCCCGGCTGATGCAGATTTTCCGCCAGACCGGCCTGCACGTGCGGCTCGGTTCGCTGTCGCCGGAAGTCACCCAGCCGACCCCGCTGCCTCTGCCGGACGGCAATATGCTGGTGGTGGAGCCGCTGGTGCGCTCGCCGAATGGCCGCCGCGTCGGCCTCAAGGATTTCGATCCGTGCACCATTTTGCTGAACAACGACCTGTCGGCCGGCATTCCGGACATCCTGCAAAACATCCACGAGCAAAGCCTGCTGCCGCCGCTGCACGCCGGCTGGGCGCTGCGCCGCAAGAGCAACCACATGAACGCCTACGACGAGGTGGTCAAGAAGTTCGGCAAGCTGATCGGCGTTGATCCGTGGATGCTGAACCCGTTCCACGCCAGGTGCGATGCGGTCAATTTCCGCACCGGCGAGGGCTATGAATGCCTGGCTGCCAATGTCGATGCGCTGCTGGCCAAGATCAAGAAGAAGTACAAGGAATACGGCATCAAGGACCAGAAGCCGTTCGTGATCGTCAAGCCGGACGCCGGCACCTATGGCACCAGCATTCTGACCATCAAGGATTCGGCCGAGATCAAGGACCTGACCCAGGCCCAGCGCGACAAGATGACCGTCATCAAGGATGGCAAGGAAGTGACCGACTTCATCATCCAGGAAGGCGTGCCGACCTTTGAGAGCATCGAAAGCGCGGTGGCCGAGCCGGTGGTGTACATGATCGACCGCTACGTGGTGGGCGGCTTCTACCGCATCCACGCCGAGAAAGGCATCGACCAGAACCTGAACGCGCCCGGTTCGCAATATGTGCCGCTGGCGTTTGCCCAGCAGCACGCGGTGCCGGATCTCAAGGCCAAGCCGGGCACGGCCGCGCCGAACCGCTTCTACGTGTATGGCGTGGTGGCGCGCCTGGCGCTGCTGGCGGCGTCGCTGGAAATGGAGCGCACGGATCCGAATCCGGAAGTGTACTAAAATCAGTTATTACCTCAACTGGACGTTTCATGAAAATCGCCTTCCTCGCTGACCCGCTGTCGACCTTCAAGACCTACAAGGATTCCACTTACGCCATGATGGTGGAAGCCGGCAAGCGCGGCCACACCGTGTATGCCTTCGAGCAAAAGGACATGGCGGTGGAGCAGGGCGTAGTCAGCGCCAGGGTGGCGCAGATCACCCTGACCGGCGACAGCCAGGACTGGTATCGCGCGGCCGATCCGGTGGAAACCAATCTGGGCGAGTTTGACGCCATCATCCAGCGCAAGGACCCGCCGTTCGACATGGAGTACGTGTACGGCACCTACCTGCTGGAGCTGGCCGAAAAGCAGGGCGCGATGGTGTTCAACAAGCCGTCCGCCATCCGCGACCACAATGAAAAGCTGGCCATCGCCCAGTTCAGCCAGTTCACCTCGCCAACGCTGGTGACCGCGGACGAGGCGCGCATCCGTGCTTTCCAGAAGCAGCATGGCGACATCATCCTCAAGCCGCTGGACGGCATGGGCGGCGCCGGCATCTTCCGCGTGACCGCCGACGGCATGAACCTCGGCTCCATCATCGAGACCCTGACCCACCACGGCCAGCAAACCATCATGGCCCAGCGCTACATCCCGGACATCGTCAAGGGCGACAAGCGCATCCTGGTCATCGGCGGCAAGCCGGTGCCGTACTCGCTGGCGCGCATCCCGCAAAACGGCGAAGTGCGCGGCAACCTGGCGGCCGGCGGCATCGGCGTGGCGCAGCCGCTGACCGAGCGCGACTTTGAAATCGCCAACGCCCTCGGGCCGATATTGGCCGCCCGCGGCCTGTTGCTGGTAGGATTAGATGTGATCGGCGACTTCCTGACCGAAGTCAACGTCACCAGCCCGACCTGTTTCCAGGAGATCACCCAGCAAGCCGGCTTCCCGGTGGCGGCGACTTTCATCGATGCGGTCGAGGCGGCGGTGGCGCTGGGCCGATGAAATCTTCAATACTCACTGGCGGTTTAACAATATGGTAGGCATACTGCTTATGACGCACGCACCACTGGGACAGGCCTTTCTTGCTGCCTGCGCCCACGTGTTTCGTGGTCCGACCGAGCACCTGGAAGCGATCGACGTGATTGCCGACCAGGATCTGGGCGAAGTCCAGAACCTGGCGTCGGCGGCGATCAAGCGTCTCGACGATGGCGACGGCGTGCTGGTCATCACCGACGTCAAAGGCGGCACGCCCGCCAACTGCTGCAACCGGCTGGCCGATGCGGGCCGGGTGGAGGTGATCGCGGGCATCAGTTTGCCGATGCTGCTGCGCGCCATCACCTACCGCCGCGACACGCTGGATGTGGTGGTCGAGATGGCCCTGGCCGGCGCGCAAAGTGGAGCAGTGCGCGTCGACAACCGGACACGCGTCGGCTGATGCCGGCGTTTTTTTAGCAATGCGCACTCTGATTGAGACAAAAGAAAAATGATTCAGCAAGAACTCGAAATTATCAACAAGCTTGGTTTGCATGCGCGCGCTTCCGCCAAATTTACCCAACTGGCAGCAAAGTACAAAAGCGATGTCTGGCTGACGCGTAACGCGCGCCGCATCAACGCCAAATCCATCATGGGCGTGATGATGCTGGCGGCCGGCAAGGGCGCCAAAGTCCTGCTGGAAGCCGATGGCGATGATGAAGGCGATTGCGTCGCCGCCCTGACCGCCCTGGTCAACGACAAGTTCGGCGAAGGCGAGTAATGGCGGCGGAACGCAGCCGTCCCCGCTTTCCCGCAGGCCCGCCGATGGCCTCGTTCACCCTGCACGGCATTCCGGTTTCGCGCGGCATTGCGATCGGCCGCGCCCACCTGCTGGCGCCGGCGGCGCTGGACGTCAAGCACTACCTGGTGGCGGAAGAGCAGGTCGAGGCCGAGGTCACGCGCCTGCAGCAGGCGCTGGCCGCCGTGCACAAGGAACTGCAGACGCTGTGGAACGAGCTGCCCAAGGATGCGCCGACCGAGCTGGGCGCGTTCATTGACGTGCATGCGCTGATCCTGTCCGATCCGATGATTTCGGAAGCGCCGCTCGACATCATCCGCACCCGCCACTACAACGCCGAATGGGCGCTGCTGACCCAGATCGATGAGCTGTCGGCGCAGTTTGACGAAATCGAAGACCCTTACCTGCGCGAGCGCAAGGCCGATATCCAGCAAGTGGCCGAACGCGTGCTCAAGGTCCTGATGGGCACCGAGCAGATGCTGCCCAAGGCCGAAGGCGGCGAGGACGAGGCGCAGCCGCAGATGATCATCGTCGCGCACGATATCTCGCCAGCCGACATGCTGCAGTTCCGCGACCGCTCCTTCATCGGCTTTGTGACCGATGTCGGCGGCCAGAACTCGCACACCGCCATCGTCGCGCGTTCGCTGGATATTCCGGCGGTGGTCGGCATGTCCGGCGCCTCCACCCTGATCGAGCAGGACGACTGGCTGATCATCGACGGCGACGCCGGCGTGGTGATCGCCAACCCGAGCGCGCTGGTGCTGGAGCAGTACCGCGAACGCCAGGGCGCCGCCGCACGCGCGCGCAAAAAACTGCAGAAGCTGAAGAAAACGCCGGCCATCACCAAGGACGGCACCGAGATCACCCTGCTGGCCAATATCGAGCTGCCGGACGACTGCCCGGCCGCGCTGGAGGCGGGCGCCAATGGCGTCGGGCTGTTCCGTTCCGAGTTCCTGTTCATGGGCCGCAACAGCAAGATCCCGTCCGAGGACGAGCAGTTCGAGCAGTACAAGAAAGCCGTGGTGGCCATGAAGGGCCGCCCGGTCACCATCCGCACCCTGGACATCGGCGCCGACAAGCCGCTCGATCAGAGCGAGCAGACCGCGCTCAATCCGGCGCTGGGCCTGCGCGCCATCCGTTACTGCCTGGCGGAGCCGCAGATCTTCCTGACGCAGCTGCGCGCCATCCTGCGCGCCTCCGCCTTTGGCAAGGTGCGCATCCTGATTCCGATGCTGGCGCATGCCTTCGAAATCGACCAGTCGCTGGCCATGGTGGCGCAGGCCAAGGCTGAACTGCGTGAGCAGAATGTCAAGTTTGACGAACATGTCGATGTCGGTGCCATGATCGAGATTCCGGCGGCGGCGCTGGCGCTGCCGATGTTCGTCAAGCGCATGGACTTCCTGTCGATCGGCACCAATGACCTGATCCAGTACACGCTGGCCATCGACCGGGTTGATTATGAGGTCGCACACCTTTACAATCCGCTGCATCCGGCTGTGCTGCAATTGATCTCGATGACGATTGCGGCCGGGCATAAAGCCGGGATCGACGTCGCCGTGTGCGGCGAAATGGCGGGAGATGTCAAACTGACACGCCTCCTGCTGGGCATGGGATTGCGGGAATTCTCGATGCATCCGGCCCAACTGCTCTCGGTCAAGCAGGAAATCCTGAACAGCGACCTTGCGCGCATCATGCCGCAAACCCGCAAGATCATGCGCTCGATGGAACCCAACGTGATTGCAGACGCGGTCGAACAATTACAGTTGATGTGAGTCGGCGGGACCCTTCATACGCGGTCCCGCCTTGATTGATGGCCCGTGGGGCCGCCCCTCGAATAACAACTAGAGCCAATGTCATCCCTGGGATACGTTAAGCCGCAAACCATGCATTTTGCCGAGCCCCTGCTCCTGCAAAGCGGCGCGTCGCTGCGCGACTATATGCTGATGTACGAAACCTACGGCACCCTCAACGCCGACAAGTCCAACGCGGTGCTGGTCTGTCACGCACTGAACGCCTCGCACCACGTGGCCGGCGAATACGAGGGCAAGCCGAAAAGCACCGGCTGGTGGGACAATATGGTCGGTCCGGGCAAGCCGCTGGACACCGACAAATTCTTTGTCATCGGGATTAACAACCTCGGTTCCTGCTTCGGCTCCACCGGTCCGATGCATACCAACCCGGCCACCGGCAAGCCCTATGGCGCCGCCTTCCCGGTGGTGACGGTGGAAGACTGGGTGGCTGCGCAGGCGCGCCTGGCCGACGCGCTGGGCATCCAGCAGTTCGCCGCCGTCATGGGCGGTTCGCTGGGCGGCATGCAGGCGCTGTCGTGGTCCATCATGTACCCGGACCGCCTGCGCCACTGCGTGGTGATCGCTTCCACGCCCAGGCTGTCGGCGCAGAACATCGCCTTCAACGACGTGGCGCGCCAGGCCATCCTGTCCGATCCCGATTACCACGGCGGCGATTTCTACGAACACGGCGTGGTGCCGAAGAACGGCCTGCGCGTGGCGCGCATGGTCGGCCACATCACCTACCTGTCGGACGACGACATGGCGGAGAAGTTCGGCCGCAAGCTGCGCGACTTTGCCGAGAGCGGCGACTACAAGTTCGACTTCGGCGTCGACTTTGAAATCGAATCCTACCTGCGCTACCAGGGCGACAAGTTCAGCGAGTACTTTGACGCCAACACCTACCTGCTGATCACCAAGGCGCTGGACTACTTTGATCCGGCGCGTCTGCATGGCGGCGACCTGGCCAAAACCCTGGCCGGCACCAAGGCGAAGTTCTTCCTGGCGTCCTTCACCACCGACTGGCGTTTCTCGCCGGAGCGCAGCCGCGAAATCGTGCAGGCCCTGGTCAGCAACCGCCGCCAGGTGACTTACGCGGAAATCGATGCGCCGCACGGCCATGATGCCTTCCTGCTGGAGGACCAGCGCTATATGAACATGGTGCGCGCCTATTACGGCCAGGTGTGGAACGAGATCGAGGGCAAGGTATGAACTTCAACGAATTGAGCGCGGCACGGCCGGATCTGGCCTTCATCGCCCACTGGATCGGCGACAGATCGCATGTGCTGGACCTGGGCTGCGGCGACGGCGTGATGATGGACTATCTGCAGAGCGACAAGCAATGCAGCGGCTACGGCATCGAACTGGCCGACGACAAGGTACTGGCCAGCACCCAGCGCGGCGTGCGCGTGATCCAGCAGGACATGGAAAAGGGCTTGGCCCTGTTTGGCAACAACAGCTTCGACACGGTGCTGTGCCTGTCCTCGCTGCAGATGATGAAGCACGTGGAAGCGCTGTTGCGCGACATCGTCCGCGTCGGCAAGGAGGCCATCGTGTCCTTCCCCAATTTTGCCTACTGGCCGCACCGCGTGGCCCTGCTGAAGGGCCGCATGCCGGTGTCGGAATCGCTGCCGTACGAATGGTACGACACGCCCAACCTGCGCTGCGCCACCATCAACGACTTCCGCGACCTGGCGGCGGAGTGCGGGCTGGAAGTGATCGAATGTGTAGCGCTGGCCGAGGGGAAGCGTGTATCCTTCCTGCCTAACCTGCGCGGCGATCTGGCCGTGTTCCGACTACGAAAAAAATAATGACCCAAACCCGGCCCTGGCATAGCTACCTCAACGGACGCACTGTTTCCATCCTGTTCCTGGGATTCAGTTCAGGGCTGCCGCTCTATACCCTGATCTACCTGATGCAGGCGTGGCTGGCCAAGTCCGGGCTGGACGTCAAGGCGCTGGGCCTGTTCGGCCTGGCCATGTTCCCCTACACCTTCAAGTTTCTGTGGGCGCCGTTCATGGACCGCTACACCGTGCTGCCGCTGGGCCGCCGGCGCGGCTGGATGGCGCTGACCCAGCTGGCGCTGTTCGCCTTCATCGGCGGCCTCGGCATGCTGGACCCGAAGCTGGAGCTGTCGCTGATCGCCGGCATGGTGTTCCTGATCGCCTTCCTGTCGGCCAGCCAGGACGTGGTGATCGACGCTTACCGGCGCGAGATTCTGGCGGAGGAAGAGCAGGGCCTGGGCGCGGCCATCATCGTCAACGCCTACAAGGCGGCCAGCCTGATTCCCAGCGCGCTGGGCCTGGTGATGGCGGACAGCCAGCCGTGGCAAGTCGTGTTCTGGACCGTGGCGGCCTTCATGCTGCCGGGCTTTGTGTGCACGCTGCTGAGCAAGGAGCCGACGCTGTACGGCGAGCCGCCGAAGAACCTGCAGGAAGCGGTGGTGCTGCCGTTCCTGGAATTCGTGCGGCGCGATGGCTGGAAACAGGCGTTGTTCATCATCGCCTTCGTCCTGCTGTACAAGATCGGCGACACCATGTCGACCGCGCTGTCGACCAAATTCTTCCTCGATATCGGCTTCTCCACCAAGGACATCGGCCTGGCGGCCAACGCCACCGGCTGGTGGGCCAGCCTGGCCGGCGGCGCCGTGGGCGGCATCTGGATGATCAAGCTGGGCATCAATCGCGCGCTGTGGGTGTTTGGCGTGCTGCAGGCGATTGCCATCCTCGGCTTTGCCTGGCTGGCGCAGGTCGGCCCGGACAAGCTGCTGCTGAGCGCCGTGTTTGGCTTTGAGGCATTCGCCAGCCTGGGGCTTGGCTCGGCGGCGCTGGTGGCCTTCATGTCGCGCGCGACCGATCCGCGCTACACGGCCACGCAATATGCGCTGTTTTCCAGCCTGGCTGCGGTCCCGCGCACATTCATCAATTCTTCGGTAGGGTATATTGTTGCCGAAACCGGATGGTTCTGGTTCTTTATCGTCTGCTTTATCCTTGCATTCCCTGCAATGATGATGCTGCCCAAAATCGCTCCGTGGAATAGTGGACATGAAAAAGTTTAAATTGAAGAGCGCCGTGCTGGCGCTGCTGCTCTGTACCAGCGCGATGTCGCTGTACGCGCAGGATGACGGTATTCCGGTTTCCAAGCTGTCGCGCATGCGTGGCCTGGCCGGCGCCGACGCCGCGCAGTTCGATCAACAGTCGAAACTGCAGTACAACCAGATGCTGTCCGAGGCGCACAAGAAGGATGCGGTGGCCACCGACACCAATCCGCAGCTGATCCGCCTGCGCGCCATCGCCAAGCGCATCATTCCGTTCACCACGCGCTGGAACCCGGATGCGGCCAAGTGGGACTGGCAGGTCAACCTGCTGCGTTCCGACACCGTTAACGCCTTCTGCATGCCGGGCGGCCGCATCGCCTTCTATAACGGCATCCTGACCAAGCTGAATCTGACCGACGATGAAGTGGCGATGGTGATGGGCCACGAGATCGCCCACGCGCTGCGCGAGCACGCGCGCGAGCAGGCTGGCAAGAACAACGTCACCTCGCTGCTGGGCCGCGTGGCCGGCGCCGCCGGCGCGGCGTACTTTGGCCTTGACCCGCGCCTGGGCGACGCGGTCGGCAGCGGCGCCGCCAAGGTGGCTTCGCTGAGCTTCTCGCGCAGCGACGAGACCGAGGCCGATCTGGTCGGCATGGACCTGGCCGCGCGCGCCGGTTTCGATCCGCGCGCCGGCATCGCGCTGTGGGAGAAGATGGGCGCGATCAACAAGAACCAGCCGATCAGCTTCCTGTCGACCCACCCGGCCGGCAAGGACCGCATCCGCGAGATGAACGCCAATATGCATCTGGTGCTGCCGGTGTACGCGCGCGCCAAGGGCCTGGACCCGAACAAGCTGCAGCCATACCGCTCGCTGGCGCTGCCCAAGTCCTGACATGTCGCGCCACCCGCTGCCCATGCGCGACGGTGTCGCGCCCAGCTATCTGTATCTGCCGCAGGGCGACTGGCCGGACATGATCAGCTTTCTGGTGGCGCGTTTTCCGGACGTGAGCGAGGCGGCGTGGCGCGAGCGCATGGCGCGCGGCGATGTGGTCGATGGCGACGGCAAGCCGCTGACGCCATCCAGCCGCTTCAGGCGCGGTCTGCGCATGTTTTACTACCGCGAGCTGGAACACGCCGAAACGCCGATCCCGTTCCGGGAAGAGATCCTGCACCTGGATGAACATTTGGTGGTGGTGGACAAGCCGCACTTCCTGCCGGTGATACCGTCCGGCCGTTTCCTGCACGAGACGCTGCTGGTACGGCTGCGCAAAACCCTGGGCGAAGAAGACCTGGTGCCGATCCACCGGCTGGACCGCGAGACGGCCGGCGTGGTGATCTTCTCCCGCAGTGCCGCCAGCCGCGGCGTGTATCAGTCGATGTTCCAGAAGCGCGTGATCGACAAGGAGTACGAGGCGCTGGCGCCACGCCTGCACGATGTGCAGTTCCCGTTTACCTATCGCAGCCGCATGGTGGAGGGCGATAAATTCTTCGTGATGAAGGAAGTGGCGGGCGAACCGAATTCGGAAACGCTGATCGATGTGATCGAGCATCGCGGCGAACTGACTTTGTACCGCCTGTATCCGCATACCGGCCGCCAGCACCAGTTGCGCGTGCACCTGTCGTCGCTGGGCATCCCGATCGTCAACGACGCCTTCTATCCGGTGGCGCTGCCGTGCAAGCAGGACGACGTCTCGCAGCCCTTGCAGCTGCTGGCGCGCGCCATCAGCTTCATCGATCCGCTCAGCGGCGAATGGCGCGAGTTCCGCTCGCGCCGCACCCTGTGACGGTCAGGCCGAAATTGGCGACAGCTCGACGGTGACGCCGACGATCACCGCCACGGTGACAGTCGAACCCGTGTTGTGATAGATGTTATACCCGCCCGAGGTGCCGTCGGCTTGCCAGGTCGTGCTGTCCAGCGTGATGGTGGTGGCGCCGCCGCCGGTGTTGGTGATGTTCAGGCGGCTGTTGTCGGTGAACGCCGTCACGCTGGCGGTGCCGTAGATCGACAGATGGTTGGTGCCGTCGGACGCAAAGTTCAGCGTGTCGATGCCGGTGAAGTTGAACAGGCTGGACAACGAAGCGGTGGTGTCATTGGCCAGGTTGAGCGTATCCGCGCCGGCGCCGGCGTGAATGACCGCGCTGGCGAAGCCGTCCAGCGAAATCACATCGGCGCCGCTGCCGGTGGTGACGCTGGCCGCAAAACCGGCGACAACCACGTTGCTGCCGTTGCCGGTCTGCACGCTGGCGTTGTCGCCGACGCCAACGATGGCGTTCGCGCCCACCACAACGGTGTCGTTGTCGCCGCCAATCACCAGAGCGTGACTGCCGAGGGTAATGGTGTCGCCGCCATCGCCGCCGATCACCGAAGTGTAATTGTCCGACGCGTGGCTGAACGTCACGCCGCCGTCGGCCAGGTAGTAAGCCACGCCGGCGGCGGACTGGCCGGGGAACGGAGTGATGTTGCCGGCGCCGTCGCTCAGGCGCAGCGCATAGTTGTCGCCCAACTGGCTGGCGATGCCGTTCAGCTGCCAGGTCGACACGCCCGCGCCTTGATATGTTGTGGTGGCTTCCACCCAGGTGGCGCCGTGGTCGAAGCTGACTTCCACCAGCTCGTTCGAGGTGTCGGTGCTGCCGCTGATACCGCCATCGATGCTGCTGGCGCCGCTGGTGAACGACTGGCCCACCACCAGTGCGGTGGATGCCACCGTGTCCACTGTCAGCGCGGTGCTGAGGCTGGTAATCGAGCTGTCCACGCCGTCGACCACCTGCTTGATCTGGATGCTGTCCATCGCGTAGTTGCCGTCGGCCAGATTGAAGCCATCGCCGCTGCCCAGGTGCCAGCTGTCGGTCGAGCCGAGACGGTAGTACCACGCGCCGCCGCTGTCCACGCCGCTGATGCTGATGCGGCTGTTGCTGGTGATGCCGTCCGTGTGCAGTGCCGAGCCGGAGTCGGTGTCCCAGGCCGGTGCGGTGTCTTCGTAGCCGATGCTCAGCGCGCCGGGCACCGAGCCGCCGCTGTAGGTGCCGGCGGTGGTGAAGTGCAGCATCGGGTTGTCGCCGGTGATGCCATAGTTGCCGGCCAGGTCGCTGATGGCGGCGCCCTGCACCGTGTAATGGGTGCCGGAGGTCAGGGGGCTGGTCAGGTTGATGGTCAGGGTCTTGCCGCTGGCTGCGCTGCTCGACAAAGTGACTTCCTGCATATTGTCCGGATTCTGGTCATCCCGGATCTGGACCACCGTGCCGTTTTCCACCGCAATGTTTTCGTTGAAGGTAAAAGTCAGCTTGGTGATGCCGGTGCTGACGCCGGTGGCGTCTTCCTCCGGCGCCGAGGTCGAGATGACCGGTGCGGTCCTGTCGAGGGTGACGGCGCTGGTGCTGCTGGCGGTGCCGGTGTTGCCGGCGATGTCGACAATGCGCGCGGCCAGCGTGTGGGCGCCTTCGCTCAGCGAGCCGAGCGCGATGTTGATCGTGCTGCGCGCGGTTGGGTCGTACTGGTCAACGCTGAAGTAGTCCTGGCCGTAGTACAGGTCGGAGGCCTGGATCTCGTAGCTGGCCACTAGCGCCGAGCTGTGGCTGGTGTCGACGATTTCGATGACGTCGCCGGCGTGGAAGCCGTGCAGGCCGGCCACATTCAGCTGGATCAATTCCGCCGAGTAGGTGATGCCGTCGCTGTGCGACACGCCGCTGTCGAAATCACTGGTCAGCGTCAGCGCATGGCCGGCCAGCGACACGGCGCTGGTCAGCAAGGTGTATTCGGACGAGGCCACGCCGCTGGTGTTGCCGGCGGCGTCGGTCACGCGCGCCAGCACCTCATGGGTGCCGCTGAGCAGGGTGAGCTTGGTATTGCTGGTCCAGGTGCCGGCGCTGGCGCTGGCGTTCACCCAGCTAGTGCCGCCATCGACCGACACCTGCACCGTCTGGCCGGCCAACAGCGAACCCGCGTAGGTGCCGCTGATGGTCTGGCTCGCGGTTTTGGTGATCAGGTCCGAGGTGCTGACGCCGGTGTCGGCGGAAAACGTGAAGTTGCTGCTGACGTCGATCTCGATCGGATGGTTGTTGTAGCTGTAGGTATGGCTGGCCTGGGCGCTGCTGCCGCCGGCGATATTGCTCACGCGTGCCAGCAGATTGCCATCCAGGGCGCCGCCGCTGCCGGCGGTCAGATTGTCGAGGTCGATCTGGCCGCTGTAGCTCCAGGTCTTGGCGCTGGTGTTGACGGTGGCCTTGTGCCAACTGGCGCCGTTGTCCAGCGATACCTGGACAAACTCATTCGCGCCGAGGGTGCCGCTGTAGGTGCCGGTCACCACCTGGTCTTGCGAGGCGGTGATGTAGTCGCTGCTGTTGGTGCCAGTGTCGGTGAAGTGTATGGTGGTGCCGACCGCGGCCGATGGCGTGGCCACCGAGGCTGCCGTGCCGGTGGCGGCAAAGTTGAACAGCCGCGGCGAGCTGATGGCCGCGTTGCCGCTGCCGCCGTCGCTTTCTTCCACCGCGCCGGCGTTCATGGTGACGCTGTAAGTCAAGCCGTTCTTGAGCGCGCTGCTGAGGTGGATCGTGACATCCTTGCCGTAGCTGATCTGCGGATCGCCGGCCGATAGCGTGCGCGCGTCGGTGGCGCCGACGATACGTTCTTTCAGACCCCCGGCGCCATAGTAGGACTGGGCATAGCCATCGCTGATCACAATATTGCCATCGCCGCGGGCGACCACGCGGTCAAAGTGCAGCACGATGGTGGAGTTGTCGGTGATGGTGACGGACTGCAGGACAGGGGTAGTCATGACGCTCAAGGTTATCTTTGGGAAAGCCCTAATGATAACAATGAAACATGGATATTTCTAATTAGTAAATTTCATAAGGCTGAAATTTGTGCCGCGATACAACGAAGTTGCTGCACTCCAAGTGCGGAACGCAGCAAGTGAGCACTTACACAGCGTCGTAGATAATGGTCAGCGGCGCGTGGTCGGAGAATTTCTCATCTTTATAGATGGCCACGCTGGTGGCCTTGGCGGCAATGCCCGGGGTGGCCACGTGATAATCGATGCGCCAGCCGACGTTCTTGGCGTAAGCCTGGCCGCGGTTGCTCCACCAGGTGTATTGCTCTTCGCGCGGATCGAGGCCGCGGTGCACATCGACGTAGCCGACTTCGTCGAAGATGCGGGTCATCCATGCGCGCTCCTCCGGCAGGAAGCCGGAATTCTTCTTGTTGCCCTTCCAGTTCTTGAGGTCGATTTCCTTGTGGGCGATGTTCCAGTCGCCGCAGATCACCACTTCGCGGCCCTCGGCGTGCAGCTGCTGCAGGTGCGGCAGGAACAGGTCCATGAAGCGGAACTTGGCTTCCTGGCGCTCCGGCCCGGACGAGCCGGACGGGCAGTAGACCGAGATCACGGTCAATTGGCCGAAATCGCAGCGCACGTAGCGGCCCTCGGCGTCAAACTCAGGCGAGCCGAAGCCGATTACCACGCGGTCCGGTTCGATCTTGCTGTAGACGCCGGTACCGGAATAACCTTTTTTCTCGGCGTAGTGGAAGTGGCCGTGGTAGCCGCCGGGATTGAGGAATTCCGGCGTCATGTCCGGCGCTTGCGCCTTGAGTTCCTGCACGCAGACGAAGTCGGCGTCCTGCTTGGCCAGCCAGGTGAAAAAGCCTTTGGAGGCGGCGGAGCGGATGCCGTTCAGGTTGGCGGAAATGATTTTTGGCATAGAAGATTCAGGGCAGAAAATACGGAATGCGCTAGTGTAGCGGTAAAATACCGGCACTTTAAAGAAATGAGGCATCATGAACAATTTACGCCAAGAATTCATCCAGTTTTCGGTCAACACCGGTGTGCTGCGCTTCGGCGAATTCACCACCAAGGCTGGCCGCCAGTCGCCGTACTTCTTCAACGCCGGCCTGTTCCATGACGGCGCCACCCTGGCCCAGCTGGCGCAGTTCTACGCGCAAACCCTGCTCGATTCCGGCGTCCAGTTCGACATGCTGTTCGGCCCGGCCTACAAGGGCATCACGCTGGCCTCGGCCACGGCCGTCGCGCTGGCCGGCAAGGGCAGCAACACTTCGTTCGCCTTCAACCGCAAGGAAGCCAAGGACCATGGCGAGGGCGGCACCATCGTTGGCGCCAAGCTGCAAGGCAAGGTGGTCATCATCGACGACGTGATCTCGGCCGGCACCTCGGTGCGTGAATCGGTGGAGATGATCCGCGCCGCCGGCGCCGAGCCGTGCGCCGTGCTGATCGCGCTGGACCGCATGGAGCGCGCCGGCAAAGACGGACAACTGTCAGAATTGTCGGCAGTGCAGGAAGTGACCGAGAAGTATGGCATTCCGGTGATTTCGATCGGCAATCTGGACGATCTGTTCGGTTTCCTGAACGGCGCCGGCGCCGATCCGCAACTGGCCCGGTACAAGGACGCGGTGGCGGCTTACCGCAGCCGTTACGGCATTGCCTAATTAGCTATATTGCTAGACTTTGATATTTCTATGGTGTAACCTCCTCGCGGTAGGAGACCACTCAGAGGCAGACCAATGAATATCGCAACACTCAAGGTACACGGCGACGACGAAGGCCTGGCAGACATCCGTGATGGTCTGCCAACTGAGCCGCACGGCGACTGGCAAAAGGGCGACGTCAAGCCCGACGGCCGGGTGCGCATCGACTCCGGTTTTTATGTGGCCATCGGTACCGAGCAGAATCCGGACGAGCTGCTCAAGCAGATCCGTTTTTACCTGGGCGAGTGCCAGGCGCGCGGCATCCACTTCGAACGTTCCGACGTCGCGGCCGAGCTGCGCGTGTCTTTCCCGACCGACCAGGGCGCGTCGACGCCCAGCCTGGATTTCTCGCTGGCCGACATGACCACACTGGTTGAAATGGGCATCAATCTGAGCATCACCGCTTGATGCGGTTTTCCGAAGACAGGCTGACCACATTCGCCGCAGGGCAGGGCGTGCAGCGCCGCGTCCACCTGTGGCAACCGGATGTGCCGCGCGCGGTTATCCTCGCCATCCACGGCGGCATGGCGCATGGCGGCGACTACGTCACCCCGGCGCTGTACTTCCGCCAGCACGGCATTGCCACCGTGGCCTACGACCTGTGCGGCCACCAGGACGCGCGCCGCGTCGATATCCCCGGCTTTGATGTCTTCCTCGACGACAGCCTGCTGTTTCTGCACTGGGTCAAGCAGCAGTATCCGGGCTTGCCGATTTACGTGATGGGCCACTCGATGGGCGCGCTGATTGCGACCCACCTCGCGCTCGGCCACTTTGCCGGTGAGGCCGCGATCAAGGGCTACATCCTGTCTTCGCCGTACTACGTGAACGCGATCAAGGTGTCGCCGCTGCTGCTGGCGCTGGCCGGCGTGCTGGAAGCGCTGGCGCCGCGCATGAAAGTGCCACTGGAGTCGCTCACCCATCAGCTCACGCACGACAGCAGCATCACCGCGCGCCATTACGCTGATGAACGCGACGGCATCCGCGCCACCGAAATCACGGTCCGCTTCGGTAATGCGCTGACCAAGGCGCAGCAGGGGCTGGCCGCGCGCATGCCGTCATGGACGCAGCCATTGTTCGCGGTGGTGGCCGGCGACGACAAGCTGGCCGACGCCAATGCCGCCGAGGCGATGCTGAAGTCCGTGCCGCCGGCGCTGCTGACTTACCAGCGCTATCCGCAAAACTTCCACGAAAACTTCAACGAACTCAATCGCGAACAGATCTTCGCCGACATCCTCGACTGGATGGCGCGGTAATCCAGCGTTCGCTGCGCTTATCCGCCCCGGCCAGCGTCTGTCGCATCGTTCCCACGGCTGGTGCTCAGCAATGCACAGTAGCGCTCATGACAATCCGTCATCCACCTGGAGAAATGATGAACAACAAAATCGTAAGCATGGTCCTGCTGGCGTGCCTGAGCGCCACGGCGGGCGCAGCCCCGGTCGAAGGCTGGACACTGGCCGGCGGCAGCCCCAAGTCCTATGAAATCGGTATCGACAGCAAGGAAGCCGTCAGCGACAAGGGCGCGCGTTTCATCCGCTACGTCGAGGGCGACGATACGGCTTTCGGCACGCTGATGCAGCAGATCTCGGCCAGGAACTACCAGGGCAAGCGCGTGCGCTTCCAGGCGATGGTCAAGACGCGTGAGGTCAGTCAGTGGGCCGGTTTGTGGATGAGCGCCTTGCGGCACGGCGAACAGTATCCTGCGGCCTTTTACAACAGCCAGGATAAACCGATCAACGGCAGCGCCGACTGGCAGCTGCGCAGCGTCACGCTCGACATTCCTGCCGATGCCGCGACGCTGAACTTTGGCGTTATCGATGCCGGCCGCGGGCAGGTCTGGATAGACCGTTTGTCGCTGGAAGTGGTGGGCAAGGAGGTGCCGGTGGATGTGATGCCGCCCCGTCAAATGCCTGCGGAGACGCCTTCGCTATGAAGACCTTGCACGTCATCGCAGCAGCTGCCGCCGCCACTTCGCTGTGGGTGGTGGCGGCGGAATCGGTCGGCAAGCTGCCGCCGCCGTGGTTTATCTCGGGCGACCATGCCACCTCCTATCAGGCCGGCATCGACAACGTCGAAACCATCAGCGGCAAGGGCGCCAAGTTCCTGCGTTATGCGCAGGGCGAGGACAAAGGCTTCGGTTCGCTGGTGCAGGTGATCTCGGCGCAGCGCTATCTTGGCCAGCGTGTGCGCTTCCGCGCCATGATCAAGACGCGAGATGTCAGCAACTGGGCCGGCTTGTGGATGCAGGTGCAGGCGCAGCAGCGCCAGAACGCGGCCTTCTACAACAGCAGCGACCAGCCGATCAAGGGCACGGCGGCGTGGCAGGCGCGCAGCGTGACGCTGGATGTGCCGGAGGATGGCACTACCATTTCCTTCGGCGTGATCAACGCCGGCAGCGGCCAGGTATGGATCGATCAGCTGTCGTTCGAGGTGGTGGGCAAGATCGTGCCGGTGGATGTGATGCCGGCTGCGCGTCTGCCGGAGAAGCCGGTCCTATGACGGCGGCAACGGCATGGCGCGGCTCCGGGGTGGATGGCCCGCCGCAGGCCTTGCGGCGCGTGGCAGCGTGCTCGTTGCGCGAGTGCGCGTTGAGCACGCTGCTGGCCGGCGCCGGCACGGTGGCCGCGATCGAACTGCGCGCATACACCTGGCTGGCGTTGTTTGCCGCCTTGGTGCTGCCGCTGGGGATATCCGCCGGCTTGATGCTGCTGATGCAGCGCCGCACTGCCGGGCGCAGTTGGACGGCATTGTGGGCGGCCTTGCTGGTACTGGGTTGCGCCGACACTGCGGGCGCGGGCTGGATTTACGCGGTGGGCCTGTCCTGGATCGGCATCAATCCGCTGAACGAAGCGCAGGTGATGGCGGTGCAGGCGCTGTTGTTCATGCTGTTGTTCGTGCTGCCTTTATGGATGGCGCAGCACCGCGCGCGCACCTTGCATATCGCCCAGCTGTCGCAGGCGGCGATGGCGGCCGACCTGAAGGCCTTGCAGGCGCAAATCGAGCCGCACTTCCTGTACAACACGCTGGCCAACACGCGCTATCTGGTGCGGCACCAGCCGGAACGGGCGGTCGGCATGCTGGATCACCTGATCGCCTACCTGCGCAGCGCCTTGCCCGACCTGCGTAGCCCGATGTCCACGCTGGGCCGCGAGTGCGAGCTGGCTGGCCACTATCTGGAGCTGATGGCGATACGTTATGGCGAACGTCTCAACGTGGACGTCGACTGTGCCGACGATGTGCGCGAGCTGGCGTTGCCGCCGCTGATGCTGATGCCTCTGGTGGAAAACGCTGTGCAGCATGGCGTCGAGCCGCACGCCGGCGCGGTCACCGTCACCGTGCGCGCGCAGCGCGCGGATGGCGGCGTGCTGGTGGCGGTGCGCGACAACGGCGCTGGCCTGGGCGACGCAGTGCTGGGTAGCGGCGTTGGCCTGCGCAATGTGCGCCAACGGTTGGAAGCCCTGTATGGCAGCGCGGCCAGCCTGCGCCTGAGCATCGGCGCCGACGGCTGGACCGTCGCTGAAATGAGTCTCCCCTTATCCCGCCCGGAGCCTGCATGAACAACGCCCCTCGCATCCTGATCGCGGACGATGAGCCGCTGCTGCGTGCCGAACTGGCCGCGGCGTTGGCCGCGCTGTGGCCAGAGGCGCAACTGGTGGCCTCCGCCGGCGACGGCATCGAAGCGCTGCGGCTTGCGCGCGAGCTGGTGCCGGACATCGCCTTTCTGGATATCCGCATGCCGGGCCTGAGCGGACTGGAAGTGGCGCGCACCTTCGGCTCACGCACGCACGTCGTGTTCGTGACGGCCTATCAGGAACACGCCCTGGCAGCGTTCGACGAAGGCGCGGTGGATTACCTGCTTAAACCTTTTGATACCGCGCGGTTGGCGCGCGCTGTCGAGCGTCTGCGCAGCCGCCTCGGTACGCCGCCGCCCGATCTCACGCGGCTGGTGCAACAACTGGCGCCGAAAAAGCCGCCCGCGTGGCTGCAGGCCAGCGTGGGCAACACTATTCATTTCATCGACCTGAACGAAGTGATCTACTTCGGTTCGGAACTCAAGTACACGCGGGTGGTCACTGATCAACTGGAAGCCCACATCCGCACACCCTTGAAGGATCTGGCCGGGCAACTGGAGGAGGCGGGCTTTTGGCAAATTCACCGTGGCTACCTGGTGGCCGTCAAGCGCATCGCCGCCGTCAACCGGGATGCCGACGGCGCCGTGTGGCTGACCCTGCGCGGCCACCCTCTGCGCCTGCCAGTCAGCCAACGTTTCCAGCACCGCTTCAAGGGCATGTAATGCCCCCGGTGCAGGAATCTATACGTTTACTCCAACGTCCAGACGTACTGCATTTTCTGTTTGGTCTCGATCGGCTTGCCGGTTTTGGTGGCGGGCTTGAATTGGCACTTGCTGATGCCGATGCGCGCCGCTTCGTCGAGGTCCGGGTGGCCGCTGCTGTGGTCCACGCTGGACTCTTTGACCTTGCCGTCCTTGCCGACCTTGAATTCCAATTGAACCGTGCCGGTACGCTGGGCGGCGATGGCGCCGTCGGGCCAGACCGGTTTGGCGCAGCTGTTGAAGTCGATCAGCGCGGGCTTGAAGCCAGACGCGCTTTTGTCGGCGGCGCTGGCCTGGGCGTACACCGACAGGCAGGCCACGGCCACGCCCAGCATGGCGACTGCGGCTTTCCAGTTCAGGGCTTGCGGCGCGGGGCGCAGCAGGTGTTGGATGCGTTGCATGAGATTTCCTCCATTGGCCGCTTGGGCCAGTTGATGATGAGAGAACCGGAGCCGCTCCAGTTCAGATAAGGCAAGCGCCAGGCGCCGCGGTTCGCCAAGCTGACTTGCTGCGATATCGTCTGCGATCAATTCCCGTTCGAGGCGGATGCGGTTCGACAGCCACCACACGGCGGGGTGGTAGAACAGCAGCGTCTCAATCAGGTTTTGCAGCAGGTTGACCAGGTAATCGTGACGCTTGATGTGCGCCATTTCGTGTGCGAGCAAGGCTTGCAGCAGCTCGGGCGGCATCCCGCCGACGAGCGCTGCCGGCACCAGTACCACCGGCTGCCACCAGCCTGCGGTGACGGGACTGGCCAGCGCGTCGATCACCCGCAAGCGCACGGTGCGCGTGATACCGAGGCGGCGTGCCAGCTGCTCCAGGTCGCGCTCCCAGCGCAAGTGATCCGGGTGGCTGGCCGGCTGGCGGCTGACGCGATCGATCCACAGCAGTCCGGCCACCACGCGCAGCGCCAGCATGGCGGCGCACAGCGCCCACAGGCTGACCACATAGCGCAGCGCGTCGCGCAGGTTGAACCCTGTTATGTTGTCACTGAATGCATCGCCCATCCAGGGCAGGACAGGGGAGCTGGCGCTGGCGGCCGCGGCATCACTGGCGAGGCGCTGCCATAGTTCCAGCGCCGGCCAGCACAGGCAAGCCAGCAGGCCGGCGCAGGCGACCACGTAGCGATATTCGGCGCGGCTGTTGCGCAGCAGGGTGAGGGCGACAGCAGTGGCGCAACCAAGCAGCAGGCCTTGCCACAGGAAGTGCATCAGCGTCAGTCCGAGCGCGAAGATGAAGGCGCTCATTTGTCTTCTTCCTTGAGCAGTTTTTCGATTTCTGCGCGTTCCTTTTTGGAGATGCCGGAGCGCAGCGCGGCCAGCACCAGCGCCTTGGCCGAGCCGGCGAAGGCCTTCTGCATCAGATCTTTGAGCAGGCTCGATTGCATGCTGTCCTGCGCCTGCGCCGGCGCGTAGATGTGCGAGCGCTGGCTTTCGTCGCGCGTCAGAATGCCCTTGGTGTGCATGATCTGCATCAGGCGCAGCACGGTGCCGTAGGCCAGCTCCGGTTTATCGGCCAGCATGGCTTCGTGCACCTGCTTGGCGGTGGCTGAACCGAGCGGCCACAATGCCTGCAGCAGTTCGAGTTCGGCGGCGGTCGGTTTCGGAATACTCATGACGTCTCCCTGAAGGCGGTAGACGTAGAATATTCTGTCTAGACAAAAATGTATACTTTAATTTTGTCGTGCGATGATCCAGCCGTGCGGCGCCAGTGTGGCGTCTTCGGCGCGCCAGCCGGCGGCGTAGAGCGGTTCAATCCGCGCCAGTTCGGGGGAGAAGGTTTGCGCACTGGATGACAGGTTGGCCAGCACCGTAAGGCGGTGGCTGGCGTCGCTGCGGGTGAAGCCGATGGCGCCGGACGGCAGGCCGTCCAGGAAAGCTGTGGCGCCGGTACGCAGCGTGGCGTGGCGGCGGCGCAGAGCGATCAGCGTCTGGTAGTGGGCGTACATATCGCTGTCGAAGGCTGTCCAGTCCAGCCGCCAGCCGTCGAACAGTACCTGCCAGCCGGTCCATGCAGGTTCGTTGAATTCCTGTCCCATCAGGATGTGCGGCACGCCGTCCATGCATAGCATCACGGCGGCGGCGGGGCGATGGGCTTCAGTGCCGAGGAAGGTGGAGATGCGGCCTTGTTCCTTGTCTTCCAGCCAGCGCATGCGCAAGGCGCCGCGCGGGAAGCTGTAGGTGGATTCATTCCAGTAGCGGGCGAAGGCGCTGTTGTCGGCTTGGCGCAGCATTTCGCGCGTGCCGCCTTCGTAGGTCAGGTCGCAGGCGGCCAGGTGGTGGAATTCGTCGTAGGACTGCGAGATGAGGGCGATGTCCGGACGCAGCGCGCTGAGCTCCGCGCGGATTTCGTCGAGGAAGTCGCATGGCGTGATGTCGGAGTCGTCGAAGCGCAGCCCATCGAAGCCGAAGCGTTCGATCCAGCAGCGCATGCTGGCGATCAGGTACTGCCGCAACTCGCTGTTGGCAAAGTTAAAGCCGGCGAAGTAGTCGCGATTTGGCACGGCGTAGTAGATGCTGCCGTCGGCACGCTGCGTGTACCAGTGCGGATACTCGCGCGTGAACGGATGGTCCACGCTGCTGCGGTTGAGCGTCCAGTCCATGATGACGCGCATGCCGCGATCGTGCGCTGCCGCCACCAGCGCGCGCAGGGCCGCCGCATCGCCCAGCGCAGGATCGATGCTGTTGAAATCGCGCACAGCGTAGGGATCGCCCAGCGCGCCGCGCCGTCCTTCGATGCCGATCGGGTGGAAGGGCATGATCCACAACACATCGACACCCAATTCGTCCAGGTAGGAGAGCCTGGCGCGCACGCCATCGAAGTCGCCGCCGAAGGCCGGCACCGACAGCTGGTAGATCACGCCGTCGCGCAGCCACGCCGGGCTGGCCAGCGCGGCGCGCGCATGCAGCGGGCCGGGCGCGGCGGCACTCATGCCGTGCTGGCGCATCAGCACCGCACCGGTTTCATCGACGGTCAGGCAGGAGTTGTTCTGGCCATCCTCGGAGATCCATGGATTGGCGGGATCGGGTATCCAGTCCCGGTCGTCGATGACGAATTTGTAGAGATGGCGGCCGGCCGCTATCGGCAGCGTCACCTGCCAGCGCACGCCAGCGACGCGCTCCATCATGCAGACGTCGCCCGCCCAGCAGTTGAACGTGCCCGCCAGCGCGACGCTGCGCGCATCTGCCGGGGCATCGAAGAAGAAGCGCACACCGCCGGGAACGGCGTGGGGCAGCAGGGCCGGGGCGGCGCGGAATTGCAGGTCCATGTCTCTCCTTTGTAATTTAACTACTTATAGTGCGTAAATATATAGTAATTTGACTACATTTCCAATAAAAAAACGCCCCGCGGGCGTCAGCCGGCGGGGCGTTTTCTGCGGGACGGGGATCAGCCGGCCAGCTTGGCTTTCAGCAGTTCGGTCAGCTGCGCCGGGTTGGCTTTGCCGCGCGAGGCTTTCATGGCCTGGCCGATCAGGGCGTTGATCGCAGCTTCCTTACCGGCGCGATACTGCTCCACCGACTTGGCGTTGTTGGCAATGACTTCGTTGACGATCGCTTCCAGCGCGCCGGTGTCCGAAATCTGTTTCAGGCCTTTCGATTCGATCAGCGCATCGACCAGATTGTCGTCGTCCGACCTGGCGGCCCACATGTCGCCAAACAGTTCCTTGGCGGTCTTGTTGTTGATGGTGCCGTCAGCGATACGCTTCAGCATCAGCGCCAGTTGCGCCGGCTTGACCGGCGCGTCGGCGATGTCCACGCCTTCGCGGTTCAGGGTCGACGACACGTCGCCCATCAGCCAGTTGGCGGCGGCCTTGGCGTTTTCCTTGCCCGCCGCATCCACCACGGCCACGAAGTAAGTCGCCATGGCTTTCGAGGCGGTCAGCACCAGCGAGTCATATTCCGGCAGGGCGTATTCGCTGACGAAGCGTGCGCGCATGGCGGCCGGCAGTTCCGGCATCGAGCCTTTCACCTGATCGATCCAGGCGTTGGAGATGACCAGCGGCGGCAGGTCCGGGTCCGGGAAGTAGCGGTAGTCCTGCGCGTCTTCCTTGCTGCGCATTTCGCGGGTTTCTTTTTTGTCCGGATCGTACAGGCGGGTGGCCTGCACCACTTTGCCGCCGTCTTCAATCAGCTCGATCTGGCGGCGCACTTCCACGTGCACGGCTTCTTCGATGAAGCGGAACGAGTTCAGGTTCTTGATCTCGCAGCGGGTGCCGAATTCCTTCTGGCCTTTCGGACGCACGGAGACGTTGATATCGCAGCGGAACGAGCCTTCCTGCATATTGCCGTCGCAGACGCCCAGCCACATCACCAGCGAGTGCAGGGCTTTGCAGTATGCGACCGCTTCAGCGGCGCTGCGGATTTCCGGCTCGGAGACGATTTCCAGCAGCGGCGTGCCGGCGCGATTCAGGTCGATGCCCGACATGCCGGCATAGTCTTCGTGCAGCGATTTGCCGGCGTCTTCTTCCAGGTGGGCGCGGGTCAGATTGACGGTCTTGGTGACGAATTCGCCGTCCTTGTCGTAGCCGAAGGTGATGGCGCCGCCCTGTACCACCGGGTCTTCGAACTGGCTGATCTGGTAGCCCTTCGGCAGATCCGGGTAGAAGTAGTTTTTGCGGGCGAAGATCGAGGCCGGCGCGATCTTCGCGCCCACGGCCAGGCCGAAGCGGATCGCACGATCCACCGCCTGTTTGTTCATCACCGGCAGCACGCCCGGCAGCGCCAGGTCAACCGGGCTGGCTTGCGTGTTTGGCTCGGCGCCAAAGGTGGTCGGCGAGCCGCTGAAGATTTTAGATGCGGTAGTGAGCTGTACGTGGTTCTCAATACCGATGACGACTTCCCATTCCATATGATTCTCGCTGTATTCGTTGTTCTTAGATGCCGGCCGGAGCGCGGGTGTGCCAGTCGGTGGCTTGCTGGTAGGCGTGCGCCACGTTCAGCAGTTTGGCTTCACCAAAGTGCTTGCCGATGATCTGCAGGCCGACCGGGCGATTCTTCGCGCCGAAGCCGACCGGGATCGACATGCCAGGCAGGCCGGCCAGGCTGGTGGACAGGGTGTAGATGTCGGCCAGGTAGGCGGCCACCGGATCGTCCGACTTGTCGCCCAGGTCCCAGGCCACGGTTGGCGCCACAGGACCCATGATGACGTCGCACACGGCATGCGGACCGTTCAGCACCTTCTCGAAGTCCTGCGCGATCAGGCGGCGGATCTTTTGCGCTTTCAGGTAGTAGGCGTCGTAGTAGCCATGGCACAGCACATAGGTGCCGACCATGATGCGGCGCTTGACTTCCGGACCGAAGCCCTGGTCGCGCGTCTTGCGGTACATGTCCTGCAGATCCTTGTAGCCTTCGGCGCGGAAGCCGTAGCGCACGCCGTCAAAGCGCGACAGGTTGGACGAGGCTTCGGCTGGCGCAATCATGTAGTAGGCCGGGATCGACAGCGCGGTATTCGGCAGCGAGATATCGACCAGCGTCGCGCCCAGTTCCACGTACTTGGCCAGCGCGGCGCGCACGGCGTCTTCCACGTCTTTCGCCAGGCCTTCACCGAAGTATTCCTTCGGCACGCCGATGCGCAGGCCGGTCAGCGGCTGGCCCAGTTCGCGGGTGTAGTCTTCGTCCACGCCGCCCAGTTCCGGCGTCAGCGAGGTCGAGTCGCGTTCGTCGAAGCCGGCCATGGCGTTCAGCAGCAGGGCGCAATCCTCGGCGGTTTGCGCCATCGGGCCGCCCTGGTCCAGCGACGAGGCAAACGCGATCATGCCGAAGCGCGAGACGCGGCCGTAGGTCGGCTTGATGCCGGTGATGCCGCAGAAGGCGGCCGGCTGGCGGATCGAGCCGCCGGTGTCGGTGCCGGTGACGGCCGGCGACAGGCGCGCGGCAATCGCCGCTGCCGAGCCGCCCGACGACCCGCCCGGCACGGCGCTCTTGTCCCACGGGTTTTTCACCGCGCCGAAGGCCGAGTTCTCGTTGGCCGAGCCCATGGCGAATTCGTCGCAGTTCAGTTTGCCCAGGGTGACCATGCCGGCTTTGCGGAACTTCTCGACCACGGTGGCGTCGAATGGGCTGACGTAGTTGGCCAGCATTTTGGAGCCGGCGGTGGAGCGCCAGCCCTGGGTGACGAAGATGTCCTTGTGGGCGATCGGCACGCCAGTCAGCGGAGTGGCGGTGCCGGCGGCGATGCGCGCGTCGGCTTCGGCGGCTTGTGCCAGGGTCAGTGCGCGGTCCACGTGCAGGAAGGCGTTCAGATCGCTTTTCTCGATACGGTCGAGGAAGTGCGTGGCCAGTTCGGTGGCGGAAATCGCTTTGCTTTGCAGGAGTGCGGACAGCTCTTTAATGGTTTTGGTGTGCATGGCGTTTCAATTGAATTCGTTGCGTCGTCCGTCATTCCGGCTTCCGCCGGAATGACGGCGGTGGTCTGTTTAGTCGATCACTTTCGGCACCAGGTACAGGCCGTCCTGGGTCTTCGGCGCCACGGTTTGATAGTCGTCGCGGCGATCTGGTTCGCTGGCCACGTCTTCACGCAGGCGCAGGGCGATGTTGTTCATGTGCGCCGCCAGCGGATGGCTCAGCGGAGCAACGCCTTCGGTGTCGACCGCCTGCATCTGCCCGGCCAGCGCAAAAATGCCATTCAGCTGGTCCAGCGCCGTCGCGGCCTGCTGCTCGCTCATCTCAAGTTGGGCCAGTTTGGCAATGCGGGTTACGTCGGATAAGGTCAGGGACATGGCGCGGTTAATTGTAATATTGATAAAGATCTTGAATTTCTGCCTATTCGTCTGCAACTACCGACGAATGCCGCTTAAATCGCGGGCTCAGGCACTGCACTTTTGGGTGGATTTTCGATAAATCGCAGTCAAATTATAAGGTAGAATGGCGGGTTGATGCGTTGTCGGCGCTGAATCATTGCTGCCGCCGCATTCGGACAGAATTTTCACTCAACGGTTTACGCGCACACTGGTAGCGCCACAGGACACTTTAATGTTTGGTTTTTTACGTCGTTACATTTCCTCCGACCTGGCCATTGACTTGGGCACGGCCAATACCCTGATCTACGTTCGCGGCCAAGGCATCGTTCTGGATGAACCTTCGGTGGTGGCGATCCGCCAGGAAGGCGGCCCGAATGGCAAGAAGACCATTCAAGCGGTTGGTAAGGAAGCAAAGCAGATGCTGGGTAAAGTACCTGGCAACATCGAGGCGATCCGCCCGATGAAAGACGGCGTGATTGCCGACTTCACCGTCACCGAGCAAATGCTGAAGCAGTTCATCCGCATGGTGCACGACTCCAAATTCTTCCGCCCATCGCCGCGCATCATCATTTGCGTGCCGTGCGGCTCGACCCAGGTGGAACGCCGCGCGATCCGCGAATCGGCGCTGGGCGCCGGCGCCTCGCAGGTGTACCTGATCGAAGAGCCGATGGCAGCGGCGATCGGCGCCGGCCTGCCGGTGTCGGACGCGACCGGCTCGATGGTGGTCGACATTGGCGGCGGCACCACCGAAGTGGGCATCATCTCGCTGGGCGGCATGGTGTACAAGGGCTCCGTGCGCGTGGGCGGCGACAAGTTCGATGAAGCCATCGTCAACTACATCCGCCGCAACTACGGCATGCTGATTGGCGAGCAGACTGCGGAAGCGATCAAGAAAGCCATCGGTTCGGCCTTCCCGGGTTCCGAAGTCAAGGAGATGGAAGTCAAGGGCCGCAACCTGTCGGAAGGTATTCCGCGCTCGTTCACCATCTCGTCCAACGAGATCCTGGAAGCGCTGACCGACCCGCTGAACAACATCGTCTCGGCGGTGAAGAACGCGCTGGAACAAACCCCGCCAGAGCTGGGCGCGGACATCGCGGAAAAAGGCATGATGCTGACCGGCGGCGGCGCGCTGCTGCGCGACCTGGATCGCCTGCTGATGGAAGAAACCGGCCTGCCGGTGCTGGTGGCGGAAGACCCGCTGACCTGCGTGGTGCGCGGCTCCGGCATGGCGCTGGAGCGGATGGACCAACTGGGTTCGATCTTCTCCTACGAATGATCTGACTAAAACGGGGCCGCGAAACAGCGGCCCCGATGCTTATTGGAAGTCATGGAATACAGTCCTCCGCCACTTTTCAAGCAAGGCGCCTCGGCGCGGGTCAAGATGACGGTGTTCGCGTGCATATCGATTGCACTGCTGTTGGTCGATTCGCATATGCGAACCCTGACCACGGTGCGCCAGGTGGCCGGCACCGTGCTGTATCCGCTGCAAATGGCGGCCTTGCTGCCGCGCGACGCCATTTACGGCGTCGGCAATTATTTCTCTACCTTGTCATCGATGGAAAAGCAGGTGCGCGAGTTGCGCCGCCAGCAGATCCTCAGCTCGCAGGCGTTGCAGCAGGCGCAGTTGCAGGCTGCCGAGAACGCGCAGTTGCGCCGTTTGCTGGAGGCGCGCCAGCATCTGCCGGTGAAGTCGATGCTGGCCGATGTGCTGTACGATGCACGCGATGTCAACAGCCGCAAGATCATTCTGGACCGCGGCACGCGCCATGACGTGGCGCTGGGGTTGCCGGTGATCGACAACCAGGGCGTGGTCGGGCAGGTGACGCGGGTGTTCCCGTTTACGTCCGAAGTGACGCTGCTGTCCGATAAGGAGCAGGCGATTCCGGTGCAGCTGCTGCGCAATGGCTTGCGGTCCGTGGCCTATGGGCGCGGCAAGGCCGGTAATCTGGAGCTGCGCTTCACGGCGCCGAATGCGGATATTCAGGTCGGCGATATCGTGGTCACTTCGGGTCTGGACGGTGTGTATCCGGCCGGCCTGGCGGTGGCGCGCGTGTCACAGGTGGAGAACAGCGCCGGCGGTTCGTTCGGCGGCGTGATCTGCCAGCCGCTGGCCGGCATCATGAACAATACACAGTTGCTGATTCTGATGTCGACGCCGGACATGCCGCCGCGTCCAGCCGATGAGGAGCCGCGCGCAGTGCGCAAGCACAATAACAAGATGGCGCCGATCAAGGATGTGCCGAAAGAGGGGACGGAAGCGCAGCCTGCCGCCGCCGGCGCCACGCCAGCCGCCGCCGCAACGGCAACCAACGGCGCACCTGGCCTGATGCCGGTGATGCCGTCGCCTGCGCCGAAGCCTGCCGCCACCGATGCCGCCGGCGCCAAATCAGCCACGCCAGCCGCCGCCGGCCAGGCAACCGCCGGCGCCAAGCCCGCCGCGACGCCCGCCAACCAATCGAAGGAGCCGGCACGATGAATCGTCCGCACTATATCCTGCTGCCGGTCAGCCCGCTGTTCATCGCTTTCAGCCTGTTCTGCGCTTTCCTGCTCAATCTCCTGCCCTGGGGCCAGTTCATCGGCGTGCCCGATTTCGTGGCGCTGGTGCTGGTATTCTGGGGCGTGCATCAGCCGCGCAAGGTCGGCATCGGCACCGCCTTCTTCCTCGGCCTGCTGATGGACGTGCACGACGCCACGCTGCTGGGCGAGAACGCGCTGTCCTACACGCTGCTGTCCTACTTCGCCATCATGCTGCACCGCCGGGTGCTGTGGTTCCCGATCTGGACCCAGGCCATGCACGTGTTCCCGCTGCTGTTGATGGCGCAGTCAGTACAACTGGTGGTGCGCTTCTTCGTCTCCGGTAAATTCCCCGGCTGGTTCTACTTCATCGAAAGCGTGGTGGCATCGGCCCTGTGGCCGTTGACGACCTGGCTGCTGCTGGCGCCGCAGCGCCGCGCAGTGGACCGCGATCACACCCGCCCGATCTGAGCGCACAAACAGTATGACTGAAATTAAGGACAACCAGCGCGAACTGCAGCAGTTCCGCCTGCGCCTGACGGTGCTGGGCGGACTGGTATTCTTCTGCTTCGCCCTGCTGCTGCTGCGCTTCATCTGGCTGCAGATCGTGAAGTACAGCGACTTCGCGGTGAAAGCGGAAGAGAACCGCATTGCCATCGTGCCCATCGTGCCGAACCGCGGCCTGATTTTGGACCGCAACGGCGTGGTCCTGGCGCGTAACTACTCCGCCTTTACGCTGGAGATCACGCCGTCCAAGCTGCACACCACCCTGGACGAAGCCATCGACGAGCTGTCCAAGCTGGTGACGGTGGACGTGAAAGACCGCAAGCGCTTCAAGAAATTGCTGGATGAATCCAAGGGTTTTGAGAGCGTGCCGCTGCGCACCCGCCTGACCGACGAGGAAGTGGCGCGTTTCACCGCGCAGCGCTTCCGCTTTCCCGGCGTGGAAGTGCAGGCGCGCCTGTTCCGCCAGTACCCGCTGGGTGAAACCGCCTCGCACGTGATCGGCTACATTGGCCGCATCAACCAGAACGAAGTCAAGGCCATCGAAGCCACCGACGACGGCCCGAATTACAAGGGCACCGACCATATCGGCAAAGAGGGCCTGGAGAAGAGCTACGAGAAGCAGCTGCACGGCCAGACCGGCTACGAGGAAGTGGAAGTATCGGCCGGCGGCCGCGCCATTCGCACCTTGTCGCGCACGCCAGCCACGCCGGGCAATAACCTGATCCTGTCGATCGACATCGAACTGCAAAAGGTGGTGGAAGAAGCGTTTGGCGAATGGCGCGGCGCCTTCGTCGCCATCGAACCGGAGACCGGCGACATCCTGGCCTACGTCTCGCGTCCCGGCTATGATCCCAACCTGTTCGTCGACGGCATCGACTCGCAAAGCTGGAACGAGCTGAATACCTCGCTCGACCGGCCGATGGTCAACCGGCCGCTGTCCGGCACCTACGCGCCGGGGTCCACCTTCAAGCCCTTCATGGCGCTGGCCGCGCTGGAGCTGGGCAAGCGCAACCCGGCTACCGCGTATCCGGACCCTGGCTACTTCTACCTCGGCGGCCACAAATTCCGCGACGATAAAGTGGGCGGCCACGGCAACGTCGATCTGCGCCGCTCGGTCATCGTGTCCTGCAATACCTACTACTACCAGCTCGGTAACGACATGGGCATCGACGCCATCACCACCTTCATGAAGCCGTTCGGCTTCGGTGAAAAAACCGGCATCGACCTCGATAACGAAAAGACCGGCGTGCTGCCGTCGAAAGAATGGAAGCGCAAGCGCTTCAAGGGCAATGCCGGCAAATGGGTCGGCGGCGACACCATCTCGGTCTCCAACGGTTCGGGCTACAACTCCTACACCCCGTTGCAGATCGCGCACGCCATGGCCAACCTGGCCAACAACGGCATTGTGATGAAGCCGCACCTGGTGAAGATCCTGGAAGACGGCGGCACGCGCGCGCGCAAGCTCACCGTGCCAAGCGAAAGCTACCGCATCCCGCTCAAGCAGGAAAACATCGACATCATCAAGAGCGCCATGGTGGGCGTGAACAGTGAACCGGGCGGCACCGCCTACCGCGCCTTCGCCAACGCCGGCTACACCTCGGGCGGCAAGACCGGTACGGCGCAGGTGGTGGGCATCAAGGCCAACGAGAAGTACAACGCCGCCGCACTGGCCGAGCGCCTGCGCGACAACGCGCTGTACACCGCGTTTGCGCCAGCCGACAAGCCGAAGATCGTGGTTGCCATGGTGGTGGAAAACGCCGGCTGGGGCGCGGAGATTGCCGCGCCGATCGCGCGCAAGGCGCTCGACTTCTACCTGCTGGGCAAGCGTCCGACCGACAAGGAGACCACCAAGGTGCCGAAGGAAGACGCGGCCGAATTCGTGCCGATCGAAGATCCCGAGGCCGCCGAAGCCGCAGCAGCAGCGGCTGAAGCGCGCCGCGAACCGGCGCCGCCGCCCGCACCGCCGCCTGCGCCCGCCGCCACGCCGGCAGCGCAGCCAACGGCGCCGGTACGGAAGAAACAATAAGGATTACCGACCATGCGCATACACGAAAGACGTTCGCTGTGGCGTCGCATGCGACCCTACTTCACTGTGTTCGATGGGCCGCTGACGCTCATCATCATCATGCTGCTGACGGTCAGCATGATCACGCTGTACTCGGCCAGCATCGGCATTCCCGGCAAGATGGAAGACCAGATACGCAATATCCTGCTGGCCTTCGGCGTCATGTGGCTGGTGGCGAACATCTCGCCGCAGATGATGATGCGCATCGCAGTCCCCGCTTACGCCTTCGGGGTGTTCCTGCTGGTGTGCGTGGCGCTGTTCGGCACCATCAAGCTGGGCGCGCGGCGCTGGCTGCACATTGGGGTGGTCGATATCCAGCCGTCGGAATTCATGAAGATCGTCACGCCGCTGATGCTGGCGTGGTTCTTCCAGAGCCGCGCCGGCCACCTGACGTGGCAATCGTATGGCATTGCGGCCGTGCTGCTGGCAGTGCCGGTGGGCCTGATCGTGCGCCAGCCGGACCTGGGCACGGCGCTGCTGGTGGTGGCCGCCGGTTTCTGCGTGATCTTCCTGGCTGGCCTGGCGTGGAAAGCATTGATCGGATTATTTGCGGCCGGCGCCGCGGCGCTGCCGATTATCTGGTCGGTGCTGCACGATTACCAGCGCGAGCGCGTGATGACGCTGATCGATCCAACCACCGACCCGCTGGGCAAAGGCTTCCACATCATCCAGTCCACCATCGCGGTGGGCTCGGGCGGCATCACCGGCAAAGGCTGGACCCACGGCACCCAGGCCCACCTGGAATTCATTCCCGAGCGCACCACCGACTTTATTTTTGCCGTGTACTCGGAAGAATTTGGCCTGATCGGTAACCTGATTCTGATGTTGTTGTACCTGATGCTGATCGGCCGCGGCCTGATGATCGCCGGGAATGCGCCCAACTTCTTCACCCGCCTGCTGGCCGGCGCGGTCACCATGATTTACTTCACCTATGCTTTCGTCAACATGGGCATGGTGAGCGGCATCCTGCCGGTGGTGGGCGTGCCGTTGCCGTTCATGAGCTACGGCGGCACCGCGCTCCTGACGCTGGGTCTGGGCGCCGGCATCCTGATGAGCATCCAGCGCCATCGTAAACTGGTGCAGACCTGATGGCGATTGTGGATGGACGTACGCTGTGGCAGCGTGTGCAGCCTTACGTGCTGGTGTTCGATGTGCCGCTGGCGCTGATCATCGGCGCGCTGCTGTCGGTCGGCCTGATCACCTTGTACTCGGCCGGCATCGCCATCCCCGGCAAGGTGTGGGACCAGTTGCGCAATATCGCGGCGGCCGTGCTGGTGATGTGGCTGGTGGCGAACGTTCCGCCGCAGACCATGATGCGGATGGCGGTGCCGGTGTACGCGCTGGGCGTGGCGCTGCTGGTGGCGGTGGCGCTGTTTGGCGTGATCAAGGGCGGCTCGCGCCGCTGGCTGTATGTCGGCACGCAGATCCAGCCTTCGGAGCTGATGAAGATCGCCATGCCGCTGATGCTGGCCTGGTTCTTCCAGCGCGAGCAGGGGCACGTGCGCTGGCAGACTTACGCCATCGCCGCGCTGCTGCTGGCGATACCGGCCGGCCTGATTGCGCGCCAGCCGGACCTCGGCACCGCGCTGCTGGTGACGGCGGCCGGCGCTTACGTGATCTTCCTCGGCGGCCTGTCGTGGCGCGCGCTGGGCGTGCTGGCCGGCCTGGCCGCCGCCGCATTGCCGCTGTTGTGGGCCGTGATGCACGACTATCAGCGCGACCGCGTGCTGACGCTGATCGATCCGTATCACGATCCGCTGGGTAAAGGCTTCCACATCATCCAGTCGATGATTGCCATCGGCTCCGGCGGCGTGACCGGCAAGGGCTGGACCCACGGCACCCAGGCCCACCTTGAATTCATCCCCGAGCGCACCACCGACTTTATCTTTGCCGTGTTCTCGGAGGAGTTTGGCCTGCTTGGCAACGTGGTGCTGATGGTACTGTACATGCTGCTGATCTGGCGCGGCCTGACCATCGCCATGAATGCGCTGACCTTGTTTACGCGCCTGCTGGCCGGCGCCGTCACCATGATTTACTTCACCTACGCCTTCGTCAACATGGGCATGGTGAGCGGCATTATTCCGGTGGTGGGCGTGCCGCTGCCGTTCATGAGCTATGGCGGCACGGCCTTGATGACCCTCGGTCTCGGCGGCGGTATCCTGATGAGTGTGCAGCGTCATCGGTGATACTATCTCGGCCTATGCGCTTACAACGTCTTCATCTTATCAATCTGACCACCATGGCCACGGCGCTGGCACTGGTGGGTTGCGGCAGCGCGCCAGTGGCCACGCAGCCGGCGCCACGTCCCGTGCAGACCTCCGGCCCGGTGATCAAATCGCCGTCCGCCACCAGGCCTGAAACGGCGCTGCCGGTGCTGCCGCCCGCGAACTCGGGGCGCGGCGGCTATTATCAGGACGATGGCCCCGGCGATGCGCCGCCGCCCAACCTGGCCGACACGCCGGATGCCGACGTGCGCAACGATCCGCTGCTGCCGCGCTCCAACCGCCCCTACGTCGTGTTTGGCAAGACCTACACGCCCATCACCGACGACCAGCCATTCACCCAGATTGGCGTCGGCAGCTGGTACGGCAAGAAATTCCACGGCCAGCGCACCTCGTCCGGTGAGCTGTACGACATGTACAAGATGACGGCCGCGCATCCGACCTTGCCGATTCCGTCCTACGCGCGCCTGACCAATATGCTGAGCGGCGCCACCGTGATCGTGCGCATCAACGACCGCGGGCCGTTCCACGCCAACCGCGCCATCGACGTGTCCTACACGGCGGCGCTGAAACTGGGCCTGCTGGGCAAGGGCAGCCACGAACTGAAAATCGAGCGCATCCTGCCGGAAGAAATCGACCGCATGCTGGCCACGCGTGAAGGTGTGTCGGGCAGCAGCAAGGCGCGCCTGACGCCGCAGCCGAAAGACCGTCTGGCGCAAGCCTCCAACGTGCCGACGCCGACCGTGACCGCCACTGTGATCAATCAACCGCTGGTGCTGACGCCATCGGCGCCGGGCGCCGCGCCAAAAGATATCGAAACGCTGATGCTGGCAGACCGCGCGCCGACCGACTACGCGGCGCCAGCCGCCGCCACGGCGGGCGGCTTCTACCTGCAGCTGGGCGCCTACTCGCGCGCGGAAAACGCGGATGCGGTGCGCGCCAGACTGTCGGGCAAACTGAATGGGCTGGAAGTGGTGCAGGGCGGTTCGGTGTTCCGCCTGTTTGGCGGCCCGTTTGCCACGCGCCAGGAAGCGCAGCAGGCGGCGCAAGGGCTGCCGTCATCGCTGGGTCTCAAACCCATCGTGGTGCAGCGCTGATTATTTGCAGACGCGCAGTTCCGCGTTAGGGAAGCCGGCGCGGATTTTTTCCAGTTTGGTTCTGAGGTCGGGGTCGACGTCGCGGAACTGGAAGGCCAGCAGCTTGCTGCCGCTCATGCGCGGCGCCACGCGGGCGGTGCGCACGCCTTGCTTCATCAGCGCGGCCAGCTGATTCTGCGCGGCCCCCTCGGTCTTGAACACGCCCAGTGAAATGCCCCAGCGCAGCGGCGAATTGTCGGACATGACGAAGTAGTTGGTGATGCCCAGCGCACGCAGCTCGCCGGCTTTTTTATCCGCGCCTTCCTTGCTGCCTTGCGGCGGAATATAAACGATATAGCTCGATACTTCGGTGCCCGGCACGTTGTGACGCGACTGGCGGTCGCCCAGCTTCAGCGCCTCCAGCTGATTTTCGAAACGGCGCGCGTCGGCCAGCACAAAGCTGCCGATTTCCAGGCAGGCTTCCGGCTTGACGTCCGGTGCGGCCGGCGCTACGGCGGCGGCGCCGGCCGCGGCGGCTTTTTCGGCCGGGATGATGGCCAGCTTGTCGGCGTTCAGTTGGTTGAGCAGCCGCTCCGGCTCATGCTCGTTGCCGCTGAAGTGGCCCAGATAGCCGCGCCCATACGCGAACAGCGCGGTGTTCACAGCGAGCAGGGACCAGAAAATAAACTTCAGCACAGGTGTTCCTCTATCCGGCGCTGCAGGCGGCAGCGTGTAATCCGATCAGCACAATATTTTCAACGATACGGTACGGTACTTTCAGCATCGGCGCAATGTAGGGCGCGGCACCGCCCGAGATAATGCATTCGGCGGCTTGATGCTGGACGCAGGCATGCTCGATGGCGCCGCTCTGCGCGGCCAGGATGCCGCTCAGGATGGCGTCGTCGGTATTGTCCGCAAATCCATCCGGCAGCTTACCGTCTTGGGCGATCTGCGGCAACTGCGCGGTGTTGCGCGCCAGCGAGCTGGCCATCAGGCCCAGCCCCGGCAGGATCATCCCGCCCAGGAACACGCCGTCCGGGGTCATGGCGTCGATGGTGGTGGCGGTGCCGCAGTTGACCACGATGGCGCGCACGCCCGGCGCCAGCGCGTGGCCGGCGATGGCGGCGGCAAAACGGTCGCAGCCCAGTTGCGCCGGATTGCGGTAGCCATTGGTGACGCCGGCCAGCGCCGGCAGCGAGGCAAACCATGTGACGGGCGTATCGGGCATGCAGCGTTGCAGCACGTATTCCAGCTGCACGCGCAGGGCGTTGCCGGCGACATTGGCGATCAGCACGCGGCTGATGCCGTGGGTGGCGGCGGCTTCGCACCAGACCAGCTCCAGTTGCGGCATGTCGGCGTGGCTGGCGGCACCCGCCGTAGTCCACTGGCCCAGCTGCGCATCCGGCGCGGCCAGCGCCCATTTGACGCGGGTGTTGCCGGCGTCGATCAGTAACATCATGTTGGTGCTCCCGAGAGTCGCAGCGAGACGTCGCCGGACAGGATTTCTACGCGGCCGGCATCGGTGTCCAGCAGCAGGCGGCCTATGTCATCGACACCGGCGGCGCGGCCCTGCTGCACGATGGCGCCGTTGTCCAGCAGGACCACGTCCTTGCCCTGCCACGCGTGCAGGACGTTCCAGCGCTCAGCGAAGGGGGCGAAGCCGGTGTCGTCGAATTCGGCCAGCACCGCGGCCAGGCGGCTGAGCAGGGCGGCCATCAGCTGGTTGCGGTCCATTTGCGCCAGCCATGGCGCGCTGGCCACTTCGCGGCCGATGGCCGTTTCCAGTTCGTCCGGCATGACGAGGTTAATGCCGCAGCCGATGACGGCCCAGATGGCGTCATCGGTCTTCTGCGTTTCGACCAGAATGCCGGCCAGCTTGGCGCCGTCGCGCAGCAGGTCATTCGGCCATTTGATCTGCACCGGCACGCCCAGCGAGGCGATGGTTTCGGCCAGCGCCACGCCGACCGCCATCGGCAGGCCGGACATCTTGTGCAGCGGGCCTTTGAAGGGCCAGGCCAGCGAGAACATCAGCGCGGCGCCGGGCCTGGACAGCCACGAACGGCCGGCACGGCCGCGGCCCGCGGTCTGGTTCTCAGCGATGCGCAGCAACGGGCCGTTCAAGCTGCCAATGCGCGCCAGCAGGTCGGCGTTGGTGGAGCCGGTTTCGGCGACGACTTCAATCGCCACGTGGGTGGCGGAGGTGGCGCAGTGGGCGCTGATGGCAGGGGCGGACAGGCCCGGTGCAAAGTCCTGGTTCATGGCGGTGTTCATCGCGGCGCGGCGGAGCCGGCAGCTTTACGGGGTTTGTGCGGCGCCTTGCCGAAGGCCCAGTCGTAGACGGGATTCGGCAGCAGACGCAGCACCTTGGCGACCATCCCCATCTGCCACGGGATGACGGCGTAGCTGCGGCCGGCGGCGATCACGCGCGCGGCCTGCACGGCAAATTTGTCCGGGTCCATCAGGAACGGCATGGGGTAGGGGTTCTTCTGCGTCATCGGCGTGTCGATGTAGCCGGGGCAGATGGTGACCACGCGGATGCCGTGCGGCTTCATCTCCAGCCTCAGTGATTCGCAGTAGCTGATCACCGCCGCCTTGGAGGCGCTGTACGCTTCGGCGCCCGGCAGGCCGCGGATGCCGGCCACGCTGCCGATGCCCACCAGCCGCCCCGGCGTGCGCTGCGCGCGCATGGCGGCGATAAAGGGCGCGAAGGTGGCGGCGGTGGCCACCACATTGGTGGCGATGATCTCGGCAAAGACGGGAATGTCTTCCGCATACTCGGTCAGCGTGCCGACCGAGATGCCGGCGTTGGCGATCACCACATCAACGCCGCCGGCGTCGCCGAGGAAGGCTTGCGCCGCCTCGTCGATGGCGGCGTGGTCGCGCACATCCACCGCGTAAGCGCGGTGCTGCTGTGGATTGGGGAGCGTGGAGATCAGGGCAGCCAGCGCTTCGCCACGCCGGGCCAGCAGGCCCAGCGTGGCGCCCTGCGCCGCATACTGGCGGGCCAGCGCGGCGCCCAGGCCGCTGGAGGCGCCGGTGATGAAGACGCGCAAAGGCGTCATGCTTACTTCTTCTCTGTCTTGGCTTTGGCGACCAGCATGTCCAGCACCTGCGTCACTTCGCCGTGCAGGTCAGCCTCGGTCTTGGCGGCGTTGACGCCGGCATCGGCCATGGTCGGGGAAGTCATGTACTTGCCGTCCACCGCCAGCATCGGCCACGAGTCGACGTTGTAGGCGTCCATCATGGCGGTCGATTTGCGCACACGGCCGGCCACGCCGAAGCCGCGATAGGTGTCGATGAATTTCTGCTTGTCGATGCCCTGTTTGGCGATGAACTCGAACACCTGCTCGTCGCGGCGCAGCGGGTTGCGGTTGACATGGATTTCCTTGAAGGCCTTGCTGTGCAGTTCGGGCGTCAGCACGCCCATGGCTTCCAGCGTGAAGAACATTTTTTCCTGCGGCAGGTCGGTGCCGGCGCGCGAGATGTGCATGCGCTTGAAGACGATGTTGTCGCCCTGTTTTTTCACCCAGGCGTTGAGCGATTCGTCAAAAGCGGCGCAGTGCGGGCAGGCGTAGTCGAAGAACTCGATGATCTCGACCTTCTTGCCGGTGTCCACCGGCTGCGGCGCCGCCAGGGTTTTGTATTCCACGCCGTTCTTGGGATCGGCCGGGGAGGCGTTGGCGCTCAGCGCCGCGCTGAGGGCGGCGGCGCTCAGGATGAATTTCAGGAATCGCATCGTTACTCCTTTTATTTCTGGTTACGCACAACGGCAACGTCGATGCCGTTTTCGGACAGCTTGCTACGGACCTTGTTCATCGCTTCCACCTGGTTGTAAGGGCCGAGACGCACGCGATGCAGCACGCCGGTGTCGGTCGAACGGTCCGAGATATTCGCTTCAAAGCCCAGCAAGGCCAGCTTGGCGCGCGCGCTTTCGGCGTCGGCTACTTCGCGGAAGGCGCCGGCCTGCAGGTAGTAGATGAATTTGTCGTCGCCGGCGGCGGCATCGGCGGCTTTGGCGGCCGGTTGCGGCGCCACATTGGCGGCATTCGGCGTGGCGGCCGGTGCGGCCGGCTTGGCCGCGGCAGCTGGCGCGGTTGGCGTGCCCTGGATCTTGTCGACCATGGCCTGCAGCTGGTCGGCCGCAGGTTTGGCCGGCGCAGCCGGCGTGGCGGGTGCGGCGGCGGGCGCCGGCTGCTGGTCTTTGGCGAAGTCCCTGGCCGCCTCGCGTGCCGCATCCTTGTTGCCGTACATTGGCTTGTTAGGATCGGCAATCTGTCCCGCCGTTGGTTCCGCCGCCTTGCTCGGGTGGCCCTTGTCCGTGAACGGCGTCGAGCCCTTGGTGATCATCAGCGCCACCACGACCGCGATACTCAGGCCGATGACCAGACCGATAACGATGCCGACGAAGGTGTTGCCCTGCTGTTTCGAACGTGGGGTAAAGCTGGAGCGGAAATTCATTGTGCGGGATGTCCTTCGCAATTACATTTTGTTGGGCGCCGAAACGCCGATCAGCGCCAGACCGTTGCGCAGCACCTGGCGGGTGGCCACCATCAGGGCGATACGCGCGGCTTTCAGCGCTTCGTCGTCAACCAGCACGCGCTCGGCAAAGTAGAAGCTGTGCAGGTTGGCGGCCAGGTCGCGCAGGTAGAACGCGATCTGGTGCGGGCCCAGTTCCGCCTGGGCGCGCGCCAGCGCTTCCGGATAGGCGGCCAGGGTGGCCAGCAGCGCGGCTTCGGTTGGTGCGGTCAGCGGCGACAGATCCACATCCGCCAGCGACGCTTCGTCGCCGGTCCATTGTTCCAGCATGCGGCAGATGCGCGCGTGGGCGTACTGCACGTAGTAGACCGGATTCTCGTCCGAGGTTTTCAGCGCGACGTCGACGTCGAACACGAATTCGGTGTCGGCTTTACGCGAGATCAGGAAGAAGCGCACGGCATCGCGGCCCTTGGTGATGTCGCCGCCGCCCGACCATTCGATCAGGTCGCGCACGGTGACGTAGGAGCCGGCGCGTTTGGAAATCTTGACCTCTTCGCCGCCCTTCATCACGGTGACCATCTTGTGCAGCACGTAGTCCGGGAAGCCTTGCGGGATGCCGACGTTGACCGCCTGCAGGCCGGCGCGCACGCGGGCGATGGTGCCGTGGTGGTCGGAACCCTGGACGTTGATGGCCTGCTGGAAGCCGCGCTGGAACTTGACGATGTGGTAGGCCACGTCCGGCACGAAGTAGGTGTAGGTGCCGTCCTTCTTGCGCATCACGCGGTTCTTGTCGTCGCCGTAGTCTTCGGTGCGCAGCCACAGGGCGCCGTCTTCCTCGTAGGTCTTGCCGGATTTGTTCAGCATCTCGACCGCGGCATCGACCTTGCCGTCCGAGTACAGCGACGATTCGAGGTAGTAGTTGTCGAACTTGACGCCGAAGGCCTGCAGGTCGATGTCCTGCTCATTGCGCAGGTAGGTCACGGCGAAGGCGCGGATCGATTCGATGTCTTCGACGTCGCCGGAGGCGGTGGCTGGCGAACCGTCGGAGGCCGACACGGTCTTTTTGGCCTTGAAGTCTGCTGCGATGTCGGCGATGTAGTCGCCGTTGTAGGCCGATTCCGGCCATTCGGCGTCGCCCGGCTTGTAGCCGCGCAGGCGCGCCTGCACCGAGTTGGCCAGGGTCTGGATCTGCACGCCGGCGTCGTTGTAGTAGAACTCGCGGGTGACGTCATAGCCTTGCGAGACGAACAGCGACGACAGCGCGTCGCCCAGCGCCGCCTGGCGGCCGTGGCCGACGTGCAGCGGGCCGGTCGGGTTGGCGGAGACGAATTCGATGATCACTTTCTTGCCCTGGCCGGCGTCGCCGGAACCGTAGGCGGCGCCTTGCGCCAGCACGGTCTTGACCACCGACTGCTTGGCGGCGGCGCTGACGCGCAGGTTGATGAAGCCCGGACCGGCGATGTCGGCGCTGTCGATCAGGCCGTTGCGGGCCGGGTTGGCCAGCAAAGCGTCGACCAGTTTGGTGGCCAGTTCGCGCGGGTTCATTTTCAGCTGCCTGGCCAGCTGCATGGCGATGTTACAAGCCACATCGCCGTGTGACGGGTCGCGTGGCCGCTCCAGCACGACGTTGGCAACCACTTCGGTGCCGGCGAGGATGGGGGCGAGGGCGGCCTGGAACAGGGCGGTAATGTCTTGTTTTTGTTGGGCTAACATGCGCTTAAAAATTCATCAGATAGTGGAAACGGCAGGCGCGTCGGCGCCGGCCAAACAGCGGTAATTATACTGTGTTGACCGGGGAAAGGCGTCGGGAACGGGGTGTTATCTAATGAATAAACCTGGCCACCGAGAACGCGATGGCGGCAACCATGCCGGTGAGGGTAACCGCCGTGGCGACAAACCAGCGGATAAGCCGCACCTCCAGCTTGGCAATATCTTCCCTTGTCGCGTAGTTCGACTTAATGACTGCGACGTCGATTTCCAGCGCGCCTAACCGTTCAAGGATTTGGTCGGAGGTGGATTCGGTTTTTACCTGGGTAGCCATGTGCCGATACTACGCCTGAAACCGTGCGGTTGTTTGTGTCAAATCAAGCGTAACAGATACAAGTGTTTACATATGTCGTAATCGCCTTGTCATAGGCGCTGCTGTATACTGCGCGATCACGGCCGTCACCCACTCTGGAATTAGCATATGAACAAGCGTCCAACGCTCTCTTTGAAGTCGCCCGCCAAGCCGGCAGCGCCGAAATTGCGCGCCAGCCATGCGCGCGACCTGAAACCAGCGTTGCAGACCGGTTTCCAGACCCGCCTCAAGCCCGATTCGCTGGCGTTCAGCCTGATCGGCGCCGCCAATGCCATCGCCCAGGTGAAAAACGGCACCAACCTGCCGCAGGCGCTGGCCCAGGTCTGGGCCAGGCAGCCGGACACCACGCCGCAGGCGCGCGGCGCCATGCAGGACATCGCCTATCGCGCCATGCGCCAGCTGGGCCAGAGCGAGGCGCTGGTGGCGCTGATGGCGCCGAAAGCGCCGGAGCCCCTGGTGTCGGCCCTGCTGTCCTGCGCGCTGGCCTTGATGACCGCGCCGGACCCGACGCCGCCGTACGAGGAATTCACCGTGGTCGATCAGACCGTCAGCGCCGCCGATGCCCACCCGGACACCGCCCGCGCCAAGGGCATGGTCAACGCCGTGCTGCGCCGCTTCCTGCGCGAGCGCCAGGCGCTGCTGGACACGGCCCTGCTGCAACCGGTAGCAAAATGGAATTATCCGCAGTGGTGGATCGACGCCGTCAAGACCGCCTGGCCGCAGGACTGGCAGGGCGTGCTGGCGACCGGCAACACCGCGCCGCCGCTGACCCTGCGCATCAACGCCCGCAAGACCAGCATGCAGCAATACCTGGCCACGCTGGCCGAGGCCGGCATGGCCGCGCGCCAGATCGGTCCGTACGCGGTGCGCCTGGACAAACCGGTCGGCGTGCAGCTGATTCCCGGCTTTGCCGAAGGCCTGGTCTCGGTGCAGGACGCCGGCGCCCAGCTGGCCGCGCCGCTGCTGGACGTCCAGCACGGCATGCGGGTGCTGGACGCCTGCGCCGCGCCCGGCGGCAAGACTTGCCACATCCTGGAACTGGCCGATGCCCAGGTCACCGCGCTGGACGCCGATCCCAAGCGGCTGGCGCGCGTGGGCGAAAACCTCGACCGCCTGCAGCTCCAGGCCACCCTGAAGCCGGCCGAAGCCCAGAACAGGGACTGGTGGGACGGCCAGCCGTTCGACCGCATCCTGGCCGACGTGCCGTGCACCGCCTCCGGCATCGTGCGCCGCCATCCGGATATCCGCTGGCTGCGCCGCAAGGCCGACACGCTCCAACTTGCAACACTTTCCGGAAAAATCCTGGACAACCTTTGGCAGATGCTGGCACCGGGTGGTAAATTGTTATTCGTGACATGTTCCTTGTGGCCGCAGGAATCCGAGGCGCAGGCGGCCGCGTTTGCTGTACGCAACCAGGCTGTCCGACTGGATGCGCCCGGCCAATTGCTCCCCGCCGGCGGCTCCGGGCAGGATCACGATGGTTTGTTCTACGCGCTGTTTGAGAAAAATGCGTAACCTCTTGAGTACCGGCCCACACGTGACACAACGATTTTTTCGACTTCTGATCGGATCCCTGCTGATGCTGCTGGCATTGCTGCCGCTGGCATCGCGCGCATCCGAGGGCGTGGAAATCCGTCGTTCGCTGGTGGAGGCCACCGAGGATGGCTACCGCCTGTCCGCCACCTACGGCTTCGAACTCAGCCGTGAGATGGAAGATGCCCTGCAATACGGCAAGACCCTGTACTTCTACACCGAGATCGAATTCACCCGCCCGCGCTGGTACTGGTTTGATGAAAAAGCCATCACCGCGCGCCAGACCATCAGCCTGTCGTACAACGTCCTGACCCGCCAGTACAACGTGGCCATCAGTGGCAATGTGCACCAGAGCTTCTCGTCGCTGGACGACGCCCTGTTCCTGATCCGCCGCCCCAACCGCTGGCTGGTGGCGCCGCGCGGCGCGCTCAAGGTGGGCGAAGTGTATAACGTCAAGCTGAGCATGGGGCTGGACCCCAACTACGTGCCCAAGCCGCTCAAGGTCAATGCCCTGAACAACAATGAGTGGCGCCTGGCGTCCGACAAGAAATCCTTCCAGTACAGGGCCGAGTAAGTGAATACGGCCCTGCGGTATTTTTCGGTCGTGGGCGGCGGCATCGTCAGTATACTGCTGTTCCTGCTGGCCTCGGCCTCCGACAATTCCGGCTTTTTCGACCGCTACTATGGCTGGCTGCTGGGCCTGAACGCGGCGGTGGCGGTGGCCTTGCTGCTGCTGGTGGCGGTTTCCCTGTTCCGCCTGTACGCGCGCTACAAGGCCGGCAAGTTCGGTTCCAAGCTGATGACCCGGCTGGTGCTGCTGTTTGCCGGCATCGGCGTGTTGCCGGGACTGGTGATCTTCATGGTGTCGGTGCTGTTCGTTTCCCATTCGATCGATTCCTGGTTCAACGTGCCGGTGGAAGAGGCGTTGGAATCGGGCATCAACCTGTCGCGCGCCGGCCTGGACCGCGCGGTCGGCGAGCTGACCCAGACCGCCAACCGCACCGTGCAGGAGCTGGCCGACCGCCCGTTCGGCACCGAGCGCGCCACCCTGGCGGCGGTGGTCAAGAACGAACCCGGCATGCAGAACGCCATCATTGTCGACGCCGAGGGCGGGCTGGTGGTCAGCGCCCGCGCCAGCCGCAGCGGCAACCTCAGCGCCGACCTGCCGAGCCGCGACATGATGGCCAGGGTGAAAAAGGATGCGGTGTACGGCGCCCCCGAGGGCGGCAACGAGCTGCACAGCGACCTGGTCAACGCGCCGCAGCCGGCCGAGGCGGTCAACCAGCTGCGCCTGCGCGTGCTGGTCGCCATCCCCGACCATGTCCAGCCCAACGGCACCCACCTGGCGCCGCGCTACCTGCAACTGCTGCAGCTGGCGCCCGCCCAGCTGGCGGCCGACGGCGAAACCATCCGCCGCGCCTACGCCGACTACAAGGAACGTTTCGACGCCCGCGTCGGCCTGCGCAAGATGTATATCGTGACGCTGACGCTGACCCTGCTGCTGGCGGTGTTCGGCGCCATCGCCAGCGCCTTCCTGATTGCCAGCGACCTGGCCCAGCCGCTGCTGCTGCTGGCCGAGGGCACGCGCGCGGTGGCCGAGGGCGACCTGTCGCCGCGGCCGATCGTGGCCACCTCCGATGAGCTGGGCACCCTGACGCAATCGTTCAACACCATGACGCGCCAGCTGTCGGACGCCCGCACCGCCGTCGAGCGCAACCGCGCCGCGCTGCAGAATGCCAAGGCCCACCTGGAATCGGTGCTGGCCAATATGTCGGCCGGGGTGATGGTGCTGGACCATGAATTCCACCTGATCAGCTGCAACGACTCGGTCGAGCGCATCCTGCAGCAGGCCGGCGTCACCATGATTGGCCAGAAGCTGGACCAGATTGAAGGCCTGCAGGAATTCGGCGGCGCCATCGTGGCCGCGTTTGCCGCGCAGAATGCGCAATCGGCGGCCGGCCGCAACATCGCGCGCCTGCACTGGCAGCGCCAGATCGAGGTGCCGCGCCCGTCGGCCGGGGTCGAGGGCAACGACCTGACCCTGCTGACGCGCGGCTCGCGCCTGCCGGTCGAAGGCGGCAGCGGCTACCTGGTGGTGTTTGACGATATTTCCGACGTGATTTCGGCCCAGCGCTCAATCGCCTGGGGCGAGGTGGCGCGCCGCCTGGCGCATGAAATCAAGAATCCGCTGACGCCGATCCAGCTGTCGGCCGAACGCATGCAGATGAAGCTGGAAGACAAGCTGATGCCGTCCGACGCCGAGCTGCTCAACAAGGGCACCGCCACCATCGTCAACCAGGTGGCGGCCATGAAGCGCATGGTGGACGACTTCCGCGACTACGCCAAGACGCCGCCGGCGGTGCTGGAGCCGCTCGACCTGAACGCGCTGGTGGACGAGATCCTGCACCTGTACATCAGCGGCGAGGGCAACGACATCATTCACCCGGCGCTGGCGCCCGGCCTGCCGCTGGTGATGGGCGATCCGACCCAGTTGCGGCAGGTGATCCACAACCTGCTGCAGAACGCCCAGGACGCCATGGCCGAGTTGCCGGACGGCGCACCGCAGGCACGCATTGACGTGATCACCGAAGCCATTCATTATCAGGGCGCGGATGGCAGCACGCGCACGGCGGTGCGGCTGGCGATCTCGGACAACGGCCCCGGTTTCGCGCCGAAAATCCTGGCGCGGGCGTTTGAACCGTACGTGACATCGAAGGCGCGCGGCACCGGCCTCGGCCTGGCGATGGTGAAAAAAATTATCGAGGAACATGGCGGACGGATCGATATCCAGAACCATGTCGATAGAAGTGGCGCGTCAGTGTTGATTTTGCTGTTAAAGTTAGCACCGGCGTCGCAAAATAGCTGAAGTGCTATGAACTACAAAAATCATTGCCGTCCATAGACGGCGAAATGAGGACAAGGGAAGATGGCAAACATTCTGGTTGTTGACGATGAAATGGGTATCCGCGAGTTGCTCTCGGAAATCTTGAGCGACGAAGGACATGCAATACAACTGGCGGAAAACGCCCAGCAGGCACGCGAAGCGCGCGCCCAGGGTGCGCCGGACCTGGTGCTGCTCGATATCTGGATGCCGGATACCGACGGCGTCACGCTGCTCAAGGAATGGCAGCGCGACGGCTTGCTGACCATGCCGGTGATCATGATGTCGGGCCACGCGACCATCGATACAGCGGTCGAAGCCACCCGCATCGGCGCCCTGAACTTCCTGGAAAAACCGATTGCCCTGCAAAAGCTGCTGAAAGCGGTGCAGGCCGGCCTGACCCGCGCCCAGGAAACTGTGCGCGCGCCGGCGCTGGCGGCCCGTCCGGTGGCGGCGGCGCAGCCGGAAGAAGCGGCCTCGACCGGTTTCGTGCAGCCGACCGCCTCGGCCGCCATTGCCGTGCGTGGCGGCGCCACCGTGGCCGGCGCCGACAACCACATGTTCAACCTGTCCTTCGACCTGCCGCTGCGCGAAGCGCGCGACGCCTTCGAGCGCATGTACTTCGAGCACCACCTGGGCCGGGAAGGCGGCAGCATGACGCGCGTGGCCGAGAAGACCGGCCTGGAGCGCACCCACCTGTACCGCAAGCTCAAGCAGCTGGGCGTGGAGCCGGGCAAACTGGCCAAGAAGGGCGCCTGAGTTAGTGCCCGGCAGCGTGACCAGTCCCGCCGGCGCCGCGGCCGCCCATCACCGGCCGCCGGTGCCGACCTGGCTGGTCACCGGCCCCCGCGCCGGCGCGCGCGAGGCGGCGATTGCGGCCCATCTCCCCAAAGAGGGGGCCAGCGTCATCATTCTGGAGGGTTTGTCGGACGGTGGTTCGGCCTTATCCTTTGATCCTGCGGATGGCCCTTTCCCTTACGAAATAGTGCCGCAAGTGTTGCGTATCGCACCAGGCTGCCTGCATTGCAGCGGTAATCTGATTTTGCGAGTAACATTAAACCGTGTGCTGCGCCGTCCCCCCGCGCAGCTCTACCTCAGCCTGGCCTCCGCCGAGCACCTGGAACAGCTGCGTTCCTGGTTGTCCGAGGCGCCCTACGGGGCCTTGCTGGATTTGCAAGACGACATCGCGGCCTAGCCCCAGCCCGCTGATCTGGCCTTGAAATGGCCCGTTTTCGGCCCCAACTGGGTTCCGAAGGCGGAAACGCAGGTGTTTCGCCCCTTGTGAAAGGATGCAAAATGAACCTCATCTACAACAGCGAGCAATACAGTGTTGTCGAATTCGGCGCGGACCGGAACCTGGAGGCCTTGCGCTTCGGAGGTTATGAAATCGTCGATAAGGGCGGCAAACGCGAGATCTTCATTGCCGGCGTGCTGGCACAGAATTTCCGCCGCGACGTCAATGAGCTGATCGCCAATGAACCCACCATGGCGGAGATCGATGAATTTTTGGGCAGCTACGACGCGCTGATGAGCCAGCCAGTCCTGCTGCATTAAAAGGGGCCCGCACGCGCATGGCGTGGTTATAATCACGCCATGTGCCAACTACTAGGAATGAACTGCAATGTCCCGACCGACATTGTGTTCAGCTTTACCGGCTTTGCCATGCGTGGCGGCCAGACCGACACCCACCACGACGGCTGGGGCATTGCCTTTTTTGAGGGCGCCGGCGTGCGCCATTTCGTCGATCACCAGGCGGCCATCGCTTCGCCGATTGCCGAGCTGATCAAGCGTTACCCGATCAAATCCACCAACGTCATTGCCCACATCCGCAAGGCCACGCAGGGCCAGGTGGCGCTGGAGAATTGCCACCCCTTCGTGCGCGAGCTGTGGGGGCAGTACTGGGTGTTTGCCCACAATGGCGACCTGAAGGAATTCAATCCGGTGCTGAACGGCGCCTTCCGCCCGGTCGGCACCACCGACAGCGAGCGGGCTTTCTGCTACATCCTGCAGCAGCTGCGGGCCCGCTTTGGCGAGCAGCGGCCGCCGCTGGCGCAGCTGCGCTCTGTGCTGAGCTCGCTGGTGCATGAAATTGCCACCCACGGCACCTTCAACATGATGCTGTCCTCGGGCGGCGAGCTGTTTGCCCATTGCTCGACCCATCTGTTCTATCTGGTGCGGCAGCACCCGTTCGACACCGCCAAGCTGTCCGACGAGGATGTCAGCGTCGATTTTTCCCAGGTGACCACGCCCAACGACCGGGTCGCCATCATCGTCACCCAGCCGCTGACCACCAACGAGCAGTGGACCGCCTTCCTGCCTGGCGAGCTGAAACTCTTTATCGACGGGGTCCCGCAAGCGGTAGATTGAGCTAAATTTGCAAGACACGGCAGCGCATTGCTGTCAAAATAGGCAAATGATCGATCTGACTCTACATGACTCCGGCCCCCGCAGCTTGCGCGTGCGCGAGTTCTATCTGGGCCGCCAGCCCATCCTGGACCGCAACCAGGCCTTGTTCGGCTATGAGTTGCTGTTTCGCAACGCGCCGGTCGGGCCGGCCCATGTCACCAATGATCTGACCGCCACCGCCGCCGTGATTGCGCACGCCTCGCAGCTGGGGATGGAGAAAACCATCGGCGACGCGCTGGGCTTCGTCAACGTCGATGCCAGTGTCATCATGAGCGACATTTTCCCCTTCCTGCCGCGTGAGAAGGTGGTGCTGGAGATCATCAACACCATGCCGGCCACGCCCGAGGTGCTGACCCGCATCCGCGAACTGGCGGGCCATGGCTTCAGCTTTGCGCTGGACGATGTCACCGGCGAGAATCCGGACGTGCTGGCGCTGCTGCCGCTGGTCGACTATGTCAAGATGGACATGCGCAATATTCCGCTGTCGTCGCTGATGAAACTGGCGCCGCGCTTCCGTCAGGACAAGAAAAAGCTGGTGGCGGAAAAAGTCGAAACGCGCGAAGAATTCAAGAATTGCCTGGATCTCGGCTTTGATTATTTCCAGGGCTATTACTTCTCCAAGCCGGTCATCATGAGCGGCAAGAAGCTGTCGCCGTCGCAGCTGGCGGTGATGGAGCTGATGACGCTGGTCACCTCGGATGCCGACAACCAGGAAATCGAGCGCGCCATCAAGCGCGACGTGTCGCTGGCCTTGAACCTGCTGCGGCTGGTGAACACGCCGGCGGTGGGCGCGCGCCAGCGCATCGATTCACTGAGCCAGGCCGTGACCATCCTGGGGCGCCGCCAGTTGCAGCGCTGGCTGCAAATCATGCTGTACGCCGAGCCGAGCAAGCGCGGCCACAGCATGACGCCGCTGCTGATGCTGGCCACCACCCGCGGCCGCCTGCTGGAGCTGTTGGCCGGCAAGCTGCGGCCGAGCCAGCGCGAGTCGGCCGACATCGCGTTCACGGTCGGCATCATGTCGCTGATGGACACCCTGTTCGGCATTTCCATGGCCGAGATCCTGGAGCAGATCCCGGTCAGCGACGAGGTGCGCGGCGCCTTGCTGCACCGCGCCGGCTTCTTTGGCGACCTGCTCAAGCTGGTCGAATGCATCGAGCGCATTGAAGAAATGGACAGCCACATCGTGCCGACCCTGCGCGACCTCGCCATGTCCACCGATGAACTGGTGGAGCTGGAAATGGCCGCGTTTGAATGGAGCGATAACGTGGTGCGCTACGCGCTGTAAGGCACCACGGCCGGGTCAGGTCGCATGGCCGGCGCCCGGCCAGTGCTTGACCAGTTCGGGATCGGTCCGCATCTCCCACAGCGCCAGCACGGCCACGCCCAGGCCGACGATCAGCGAGTTCCACATCAACTCGGTGTTATCCTCGATGCGCAGCACCCACGGCGACACCGCCACCCAGATCCCCACCAGCAGATTGAGCACCACGGCCCAGAAGTAGGTCTTGTACAGATCGAACGCCGCCAGCAGCACCATCACCGCGCCCGAGATGAATGCGGTCCACGCCTGGATCGATGGAATCGGATAGCCGAATACCCACGGCGTAATGAAGAACCACAGGCCCAGCAGCAGGATCAGCTGATCCTGCCAGCGTTTGACAGATGGATTGTTTGCCATATTGCCTCCCAAGTAGATGCCGCCGGCTGGCGGCGTTCTACTTAGGCAGGCAAGGCATGCAAAAAGTTCAACCTCAGGAGAGGTTCGGCGCCAGCCAGCGTTCCAGCTCGGCCTTGTCGACGCCACGGCGCGCCGCCATGTCGCTGACCTGGTCATCCCCGATTTTGCCGACCACGAAGTACTTCGACTCCGGATGGGCGAAGTAGAAGCCGGACACCGCCGCGCCCGGATACATGGCGTAGGAATCGGTCAGCTGCATGCCGATCTCCTCGGCCTGCATGGTGTGGAACATCTCGCGCTTGACGGTGTGCTCCGGGCAGGCCGGATAGCCGGGCGCCGGACGGATGCCGATGTATTTCTCGGCGATCAGGTCTTCATTGCTGAGCGACTCGTTCGGCTGGTAACCCCACAGGTCGGTGCGCACGCGCTCGTGCAGGTATTCGGCAAACGCTTCGGCCAGGCGGTCGGCCAGCGATTTCAGCATGATCGACGAGTAGTCGTCGTGCGCGTCTTCAAAGCGCTTCTCGTGCTTCTCGATGCCGAGGCCGGCGGTCACGGCGAACATGCCGATGTAATCCTTGATGCCGCTGTCCTTCGGCGCGATGAAGTCGGCCAGGCACTGGTTCGGACGCTGCACGCCATCCACCAGCGGCTTCACCCCTTGCTGGCGCAGGCCGTAGTAGGTGAAGTCCACGGTGCTGCGCGTGTCGTCGGTGTAGACCTCGATATCGTCATCGTTGACCGAGTTGGCCGGCAGCAGCGAAATGACGCCGTTGGCGGTCAGCCAGCGGCCGTCGATCAGCTTCTTCAGCATGGCCTGGCCTTCTTCAAATACCTTGGTGGCGGCTTCGCCCACCACCTCATCGGTCAGGATGGCCGGGAAGGGGCCGGCCAGATCCCAGGTCTGGAAGAACGGACCCCAGTCGATGTATCTGGCGATGGTGGCCAGGTCGACGTTCTTGAACTCGCGGCGGCCAATGAACTTCGGTTTCACCGGCGCGAACGCCAGCTTCATCTTGTTGGCGCGCGCCTCGGCCAGCGGCAGCATCGGCAGCGCTTTCTTGTTGGCGTGCTGTTCGCGGATGCGCTCGTAATCCTGTTCCAGTTCGGCGATGTACTGCTCGCGCGATTCCGGCGTCAACAGCGACTGCGCCACCGACACCGAACGCGAGGCATCCGGCACGTACACTACCGGACCATCGTAATTGTGGGCGATCTTCACCGCCGTGTGGGCGCGGCTGGTGGTGGCGCCGCCGATCAGCAGCGGAATCTTCAGCATGCGGAAGTGCTCGTCGCGCTGCATTTCCTTGGCCACGTGGGCCATCTCTTCCAGCGACGGCGTGATCAGGCCGGACAGGCCGATGATGTCGGCGTTCTCCAGCTTGGCCTTGGCCAGGATTTCCGAGGCCGGCACCATCACGCCCATGTTCACCACTTCGAAGTTATTGCATTGCAGGACCACCGAGACGATGTTCTTGCCGATGTCGTGCACGTCGCCCTTCACGGTGGCGATGACGATCTTGCCCTTCGGTTTGGCGACGATGCCGGTGCGTTTTTCTTCCGCCAGCTTTTCTTCCTCAATGAACGGGATCAGATGCGCCACGGCCTGTTTCATCACGCGCGCCGACTTCACCACCTGCGGCAGGAACATCTTGCCCTGGCCGAACAGGTCGCCGACGATGTTCATGCCATCCATCAGCGGGCCTTCGATCACGTGGATCGGCCGGCCGCCCCTGGCCGCCACGGCGGCGCGCATTTCTTCCGTGTCGTCGGTGATGAACTGGGTGATGCCGTGCACCAGCGCGTGCGCCAGGCGCTTCTCGACCGGGCCGTTGCGCCATTCCAGCGTGGCCGCTTCCTGCTTGCCGGCGCCGGCTTTCAGCGTGCCGGCGAATTCGATCATGCGTTCGGTGGCGTCTTCGCGGCGGTTCAGCACCACGTCTTCCACGCGCTCGCGCAGTTCCGGTTCCAGATCGTCGTACACGCCGACCATGCCGGCGTTGACGATGCCCATGGTCATACCGGCCTTGATGGCGTGGTACAGGAATACGGTGTGGATGGCTTCCCGCGCCGGGTCGTTGCCGCGGAACGAGAACGAGACGTTGGACACGCCGCCCGAGATTTTCGCGTGCGGCAGGTTGTCCTTGATCCAGCGGGTGGCGTTGATGAAGTCGACCGCGTAGTTGTTGTGCTCCTCGATGCCGGTGGCGACCGCGAAGATGTTCGGGTCGAAGATGATGTCTTCCGGCGGGAAGCCGACTTTCTCGGTCAGCACCTGGTAGGCGCGGCCGCAGATTTCGATCTTGCGTTCGAAGGTGTCGGCCTGGCCTTTTTCGTCGAAGGCCATGACGATGACGGCGGCGCCGTAAGCGCGGCACAGCTTGGCCTGGCGGATGAATTCTTCCTCGCCTTCCTTCATCGAGATGGAGTTGACGATGGACTTGCCCTGCACGCATTTCAGGCCGGCTTCGATCACCGACCATTTCGACGAGTCGATCATGATCGGCACGCGCGAGATGTCCGGTTCGGAGGCGATCAGGTTGAGGAAGCGGGTCATCGCGGCTTGCGAGTCCAGCATGGCCTCGTCCATGTTGATGTCGATGACCTGGGCGCCGTTTTCCACCTGCTGACGGGCCACGCTCAGGGCTTCGTCGTACTGCTCGTTCAGGATCATGCGGGCGAAGGCCTTGGAGCCGGTGACGTTGGTGCGCTCGCCCACGTTGACGAACAGCGAGTTGTCATCGATGGTGAACGGCTCCAGGCCGGACAGGCGCTGCGCGATCGGCACTTGCGGCACGGCGCGCGGCGGGACAGTGGCCAGGATGTCGCCGATGGCCTTGATGTGGTCCGGCGTGGTGCCGCAGCAGCCGCCGGCGACGTTGATGAAGCCCGCTTCGGCAAATTCCTTCAGCAGGGCCGAGGTATCGGCCGGCAGCTCGTCGAAGCCGGTGTCGCTCATCGGGTTGGGCAGGCCGGCGTTCGGGTAGATGCAGACGTAGGTGTCGGCGATCTGCGACAGCTCTTCGGCGTAGGGACGCATCAGCGCCGCGCCGAGCGCGCAGTTGAGGCCGATGGTCAGCGGCTTGGCGTGGCGCACCGAGTTCCAGAAGGCCGGCACGGTCTGGCCGGACAGGATGCGGCCGGAGGCGTCGGTCACGGTGCCGGAGATCATCAGCGGCAGGCGTTCCTGCGCCGGGTGGTCTTCGTAGTATTTGTCGATGGCGAACAGCGCGGCCTTGCAGTTCAGCGTATCGAAGATGGTTTCCACCAGCAGCAGGTCGACGCCGCCGTCGATCAGGCCCTTGGTCTGTTCGTAGTAGGCGTCCACCAGCTGGTCGAAAGTGATGTTGCGGGCGCCGGGGTCGTTGACGTCCGGCGAGATCGAGGCGGTTTTGGGCGTCGGGCCGAGCGCGCCGGCGACGAAGCGCGGCTTGTCGGCGCTGCTGTACTTGGCGGTGGCGGCGCGTGCCAGCTTGGCCGCCTGCACATTCATTTCGTAGGCCAGGTGGCCCATGTAGTAATCGTCCTGGGCGATCCAGGTGGCGCCGAAGGTGTTGGTTTCAATGATGTCGGCGCCGCCGGCCAGGTAGCGCTCGTGGATTTCCTGAATCACATGCGGCTGGGTCAGCGTCAGCAGCTCGTTGTTGCCCTTGACGAAGAGTTCGCGCGCGCCGCTGTCTGCGGGGGCGGCGAAGTCAATGAACTGGCCGTTCGGGCCGCCGCGATAGGCGGTCTCATCCAGCTTGTACTGCTGGATGATGGTGCCCATGGCGCCGTCGAGGATCATGATGCGGCGGGCGAGGATCTCGCGCAGCTGCGCATCGGTCTTGGACATGACGGGATGGGACACGGTGTTATTCATTTGATATCTCTAAGGTCATAGGGAGGCGCGCCCAAGGCAGAGGGCGGTCTGAGATTATACGGCATCCCTGAATAAGCTTCAGCCGGCAGAGGCATTGCCGCAACAATCTGCTGTTTCAGCGTGCGGCAAGGGCCAGGGCGTCGCTGAGGCGGTCGTTGCCCCAGTACATTTCAGGGCCGACGAAGAAGGTGGGGGCGCCGAAGATGTGACGTGATCTGGCTTCCTCGCCGCGGGCGCGCAGGCGGGCTTTGTTGTCGTCGGATTGGGCCGCGCTGAGCAGGGCTGGCGCGTCCAGGCCGATGCTCGTCAGGATGGCGGCGATGACGGTGTTGCTGCCGATGTCTTCGTCGTGCTCAAAGTTGGCCAGCATGACGCGGGCGCAGAATTCGGCCATCCAGGGCTGGTGTTCGCCCAGTAGCGCCACGCGCGCCGCCAGCAGCGAGCGGCGCGGGAATTCGGACGGCCGGCGCCAGGGCAGGCCGTATTTCGCGCATTCGCGCGGCATGTCCTGCCAGACGTAGTCGCCTTTGTCCTTCTGCAGTACGAACGGCGAGTTGTCCCAGCCCTGTTCCTTGAAGATGGGGCCGAGCAGGAAGGGCTTCCATTGCACCACCACTTCTTGTTGCCGCGCCAGGCGCAGCACGCTCAGGTAGCTGTAGTTGCTGGCGAAGTCGAACCAGCAGGCAATTTCTTTCATGGCGTTCTCCTAGGCGTAAATCAGCAGGCAGCGGATTTCGATGCTTTCGCGCGGCGGTGCGTCCGGCGATGCGGACGGATGTTCGAAGGCGGCGTGTGGGGTGTAGCAGGCCGCTGCCGCTGAATCGAACTGTTTGAAGATCAGCACTTCGTCGCGCGTCATGGCCGGGAAGTAGGACCATGCGTGTTCGGGATTATGCAGCAATTGGTAGATTTCGCCAGTGCGGTCGGGGTAGTGGATGTCGCTGGCGATCAGGTCGCCGGCGGCCACGCTGCGGGCGTCGCACATGGCCAGCGGGGCGTCGAGGACGGGGTGGCGGATCGAGCGCCATAGGTTGAGGATGGCGTAACGCTGCAATTGCGCAGCACGTTCGCCAAGTTCGATCCTGAGCCGGCGCTGTGCCGAGGCGGCGGTGAAGTCGCAGTGCACGCGGCCGGCCGCGCCGGGACGCTGTCCGGCGATGCGGCCGAAGGCCTGCGGTGTGCCGGGCTGGCGCTTGCGGACCAGGTGGTCGAAGACCAAGGCTTCGCTGGCGCCGGAGACGGCCAGCGCCAGTTGCGCCATCTCCGGGTAGTAGCGCTGCACGATATTCTCCTTGTGGTGGAAGTCGTCCAGCGCGGTGGCCGCGCGGCGCAGGGTGTAGCCTTCGTGCGCCAGCGAGGTAGCGGTGCCGCGCGCGTCGTGGATGGTGACGGCTTTGCGGGTGTAGTCGGCGTTTTCGATGGGCTGGCCGTCTGGCGGCGCATACATCCAGGTGTGCGGACGGTGTGGTGTCGGGCAGAGGTATTCGAGGGTGGTGGCGATGGCGGGTGTCATGGCGTGCTCCGTTGGGTTGATGTGGCCATTGGATCGCATCGCGCTGTCGCGCTCAAACGGTATTTTGGCTGCTTTCGCATTCCTTGCAGGCATGTGATACATTGACTTATGCCCAATCGCCTCCTTGATCTGCCGCCGCTGGATTTGCTGCGTAGTTTCGTCGCAGTCGGGCGGCGCATGAGTATTACGCTGGCGGCACAGGATCTTTGCCTGACGCAGTCGGCGTTGAGCAGGCAGGTGCAGGCGCTGGAGGCGGTGCTCGGCTATCCACTGCTGGTGCGCGGTTATCGTTCGATTGAATTCACTGGCGAAGGCCGGCGCTTGTTCCGCAGTGCGGATGCGATGCTGGAGCAGCTAGGGGAGGTGATTGAGTCGCTGCGGCCTGGCGAGCAGCGGCAAGTCGTGACGATCAGTGCCAGCATTGGCGTGACGGCCCTGTGGCTGCTGCCGCGCCTGAACGCTTTCCAGCGGGCCGCACCAGGCGTGGATGTGCGGGTGGCGGCCAGCAATCGCTTTGTGGATCTGGAGCGTGAGCAGATCGATATGGCGATTCGTTATTGCCCCGAGCGGGATGCCCCGGCCGGCGCGCTGCGCTTGTTCGATGAGGCGCTGGTGGCGGTGGCGCATCCGTCGTTGGGGGTGCAGGCGATTGAACAGCAACTGCGTGAGCAGACCTTGCTGGAGTTTGATGATGCCTCGCGGCCGTGGTTGCAATGGCCGGCATGGCTGCGCGTGGCCGGCGCCGGTCGGGGCAAGCCGCGCAGTGTGCTGCGGTTCAATCAGTACGATCAGGTGGTACAGGCGGCGCTGGCAGGACAGGGCGTGGCGCTGGGCCGGCTGCCGCTGGTGCGCGATCTGCTGGCGCAAGGCCGGCTGACGCTGGCGAGCCCGCAGCCCGCCGTCACATCCGACTACGCCTACTGGCTCCACACCCGCGCCGCATCCAGCGCGGAAGCGCAACTGGTGCGCGACTGGATCATCGCGCAGGCAAGCCGCCGGCGATCCTAGCGCCCACCGCTCGCGTACCATAGCCGCACCCGCACCCGCACGCCTGCTCGCTCACCTTCCGCGTCTCGGTTGAGGCTAGCGGGACTGGCTCAGTTGCAGGGCCGGCTTGCCCATCGAAGCAACCAGCGCTTGCGCCTGCTCTTGCAGGCTGGCTGACGCTGCGGCCGTCGGCTCGACCAACGCCGCATTCTGCTGTGTCATATCGTCCATCTGCGTAACCGCCTGGTTGACCTGCTCGATGCCCGCGCCTTGCTCGGCCGACGCGGTCGCGATATCGCTCATGATGTGCGTGATGCGCTCCACGCTGGCCACCACTTCGCCAATCGCTTTGCCGGCCTGCTCGGCCAGCGCATTGCCTGCGTCCACCTTCTCCACGCTGGCGCCGATCAAGTCCTTGATCTCCTTGGCCGCCGCCGCAGAGCGCTGCGCCAGGTTGCGCACCTCGCTGGCCACCACCGCGAACCCGCGCCCCTGCTCACCCGCCCGCGCCGCCTCCACCGCCACATTCAGGGCCAGGATATTGGTCTGGAACGCGATGCCGTCGATCACCGAAATGATGTCCACGATCCGGTGCGAACTGGCATTGATCTCGCCCATGGTCTGCACCACCTGCGCCACCACTTGGCCGCCCTTGCTTGCCACGCTGGACGCGCTGCCCACCAGCAGATTGGCCTGCCGCGCATTTTCCGCATTCTGCTTGACGGTCGACGTCAGCTGCTCCATTGACGATGCCGTCTCCTCCAGATTGGATGCCTGCGATTCCAGCCGCCCCGACACATCCGCATTGCCGCTGGCGATATCGCGCGTGGCCGCGCCGATGTTGTCGATGCTGGTCCGCACATCGCGCACGATGGTGCGCAAGCTGTCGTTCATTTCGCGCAGGGCGCGCAGCATCTGTCCCACCTCGTCCGGCGCACCGACATCAAAGTCCGACACCAGATCGCCGCGCGCCACGCTCTGCGCCACCGTAATGGCGTTTTGCAGCGGCACTGTCACCGAGCGCGAAATGATGCGCGCCGCCAGCGCGGCCGCCGCAATCAGCCCTAGCATGCAGCCCAGCATCAGCCAGCGGGTACGGTGGAAGTTGGCAATCTTGGCGCTCAACATGCTCTCCAGCTCCCCGTTGGCGGCGCTGTTGAGCTTGAACTGCAGATCAATGGTTTGCGTTGCCATCGTGACGTAATCCGGCGCCGGATAGTCCGGTGTTTCCTTGCCGAGGATTTGTTCGCTGGCCAGCCGTGTCAGTGCGGCAGCGGCGGCATTGGCTTCCTCCATCAGCGGTCCCAGCTTTTGGGCGATCTCGGCGTTATAGCCGACCGCCTTGTCGAACGCGGTGCGGGTCTGGTCCAGCCGGTCGTTCACGCGGCCGATGATCGACGACAATGCGATCCGCTCCTCCGGCGTGGCCGCCTTGCGCGCCAGCAGGCCGGCGCCCATCGCGCGCGTGCGGCCCAATTCTTCCGTCAGGTAGGGTAGCTGATAGTACATGGATTGGATCAACTGGTAACTGTCGCGATCCGGATCAAGGCTGAGGCCGAAGTGGTCGCCCACCCGGTCATTCAGCTTGAGCAATTGCGGCACCAGCGCGCTATGCGCGGCAAAACTTTGCGGCACCGTCAGCGTTTTGCCGCTGACGCCGGCACGCAGGGTTTCGCAGTCGCGGCGCGCCTTGTCCCAGATTTTATCGACTTCCGGATTGTGCATCGCTTTCACCAGCGCATCGACCGCGAGGTAAGCCTGGTCAGCCTCGGTCTGCTTGGCCTGGCGCTTGTCCTCGTTGCCCGGCACGCCGCCCAACACCAGCGCCGCGATGCCGCGATGCTGCTGAGTCAGCTGGATGGTTTTCAGGACCTGGGCACCTGCGGCAGGCCTTGCTGCTCACTCTCATATGCGTTCAAGCCCTTGGCTGCCTCGCGCACGTAGAAGAAGGTGGGGATGCTGGCAAGCAGCAAGGCTATCACGCTGAGGAACACAAACTTGTGGGCCAAACGGATGTGGCCCAGGAAGGAATAGGCTGGCATGGCACATCTCCCAAAAGCAGCAGTTTGTATTCATCATATGCCTGATTTGGTTACATTCGGAGAGATTTCTTTCTGTGCGCCACCTTTTTGTGGCGTAAAATTCCTCATTTGCCGAGCTGAGGAAGTGTTGATGAAAATCTCTTTACGTTTGATTACCGTTGCTGCCGCGCTTGGTCTGTCGCTCAACGCGCAGGCGGATAGCGTGGCGTCGTCGGCCTCCAGTGCCAGCTCGGCATCCAGCGGCAGCGTGTCCGATTCGCTGTCCAGCTCCAGCAACAGTTCAAACAACGGCCGCCGCGTGGCCGATGGCGATTACCGCATCATCCAGATCGCCGCCACGCCGGAGCGTGCCGGCCGCACCCGCGTCACCATGCAGGCCGACAATCCCGAGCAACGCATCGTGCTCGATCTGCCGCAATCGACCTTCGACCGGCAGCAGCTGGCCGTCGGTGATGCCATGTATGCCCACAACCGCGTTTACGGCATCGAGTTCGGCCGCGCTGATAATCGCCAGCCGTTCTACCTGGTACTGGCCGATGAGTGGTATAGCGAACTGGCCTCGCGTCCGCTGAGCCTTTGAAACGATTCTGTGCACTGCTGCTGTGCCTGCTTTTCTGCGCGGGCGCGGCGCAGGCTTCTTCCGCGCGTTTCTGCGACCGCGCGCATGAGTTGAGCGCCGCCGAGCAAGACCGGTTGCTGCGCTTTGCCGCCGTGCTGCGCGATGAGCTGGCCGCCACTGCCGAGAGTGTGGCGCTGGTCAGCCGCTCCGGTCTCGACCTGTCGCGCTTCCACATCCGCTATTCGCATGCTGCCATGGCGTGGCGTTCGGAGCAGGGCATCTGGGCTGCACGCCAGCTGTACTACGCCTGCGACGAGGGGCGACCGCGCATTTACGATCAGGGTCTGGCCGGCTTTGCCATGGGCACCGATGATGCCAATCTGGGCTATCTGAGCATCGTGCGCCTGCCGCCGCAAGCCGTGCTGGCGCTGCGGCCCGCGCTGCTCGACACCCGGCGCGCGCTGCACCTGCTGGCCGCGCAATACAGCGCCAATGCCTACGCCTACAGCCTGCGCTACCAGAACTGCAATCAGTGGCTGATCGAAATGCTGGCCGCGGGGTGGGGCGGTCTGCAAGATGGGGAGGATTTGCGGGGGCGCGCGCAAGCGTGGCTGCGCGATGCAGGCTACACGCCGCAACCGGTGGCGATTGGTTCGCGCTGGTGGATGTTGGCCTCGTACTTTGTGCCGCTGCTGCATCTGGATGATCATCCGGACGCGGATCGCGATGCGCTGCAATTGCACATCAGCCTGCCAACCACGATAGAGGATTTTGTACGCGCCCGTTTTCCGCACAGCGAGCGCGTGGAGCTATGCCACGATGACCAGCAGATTGTGATTCATCGCGGCTGGACGCCGATCGCCGACGGCTGCAAACCCGCCGAAGGCGACCGCGTCATTTCGCTGCAAGATTAGTTCAGCTCGGTGATGAACTTCTCGCGTGGACGGCGCACCTTCTTGAGGTTGACCAGCCAGTCGGTATCCGGCTTGCGGTAGCCCAGCGGCAGGATCACCACGCTGCGCAGCTTGCGCTCTTTCAGCCCCAGGATCTGATCGACGGCGGCCGGATCGAAGCCTTCCATCGGCGTGCTGTCCACGCCTTCGGCAGCGGCTGCCACCAGCGCCACGCCCAGACCGATGTAAGCCTGGCGCGCCGCAGCGTCAAAGTTGGCGACGTCGCCGCGTGCGGCCACGATGCCGTGCAGCTGTTTGCGATAAGCTTCCCAGCCTTCGTTGATGAAGCCGCGCACTTCATTGGTGTAGTCGAACATTGAATCGATGCGCTCGGGCGTGATGTTGTCCCAGGCGGCAAACACCAGCAGGTGCGAAGCGTCGGTCACTTGCGACTGATTCCACGCCACTTCGCGGATCTTGGCGCGCAGGCCTTCGTTCTTGACGACAAACACCTCGAACGGCTGCAGGCCGCTTGACGTCGGCGTCAGGCGGATGGCTTCCAGAATGCGGTTCAGCTTCTCTTCATCCAGCTTTTTCGCAGCGTCGTAGCTCTTGGTGGCGTAGCGCCAGTTCAGGTGTTGAATCACGTCGGTCATATCGTTACTCCTATTTGTAATAACGCCTCTGCAAGCAGGCTCGGGCGGACCATCTTATAATAAGTTTCAAGTCAACTTGAGGGTCAAGCAAAAAATGAAAATCGGTGAACTCGCCCGAAAGTCAGGCATTGCTGCCTCGGCAATACGGTTTTATGAGGAGCAGGGATTGCTGGCGCCGATCTCGCGCACGCCGTCCGGCTACCGCCAGTACGCCAGCAACGCGCCGGACCGGCTGAAGCTGATTCAGGGCGCGAAGCGCCTGGGGTTTTCGCTGGAGGTGATACGCGACATGCTGGATGAGAACGGCAAGTGTTCGGTCGAAAAGACCATGCGTCAATCCGCCATTCTGCTGCGTGAGATTGAGGAACAGCAGGCGGCGCTGGAACAACGCCGCCAGTCGCTGCTGATACTGCGCGCCAACCTGGGCGGCTATCAGAGCGATGAGCCGTGCCGCGACAAGCGCGCGGTGAACTGACTCAGGTGAAGGACAGGCCTTCCAGCGGGAAGCCCTTGATGAACTCGGCCGCAGGCAGGCGCTTGCCGCCGGGTTTCTGCAGCGAGGTCAGGCGCAGCGCGCCCTGGCCGCAAGCCACCACGATGCCATGCTGCGCATCGGCCGACAGCACGTTGCCGGCCGGGCCGCTGGCCTCGACCACCTCCGCGCCCCACAGCTTGACCACCACCCCATTGACCGTGCCGTGCGCACCGGGGAAGGGATTGAAGGCGCGGATCTTGCGGCCGATTTCCAGCGCCGGTTGCGAGAAGTCCAGCGCCGCCTCTTCCTTGCTGATCTTGGCTGCGTAGGTGACGCCTTCTTCCGGCTGCACTACCGCTTCCAGCTGGTGCTGCTGGTACTTGTGCAGCGCCTCGACGATCATCGTGGCGCCCAGCGCGGCCAGCTTGTCGTGCAGGCTTCCGGTGGTGTCGCTGTCGTCGATCGCCACTTTCTCGATCAGCAGCATGGGGCCGGTGTCCAGGCCTTCTTCCATCTCCATGATGGTGATGCCGGTGTCCTTGTCGCCCGCTTCGATGGCGCGGTGAATCGGCGCGGCGCCGCGCCAGCGCGGCAGCAGCGAGCCGTGGATGTTGAGGCAGGGCTTGATGTCCAGCGTGCTGCGCGGCAGGATCAGGCCGTAAGCCGCCACCACCATCACATCGTACGGCGTCGACAGCAGGCGCTGGTGCGCTGCCTTGGCTTCTTCCGCGCGCTGCGGGTCCTTGCTGTCCATGCGCAGCGACAGCGGCTGCAGCACCTCGATGCCTTTCGACACCGCGTACTGCTTCACCGCCGAAGGCTGCAGCTGCATGCCGCGGCCGGCAGGGCGGTCGGGCTGGGTCAGCACCAGCGGGATCTCAAAACCGGCCTCGTGCAGCGACTGCAGGGCCACGGCGGCAAATTCCGGCGTGCCGGCGAAGATGACTTTCATGGCTTAGTAACGACGGCCTTGTGCGCGCAGCTGGGCTTCGCGCTGCATGCCGCGTTCTTCCTTCTGCAGCTTGGTCTTGATGCGGTTGCGCTTCAGCGGCGACAGGTATTCAACGAACACCTTGCCTTTCAGGTGATCCATCTCGTGCTGGATGCACACGGCCAGCAGGCCGTCGGCGTCCACTTCAAACGCTTGGCCCTTGACGTCGTAGGCGCGCACCTTGACCTTGGAGGGGCGCTCAACGCCGTCGTAGACGCCGGGCACCGACAGGCAGCCTTCATCGTAGACTTGCTTGTCGTCGCTGCTCCACAGGATTTCCGGATTGATGTAAGCGACCAGCCCGCTTTTATCTTCGGTGATGTCGATCACCACCACTTGCTCGTGCACGTCGACCTGCGACGCGGCCAGGCCGATGCCCGGTGCGTCGTACATGGTTTCGGCCATGTCGGCCACCAGCTTTTCCAGCCGTTCGTCAAACACGGTGACCGGCGCGGCCACCTTGTGCAGGCGTGGATCGGGGTAACGCAGAATATTTAAAATTGCCATGATGACTAAGTGAAAACTATGTGAATGCCTTGCTAATGCCCTGTATCCGCGCGGGTTTGCGGTGCGCGGTTTCGCTTGCTAGTTCAGGGTTTTATGGGCAGAATTTGATTCAATTTGGCAAGCTTTACTGCTCTGCTGCCGTGTGCTTGCGGCGCACTTACTGGATCTATTAATGAAAAATTTTAGCACAGTCAGTCCCCGCTTAGCATTGGCCGCCCTGTTTGCCGCCGCCTCGGCCGCCGCGGCCGCGCCGCTGAAGTGCGAATTCCGTCCGGACGCCCCGGACCAGCACGTGGTGGTGAAGGGCGATACCCTGTGGGACATTTCCGCTACCTTCCTGCAAAAGCCGTGGTGCTGGCCCACCGTGTGGGGCATGAACCGTGACGAAATTGCCAACCCCCACTGGATTTACCCGGGCCAGATCATCTGGTTCGACCGCGCGGCCGGCCGCCTGCGGCTGGGCCAGCAACTGGCCGATGGCCTGAATGACCCCGCCATCCAGAAACTGCAACCGCGCGTGCGCACCGAAGGCCTGGGCAAGGACGCCGTGCCCTCCATTCCGCCGGGCGTGATCGAGCCTTTCCTGACCCAGCCGCTCATCATTGAAGATGACGAGTTGAAAGGCGCGCCGCGCATCGTAGCCACCCAGGAGGGCCGTGTGTTCCTCGGCAAGGGCGACAAGGCCTATGTGCGCGGCGATTTGCAGGGCAATAGCGCGTTCCAGGTGTTCCGTCCCGGCGCCGCGCTGAAGGACCCGGTCACCAGGCAGGTCATCGGCTACGAAGCGTTTTATCTCGGCACCGTGAAATTGCAGGCCGAGGCCAGGCCCGGTGTGGACGTGCACACCTTTACCGTCGCCACCGCCAGTCAGGAGATGGGCAAGGGCGACCAACTGCGCGCCGTGCCGCCGACGCCGCTGCAAAACTATGCGCCGCATCCGCCCGAGCGGCCGGTGGACGCGCGCGTGGTGGCCATCTACGGCGGCGTGACGCACGCCGGCCAGAACCAGATTGTCAGCATTAATCGCGGAAAGCTTGACGGGCTCGATATCGGCGCCGTGCTGCAGCTGTACCATGCGGGAAGAACTGTGAGCGATTCCACGGCCAAGAGCGGCTGGTTCGGGCGCGAGCAGCAGGTCAAGCTGCCGGATGAAGAAGTGGGCAGCTTGTTTATCTTCCGCACGTTCAAGCACATTTCCTACGGCTTGATCATGCAGGTGACGGCGCCGGTGGAAGTGGGCGACGTTGCCAAGTCCCCGGAGTAACCCGCGCCGTGCAAGCCACGGATACCCCAAGCGAAGTGAGCAGGCCAGTGCTGGCGGACTGGCTGCGGCTGCAACAGACCGGCGGCGTCGGCCTGCTGACCGCGCACCGGCTGCTGGAACGCTTCCGCACCCCCACGGCCATTTTTGCCGCCAGCCGCAGCGCGTTGCTGGAACTGGTCAGCGCGCGCCAGGCCGATGCCTTGCTGTCTGCGCCGGCCGGCGCCGCGGCTGCCGACATGGAGCGCTGGCTGGACGCCATGCAGGCCTGGCAGGCGCAGTCCGGCAACCGCCTGCTGCCGTTTGGCGATCCGGACTACCCCGAATACCTGAGCCAGATCGTGGCGGCGCCGCTGCTGCTGTACGTCAAAGGCCGCGCCGGGCTGTTGTCGCGCCGCGCGGTGGCCGTAGTGGGCTCGCGCAACGCCAGCCGGCAGGGGGTACTGAACGCACAGCAGATGGCGCAAACGCTGTCGGAAGCCGAACTGACCGTGGTTTCCGGGCTGGCGCTGGGCATCGATGCTGCCGCCCACCTTGGCGGCTTGAACGGCCCCGGCAGCACGGTGGCGGTGCTGGGTACCGGCATTGACCGCATCTATCCCGCCCGCAACAGCGCATTGGCGCGCCGCATTGCCGAAGAAGGTTGTTTAATTAGTGAGTGCGCGCTGGGCACGCCGCCCGCACGTGATAATTTTCCGCGCCGCAACCGCATCATCAGCGGCTTGTCGCGCGGCGTGCTGGTGGTGGAGGCGGCGGCGCGGTCCGGTTCGCTGATCACCGCGCGGCTGGCGGCGGGGCAGGGCCGCGATGTGTACGCCGTGCCGGGGTCGATTCATGCGACACTGTCCAAAGGCTGCCATCAGCTGATCCGCGAGGGCGCGCGGCTGGTGGAATCCGGCGCCGACGTGTTGCACGACATGCAAATGCTGACCGACGCGGAAGCCGGCGCGCGTGCGGTACTGGACGACAGCTTCGTCGACCGCGTGCTGGACGCCATGGGGGCCGATCCGGTACAGGCCGAGGTGCTGGCGGTGCACCTGGACCAGCCGCCCGCCGAGCTGCAGGGGCAATTGCTGGCGCTGGAACTGGCCGGCTTGCTGGAGCGTTTGCCCGGCGGAATGTTTCAACGGCTGCGGGCATGAACAGCACTTGTCTCCGATTCGTTTTAACTGATAGAGTAGAGCCATGTTCGACGTCCTTGTTTATCTCTACGAGACTTATTACCGTCCCGATGCCTGCCCTGAACCGGCGGCATTGGCCAAGAAGCTGTCGGCTGTCGGTTTTGACGATGTCGAGATTTCCGAAGCGCTGGTCTGGCTGACCGACCTGACTGCCATGGCCGGGGTTGAACACTCGCTGACCGCCGCCTCCACCGGCACGCGCTTCTATGTGGAAGAGGAAACCGACGCGCTGGGCGGCGCCGCCATCGGCTTCATCCAGTTCCTGGAGTCGGCCAAGGTGTTGTCTCCGCTGCAACGCGAAATCGTGGTCGAGCGCGCACTGGCGCTGGACGAAGCACCGGTCTCGCTGGGCAAACTCAAGGTCATCGTGCTGATGTTGCTCTGGAGCCAGGGCAAGGAACCCGACGCCCTGATGTTCGACGACTTGTTCGGTTCGGACGAAGACCAGGCGCCCCGCCTGTTGCATTAAAGCCCGACAAAATTTCCCTCCGAGCAATAAATCACGCCATAATCGGCGCGGAATTGTTGTAGGCTTGCGATGCGATCGGCAATCCGCTTATTATTTGCGCTTTGACAAGACTGTGACGGAAACGTGCAGCTTGCCCTGCGATCCATGTATGATGCGCATGCTATTCCCCCGAAGTGTTAAAAACGAGATATTAAAATATGAGCAAAACCCTCATCATCGCCGAGAAGCCTTCTGTCGCGAACGACATCGCGAAGACGCTAGGCGGCTTTACCAAGCACGATGAGTACTTTGAATCCGACGAGTACGTGTTGTCCTCCGCCGTCGGTCACCTGCTGGAAATCGCCGTCCCGGAAGAGCATGACGTCAAACGCGGCAAATGGAGCTTTGCGCACCTGCCGATGATTCCGCCGTATTTCGCGCTGAACCCGATCGCCAAGACCGAGGCGCGCCTCAAGGTGCTGAACAAGCTGATCAAGCGCAAAGATGTCGACACCCTGATCAACGCATGCGACGCGGGCCGCGAAGGAGAACTGATCTTCCGCCTGATCGCGCAGAACGCCAAGGCCAAGCAACCGGTCAAGCGCCTGTGGCTGCAGTCGATGACGCCGGCCGCCATCCGCGACGGCTTCGCCCACCTGCGCAGCGACGAGGAAATGATGCCGCTGGCCGACGCCGCGCGCTGCCGCTCGGAAGCGGACTGGCTGATCGGCATCAACGGCACCCGCGCCATGACCGCCTTCAACTCGAAAGAGGGCGGCTTCTACCTGACCACCGTCGGCCGTGTGCAAACGCCGACCCTGTCGATCGTGGTCGAGCGCGAAGAAAAGATCAAAAAATTCGTTCCGCGCGACTACTGGGAAGTGCGCGCTGAATTCGTCTGCGCCGCCGGCGTGTACGAAGGCCGCTGGCTGGATACCAAGTTCAAGAAAGACGAGAACGATCCGGAAAAGCGCGCCGAGCGCCTGTGGAGCAAGGCCGCCGCCGACTCCATCGCGCTGGCCGTGCGCGGTAAGCCGGGCAATGTCACCGAGGAAGCCAAGCCGACCACCTCGATCTCGCCGGGCCTGTTCGACCTGACCAGCCTGCAGCGCGAGGCCAACTCGCGCTTCGGCTTCTCGGCCAAGAACACGCTGGGCCTGGCACAGGCGCTGTACGAAAAGCACAAAGTGCTGACCTACCCGCGTACCGATTCGCGCCATCTGCCAGAGGACTATCTGGCCACCGTGCAGCAGACGCTGGAGGTGGTGAAAGAGAACAACAACTACCACCAGTTCGCCAAGCAGATCCTGGACAAGGGCTGGGTCAAGCCGAACAAGCGCATCTTCGACAACACCAAGATCTCGGACCACTTTGCGATCATCCCGACCACGATCGCGCCGAAGAACCTGTCCGAGCCGGAACAGAAGCTGTACGACCTGGTGACGCGCCGCTTCATGGCCGTGTTCTTCCCGGCCGCCGAATTCCAGGTCACCACCCGCTTTACCGAAGTGTCGGGCCACACCTTCAAGACCGAAGGCAAGGTCATGACCAATCCGGGCTGGCTGGCCATCTACGGCAAGGAAGCCGACGGCGACGACAAGGAAAAGGAAGGCAACAACAAGAGCCTGGTGCCGGTCGCCAAGGGCGAGAAAGTGCTGACCGACCGGGTCGATGCCAATGGCCTGGTCACCAAGCCGCCGGCCCGCTACACGGAAGCGACGCTGCTGTCCGCCATGGAAGGCGCCGGCAAGCTGGTGGAAGACGACGAACTGCGCGACGCCATGGCCGGCAAAGGCCTGGGCACGCCAGCCACGCGCGCGGCCACCATTGAAGGGCTGCTGACCGAAAAGTATCTGCTGCGCGAAGGCCGCGAACTGATGCCGACCGCCAAAGCCTTCCAGCTGATGACGCTGCTGCGCGGCCTGGGCGTGAACGAACTGACCGCGCCCGAGCTGACCGGCGAGTGGGAATACAAGCTGTCGCAGATGGAGAAGGGCAAAATCTCGCGTGACGAATTCATGCGCGAGATTGCGCAGATGACGCAGGTGATCGTCAAGCGCGCCAAGGAATACGACAACGACACGATTCCGGGCGACTATCACACCATGCAGACGCCATGCCCGAACTGCGGCGGCGTGGTGAAGGAAAACTATCGCCGCTTCGCCTGCACCAAGTGCGATTTCTCGATGAGCAAAACGCCGGGCGGCCGCCAGTTCGAAATCGAGGAAGTGGAACAACTGCTGAAGGACCGCACCATCGGCCCGCTGCAGGGCTTCCGCTCCAAGATGGGCCGCCCGTTTGCCGCCATTTTGCGCATCGTGCGCGACGAGGACATCAACAACTTCAAGCTGGAGTTCGACTTCGGCCAGAACGATGAGTCCGAGGATTCGGAACCGGTCGACTTCAGCCAGCAGACGCCGCTGGGCCCGTGCCCGAAGTGCAATGGCGGCGTGTACGAGATGGGCCTGGCGTATGTGTGCGAGCACAGCGTGGCGAAGCCGAAGACCTGCGACTTCCGCAGCGGCCGCATCATCCTGCAGCAAGAAATTCTGCCGGAACAGATGGCCAAGCTGCTCAACGACGGCAAGACTGATTTGCTGCCGGGCTTCATCTCGCAGCGCACGCGCCGTCCGTTCAAGGCCTTCCTGGTGAAGGGCAAGGACGGCAAGATCAGCTTCGAGTTTGAAGAGCGCAAAGCCAAGGCGCCGGCGAAAGGCAAAGCCGCAGCAGCCACGGAAGAGGGCACCGCCGAAGAGAAAAAAGCACCGGTTAAAAAAGCTGCGGCGGTAAAGAAGCCGGCAGCAAAGAAGCCGGCAGCCAGGAAAGCGGCCCCCAAAAAAGCCGCCGCCACGGCAGAGTAAAAAAACGGGACCTGCACGGTCCCGTTTTTGCATCGTCATTCCGGCGAAGGCCCACTGCTGTCCGGAATAAATTTGCTTGAATAAGCCTGGAGGTGTTGCAGGTATTGGTTAACGGGCGTATACCCGTAGTCGCCAAACTCAAAAACCAAACCCGCAACATGTTCAGCATATCGACTTTTCATCAAATAATGAAGGGGCTGCCGCGCAGTTCCTTCGACCAACTGGTCAAAAAGCACAAGGCAAACAAATATTGCAAGGGCTTCGGCCCCTGGCAGCATTTGCTGACGATGGTCTACGCTCAGCTGAGCGGCGCCGAAGGCTTACGGCCTTTGGCCGCCGGTTTCAACCGCCATCTGGCTCACCACTATCACCTTGATGCCCGTTGCATTCGCCGCACGACGCTGGCCGATGCCAACGAACGCCGCTCTGTGGCAGTGTTTAACGAAACGGCCAACTGGCTGATCACCAAACTCGCGGGCACCTTGGGCCGGGAGGCCAGAGATCTGACTTACCTGCTTGACTCGACCTCGATTACCTTGAAGGGGCGTGAATTTGAGCGCTGGACGGCCGATAACGCGACCCGCAACACCCAGGGACTGAAGCTGCATCTGTTATTGGATGCAAACAGTAAAATCCCTCTGTGGCAAACCATGACTGCGCCGAACATCAATGATGTCCTGCAAGCGCGCGCTGTCCCGCTTCAAGCCGGCGCTCTATATGTTTTCGATAAAGGCTATTGCGACTACAACTGGTGGCACTGCATTGATGAGGCGCAGGCCACCTTCGTCACCCGCTTCAAGAGTAATGCCAATCTGGTCACCGATAAGGAGCTGGAGATCCCGCAGCAAGCACGTGAGACGGTGTTAGCTGACGAACTGCTACGTTTCAAACACAAGACGCCCGGTGGCAAACGGCACAATGCTTATGAAAAACTGCTCAGGCGAGTCACTGTCGTACGCCCCGGGTCGTCCCCACTGGTGTTTGCCACCAACGATTTAACCAGCCCCGCGCTGGAAATCGCCCAGCGCTACAAGGAGCGCTGGGGGATCGAGCTGTTTTTCAAATGGATCAAGCAGCATCTGAGAATCAAACGTTTCTTGGGGCGCAGTGAAAATGCCGTCCGCATCCAGCTGCTCACCGCGCTCATCAGCTACTTGCTTGTTGAGTTGTATCGCCAGCAGCGGTGGCGCAAGCTGACCTGCTGGGAATGTCTGTGCATCGTCCGCGCCACTTTATTTCAGCGTCCCGATACCGACATCTCCAGTTACCGACGACGACGAGAGAACGCTAACACCATGGCGAAACTGCAGCCTTCATTATTTTGAACTTATGTCAACAAGACTATTCCGGACAGCAGTGGGCGAAGGCCGGAATCCATAGAACGCGAGCAGTACCTACTGTCTGGCGCCACGCTCCAGCGCCGCCAGATAAGCGCTGGACGCTGCTGCCCGCGCCATCTTCTCCTGCATGTGCGCGACTTCGTATGCGTGAATATCGTTAATGATCTGCTGCGCCGCCTCATAGCGATCGATCACCGCATCGTCATGAAACAGCAGCTGACCGTCTTCCACGCTGATGACATCGCGATTCTCCTCGACGATGGAGAACATCTCGCGCACCGCGCTGATCCAGCGATCGCGGTTGGCATAAAACTCCGCCTGCTCCGCCAGCGTCCGATTTAACGATGGAACCAGGCCCTGCTGATACTCATGTACCTTCTCCGCTGGCAATGCAGCGATGGCAGCCGTGAGCTGCTCCAGCACCGCCGGAACAAACTTCGCAAACATCTGTTGATGCGCCTGATGCAGCTCCGCGAGCCGCGCCACCGTATCCAGCGCCTGCCGTGTCCCGTCTTCGGTGGCGACACTTTCAAGCATAAACAGCCGCTCCAACTGCAACCCCGCCTGCGCCTGCTGATAAGCCCCCGCCGCCTGCTGCGCCATCCCGCCCACCTGCCGCGCCAGTTGAATCAATTGAAGTTCCGTAGGATGCATACGCCGGTCAGGATGAGATGAAAAATTGTAATTTTATCACTCTATTGACATTCAGGAGCATCGAAGCCAGACATGCCAGTGGCAAAACATTTGCCGATCGGATCAGTATCCAGAACCCGCGACGCGCTTTTCTGCAAACTTAGTACGATTTCCCTAGAATAAAAAAAATACATGACTAGGAGGTCTGCATGAATGTTTTAGACGCAGGGCCGTTTTACCATGGCACGAAAGCTGATTTGCAGGTTGGCGATCTTTTGACGGCAGGTTTCCGATCCAACTACGACCACAGCGTGGTGATGAACCACATCTATTTCACAGCCCTGCCCAAGGGCGCGGGCTTGGCTGCGGAAATGGCCAAGGGGAATGGCAAGCCGCGCGTGTATATCGTTGAGCCAACGGGAGAGTTTGAGAATGACCCAAACGTGACGGATAAGAAATTCCCAGGCAATCCAACGCGATCGTACCGATCCAGGGCCCCGTTGAAAATTCTCGGTGAGCTGGAAAGCTGGGAGCTGTTCGACGATGAATTTATCCAGAACCTCAGAAAACGCGTTGCCGAGGGCATGGGCGAAATCATCAATTAGTGAGGTGACACATGGCGATACGCATAGTGCGGCTGGGAACCGAGCGTGTCGAAGATGAGGGCGTGCGCATCGGCACTGTGCGCCGCCGGACGCGCGGCGTGTCGAAGGCCAAATTCGCTTCGGACCATTGGTATGACGGGTGGTATCCGAATCTCTCACCCAGCGCCGAGACGATGCAGCCAGGCCTGCATGCAGCAACCCTGGCCGGGGGAATTGTTCAAGCTTGCGCGTCGCAGGCAGCGCCTGGCAGCGCGGACTAGCCGCGTCACTTGCAGGATACAACTCGTAACTTTTCTTACGGAATTCCGGTCGTCCTGTCCTGATCCGGCCGCGTTGAATGTGCAAGAACGCTGATGAACAGCGATCTGCCAACCCAATAAAAGGAACACAGTCATGAAAACCAAAACCCTGATGATGACCGGTCTGCTTTCGATGATCAGTGCTGCTGCATTTGCGCAGTCGCCAGCGGCTCAGGTCCACCAAGACAATGTGCAGATTCGCCAGGACAACCAACTGATTCATCAAGATAACCGCGAAATTCAGCACGACAACGCGGTGATCGGGGTCAAGAAGGGCGAGGTGGTCGCAGGCAAGCAGGAACTGCGCGCCGAGAAGCAGGAGCGGAATGCGCTGGCCCATGCGGAGCATGTCGAGCTGAAGAAAGGCGATCTGGCGGGCGCCCGTCAGCTGGACCAGGCCCGTCGCAGCGAGCAGCACGCGATCAACGAGCAAAAGCACGAAATCCGCCATGACGAGAAAGTCATCGCCCGTCATCAGGTCGACAAGCATGAAGCCAAAGTAGCGCGCCATGAAGAAAAAGTGGAACGCCATGAAGACAAGATCAAGCGGGCCCACGACGCTGGCAAGATCTGATTGTCGCTTCAGCAAGAAAAACCGGACGCCTTCCAACCGTCCGGTTTAGTGCTATATTGAAGAGATCATGACCGTCACGCTCAACACAGTTACCTCCAATGCGGCTTACCAGCCGTATGTGCCGACCGTCGCTCCGGCGACGGCTGCGGCGGCATTGTCGTCGGAGGCGGTCAGCCTGTCGGCACAGTCGGCGGTGGTGGCTTCGCTCGGCGGCTCCACCGGCGCTGCGGTGTACACGCCCAGTGGCTTGCTGACGGCGCTGCAGCAGGCGGGCACGGTGGAAGAGCCGGTCAGCGTGCCCGAAGAGGGCAGCAATGTTGATACTTCCACCACGGCGCAGCATGCGCTGAACCTGGGCATTGTCTCCAGCCTGGCGAGCAGTCCCTCCGAATCCGGCATCTATAATGGCACGGGCGTCGTCACCAGCGCCTGGTCTGAACAGGCAGCCGCCAACTGGGCGGAACTGCTGAAAATCAATCCCAATCTGGCCAGCACGGTCGTTTCCAGCTCCTATGATATGGGACTGGTCAATTCACTTTCCGTCACCGCGTAAGCACTGAATTATTTGCTGTGGTAAACTATTGATTCTATTGGGTAATCAATCTTCTTCTACCCGAACCGCGGTTTCAACAGTGGTCACGCTTCTTTAATTCCATAGCCCTCGCGGGCGCACTCAACATGAAAAATTTAAAAATTGGCACGCGCCTGGCGGCGGGCTTTGGCTTGGTATTGGCGTTGATGATTTTGATGACGGTAATTGGCATTCGTCACATGCACACGGTGGCCACTGCCACGCGCGAGATGATGCAGCAGCCGCTGGCCAAGGAGCGCATGATTGCGGACTGGTATCGCCTGATTCACACCAGCGTACGCCGCACCTCGGCCATTTCCAAGAGTTCGGACCCATCGCTGGGACCGTTCTTTGCCGAGGAAACCGCGTCCTCCACGGCCGAGGTCAACGGCTTGCAAAAGAAGGTGGAGCCGCTGCTGGAAAGCGCAGAGGAAAAAGCCCTGTTCGCCGCTATGATGGATAACCGCAAGCGGTACCTGGCCTCGCGCGACGCCATCGTCGCGCTGAAGAAGGAGGGCAAGTTTGACGAGGCGGCCGAGGTGCTGGACAAGCGCTTCACGCCGGATGGCAAGGCGTATCTGGCGTCGCTGAGCGGCCTGCTGGACTTGCAGCGCAAGAGCATCGATGCCAATGCGGAGCGGATTGAAACGCTGTACGAGAGCAACCGCACCTTCATGGTGGCGTTCGGTCTGGTGGTGCTGGTGCTGGGCGTGGTGTGCGCATGGCGTCTGACGCGCGGCATTACCGTGCCGCTGTGCCAGGCGGTGGATATCGCCGTGGCGGTGGCGCATAAGGATCTGACCACGCATATCGCAGTCACCAGCACGGATGAAACCGGCCGCCTGCTGGACGCTTTGCAGAAGATGAACGATGGCCTGATTGCCATCGTGACCGAAGTGCGCAACGGCACCGAGAATATTTCGACGGCGTCGAGCCAGATCGCGGCCGGCAATCTGGACCTGTCCGGGCGTACGGAAGAACAGGCCTCCAGCCTGGAAGAAACCGCGTCGTCGATGGAAGAGCTGACCGCGACTGTCAAGCAGAACGCGGACAATGCGCGCCAGGCCAATCAGCTGGCGGTGAAGGCCTCGGAAGTGGCGCAGCGTGGCGGCGGCGTGGTGTCGGAAGTGGTGGACACCATGGAAGCGATCACCGGTTCGTCGCGCAAGATTGCCGACATCATCAGCGTGATTGACGGGATTGCGTTCCAGACCAATATCCTGGCCTTGAACGCGGCGGTGGAAGCGGCGCGCGCCGGGGAGCAGGGCCGTGGGTTCGCGGTGGTGGCGTCGGAAGTGCGTAACCTGGCGCAGCGCAGCGCGGCGGCCGCCAAGGAAATCAAGACGCTGATCGATGATTCGCTGGAGAAGGTGAATGCCGGCAGCGCGCTGGTGACGCAGGCAGGCACGACCATGACGGAAGTGGTGGACAGCATTCAGCGCGTGACCGACATCATGGGCGAGATCACGTCGGCCACGCTGGAACAGAGCAGCGGCATCGAGCAGGTGAATCAGGCCATCGGCCAGATGGATCAGGTAACGCAGCAAAACGCGGCGCTGGTGGAAGAGGCGGCCGCGGCGGCCTCGTCGCTGCACGATCAGGCCGATGCGCTGAACGCCGTGGTGGCAGTGTTCAAGCTGCAAGAGGGCGCCGCCACCCGCCTGCAACTCCGCTGAAAAATCCGGGGTCAGGTCCGTTTTTTCAACATGAGCTCGTGTTGAAATGTCGGACCTGACCCCGGAGTTTATTGCGCTTGTAGTTCGACGTTGATCAGGTTGTCGTCCGGCTTGCGGTCGATCAGCTTGTTGTCCGGATCGATGCCCGCTTTGGCCGGGCGGCCATTCACAATCACCGTGTAGCGGTTTTCTTTCTGTGTGATCAGCATGCGCTCGCGCAGCAGGCTGTTGCCTTCCTTGTCGTCGACGCCGACGTCGATCCAGTCGCGCAGCGGCACGTCTTTTTCCTCGCCTTGCTCGCCGGCGCGCACCTTGGAGGCGCTGACCGTGAAGCTGACCTCGTAACGGCCATCGCCCAGCTTGCGCGCGGTGGCCAAGGTGGCGTGGTTTTCATACAGCACGATGTGGTTGAACAAGTCGTCGATCAGGTAGGCCTGCTCTGCCGGCGTCACCTTGCGCAAGGCGTCCACCAGCACCGTCACGCTTGGATAGGGTCCGGACTTGCGGCCGTACCGGTTCAGGATGTCTTTCAGCGCGGCGTTGATGGTGGCTTCGCCCACGATGTCCTGTAGCTGGTACATCGCCAGGCTGCCCTTGCGGTACTGGATGTAGTTCTGGTTTTCGTTCTCCGCCAGCGGCAGTTCTTTCTTGCGCTCCAGCGCGCGCCCCAGCAGGTACTGGTCCAGATCATAGTGCAGGAAGCGGCGCATCTTGCTGGCGCCGAAGTTTTTCTTCATCACCATCAACGCGGAATACTCGGCCAGCGTCTCGCTCAGCACGGTACCGCCGCGGGTATCGCCGCCCACCAGCTGGTGGCCCCACCACTGGTGCGCCACTTCGTGCGCGGTGATGTAGAACGGGTAGTCCAGATCCTTGGGATTCTTGTCGTTGACCTTGGCAATAAAGCCCACCGATTCCGAATACGGAATGGTGTTCGGATACGATTGCGCAAACTGCGAGTAGCGCGGGAATTCGACGATGCGCACCAGCTTGTGCTGGTACGGCCCGAAGTTCTTGGTGTAGTAGTCCAGCGATTCCTTGATACCCTTGTCCATGCGGTCCAGGTTGTATTCATGCCCCGGATGGTAGTACAGCTCGATGCCGACGTCCTGCCACCAGTCGCGCTTGACCAGGTAGCGCGCCGACTGGAAGGCGTACATGTTCAGCATCGGCTGGTCCATCTTGTAGTGGAAGTAGCGGCGGCCTTTGCTGGTCCAGTCCTTGACCAGCATGCCCGGCGCGATCGCGGTCTGGTCGGCGCTGGTGCTGACGGTGGCGTCAAAGCTGATCCAGTCGGCGTCGTTGCCGGTGAAGTTGTTGGCCAGGCCGGCCGGATCGTCGCGCGGCAGCATGCGTTCGCGCGCCACCAGCTTGTGCTTTTTGCGGTCGCGCGCGTCGCTCAGTTCCCAGTCCTGCTGGTAGCCGATGTGCGGCATGATGCCGTTGTTGAAGAAGCTGCCGTTGCCGATCACCGGCGTGTCGCGGCCCAGCCCCAGGATGCCTTGCGGCGTGTAGCTGATGTCAAACTCCATGGCCAGCTGCGCGCCCGGCGCCAGTGGCTTGCTGAGTTTGTAGCTGTAGAAGCCCAGCTCGCTATCCTGCAGGCCATTGCGCACTTCCTGGCTGAAGCGCACCCGGTACTGCGCCGCGCTGTTGTCCTGCGAAATGATGATGTCGCTGACCGGCTGCGCGGTTTTGTTCTGCAGCAGGTAGCGGCCCTTGACCAGCAGGGTGCGCTTTTCCGGCCAGATGTCGACGTTGAGCTTGACGTCGGTGATGCGCGGCTGCGGCAGCACGGCGTATTGCTTGTACTTGCGCTCGTAGTCGGCTTTTTCGGTTTCCTTGTGGTAGGCCGACTTGAAGCAGTCGGCCACGTACTGGTTGTAGAACAGCACGCTGCCGGCGCCGGCAAAGATCAGCACGCCCACGGCTATGGTGGTCAGTACCGGCACCGTCAGCGCGTGGCGCGCCAGTTGCAGGCGCTGGCGCCAGTCGTCGTTGGTGCCGCGCGCCCAGAACAGCAGCGACAGCACGATCAGCAGCAGCGCTGCGCCGCCCCAGTACGCTTCGTACCAGCGCTCGCGCAGCAGGAAGTGGCCATAGCCGTTCATGGCGGAGTAGGTGATGCTTGGCATGTTGCCATATACCAGCATCGGGTTGTCGAGCCCGATGCCGGGCGCGGTCACGCTGATGATGTAGTAGACGATCATCGCGAAGTAGGCGATGTAGCGCTGGTTGATCAGCACCTGCAGCGCAATCGCCAGCACCGCGGTCAGCGCGTAGCCGGGCATCTGCACCAGGAACAGATGATACAGGTACAGCCCCGGCTGCAGCAGGAAGTAGCCCTGGAAGATCTGGATCGCCATCCCGGTCAGCATCACGATCACCATCAGCAGCGCTTGCAGACCGATCAGCGCGAACAGCTTGGCCAGCAGCGGCAGCCAGCTGGGCACCGGCATGGCGTCCAGCATCTGGCCCATGTGGGCTTCGCGTTCGCGCCAGATCAGTTCGCCGGCGTAGAAGGTGGTGATCACCATCATGAACAGGGCAAAGGTTTCGCTCACCACTTCCAGCACCTGGTAGGTGACCGGGTAGGTGTTGGTGCCGTACAGCGAGCCGAGGTCAAGCGAGGCGGCGCACATCATCAGCACGCCGGCCAGCACGATCACCAGGAAGTAGATGTTCTTGGTGGTTTCGCGCAGGTTGAGCCAGCTGGAGCGCAGCAGCAGCCAGCCGAGGCTGCGCGCCTGGAAGTCGGGCTTTTCCCGAGTGCTGGTGGAGGTATGCGACAGGTGCTGCGGGATCTCGCCTTCGCCGGTGCTGCTGCGCTTGCCGTGGCCGCTGTCGCTGGTGGCGATGAAGTGGAAGCGCCAGTAGCCCACCAGCAGGCCGGCCAGCGCCGCCGAGGCCCAGATCACGCGGTTCAGCAGGTACACGCCTTCCGGCAGGAACAGGCGGAAGTTGCGCTCGATGATGGGCCAGTATTCGGTCAGGCGGATCACGGCGGTGGTGCCGAACGGGTCGATCAGGGCGGCGAAGGTTTTGTAGTCGAGGTCGCGCGCCAGGCCGGGCGCCACCATGTAGCCGATCAGCATCACCACGCTGGAAATGTAGACCGGCAGCATGCGCCGCGTCAGCGCGGCCAGGATGAAGAACACGGCGCCGAAGATGAAGATGTTCGGCAGGATGACGATCAGGTAGGGAATCAGGTAGGCAATCGCGTCCGGATGCGCCAGCCGCTCGGGGTCGATGCCGGGAATGAAGCTGCCCAGCCAGGCGCCCAGCAGGATGCTGGTGAAGATCACGGCCAGTGTCAGGTAGGCGCCGAAGAAGCGGCCGAACATGTACTGGTGTTTTTTGATCGGCGCGCTGAAGAAGAAGTGCTGCATGTCGTACTCGAAGTCCTGCTGCACCGAGCGCCCCATCATGGCGGCAATCACGATCACGCCCAGCGAGCCGAGGAAGCTGGTGGTGAACATCAGCGAGCGCGGCGAGTCGATCAGCTGGCTGCCAAAGGTGACCGAGGCGCCCTTGAAGAAGCCGCCGGCGGCAGCCATCCACAACATGGTCAGGGCCAGGAAGCCGAAGAAGTACACCCACGTGGACAAGAGCTTGAGGCGCTGGCGCGCTTCAAAAAAGGCGATGGCAAACATGATACGCCCTTAATCGCAGCTGTTCGCGGCGCGGTGGCGGCCGGCGATGGTGGCGAAGTAGACGTCTTCCAGGTCGCCGATGGCTTCCTCGAAGCCGTCGCCGGGATCGGTGTCGCTGTAGACGTGGATCAGGGTGCGGCCGGACAGCAGGCGCGACGAGATCACCGGATGGCGCAGCTGGAACGAGGGCAGGTCGGCCTTATTGATGAAACGGGCCCAGATCTTGTCGCTGACTTCGTGAATCAGCTCCTGGGTCGGCCCGCACAGCAGCAGGTGGCCCTTGTTGATGATGGCCATGTTGGCGCACAGATCGGCCACGTCGGACACGATGTGGGTGGACAGGATCACGGTCTTGTCTTCGCCAATGTCGGACAGCAGATTATGGAAGCGCACGCGTTCCTGCGGGTCAAGGCCGGCGGTCGGCTCGTCAACGATGATCAGCTTCGGATCGCCCAGCAGCGCCTGCGCGATGCCGAAACGCTGGCGCATGCCGCCCGAGAAGCCGCCCAGACGCTGGTGGCGCACCTCAAACAGATTGGTTTGCTGCAGCAGGCCGTCCACCACTTCGCGCCGGCGGTTGCGGTTGCTCAGGCCTTTCAACACGGCAAAGTGGTCGAGCAGTTCGTAAGCGGTCACCTTCGGGTAGACGCCGAAATCCTGGGGCAGGTAGCCCAGCAGGCGGCGGATTTCATCTTTCTCGTCCAGCACGTCCAGATCGCCAAAGAAGACCGAGCCGGAATCGCATTCCTGCAGAGTGGCGAGGGTACGCATCAGCGTCGATTTGCCGGCGCCATTGGGGCCGAGCAGACCGAACATCCCGGTCGGGATGGTGAGCGAAATATTGTCCAAAGCCACGACGCCGTTGCTATAGGTTTTGGACAGATTGCTGATGCTTAATTCCATACTAACTCCTGATTCTGCGCGACAAACCACTTTTCACATGATGGCATTGTATTGAATTTGATCCACAGGAGGGGCGCCATTGCGATGGGCGGCAAAATGGTGCGCCAAAGTGCAGAATTGGCGGAACAGGCCGTTCGGCCTGAAGCGTAGTTGAATAGACAACTTATTCAATTCCTAAACAAAACCTGCTCGCGGTTGAACCACCAGCGGCACAGGGCCAGCAACAGGCCGGCAGTCAGTGTTGTTGACAGTAATATCACGGAGAACATGCGATAGTCCATGGTGCCTTTGACCAATTCCTTCATTGCCAGCGACACATTGGTCAGCGGCACCATCGCCCAGGTCCAGTTCAGCTCCACGCCGGGCAGCAGCGCCACCAGCGTCGGCAGGATGGTGACCAGCATCAGCGGCGAGATCAGGCCGGCCGCTTCCTTATAGCTTTTGGCGTAGATCGACAGCGACAGCAGGATGGCGGCAAAGATGGCGGCGGTCGGCACCAGCATCAGCGCCACCATCGCCAGGTCCAGCACGCCGATGGCGCGCACCATCTGCACCACGTCGCCGCCGATGGCGTGGCCGAAGAAGTGCAGCAGCAGACCGACGCTGACGATCATCAGCAGGGCCGAGGCCAGGCCGACGGTGAACAGCATCAGGAACTTGGCCAGCACGATGGCGCTGCGCGAGACCGGCGCCAGCAGCAGGGTTTCCAGCGTGCCGCGCTCCTTCTCGCCGGCGCCGGTGTCGATTGCCGGATACATCGCGGCCATCAGGCACACCATCAGCAGCACGTAGGGCAGCATGCCGCCGACCACCGCGCCCATCTGCTCGCGCTTGTCGGCGGTGGAGTGGTCTTCCAGCGTGATCGGATCGAGCGCGAACGCCAGCTGCTGCTGGTTGAGGTTGAAGGCGGAGAGGGCGCGCTCGCGCAGTTCGCGGTTTTCGTTGCCGATCACGGCGTGCACGCGCTTGCGGGTCAGGTCGACGGTGGCGGCGCTGTTGTAGTGCAGCTGGATGGCGCCTTGCCGCTGCGTGTGCAGGCGGTCGTTCAGGCCGGGCGGAATCACCAGCGCGAACTTGATGCGCTCGGCGGCGATGGCGGTCTTGATCTCGTCCGGACTGGCCAGCGCGATTTCATGGAAGCCTTTTTCGTTGGCGAAGCGTTGAGCCAGCTGCGGCGCGTGCTCCTTGCCGAAGATGGCGTAGGCCATGTCGGCGGTGCTGGCCTGCTTGAACATGCTGGAAGACAGGAAACCAAAGCCGGCGAAAATCAGCGGCATGGCAAACACGGGGATGAAAACGGTGAAGAAGAAGGTGCGGCGGTCGCGCGCCAGTTCCAGCAATTCCTTGAGATAGATGGTCCACATGGCTCAGCCTCCCTGATTGATGACGCCGACAAAGGCATCGTACAGATCGGCGCTGCCGCCCAGGTGGCGCAGTTCGTCGATGCTGCCGTGGAAGGCGGTCTTGCCGTGGTTGATGATGCACACGCGGTCGCACAGCTTTTCCACCTCGTGCAGGTGGTGGGTGGAGAAAATCAGCGGCACGCGCAGGGCTTTGTAGCTGGCGATAAAGTCCAGCAGGATTTTGGCCGACATCACATCCAGGCCGGTGGTAGGCTCATCGAGAATGACGATCTGCGGTTCGTGCACCACGCTGCGGGCGATGGCGCATTTCTGCTTCATGCCGGTGGATAGCTGGTCGGCGCGCTTGTTGCCGAACTCATGCATTTGCAGCAGTTCGCACAGCTCGTCGCAGCGGCGCTTGAGGTAGGCCGGGCTCATGCCGTGCAGACGGCCGAAATATTCGATGTTTTCGCGCGCGGTCAGGCGGCCATACAGGCCGGTGGAGCCGGACAGGAAGCCAATGTGCTGGCGCGCCACCAACGGATTGGCCAGCAGGTCGACGCCATTGGCGTGAATGCTGCCGGCGTCGGGCCTGAGGGCGGTGGACAGCAGGCGCAGGGTGGTGGTCTTGCCGGCGCCGTTGGGACCGAGCAGGCCCAGCACTTCGCCGGGGGCGCAGCGGAAACTGACGTCGCGTACGGCATGGAACCAGCCATCATGGTCGCGCGGATCGCGCGCAGTGCGGGTCTTGCCGCCGCGTGAGGGCAGGCGAAAGCGTTTGGCCAGGCTGCTTACCGCGATCATCGTGCTTGCCCCCAAGTTCAAAAGTTTCAAGAATAGCATGTCAAAATTCTTGCACGCAAGCTACTGGTGACACAGAACTCTTGCTATAGTCGCACCAGGGAGCGTAGCGAAATATGAATCCGCATCTGAAGGAAAAAATACTGGCGGTGATGCAGAATGGCGTCGACCGCGAAGAGTCCACCGGCTTCTTCCGTGTGGCGCTGGGGCTGTATTACCTGTCCGGGCTGATGACCAAGGAAACGCTGGATTTCAAGCAGCTGGACCGCGATTTCAACCGCTTCATCTACCACACCATCGGCAAGGGCCACAGCATCACCAGCATCCTGCAATACATGAGCGGGGAAAAAGTGGTGCGGGTGGTGGAGTCCAGGCGCTTTCTGAAGGCGTTTGGCGAGCACTGCACCGAAGTGCCGCTGGAAAACATCCCGTTCCTGCTCGGTCTGAACCTGGGCGTGGCCAAGGACATTTCCAAAATTGACGTGCGCGGCCCGGTGGCCGACTACATCGAGCGCCAGCGTCAGCTACGCGAAGAGGCGGACGCCGGTTAAAATGCGGCTTTCCATCTGAAGACACGGGTTTGCACATGGCCGCACATCATCACACTCCCCTGGACCGTTTCATTGCCGGCGCCGACAAGGCGCTGCGCGTGGTGGCTGGCGTCGCCTCGGCCTCGCGACCGACGCCGGCGGCGCATGCGGCCGATGCGGAGATGAGCGAAGCGGAGCGCCGCCACGCGGCTGGCCTGATGCGGGTGAATCATGTGGGCGAAGTGTGCGCACAGGCGCTGTACAACGCGCAAGCGCGCTTTGCCCGCACCGGGCAGATCCGTGAACAGTTCGAGCATTCCAGCCGCGAGGAAGAGGACCATCTGGCGTGGACCGCGCAGCGTCTGGAAGAACTGAACTCGCACATCAGCGTGTTGAACCCGTTCTTCTACGCTGGCGCTTACGCACTGGGCACGGTGGCCGCGGTGCTGGGCGACGCCCGCAGCCTGGGCTTTGTGGTGGAAACCGAGCGCCAGGTGGAAGCCCATCTGGAAAGCCACCTCGACAAGCTGCCGCCGCAGGACGCCAAATCGCGCGCCATCGTCGACCAGATGCGCATCGATGAAATCGAGCACGGTGCCGCCGCCCAGCACCTCGGCGCTGCTGCCGTGCCGGCGCCGGTGCAAGCTGCGATGGCGGTCATGGGCAAAGTCATGACCAGCACCGCCTACTACATCTGAACCCTCAGCTTGTGCAGGACCGGGCTTCATTCGGGGTCAGCTCTGTCATTCGGACACGCAGAGACGATATCTGAGAGAGATCAATACGGACAGACCGAATTGAGAGTAATAGCCGGTATGTCCGAGCTATAGGTTTGCAATGACCAAATACTTCGGAATCCTTTGATATTTCTCAATTGTCGTCTGCGCGTGTCCGAATGACAGAGCTGACCCCGAATTGCTTAGGCGACTTCGACGATTTCGAAGGAGTGGGTGATTTCGGCGGTCTTGCCCAGCATGATCGATGCTGAGCAGTATTTGTCGTGCGACAGGGTGATGGCGCGTTCGACTTGTTCCGGTTTCAGGCCCTTGCCGGTCACCACGAAGTGGAAGTTGATTTTGGTGAACACTTTTGGCTCGGTGTCGGCCCGTTCGGCTTTCAGCACGCATTCGCAACCGCGGATGTCGGCCCGGCCTTTTTTCAGGATCAGCACCACGTCGTAAGCCGTGCAGCCGCCAGTGCCCAGCAGGACCATTTCCATCGGACGCGGCGCCAGGTTGTGGCCGCCGCCTTCCGGCGCCCCGTCCATGCTGACCAGGTGGCCGGAACCGGTCTGGGCCAGGAAACTCATGCCCGACGGGCCATTCCAGCTAACTTTGCATTCCATTGCATTCTCCGTGTGAAAAACTTTGTCCATATTGTAATGGACCGCGCCAGCCCTGTGTTTGCCCGGCCCGGACGCTAAACCGGGCTTGACGCCACGCTACCCGGGCTGTTATGATCGTGGGCTTTCCATTCGCTCAGGAAAGTAAATAAAAAGGCCGAGTCCGCTGTTTCTGTAGCGGAACCACCATATGAGCGGTAATTTCTAATTTAGAAAGTCATCACATGAAAACTTTTTCCGCTAAAGGACATGAAGTCCAGCGCGACTGGTTCGTGATTGACGCGACGGACAAAGTCCTCGGACGTGTTGCCAGCGAAGTGGCACTCCGACTGCGCGGCAAGCACAAGCCTGAGTTCACCCCTCACGTCGATACCGGCGATTTCATCGTCATCATCAACGCAGGCAAACTGCGCGTGACCGGCACCAAAGCAACCGAGAAGACCTACTACCGTCACTCGGGCTACCCAGGTGGCATCTATGAGACCAACTTCCTGAAAATGCAACAGCGTTTCCCAGGTCGCGCTCTGGAAAAAGCCGTCAAGGGCATGCTGCCAAAAGGCCCACTGGGCTACGCAATGATCAAGAAGCTGAAAGTGTACGCCGAAGGTTCGCACCCGCACGCTGCTCAGCAACCTAAAGCACTCGAAATCTAAGGAACTGACATGATCGGTAACTACAATTACGGCACCGGCCGTCGCAAGAGTGCAGTAGCTCGTGTGTTCATCAAAGCTGGCACTGGCCAAATCATCGTCAACGGCAAACCTGCGTCGGAATACTTCTCGCGCGAAACCGGCCTGATGGTTATTCGTCAACCACTGGAACTGACCGGCAACGTTGAACGTTTCGATATCAAAGTCAACGTTCACGGCGGCGGCGAGTCCGGCCAGGCAGGTGCCGTCCGTCACGGCATCACCCGCGCTCTGATCGACTACGATTCGGGCCTGAAAGGTGACCTGGCACGCGCTGGCTTCGTAACCCGCGATGCACGTGAAGTTGAACGTAAAAAAGTTGGTCTGCGCAAAGCACGTCGCGCAAAGCAATTCTCGAAGCGTTAATTTTTACGCTCGGGTGCGCTGCTTGCGGCGCATCACCGAAAAAGCCGCCGGCCTTGTGTCAGGCGGCTTTTTTTCCATCTGGCTACCGTCATACGCCGGTAGCCATTGCCTGATAAAATGGCACCCATTTACCCACGCATCTCCTCACACTTCAAGGAAAGAACAATGATCAAAGTTGGCATCGTCGGCGGCACCGGATACACCGGGGTAGAACTGCTGCGTTTGTTGGCAGTCCACCCGAACGTGGAACTGACGGCAATCACCTCGCGCAAAGAGGACGGCTTGCCAGTCGCTGATATGTTCCCTTCGTTGCGCGGCCGCGTGAACCTGAAATTCTCGTCGCCGGAAAACGCTGACCTGACCAAGTGCGACGTGGTGTTCTTCGCCACCCCGCACGGCGTGGCCATGGCGCAGGCCCCCGAGCTGCTGAAGGCCGGCGTGAAAGTCATCGACCTGGCCGCCGACTTCCGCATCAAGGACCAGGCGGTGTTTGAAAAATGGTACAAAATTGACCACACCTGCCCGGAACTGCTGGAAGAGGCCGCCTACGGTCTGGCTGAACTGAACCGCGACAGCATCAAGAACGCCCGTCTGGTGGCCAATCCGGGCTGCTATCCGACCACCATGCAGCTGGGCTACTACCCGCTGCTGAAAGCTGGCGTGATCGACGCCAGCGCGCTGATCGCTGACTGCAAGTCGGGCGTGTCGGGCGCCGGCCGCAAGGCGGAAATCGGCACCCTGTTCTCGGAAGCGTCGGACAACTTCAAGGCCTACGGCGTGGCCGGTCACCGTCACACTCCGGAAACGTCGGCCCAGTTGCAGAAGTTCACTTCGGACAAGGTTGGCCTGATCTTCACGCCGCACCTGGTGCCGATGATCCGCGGCATGCACTCGACCCTGTACGCGCGCCTGACCAAGGACATCAGCAACGAAGACTTGCAGAAGCTGTTTGAAGACCAATATAAGGACAGCGCCTTCGTTGATGTGATGCCATTCGGTTCGCATCCGGAAACCCGCTCGACCCGTGGTTCGAATATGTTGCGCCTGGCGCTGCACCGTCCGGACAACGGCAACACCGTGATCGTGCTGGTGGTGCAGGACAACCTGGTCAAGGGCGCCTCCGGCCAGGCCGTGCAGTGCATGAATCTGATGTTTGGTCTGGAAGAAACCACCGGCCTGACCCAAATCGCCCTGTTGCCGTAAAACCCGCTGTTTTTGCGGGGTGCGGAGCATAAATCACACCAAGGGTCTATAATGGACCCCAACTGTTTTCTCGTAGGAGTTAGAAATGAACGCTGTTGCCGAAATGCCAGCACCTATCGTCTTTACCGATAGCGCCGCTGAAAAGGTCGCCCAACTGATCGAAGAGGAAGGCAATCCCGACCTGAAACTGCGCGTGTTCGTGCAGGGCGGCGGCTGCTCCGGCTTCCAGTACGGCTTCACCTTCGACGAAATCGTCAATGAAGACGACACCACCATGGTCAAGAACGGCGTCCAGCTGTTGATCGATTCGATGAGCTACCAGTATCTGGTCGGCGCGGAAATCGACTACAAGGATGACCTGGAAGGCGCCCAGTTCGTGATCAAGAACCCGCAGGCCACCTCGACCTGCGGCTGCGGTTCCTCGTTCTCGGTGTAATCCGGATTCGTCTCCGAAGACGGCGGCCTGCGGGCCGCCGTTTTTTTCATCCGTGATCCGGGCCGGACGATCGCTGTCGCGTGGCGTGCTCAGTGCGGGTACAGCGCGCCGAGAACCCGTTCGCCCTGCGCGCCGGTGACGGCCGGCAGATTGCCCGCCAGCCGTTCGCTGAAACGGTAGCCCAGCCAGGCAAATGCCAGCGCTTCCACGCGGTTGGGCGCGATGCCCAGTGCCTGCGTGGATGCGACCAGTACCTGTTTGCCCAGTTCCTGGCTCAGCGCTTCCATCAGCACGCTGTTGTAGGCGCCGCCGCCACAGACGTAGACCGCATCCGCGCCGCCGCCACAAGCCTTGATGGCGTCCGCCAGCGTGACGGCGGTGTATTGCGTCAGCGTGCGCTGCACATCTTCCGGCGCGGCTGGCGCGTGCACGGCCAGTCGCGCATCCAGCCAGTCCAGATGGAACAAATCGCGTCCGGTGCTCTTGGGTGCTGGCAGCGCCAGATACGGCTCCTTGAGCAGCTCCGCCAGCAGCTCCGGAACGACTTTGCCGCTGGCCGCCCAGGCACCATCGGCATCGTATTCCTGCTGGCGATGGCGGCCGATCCAGCCATCCATCAACACATTGCCGGGGCCGGTGTCGAAGCCGATCACGCGACCATCGCCGCTCAGTACGCTGATATTGGACATGCCGCCGATATTCGCCACCACGCGCGCCTGTCCTTGCTGGCCAAACAAGGCTTGATGGAAGGCCGGTACCAGCGGCGCACCCTGGCCACCGGCGGCGATGTCGCGGCTGCGGAAGTCCGCAATCACGTCGATGCCGCACAGCTCGGCCAGCAGGGCAGGATTATTGGTCTGGCGCGTAAAGCCGAGCTCGGGACGATGACGGATAGTCTGGCCGTGTGCGGCAACAGCGCGCACGTCCTGCGGCCGCTTGCCCGCTTCGCGCAGCAACTCCGCCACGCACTGAGCGTAATGCTGGGCCAACTGATTGGCGGCCAGGGCCTCGCGTTCGATCTCGTTCGCGCCGGTCGCCTGCAACGCCATCAACTCCGCCCGCAGCGACGGTGGAAAAGTGATGTAAGCAGCGGCAATGGTGGTCATGCGATCGCCATCAAACTGCGCCAGCGCGCCGTCCACGCCATCCAGGCTGGTGCCCGACATTAAACCGATATACAAAGCCATAGTGTCTCCCGATGATTCGCGAAATTATAGTCCAGCGCATCATGCGGGAGCGCTTGTATTTCCTCAATACGGTGGGATATCGAGAGATTGTAGACTGGACTGATGTCGAACAGCGTCCTATCTGCCCGTTACGATTTGCCTTGGAAAGCAGCGTTGTCGCATGCGTTCCGTCCATTCCTGGATTTCTTTTTTCCCGACCTCAGTTGTCAGATCAACTGGAAACATCGGCCGCGCTTCCACGACAAGGAGCTGGCCGGCGTCGGATTGGGTGCCGCTCCGGACGTCATGGTGGCAGACAAGCTGGTCGAAGTTTGTCTGCATGATGGTGGCGAGCATTGGGAGTTGATCCATATAGAAATTCAGGCACAGCGTGATGCTACGCTGGCACGCCGCGTGTTCGACTATAACTATCGCATCTGCAAGCAGTACGGCTTGCCGGTAGTCAGCCTGGTGATACTGGCTGACGACGATCCCAACTGGCGCCCAACCGGCTTTCGCGATCATGCGCGGGGCACGGTGACAGCTTTTTCCTTCCGAACAGTCAAGCTGCTTGACTATGCCGCCGATCTTGGCGCTTTGTCAGGCTCACATAATCCTATTGCCTGGGTCTTGCTGGCGCACTTGCTTACGCTGCAGGTGCGTCATGATGCAAGCAAACTCCATGCGGCCAAGCTGCATCTGACTCGATTACTGTTCAAGCATCGTTGGAGCAGGAAGCGCATAATCATTTTATTCAATGTGGTTAACTGGATGATGGCCTTGCCTGAGTTGCTGCAGAAGCGTTACCTGCAGGAAGTCCTTCAGAAAAACAAGGAGTACGACATGAAAGAACTCACGCCATTTGAAGAGTTTCAATTATGGGTTATTGAAGAACAGCGGAAGAAATTCCTTGAACAAGGTCTGGAGGAAGGTCTGGCGCAGGGGCGGCAGCAGGGGTGGGAACAAGGTCTTGAACAAGGTCTTGAACAAGGTCTTGAACAAGGTCTTGAACAAGGTCTGGAACAAGGTCTGGAACAAGGTCTGGAACAAGGTCTGGAACAAGGTCTGGAACAGGGTCTTGAACAGGGGCGAAAAGAAGGGGCGATCGCGCTTTTGGAGCGGCAACTGATCAAGCGCTTCGGTCCGCTACCTCAAGCTGTCCAGAAGAAGCTGGCCAAAGCCAGCCTGACGCAGGTAGATGCCTGGAGCGATGCCCTCCTTGAGGCAACCTCGCTAAAGCAAGTGTTTAGCTCGGTTCAATAGGCTTTTTTGCCCGGCACCGCGACGGTGATAATGGTGCCTGCACCGGGCTGGTTGGCGATGTCGAGCGTGGCGCCGATGCAGTGGGCGCGTTCGCGCATCCCTTGCAATCCCCAGTGGCCGGGACGGCAGCCAACTGCCGCGACCGACTCGTCCAGGCCGCGGCCGTTGTCACGGATGTGCATGACGAAGGTGTTCTCGCTGTAATCGATCTCCAGCGCGATGCGTGTGGCATCCGCATAACGCGAGGCATTGAACAGCGCTTCACGCGCAATCGCATAATCCCCTCGTGCACATCGGCGCACAACTGGCGCGGTGTGCCGTGCACCTTCATGGCAAACGCATGGGCACGATGCTCGGCCAGGCCTTTGCCAAACTCCTCCAAGGTGAGCGCCAGCACTTCTGGCGTGGCCGCCGCGCGCAAGTCCATGATCTGATCGCGCCCCTCCACCAGCAACTGCTCAGCCAGGTTGAGCGTCTGGTCGAGCCTGGTGCGTTCCGGCGTGCCTTCCTTTAAATGCCGGCTGTGTGCATCGAACGACAGCAGCAGCGACTGCATGCTTTGCAGCAGCGTGTCGTGCAGGGCGCGGGCGATGCGGTTGCGCTCGCTCAGGCGCGCCTGCATGCGTTCCACGGCGCTGGCCGCGATGCGGTACAAGCCCGCGGCGCCATGCAGCCACAGCTCACCATCCGGCAGGCGGACGATGCCGGATACGCCGCGAAAACGTTCATTGCGCTCGCCGTGCAGTGAAATGAAGTGCCCGCCGCGATACAGGGCGACGCCGTTCTCGCTGCCGACCCACATGGTCTGACCGTCCGCATGCAGTGCCAGCACGGTGCCGTCCTGTAGCGATAGCCGGGACGGCTTGCCGTTGGCGATCACCGTGACTTGGCTGTCCGGATGCGCCATCCAGAGATTGCCCCTGTCATCCTGCGTCATGGTGGTCACCAGCAGTTCCGGTATGTCCCGCAGGCCGCCGGATTTGAGCCAGCGCCCGTCCACCAACTGATACACGCCTTTGCCGGCCGAGAACGAGGCCCACAGCTTGCCGCTGGCATCCTGCTGCAAGGCATGCACGCGCAAGCCTTTGACCGCGTCAGGAAAATCAAACAAAGTCAACGTGCCATCGCGCGCGCGCCGCCGCACGCCGTCCACGCTGCCCAGCCAGACCACGCCATCCGGCGCGGTGTAGCTGGCGGTGATGGCGCCCGGCACTTCGCGGCGGATGCGGCCTTCCGGTCCATAGCGCCAGGTGTCGGCAACATAGTCGCCGATCCACATATCGCCCTCCGGACCGTTCACCAGCGCCGGGTATTCCAGTTGCCGCGCCACCGGCATGGTGCGCAAGCGGTTGGGGCGCAGACGGTCGATGCCGCGTGAGCTGGCGATCCAGATATTGCCTTCGCGGTCCTCGAAATTGGCGCCCAGAATGGGGCCGCTGATATGGTCGGACTTGGACAAGTGCTGTTCCGGCGGGCTGGCGGCGGGCGGTGCGAGCTTGCGTTCAAAACTGTGCGTGTGCGGCACCCACATGGTGCCTTTGCGGTCGAAGGCCACGCGGCCGCCTTCGAACTCGGAGTGCAATACCACGCCGGCCGCCGGGCCGCTCATTCGCACCCGGTAATTGCCATGTTTGAAGTCGTTGCCCCAGATCGTGCCGTCCGGCGCTCCCTGCAATGCTACCAGGGCCACGCGCGGCCAGGCATGCGTGAAACGGCGTTCTCCGCGCCTGCGAAAGAAAGCGCCGGTATTGGTGCCGATCCACGTGGTGCCGTCGCGCGCAAACATGATCTGGAACACGCCCAGTGCCGGCAGTCCGCTGTCGGGTCCAAGGTGTTGAAAGCGCTGCGCACCAGGTGCCAGCACGGCCAGGCCGTCGCGCATCGCCGCCCAGACCGCGCCATCGGGCGCCACTTCGATATGCATGACGCCGACCGGGTTCAGGCCGCCGCTTGCCGCGTAGGTGTGGGCGCCATCCTTGCGGAACACCGACACGCCGCCGACGCGGTAGCCGATCCACACCGCGCCGTCCGGTGCCACCGTCAGCGCCATGATGTTGCTGGATTGGAGCGGATATCCGTAGACCTTGTCGCTGCGTTTGAAACGCCGGCCATCGTAACGGTACAAACCGGTCGGTGTGGCAATCCACAGCCAGCCGTCACTGCCTTGGGCAAATTTGGTGGCGCCGGTGGGGGCGCCGTCCACCTCGGTCCAGGCGGTGTGGGTGTAGTCGGTGAGCAGGGGCAGCGGTGCTGCCGCGTAAAGGGGAGGGCACCAGCATGCTATCAGCAGAGGGATCAGAAGACGAATGGCGCGCAATCTCATGGGCATAAAAAAACAGGCCAGTCTGAGCTGGCCTGTGATCTTATTTTGCTGCGACGCGGGTTGGCGTACCGCCGCCGCCCACCGGACGCAACAGGGCGAAGCGGTGCATCATGTCGTTGGCGTAGACCTTGAAGCGGCTCATTTCAGCGGCCGTCAGCGGCGCCTGTGCCTGCACGTTCATCTTGCTTGGGTCTTTGGCTTCGCCGCCGACGCGGAACTCGTAGTGCAGGTGAGCGCCAGTCGACCAGCCGGTGGTGCCGACATAACCGATCACATCACCCTGGCTGACCTTGGCGCCCTTCTTGATGCCCGTGCCGAAGCGGCTCATGTGGGCGTAAGCGGTGGTGTAGTTGCTCCAGTGCTTGATGATGACGAAGTTGCCGTAGCCATTCATGGTGCCGGCGAAATCGATCACGCCATCGCCGGCCGCGCGGATCGGGGTGCCGGTCGGGGCCGGGAAGTCGATGCCCTTGTGCTGTTTCCACTGGCCCGAGATCGGGTGCACGCGCATGGCGAAGCCGGACGAGATACGCGAGAACTCCACTGGCGATTTCAGGAAGGCTTTCTTCAGCGATTTGCCGTCGAAGCTGTAGTAGCCGCCGCCTTGCTTGCTTTGCGGATCTTCAAACCACACGGACTGGTAAGTGGTGCCCTTGTTGGTGAATTCACCGGCCAGCACGCGGCCGGCACGCACGAACTCGCCGTCCTGCCAGAAGGTTTCATACACCACGTTAAAGCTGTCGCCGCGTTTCAGGTCGCCGCGGAAGTCGATGCTGGTCGAGAACATCTCGATGATCTGCTTGACGATGGTGTCCGGCAGCTTGGCGCCGTCTTCGCTGGAATCGGTGGCCGCGTACAGCGAACCCGATCGGATGGTACGGGCGTGCATCTCGACGCGGCGTTCCAGCTTGGCCGGCTCGGCGGTCGCGACAAAGCCGTCGCCCTTGCGGGTGATCTTGATGTTGGTGACAGGATCGTCCTTGCCGTCCACCACGGTGGCGCGCAGCCACTGCAGGTTGCCGTCCTCGTCGGTTTGCGCTTGCACGCGCTTGCCGGTCTTGAGCTGCATCACGCCTTTCGCAACCTTATCTTTTTTGATAAAGTTCTCGGCCGCATCGTCATCGACGCCCAGACGGGTCAACAGGGTGGCGAGCGTGTCGCCGGCGCGGATTTTTTCTTCGTGAACGAATTGCGCGGTAGAGGACTGCTGTTCGAGCGCATTGATTTGCGCGCTGAGGTCCGGGGCGACGATTGCTTCCTGGACAGTTTTCACTGGCAGATCCGACGCATCAGGCGCGAGCGGAGCTACGCCGGCGGCACCAAAAGCACATACTGCGAGAAACAATGCAGACGCGCTGATGATGCGCGCCTTGCGCGTAGAACCTAGCAGACTGAACAAGCGTGAGCTCGTGAATTTATGTATTTGGTTCATGCAATCAGTTAAAATTTGCCGCTTGAACTATTCAGGAACGTTTTATTTTTTCTAATTATGTGTTTTGTTAGTTTTCATGCGGCAAGATTGATCGATCGGGGATTATAACAAACTCCTGAAGCTGCCTACCTTTTTCTGAAAAATACGCGTAAAAAATTATGACTACCTCTTCTTCGATACCGCCGGCTCCCTCCAAAGCGTTGCCGTTATCCGACAACGTCCAGGAGGCACTCGCCATCACCAAACGCGGTGTCGACGAGTTGCTGATTGAAAGCGAGTTCGCCCAAAAGCTGGCGCGCTCGGAACAAAGCGGTGTGCCGCTGCGCATCAAGCTGGGCCTGGACCCGACCGCGCCCGATCTGCACCTCGGCCATACCGTGGTGCTGAACAAGATGCGTCAGTTGCAAGACCTCGGCCATCAGGTGATCTTCCTGATCGGCGACTTCACCTCCATGATCGGCGACCCGTCGGGCCGCAACGCCACCCGTCCGCCGCTGACCAAGGAACAGGTCGAGCAAAATGCCATGACCTACTTCAAGCAGGCCTCGCTGGTGCTGGACCCGGCCAAGACCGAAATCCGCTACAACTCCGAGTGGTGCGATCCGCTGGGCGCGCGCGGCATGATTCAACTGGCCTCGCGCTACACCGTGGCGCGCATGATGGAACGCGACGATTTCACCAAACGCTTTAAAAACGGCACGCCGATTGCCGTGCACGAATTCCTCTACCCGCTGATGCAGGGTTATGACTCGGTGGCCCTGAAATCCGATCTGGAGCTGGGTGGCACCGATCAGAAATTCAACCTGCTGGTCGGCCGCGAGCTGCAAAAAGACTACGGCCAGGAGCCACAATGTATTTTGACCATGCCGCTGCTGGAAGGTTTGGACGGCGTTGAAAAAATGTCCAAATCGAAGAACAACTATATCGGCATCACCGAGCCCGGCAACACCATGTTCGCCAAGATCATGAGCATCTCGGATGACATGATGTGGAAGTACTTCGATCTGCTGTCGTTCCGTTCGATCGCAGACGTGGCCGCGCTGAAGGCGGAAGTGGCCGGCGGCCGCAACCCGCGCGACGCCAAGGTCGCCATCGCGCAGGAAATCGTGGCGCGCTTCCACTCGCAGCAGGCGGCTGAAGATGCGCTGGCCGACTTCGTCAACCGCGCCAAGGGCGGCATCCCGGACGACATTCCGGAAGTCGCGCTGAGCGGCGCGCCGCTGGGCATTCCGCAACTGCTGAAGCAAGCCAACCTGTGCGCCTCCACCTCGGAAGCCATGCGCATGGTCGACCAGGGCGGCGTGCGGGTGGACGGCACTGTCATCAGCGACAAGGCATTGAAGCTGGACGCCGGCACCTTCGTGCTGCAAGTCGGCAAGCGCAAGTTCGCGCGCGTGACCCTGTCCGCATGATCGGCCTGCTGCAACGTGTCAGCAGCGCCAGTGTGGTGGTCGATGGCGTTACCATCGGCGCCATCGACGCCGGCCTGTTGGTGCTGGTGTGCGCCGAGCGCAACGATACGGAACAGGAGGCGGACGCGCTGCTGACCAAGCTGCTTGGTTACCGCGTGTTTGCCGACGATGCCGGCAAGATGAACCGCAGCGTGACCGACACCCAAGGCGGCCTGCTGCTGGTGCCGCAGTTCACGCTGGCGGCCGACACCAAATCCGGCACCCGTCCCTCGTTCACGCCGGCGGCCGCGCCCGCCGACGGCCTGCGCCTGTTTAATTACTTTGTCGAACAGGCACGCCGCAGGCATCCGACGGTGCAGACCGGTCAGTTCGGCGCCGACATGAAAGTGTCGCTGACCAACGACGGCCCGGTCACCTTCTGGCTGCAAACCAACGCCAAATAACATGAAACTCACCAGTGACAGTTTTCGCGAGCACGGCCAGGTCCCGGCGGCTGGCAGCCCGCAACTGAGCTGGAGCGAGGTGCCGGCCGGCACCTCATCGCTGGCGCTGGTGTGCATGGATGCCGATGCGCCGGCGGGCGGCGGCGACCTGTTTCACTGGTGCGTGGCCGATCTGCCGCCGTTGTTGTCCGCCATTGCGGCGGGCGCTGCGATGGCGGAATTGCGCCAGGGTCGCAACGACTTCGGCGGTATCGGGTATCATGCGCCCTCGCTGGCGCGGAACCAGACGCACCATTACATTTTTCGCATCTATGCATTGGATGTGGCGCGGCTGGCGCTACCGGAAGGGTTTACCGGCGCCGACCTGTTGAACGCCATTTATGGCCATATCGTGGATGAAGCGCAGCTGATCGGCGCTTATACAAGAACATGACTCACACCACTATTTTGCTGATCCGCCACGGCGAGACGGCATGGAACGCCGTGCGCCGCCTGCAGGGCCACATCGACATTCCGTTGAACGCGGAAGGCGAGCGCCAGGCCGCTGCGCTGGCACGCGCGCTGTCCGCGGAAAAGCTGGAGGCGATTGTTTCCAGCGACCTGCAGCGCGCCATGCAGACCGCGCAGGCGGTGGCCGCCCGGCACAGTGCACTGACCCTGCAAACCGACGCCCAGCTGCGTGAGCGTGCTTACGGCGTGTTCGAAGGCATGCTGTACCAGGACATCCAGCAGCAGTACCCGGACGACTTTGCCCGCTGGCAGGCGCGCGATATCGAAGCCGTGATGCCGGCCGGTGTGCGCGTGGCGGAAAGTTTTCACCAGTTCTACGACCGTGCCATCACAGGCCTGCATGCCGTGGCTGAGCGCCACCCGGGCCAGACGGTGGCCGTGGTGGCGCACGGCGGCGTGCTGGAGTGCGCCTACCGTGCCGCACGCGGCATCCAGCTCGACAGTCCGCGCGACTTCCAGGTCAAAAACGCCAGCATCAACCGCTTCACCGTGGCTGACGGAGCACTCCGGCTGGACAGCTGGGGCGAGGTCGAACACCTGGCGCTGGCGGCCATGGATGATGTCATCTGAGCAACCTGGCTCATAACGGCAAGACTGCACATTTGCCGAATTCATAAAAAATAGTGCTTATTATTTGGGCAGGCCTTCGGTTAAAATAGAAGGTTCCTTCTTACCCCATTCAGGTATTGTCAGTGCAAATCGGCCCTCATTTACTGCGTAACAACGTTTTCGTCGCTCCCATGGCGGGTGTCACGGATCGTCCTTTCCGCCAGCTGTGCAAAGAGCTGGGCGCGGGCTACGCGGTCTCTGAAATGGCAGCGTCCAACCCGCGCCTGTGGGCCACGGAAAAGAGCTCGCGCCGCACCGACCACACTGGCGAGATGGAACCGAAAGCGGTGCAAATCGCTGGCGCCGACCCGCAAGACCTGGCCGACTGCGCCCGCTTCAACGTCGAGCGCGGCGCCCAGATCATCGACATCAACATGGGCTGTCCGGTCAAGAAAGTCTGCAACGCCTGGTGCGGTTCGGCCCTGCTGCAGGACGAAGAACTGGTCAAGCGCATCGTCGATGCGGTGGTAGGTGCGGTCGATGTGCCGGTCACGCTGAAATTCCGCACCGGCTGGGACCGCGAAAACAAGAATGCGCTGACGATCGCGCGCATTGCCGAGGACGCCGGCATCGCCATGCTGACCCTGCACGGCCGCACCCGCGCCGACGGCTACAAAGGTGACGCCGAGTACGACACCATTGCCGCCGTAAAGAAATCGGTTTCAATTCCAGTGGTGGCCAACGGCGATATCACCTCGCCGGAAAAAGCCAGATACGTGCTGGACTACACCGGTGCCGACGCCGTCATGGTGGGACGCGCCGCCCAGGGCCGACCGTGGATCTTCCGCGAGATCGACCATTACCTGCGCACCGGCAAGCACTTGCCGGCCCCGTATGTGGACGAAGTGCGCGCGCTGATGGATGAACATTTGCGCGCCCACTACGCCTTTTACGGCGACTACCTCGGCGTGCGCACCGCCCGCAAGCACATCGGCTGGTACGTGCGCGACCTGCAAGGCGGCGAGGAATTCCGCCAGCGAATGAACTTGCTGGAATCCACTGAGGAACAATTGCTTGCTGTAGACCAATTCTTCGAGTCTCAGTGGCGTTACGGCGAACGGTTACAATACCGCCTCGCTGAAGCATTGCAGGCCGCCTGAGCGGCACGAGAGCGTACTAAAAAAGTCACATTATCAGAAGGGTAAACGTTTCCAGCCACAAGCGGGAGCGATTTGCCAGCTTCAATAGATTACATAGCGAACGATAAAAAAATGAGCAAAGAAAGTATCCAGGAAGTAGTCCAGAAAAGTCTCGAAGAATACTTCAACGACCTGGGCGAGCAACAGGCATCGAACATCTACGACATGGTTGTGCTGACCGTTGAAAAACCGATACTGGAAGTGGTCATGACCCGTGCCGACGGCAACCAGTCGCACGCTGCGCAGATGCTCGGCATCAACCGCAACACCTTGCGCAAGAAACTGCAAGAGCACGGCCTGCTGTAAAGCGCCTGTTCCATCCGGCATTGAGTGGCTGGGGACGGCCGCAATGGCGGACCGTACCGACCGATTACCTTAACCACCTAGTCATTCATAGCCATGATTAAACAAGCTCTCATCTCCGTATCCGACAAAACCGGTGTGCTGGACTTCGCGCGCGCGCTGTCCGCCATGGGCGTCAACATCCTGTCGACCGGCGGCACCGCCAAACTGCTGGCCGACAACGGCGTGCCCGTGACCGAAGTTGCCGACTACACCGGTTTCCCGGAGATGCTGGATGGCCGCGTCAAGACCCTGCACCCGAAAGTGCACGGCGGCATCCTGGCCCGCCGCGACTTCCCGGAGCACGTGGCCAAGCTGGAAGAGCACCACATCCCGACCATCGACATGGTGGTGGTCAACCTGTACCCGTTCCAGGCCACCGTTGCCAAGGACACCTGCACCCTGGATGACGCCATCGAGAACATCGACATCGGCGGCCCGGCCATGCTGCGTTCGGCGGCCAAGAACCACAAGGACGTGGTGGTGATCTGCGACCCGTCCGACTACGGCGTGGTGCTGGCGGAAATGAAAACCACCGACAACGCGCCGGGCTACGTCAGCTACGACACCCGTTTCACCCTGGCCACCAAGGTGTACTCGCACACCGCCCAGTACGACGGCGCCATCGCCAACTACCTGACCAGCCTGGACGCAACCCGCGCGCACGGCAGCCGCAGCGCCTACCCGGCCAAGCTGAACGTCGCCTTCGAAAAAGTGCAGGACATGCGTTACGGCGAAAATCCGCACCAGTCGGCCGCCTTCTACCGCGACGTGGTGACCACGCCGGGCGCGCTGGCCAACTACAAGCAACTGCAAGGCAAAGAACTGTCGTTCAACAACATCGCTGACGCCGACGCGGCGTGGGAATGCGTGAAGAGCATGGGCGGCTTCGACCAATCGGCGGCCTGCGTGATCGTCAAGCACGCCAATCCGTGCGGCGTGGCGCTCGGCGCCAACGCGGCCGATGCATACAAGCGCGCACTGCAGACCGATCCGACCTCGGCATTCGGCGGCATCATCGCCTTCAACGTGGAAGTGGATGCGGCGGCGGCGACCGAACTGGCCAAGCTGTTCGTCGAAGTGCTGATCGCACCATCGTTCACCGCGGAAGCCAAACAGATCCTGTCGGCCAAGCAGAACGTGCGCCTGCTGGAGATTCCATTGGGCGACGGCGTCAACGCCATGGACTTCAAGCGCGTGGGCGGCGGCCTGCTGGTGCAGTCGGCCGATGCGAAAAACGTGCTGTTGAACGACGTGCGCGTGGTCAGCAAGAAGCAGCCTACGCAGCAGGAACTGCAGGACATGATGTTCGCGTGGCGCGTGGCCAAGTACGTCAAGTCGAACGCCATCGTCTTCTGCGGCAACAATATGACCCTGGGCGTGGGCGCCGGCCAGATGAGCCGTATCGACTCGGCGCGTATTGCCTCGATCAAGGCGCAGAATGCCGGCCTGTCGCTGGCGAACTCGGTGGTGGCGTCGGACGCGTTCTTCCCGTTCCGTGACGGCCTGGACGTGGTGGTCGATGCCGGCGCGACTTGCGTGATCCACCCGGGCGGCTCGATGCGCGACCAGGAAGTGATCGACGCGGCCGACGAGCGCGGCGTGGTCATGGTCTACACCGGCACCCGCCACTTCCGCCACTAATCGGTTGCTGAAACGCGGCCGCAGCTTCGTTGCGCCGTCTCGCCGTGCATTCGCACTGTCTTCGACGGCGACGCCTCGCTGCGACCACGTTTCAGCAACCTCACTCTGCACTGAAACGCGGCCGCAGCTTCGTTGCGCCGTCTCGCCGTGCATTCGCACTGTCTTCGACGGCGACGCCTCGCTGCGACCACGTTTCAGCAACCTCACTCTGCACTGAAACGCGGCCGCAGCTTCGTTGCGCCGTCTCGCCGTGCATTCGCACTGTCTTCGACGGCGACGCCTCGTGGCGACCACGTTTCAGCAACCTCGCTCGGCACAGGAAAGCCCGCATTGCTTGCGGGCTTTTTCTTTACTGCATACAATCGCCTAATGATAATTCTCGGCATCGACCCCGGCTTGCGCACCACTGGCTTTGGCGTCATACACAAGCAGGGCAGCAAGCTGCGCTACATCGCCTCGGGCACCATCAAGAGCGGCGAGGGCGACCTGCCGACGCGGCTCAAAGTGATACTCGACGGCGTGAGCGAAGTTGCCCGCACCTACGGCCCGGATTGCGCCGCGATTGAACAAGTGTTCGTCAACGTCAATCCGCAATCGACGCTGCTGCTGGGGCAGGCGCGCGGCGCGGCGATTTGCGCGCTGGTGACGGCCGAGCTGAGCGTCGCAGAATATTCTCCTACCCAAATCAAACAAGCCGTCGTCGGCAGCGGCCGCGCCGTCAAGGCGCAGATGCAGGACATGGTGGCGCGCCTGCTGCAACTGCCGGGCTTGCCGGGCACCGACGCCGCCGATGCGCTCGGCATCGCCATCTGCCATGCGCACAGCCGCGAAACGCTGGCGCTGATTGCTGGCGGCACCAATGCCGCTGCCAACGGCCCGCTGGCCGGCTTGCGCATGCGTCGTGGCCGTCTGGTCGGCTAACTTTAAAGGTATAAAACCATGATCGGACGACTTTCCGGGATCCTGCTTGAAAAGAATCCACCGCAACTGCTGGTGGATGTTGGTGGCGTTGGCTATGAAGTCGATGTTTCGATGAGCACCTTCTACAACCTGCCGGGCGTGGGCGAGAAAGTGGTGCTGTTCACGCACCAGGCCATCCGCGAAGATGCGCACCTGCTGTATGGCTTCGGCAATGCCGAAGAGCGCGCCGTGTTCCGGCAGCTGATCAAAATTACCGGTGTGGGCGCGCGCACCGCGCTATCGATCCTGTCCGGCATGTCGATTGCCGACCTGGCGCAGGCGGTGACGCTGCAGGAAGCCGGCCGTTTGGTGAAAGTTCCCGGTATCGGCAAAAAAACCGCCGAACGTCTGCTGCTGGAACTGAAAGGCAAGCTGGGCGCGGACATCGGCGCGGCGGGCGTGCATGCCGCACCGGATTCCCAGTCCGACATCCTGAACGCCCTGCTGGCGCTGGGCTACTCCGACAAAGAAGCGCTGCTGGCGCTGAAAACCGTGCCGGCCGGCGCCAGCGTCTCCGACGGCATCAAACAAGCCCTCAAAGCCCTGTCCAAAGGCTAAATTCGCAAGGCTAAATTCGGGGTCAGCTCTGACATTCGGACACGCAGCGCCCGAGTTTGATCTTCCTCAAGATGTCGCACGATCGTTGTCGTTGCAGCTCGTCCTTTGTGTATTGAGATTCCTCAAAGGTTATGCGTGCGTGTCCGAATGTCAGAGCTCGTATATTGAACATGCCGCGTCACCCTTGGATAATCAAGGTGCAGAAGTGGTCAGGCAGGGAGATGCCGATCAGAGTCTGGGCCATTGAGCCCGTGGGTCAGATA
>NZ_JBCNLB010000021.1:0-106024 GCF_039595735.1 Duganella sp.
AATGGCGCCGCCACCGGCAAGATCTACAACATCGGCAATCCGGTCAACAACTACTCGATCCGCGAGCTGGCCAATATGATGCTGGAACTGGCGCCGAAATATCCGGAATACGCCGACGGCGCGGCCAGGGTCAAGATTGTCGAGACCACTTCGGGCGCCTACTACGGCGCCGGCTACCAGGACGTCAAGAACCGGGTGCCAAAGATCACCAACACCTGCGAAGAGCTGGACTGGAAGCCGGCCACCAGCATGGCCGACGCGCTCAAGAAAATCTTTGACGCGTATCGCGACCAGGTGGCCGCCGCGCAGGCACTGGTGAACTGACGCCGTGCGTTCGCGGGCAGCATGGTGGCCGCTGGCCGCCGTTTTCATCGTCGCGTCCTTGTTTGTGCTGAATCTGCGTACGCTGATTCCGCCGGACGAGGGACGCTATGCGGAAATGGCGCGCGAGATGCTGTTCAGCGGCGACTGGATCACCACGCGCCTGAACGGCATCAAATACTTTGAGAAGCCGCCATTGCACGCGTGGATGAGCGCATTGTCGTTTGCCGTCTTCGGTATAGGTGACTGGCAGGCGCGCTTGTGGAATGGGGTATGCGGCATCTTCGGCGTGCTGATGGTCGGTTACACCGGCACGCGCTTGTTCGGCGGCCGCTCCGGGCTGTACGCGGCCATGGTGCTGGCCTCGATGGTGTTCTGGGCCGGTGGATCGCAATTCAATTCGCTGGACCTGAGCGTGGCCGCGATCATGGGCGGCGCGCTGTGCGCCCTGCTGATCGCGCAGCAGGATGATGCCACGATTTGGCAGCGCCGGAACTGGATGCTCGCGTGCTGGGTCGGCATGGCGTTCTCGCTGTTGGCCAAGGGGCTGATCGGCATTGTGCTTCCCGGCGGCGTGCTGGTGTTGTACGCGCTGTTCAGCGGCGACCGTGGCGTCTGGCGCCGGCTGCATATTGGTTTGGGATTGCCGCTGTTTCTGTTGATTGCCTTGCCGTGGTTCCTGCTGGTCGCTGCGCGTAATCCCGAGCAGCCGGCATTCTTCTTCATCCATGAACACTGGGACCGTTTCTTCCTGAAAGAGCATCACCGCGAAGGGCCGTGGTACTACTTCATCGTCCTGTTGCTGCCGGCGGCGATGCCGTGGATGGCTTTAGCGCCCGCCAGCCTTGCCGCCGCACGCCGCAAGCTCGCTGGCCGCTTTCAGCCATTGCTGCTGCTGGCGATCTGGATTGTCTTCATTCTTGCCTTCTTCAGCTATTCCAGCTCCAAGCTGCCTGGCTACATGCTGCCGGTGTTGCCGGCATTGGCGCTGCTGATTGGCCGTCAATTGGATTCGGCCTCGCGGGTTGCTGCGTTGGCGCTGCCGGTGACACTGGGTGTTGCTGGTGCCGCGGTGGTCGTCGCGGCGTTGCAGCTTCCTGCGGTGGCTGCCGTGCGTCCCTTGGTGATTCTGGCGGGAGTGGTGGCGCTGCTTGGCGCGCTTGCAGGCGGTCTGCTGGAGTGGCGTGGCCGTCGCAGCGTGGCGCTTGGGGTTCTTGCTTGTGCCGTATGGGCGATGACGCAGCTCGGCATGGCAGCGACTGAGCCTTGGGGCCGCGAGCATGCTGGCAAAGCAATGGCTCTGCAACTGCGCGCGGCGCTGACGCCATCGACGCCGGTGTACGCGGTCGGAGACTATGAACAATCGATGACTTTTTACATGGCGCATACCGTGATACCGGTTGCGTACACAGACGAGCTGGCGTTTGGCTTGCAACAGGAGCCGGAGCGCGGTATCGCGTCGCTGGAAGTGTTTGCCGCCCGCTGGGGCGTTCGCGCGGCGCAAGGCCTGCCGCAATACGCCATCGTGAAGCCATCGGCGTATCGGGAGCTGCAACAGCGCCAACTGCCGATGACGCAGATTGCCAACGACGGCAGACGCGTGTTGGTCACGTCGCCGCAGCTTGCTCGCTAAGACTTATTGAAAAACTTCCTCTAGTGATTCAGCGGTCGCAAGCGCATCACTCCAGGCTTCTATTTGCCGCAGGTTAGCTTTGGCCAGTTTTTTGCGAACGGTCTGCGGCAGTGATCCGAAACGCCGCTCAAGCTGCCTCTGCAAAAGCGTCAGCGCATGCCGGAACAATAATCGTGTGAGATGTAGCTGCGCTGCATAGCGTTTATCTGCGTCACGCCGCGCCTGCATTGAAAGCAGATGGGCCGATTACCGTCGTGCAGCCGCACCTCGGCAAGCTTGTCGGCCACCATCACGTCTGGCGTAGCGCTGAAGCTGAGTTTTGCCAGTTCCTGGTCGCGAAAGCGTGGCCGGTGCCGCCAATCGATACAGGCGCTCAAGTTGGGAAAGTAAAAATCCATGAACGAGCGGAAAGCATGTGATAACGCAGCTTTCCAGGGCAAGTCATATCGGGCGGGCGGGGTGGATGGCGGCATTTGCACAGTCTGGCGCGGGAGTGCTGGTCGCCGTATGACAAAAGGCAAAGAAGTTTGGTCGTGGGAGCGGCGTCGCACAGAAGGTGTGCGGGGCGGGGCAGACACTGATCCTTCACCACGAGGAGGAGGATGCAATGACTATTCGTTTGAAGAAACTCAGTTCACAGGTCGTCGTCGTTACCGGCGCTACCAGCGGCATCGGCTTGACTACCGCGCGTATGGCTGCGGGGAAAGGTGCGAAGCTGGTACTGGCGGCGCGCGACAGCGAGGCGCTCGATAAGCTGGCAGCCGAACTGCGCGCCGGCGGCCACGACGCGCTGGCCGTGCCGACCGACGTCGGCTTGCAAGAGGAAGTCCAGGCCCTCGGCAGGGCTGCCATCAAGCGCTTTGGCCGCATCGACAGCTGGATTAACAATGCCGGCGTGTCCATCTTCGGCCGCTACCGCGACGTCCCGCTGGAAGATCATCACAAGCTGTTCCAGACCAATTTCTGGGGCGTGGTGCACGGCTCGCTGACGGCGATGGAACTGATGCGGGAGAACGGCGGCGCCATCATCAATCTGGGCAGTGAAGTGTCCGAGCGCGCGGTGCCGCTGCAGGGCATGTATTCCGCCTCCAAACACGCGGTCAAGGGATTTACCGATTCGCTGCGCATGGAAGCGGAAAAGGATGAGCTGCCGATAGCGGTCACCCTGATCAAGCCGGCCGCCATCGACACCATGTTCGTGCCGCACGCGCGCAACTACATGAAGAATGAACCAGAGCTGCCGGCACCGCTGTACGCGCCCGAGCTGGTGGCGGACGCCATCCTGTACGCCGCCGAGCATCCGCAGCGCGACATCTTTGTCGGCGGCGCAGCCAAAATGATCTCGATGGAAGGCCATGGCATGCCGCGCGTGCTCGACAAGGTGATGAATATGCTGATGTTCCGCCAGCAGCAAAAAGACCAGCCCGCGGCACCTGACCGCAGCGATGCGCTGTATAAACCGAACGGGCTGGAACTGCAGCAGCGCCAGGGCGGTCATGAAAGCCCTGTGCTGGAACGCTCGGCTTACACCTATCTGACCACGCGCGGCAAGCCGCTGGCGCTATCGCTGCTGGTCGGCGGTGCGTTGCTGGCGGCGTGGAAGATGAGCACCCCACAGGCCGCGCCCGCCACGCAGGATTCCTAGAGCGCCTTGCTGCACAGCTGGAATTCCGGATCGTCCTCGTAAGGGCGCATCTGGAAGCCCAGGCTGGTCATCAGCTTGAGCATCGGCCGGTTCTTGCGCAGCACCAGGCCGACGATTTCGGTCAGGCCGCGGTCGCGCGCCACGTCCATAATCTCCAGCATCAGGCGCGTACCCAGGCCCTGGCCGCTGAATTTGTCATCCACCAGCAGCGAGAATTCGCAGCTGCTGCGGTCCGGATTGGCGATATAGCGCGACACGCCGATGATGCTTTCGGTTTCGTTGAAACTGCCGTCGTCCTCCACGGTGCGGGTGGTCAGCACCGCCACCAGCGCCATTTCGCGGTCGTAGTCAATCAGCGTGTAGCGCGCCAGCATTTGCGCCGACAGCTCGCGCAGCGACGAGGCAAAGCGGTTGTAGCGCGATTGCTCGGACAGGCCGCGCACCAGCGCCTGCAGCATGTCGGCATCGGTCGGCTGCACCGGCCGCAGGGCATACTCGCCGCCGCCGCGCATGGGCCACTGGCTGGTGTAGTTGGACGGGTACGGCATGATGGCCAGCTGGTCGAAACGCTGCGCAGACGGCGGCGCCGCACCGACCACCACGCGCGCATCCACAGCCAGCACGCCGTGCTGGTCGACGATCACCGGGTTGATGTCCAGCTCACGCAGCTGCGGCAGCTCGCACACCATTTCCGAGACCCGCAGCAGGATATGCTCGATGGCTTGCAGATCGGCCGCCGGCGCGCCGCGCCATTCGCCCAGGGTGCTGGCCACGCGCGCCCGCGCCGCCAGCCGTTGCGCCAGAAAGGGATTCAGCGGCGGCAGCTCGACCGCGCGGTCGTTGAGCAGGTCGATCATGGTGCCGCCCGCGCCAAAACCGATCACCGGTCCGAACAGCGGATCGCTGGCGACGCCGATGTACAGCTCCCGCCCATCGCGCTTGCCGGCCATGCGCTGCACCGTCACGCCATTGATGCGCGCGCCCGGTTGCAGGCGCTGGACGTTGGCCAGCATGTCGCTGTAAGCCGCGGACAGCGCGGCGGCATCGGCCAGGTTGAGCACCACGCCTTGCACCGCCGATTTGTGGCTGATGTCGGGCGAATCGATTTTCAGCGCCACCGGATAGCCCAGCTGTGCGGCGATCAGTTGCGCCTCGGCCGCGCTGCGGGCCGGCATGGTGGGCGTGATCGGAATGTGGAAGGCGGCCAGCAGCGCCTTGGACTCCATCTCGGTCAGCACGCTGCGGCGTTCGGCCAGCACGCTTTCCACCAGCCGGCGGGCGCCGTCCAGGTCCGGCTTGGCCAGCTGCGACAGCGGCGGCGGGGTTTGCTGCAGCAGCTGCTGGTTTTGATAGAACATGGCGATGCTGCTGAAGCCATCGACCGCCGCTTCCGGCGTGCGGAAGCTGGCCAGGCCCGATTGCGCGATCAGGTGGCGCGCCGGCGTCACGCGTTCGTCGCCCATCCAGCAGGTCAGTAGTGGCTTGCTCAGGCCGCGGCCCGCTTCGGCCACGCCGCGCGCCACCGCCACCGGGTCGCCATCCAGCTTGGGCGAATAAATCACCAGCAGACCGTCGATGTTGGGATTGTGGGCGCAGGAGCGGATGGCGGCCGCATAGTGCTGCGGGCCGGCTTCCTCGGACAGGTCGAGCAGATCGGTCAGGGTAGCGTGCGGCGGCAACTCGGGCGCCAGCGCGTGCGCGGCGTCGGCGCCGGCCTGGCCCAGTTGCAGTCCCAGCTTGGCCAGCCAGTCGGCCGCCAGCACGCCGGGACCGCCGCCGTTGCTGATCACGGCCAGGCGCGGCCCCACCGGCCGATAGCGCGAAGCCAGGCATTTGGCGGCCGCGAACAGCTGGACAAAGGTATTCACCCGCACCGCGCCAGTGCGGCGCAGTGCCGCGTCAAACACTTCATCGCTGCCGATCAGGGTGCCCGAGTGGGTAGCTGCCGCGCGCGAGGCTGCCGCGCCGTTGCCGGCCTTGATGATGACCACCGGCTTGGTATTGGCCGTGCCGCGCAGCGCCGACAGGAAGCGGCGCGCGTCGGTAATGCCCTCCATATAAATCACGATGCTTTCGGTGGCCGGGTCGGTGGCCAGAAAATCCAGCGCCTGCGCCAGGTCGACCGAGGTATTCGGTCCCAGCGAGATCACCGCCGACAGGCCGACCGCGTTGGTGCCGGCCCAGTCGAGAATGGCCGACGTCAGGGCGCCGGACTGCGAGATCAGCGCCAGGCCGCCGGCCTGCGCCAGCTTGCCGGCCACGCCAGCGTTCAGATGCAGGCGCGGGCGCTGGAAGCCCAGGCTGTTGGGGCCGAGCAGGTGCATGTCATGCTTGCGGGCGATGGCATGCAGCTCGGCCGCCTGCGCCGGCGGCACGCCGGATGAAACGATCAGCGCCGATTTGCACTGGATGCGGCCGGCCACCTCCAGCGCGAACGCCAGCTCATCGTTTGGCAATGCAATCAGGGCCAGGTCGGCGCGCGATTGCACCAGGTCGGCCAGGGTGCCGGTCATGCTCACATCGAGGAAGGTCAGCGATCCCTGGTAGCCGCCGTCGCGCAGCTGGGCGCAGATACTGCGTCCGTAGACGTTCTGCCGCTCCGGCTCATCGGGCGGGCCGGCAAATACCACGATGGATTTGGGCGCAAATAGCGGGCTTAGGTAGTGCAGGTCCATGACATCCTTTTTCAACAGCAACAGGCAGACCACACTATACGCCATGCCCGGCGGCGGGCGGGTAAACGCTTAATCGTCCAGCGGCAACGGCCGACCCTGCGCCATTTGCCCGACTTCGGCGCGGCCGGGCAGGGCATAGCGGCGCTGAACGATTTCCAGCCAGCCGCGCCGCCGCAGCGCGCCCAGGCAGCGGCTGACGGTGGACGGTGTCAGGCCCAGATAGTCGGCCATGTCCTGGCGCGACATGGGCAGCGTGGCGCTGGCCTCCCGTTGAAGCAGGAATTGCGCCACGCGCTGGATGGCGCTGGTACTGCGCAGCATCACCGCATGTTGCTGATGACGGGCGATGGCATGGCTGAGACGCTGGTTGAAGGCATCCGCGCCGTCCGGCGGCGGGTAGGGAATGGCCGCCACCTGGCAGGTGTTGAGGGCGACCGCGCCGACCTGACGGCGTTGCTGGTGCAGCGCTTCCAGCCCGACCCAGGCACCCGGACCGAGGAAGTCGACGATGTGCTGGCTGCCGTCGCGGCCGTTCTGGTACAGCTTGATGTCGCCGCTCTGAATGATGTGCAGCTGCTGCGCGACTTCATCCTCCACCCGGAACAAGTGCTGGCCGCCTACCAGGCGCAGATGGCGGTGAGTATCCATGCTCATCAGTGCGACATCAGGACCGGCAAGGTCATGGATTCCAGCACACGCCGGGTCACGCCCCCCAGTATCACTTCGCGCCAGCGCTGGTGGCCGTAGGCCCCCATGACCAGCAGGTCGGCGCCGATGTCGGCGGACAGCGACAGCAAGGCGTTGCCGATATCCAGTCCGGCTGGCGCGTGCTGCTGGGCCACCTCGACCCGCACGCCGTGGCGCGCCAGATAGAGCGCAATGTCGGCGCCGGGTTGCTCGCCGTGCATGCCATATGGCGTCTGGGCATGGAATACCGCCACGGTCGTGCGGCAGCTGCGGCGCAGCAGCGGCAGGGCGTCGGTCACGGCGCGGGTGGCGGCGCGGCTGCCATCCCATGCGATCAGCGCGTGCTGGTCGATGTGCTCGAATTTGCCGGCATGGGGCACCAGCAACACCGGGCGCCCGCCGTGCAGCGCCAGATGCTCAGGCAGCTGACGCAGGAAGCTGGGGCCGCTCAGCGCCGGGTCGCTCTGGCTCAGCACCAGCAGATCGGCGTAGCGGGCCTGGAGGATGAGGCCGGTTTCAGCGTCATCGTCGCTGATGCGGCGTTCGTAACTGGCGCCGGCGTTGGCGGCTTGCACCACGAAACGATCAAGGGCTTCGGCGCTCTGATTGCTGACGGCTTCCAGCTCGGCCGGCGCCAGCATGCCGCCGTAACCGAAAGAAGCGTCGCGGTAGCACGCCGCCGTCAGCCCGGTAAAGGCGGCGCCCACCAGGTGGGCCTCGTGCGCTAAGGCGACCTGGCAGGCCATGGCGTAGCGGGCGGCTGCATGCGGCGAGAGGTCGGCGTGAACCAGAATATTCTTGTATGTCATGGCGGGCTCCTTGTGAGTTGTCAACCGCAGGCTATCAAAGCTGATGGCGAATTTTTATGATGTAAATCAAATTTCCATGGATAAATCCTTGAGAGCGGAAGGTTTTCGGAAGGAAGATATGGCACGGGCTCGATAAGGTGGCAGCTCGCATACCAGGAGATTCCCATGCAGACACCAGCACATGCACAGGCAGAGTCATTACGGAAACAATCATTGCCCGCAACGCCACAGCCCGCTCGCGCAGACCAGCGCGCCGACATGAGCGGGCTGCAGGCGCTCAGCGCCACCATGCAGACCAGCCAGCTTCAGCAGAACCTGCAGGCGCGGCAGGCCATGATGGACGCCGGCGTGGCGCAGCGCGTGGTGCGTTACGAACGGCAGGGGCGCGATCGTGTGCAGACTGCCTATCTGCAGTTGCGGGAGCACGCTGCGCTAATGGAGGTGAAGCCCCTCAGCCTGGATCAGGTGCGCACCGGATTGGAGCAGATTGAAAGCAGCGTCATCGATTACGGCGTGTACGATCTGGCCGACCAGGATCACCTGACCCAGATGTATTTTGATATCAGCAAGCGCCTGACCGGCGAGAAGAAGGCGCGGCGCAAAACAAAGAAAGTATCCGAGCTGGAACAGGATGCGCGGAAAGACCAGGCCAACAAGCATACGCCGACCGAAACGCTGGCCGCTGAGAATAGCGAACTGGAAGGCAAGGTGCTGTATGACACTGCTTATTTAGGCGCCGGCGCCAGCGTGGCTTACGCGATTGTCAGCCAGGGAGCGGCATTCGACCGCGCGGATGACATCGTGATCGGCAAGACCCAACCATGGGCCGGCAAGCGCGGCCCCGGCGTGGTGGCCCATCCTGAGCACATGATTTCACCGATCCGCCACTTCCTCGGGCTGGAGGCGACAGATGACGAATGGCTGAACCGGGCCAATTTTTCCGATCTGATCAGGCAGGTGCTGGACCGCGTGAAGATGGGGGTAGTGGACGCCAATGTCGAGAGCGTCGAGAAAACCGACTATGGCTACCTGATTACCGCCGGCGGTGTCGAGTATCACGCCCGCAAGGTCATCAGCGGTATCGGCGTCGGTGACCACACGCCGCCCCAGGGTGTCGCAGCCGGGCGCATTGCCGCCAGCGACAGTGAAGTCGGCGCGAAACGCATCATGAGCATGGACGTGTTCACTCAGGTGGCACACCGGCTGAAACCTGGTGCAGAAGGCATCGAGCTGGACGAGGACGCAAGCACGCCCGAGCAAAGGGGCGACATCACGGTGGTGCTGTCAGGCGCCAACGGCGGCATCGACGTGGCGTTTGATGCACTCAACCGAGGCTACAAGGTGCAATGGATTGTCGGAAACGGCGGAGCCAAATTCCTGAAAGGCTTTCCCAATTACGCGGCGTATCTGCCCTATCTACGCGCCCTGCACAGTAACAATCAGTTGGGCAAGATAGACCTCCAGCCCGAGCAGTTCGAGGCAGAGGAGGCGCGCGTGCAACAAGAGTTGCCGAGCCTCTATGAAGGGCAGACGGATCCGATGTTCGAGAACGTGGCTGCGCGCTTCGAAGACAAGGGCTTTGCCGGCGTCTACTTTGGCCGCATGGAGAGCGTCGAGGAAGTCGACAACGGGATTAAAGCGAGCGTGGCCGGCACCGCCGATCCTGTCACCGGCGACTTGCTGGTGTACGCACAAGGGCAGGGCAACGGCAACTTCGAGCTCTTCCAGAATCACGAACTGCAACCTGAGCTGGATGTCAACCGGCGCTTTTCGGAAAGCGGCAAAACCGTGCTGGGCCTGACCAGCAAAGATGGCAGTCTGAAGATTATCGGTGCGATGGCCTACCGCATGGGGAACACCATTGACGTCAAGCCTGCAGACATGCAGCTGGCAAACGCGCAATTGGATGACGTATGCTCGCGCCGTTGGCTGGATCGCCAAGTCAAGCGCAACCTGCGCAAGGCGCAGCAAAGCTACGCTAAATTGATCCCATTGGTCGAGGACGCGCAACAAAAAGCGGCCGTCCTGGCGAACCTGCGCAAGGCCAAAGCAGCCAAAGAAGAAATTACCAAAGCGGACAGCGCCTCGCGGAGCGCCACTGCGTTGCGTGAAAAAGCGCTGCAAAAATTCAACGACCTGGTCGTGCCAATAGAGGCCCAGTTCGAGCAAATGCGACGGCAACCCGGCCTGGCCCGCAGGAAGCGCAGCGCCTTGAACTCCGCGCAAAATGCGTTGTACAACGCCATGCTGAAAACTGGCACGCTGGCGGCCGCCATGCGTCCGGTGATTGACAGTCTACCCGCCGACGTGCTGCTGAACGATCAGCTGACGCCAAGCCGCAGCCAGATCGAAGCCACCCACAACTTCGTGCCGTTCAATACCGGCCAGACCGCCAATTTTGTCACCGACGACCGTACCGTGATTGCCACCCATATCTCGGCGCGTTACCCGGTGCTGGCCGATGCCGATCCGCGTTTTGTGGAGGCGATCGCGGCCGCCATCGTAGGCGGCCGCAAGAAGAAAAATGCCGGCGTCATCGTGTCCGGCAAATACCGCATGACTGTGCCCGACTTTACCGCAGAGCCGCCCAACGGCAAGCGTTACCAGGCCTACTGGCCTGCAAGGCTGGCCGAAGTCGAGAGCAGCCTGAACAAGCAGTTGCAAAAATAAGCCGCGCAAAAACAGACACTTATCTCACCGGAAGGTTTCCGGCAGGAAGAAATGGCTGGGTCTGTATAGATTGTTTCCCAAGGCATCGCGCTGTTCACACACTTAAAAACTAGGGGACCATCATTAACTATCCAGCCCTCACCCTGGTCGCTGCGGCGACCGCGCCGGCCGCCACGCGCGCACCGTGCACGGACGATGAAGTGCTTGCTGCTTTGAAAAAGATTTTGGCGAGCAGACAATTTTCAAAAGCCCATCGCTGCACCGCTTTGCTGGGCTATCTGGTGCGCCGTTCGCTGTCCGGTGACGACGCCGCGCCGCCGCCGGAGCATGAAATCGGCGTTGCCGTGTTCGGCCGCGACCGCATGACGTATTACACCGGTGACGATCCCATCGTGCGGGTCCAGGCCGGCCGCCTGCGGCTGCGGCTGGCTGCTTACTATGCGGAGGAAGGTTGCGCCGACCCGCTGCGCATCAGTATTCCGACCGGCAGTTATCAGCCCAAGGTGGAGCGGGCGGAACTCCGCCCACCGGCGCCGCAGGCAGGGCCCGCGTCGCTCCTGATGTTGCGTCAACTGGCCTGCCTGAACGCGGATGCCGCGCTGACCGCCTATGTGCTTGGCCTGAACGATGAGCTGGGCTACCGCCTGTACCGTGCCGTCGGACCGATCCGCCGGCTGGATACCGACGTTCCGCTGGCCGCACTGGGCGGCCTGTCCAATACAACGCTGCTGGAAGGCACGGTGCGCCAGGATATGGCGCGGGTGCGCGTCTCGCTGCTGCTGCGCCGCGTGAGCGATGGCGCCGTGCTGTGGTACGAGCAGTTTGATGATGCCGGTGGCGCATCGATTGCCGCGCAAGAGCGCATGGCCGAGCGCTGCCTGCTGGCGCTGCGGCCGTATCTGCCGGCGTAACACGCTGGGTGTTACGGTAAAGACACTTCATCTCCGGCGCGGCTGGGAATAAGGTGAGCGCACCATTATCGGAGCGGCAAATGATTAGTGCGGCACTCAGCCACATGGCCTACCAGTTGAACCAGCAATTCAGGATTAATTTCCAGCTGGCGGAGGAGGTGGCCGTGGTGTCCAACCTGGTGGAACTGGATGGCAGCGTGGCGCCCAACGCCAACAACAAGCTGGTGCTGACGCTGGTGAATATCGAGAAGGATACGGTGCCGTACCGCCCGGCCAACGGCGTGCGCAGCCTGGATGACCGGCTGCTGCAAAACAATGCGCCGTTGTTCCTGAACCTGTATGTGATGGTCAGCGCCAATTTCGGCGCCGGCAATTACGCCGAGGCGCTGAAGTACATCTCGCAGGCGGTGGCGTTCTTCCAGGCCAAGCCCGTGCTGGACCAGCGCAACAGCCCGGGGCTGGACCGGCGCATCGACCGGCTGGTGCTGGACATCGAGAACCTGCCGATTCCCGATCTGAACAATCTGTGGAGCCTGCTGGGCGGACGCTATCTGCCATCGATGTTCTACAAGGTGCGCATGGTGACGGTGGATGCCGGCGCGATCAGCGGTCAGCTGCCATTTATTACCGACTTGCAGCCGGTGGTCAAAGGATAAGCCATGGCGCGCTATTGCAGATTGCTGGCGCTGGAAGTCACGCATGAGTTTCTGGCGCATGCGCCGCAGCCCGGGCTGCGCTACCAGCCCACGGCGGACACGGCTGCGCTGATGGAACGCGAGGGATTGATGCTGCGCACGCTGCCGCACGGCGTGGAACTGTGGCAGGAGCAGCGCCAGGATGCTGCCGACGGGGCGGTCTGGCAGCTCGGCTTCGACGTGTACCCCAGCGACGCCATGCTGCGCTTTTACACCGCGTGGCCGCAAGACAGCTATCTGCCGCTGCAAGCCGGCACGCAGGGCAGCTTGCAGGTGCTGCGGGCAGTGGCGCAGCCGGCACGTGGCGTGGAAGGCAGCGGGCCGGTACTGTGGATCGATCTGGCATGCCGCCGCAATGCGGCGCCGGTGCAGGACGCGCCGGCAGCGCCATGGCGTGTGGCGCTGAGCGCAAGAAGCCTGCACTGGAAGTACTTTTTTTCCGGCGGGCTGGCGGCCAAAAAACTCAGCATCGTCGATCTCGATGCCGCCGATGGCGAAGCCGGGCTGGTGTTTGCGCCGGCGTCGCTGGCCGCCACCGCCAATGGCACGGCCTACCTGTCGGCGGCGCCGGTGCCGATGCAGAGCATACCGCGGCAGCGCTTGCAGTTGCGGGAAGCAGGAGTGGCAGGAAAGGTATTAATCAGGCGATTGCCGAATGCCAGCGTTGACAGGCTCGGCAAAGAGCGGGGTCCCAACGGCCTATCCATGATCGTTGCGGAAATTTATGTTCATCAATAATCTTCAAAGGAAAACCTATGGCAGGCGCGTATAAAACCCCTGGTGTTTATATCGTTGAGAAAAATGCCTTTCCTAACTCCGTGGTGGAAGTGGCCACGGCGGTGCCGGCATTCATCGGTTACACCCAAGTCGCGGAACTCAAGGGTAGTCCGCTGCACAAGAAACCATGGCGCATCACCTCACTGGCCGAGTTCAAGAACGCCTTCGGCGGCGCGCCGCTGGACCAGTTTGAATTTGCCGAAAACACCGACGCCAACACGCCCAACGATTTCAAGAGCGGCGCCACCGGCTATGTGTTGAAGCGCAAGAACAGCAAGCTCGACACGCAGCGCTACTATCTGTATCGCAGCCTGCAGCTGTTCTTCCAGAATGGCGGCGGCCCGTGCTACATCGTCTCGGTGGGTGGCTATGCGGCGGAGCCGGACATCAAGAAATCCGATCTGCTGGAAGGCATCGACCTGCTGCTGAAGGAGCAGGAGCCAACCATGGTGGTGATTCCGGATGCCATGGCGCTGTCGGCCGATGAAGCCATCGCCGTACAGCAAGCCACGCTGCTGCATTGCGGCGCGCAGATGAAGAACCGCTTCGCCGTGCTTGACATCCACGACGGTTTCCGCGAACGCGATACCGCCGACCCGGTGGCGGCCTTCCGCAGCGACCTCGGCACCACCGCCCTGAACTATGGCGCCGCCTACTACCCGTGGCTCAACACCTCCATCGTTGAGACCGCCGACGTCGGTTTCGACAGCTTTGTCGACCGCACCAAGCTGAAAGACCTGCTGGTGGCCGAGCTGACCGCCGCCGGCACCCTGAGCGACGACCTGAAGGACATCCTCAACCAGGTCGGCGACGTCAACCGCGACGCCAGCCAGAAAACCTATCTGTCGGACGACGAGCTGCACAAGATCCTGTTCTCGGTGGTGCCGACCTACGCCAACATCCTGCTGGCCATGAAACGCAAGCTCAACCTGCTGCCGCCGGCCGCCGCCATGGCTGGCGTGTACACCCTGGTGGACAATGCGCGCGGCGTGTGGAAGGCGCCAGCCAATGTCAGCCTGGCGTCGGTGATTTCGCCGGCCGTCAACATCACCCACCAGCAGCAGGAAGATCTGAACGTGACCACCGCCGGCAAGTCGGTCAACGCCATCCGCTCCTTCATTGGCGAGGGCACGCTGGTGTGGGGGGCGCGCACGCTGGATGGCAACAGCCTGGACTGGCGCTACATCAACGTGCGCCGCACCATGATCATGATCGAGGAATCGCTGCGCCTGGCCACCAAGGCCTATGTGTTCGAACCCAACGTCAGCGGCACCTGGGTCACCATCAAGGGCATGGCCAACAACTTCCTGACCAGCGTATGGAAGCGCGGCGGCCTGGCCGGCGCCAGCCCGGAAGACGCGTTCAGCGTGTCGGTCGGCCTGAATGAAACCATGACGCCGGAAGATATTCTGGAAGGCATCCTGCGCGTGACCATCCTGGTGGCGGTCAGCCGCCCGGCCGAGTTCATCGAGATCACCTTCCAGCAGCAAATGCAGAAGTCCTGAACCTACTAACCAATAACCAGAGAGGTGTGATATGGCAGACGATGGCGCAAGTCAATCCGCAACTGTATGGCCGATGCCCAAGTTCTATTTCCGCGTGAAATGGGACTCCAATGAGATGTCGTTCCAGGAAGTCTCGGGCCTGGACGTGCAGTCGGAAGAGATCAAGTACCGTCACGGCAACAGCCCGGTATTCTCGGTGATCAAGATGCCGGGGCTGAAGAAGTATGGCAACATCACCATGAAAAAAGGCGTGTTCAAGGGCGACAACAAGTTCTGGGACTGGCTCAACCAGATCAAGATGAACACCATCAAGCGCGTGCCGGTGACCATCAGCCTGCTGGACGAAGAGGGCAACGACACCATGGTGTGGACCCTGACCAACGCCTGGCCGACCAAGATTTCCAGCACCGACCTCAAGTCGGAAGGCAACGAGGTGGCGATCGAGTCGATCGAGATCGTCCACGAGGGCCTGACCATCGCCAACGGCTAGCGGTCCGATGAGCTTTTTCGACGACTATCCGCCGGCGGCGTTTTACTTCACCGTGGCCATCAGCGGCAGCCTGATGGCCGACATGGCGTTCAGCGAGGTCTCGGGCATTTCATCCGAGATCGAGCTGGAGCCGCTGTCGGAGGGCGGCGAAAACCGCTTTGTGCACCAGCTGCCGAAAGGCGTCAAGCACGGCAACCTGGAGCTCAAGCGCGGCATCGGTTCGCTGCTGTCGCCGCTGGTGTTGTGGTGCAAGGAAACGCTGGAAGGCGAGTTTGCCGCGCCGATCGACCTGCAGACCGTGATCGTCATGCTGCGCGGTGGCGAGGGCGAGGTGTTGCGGGCCTGGCAGTTTAACGATGCCTACCCGGTCAAGTGGAGCGTCGATGCGTTCAGCTCCACCAAGAACGAGGTGGCGATTGAACAGGTGTCGCTGGCGTACTCGTATTCCAGGCGCGCACTTTAACAGGAGACAGCCATGTCGATAGAAATCCGGGAACTGGTGATCAAGACCACCATCGTCGAGCGCGCGGCGGGCGACGGGGGCGGCCAAGGCGGCAGCGCCAGTGTGGTGACGCCGGCACTGAAGGCGGAAATCCTGTCGGCCTGCAAGCAGCTGATCCTCAACACGCTGCGTGAACACGGGGAGCGCTAGTCATGTCGGGCCAGAAAACCCTGTTGAAGATTTCCGGCTGCACGGTGTCGTCCGACGGCATACTGAGCGAGGACAGCTCGCGTCCGGCGTTCGAGGCGCTGATCAATCCGGCCGGCTACGAACACGGCTTTGCCATCAGCTATACCAAGAACAAGGCCTTCGGCCAAGCCGGAACCGAGCCCAAGTACAACATCACGGAGGCGGAAAAACTGACCCTGAAGTCGCTGGTGCTGGATGGCACCGGCGCCGTGCCGGGCGCGGTGGTGCCGGTCAAGACCCAGGTGGAGCAGCTGCGCAAGGCGGCCTACACCTTCGTGGGCGACAAGCACGAAGCGCCGATCGTGCGCGTGGTGTGGGGCAGTTTTGTGTTCTATGGCCGGGTGGAAGGGTTGAAATTTGAATACACCCTGTTCATGCCCAACGGCGATCCGCTGCGCGCCAAGGTGACGCTCAACCTGGTGGAGTACAGCAGCCAGCCCGAGCTGATCAAGGAGAGCAAGAAGAGTTCGCCCGACCTGACGCACCTGATCGTGGTGCGCGCCGGCGATACCTTGCCCCTGCTGTGCGAGCGCATTTACCGCGATTCGTCCTACTACCTGGAAGTGGCGCGCATCAACGGCCTGACGGCTTTCCGCCAACTGCAGCCGGGCATCAGCCTGCGCTTTCCACCGCTGGGGTGATCCATGGCTGAATCTCCTTTTGCCAAAAGCGGCGGCACGGTTTCCTATGAGGTGAGCTGCGACGGCGAGCCGATGGCGGACGCCGCGCAACTGGTGGCGATCGTGGTGCGGCACGAAACCAACCGCATTCCGTCGGCCACGCTGAGCTTTATCGACGGCGATATGCCGAACGGTAAATTCCCGGTCAGCGACGCCCATTTCAAGCCCGGCACCGAAATTTGCATCAGCGCCGGCTATGACAACGAGATCAAGCAGCTTTTCAAGGGCGTGGTGATCAAGCACGGGGTCCGCATCGAGGGGCGCAACAATGCCCAGCTGGTGGTGGAGTGCCGCGACAAGGCGCTGGCCATGACGGTAGGGCGGCGCAACGCCAACTTTGTCGACAAGACCGACAGCGACATCATCAGCGCTCTGATCGGCGCCTATCCCGGCCTGAGCGCCACCGTCGCCAGCACCAGCACGACCTACAAGGAACTGGTGCAGTACTACGTCAGCGACTGGGACTACATGATGGCGCGCGCCGAGGCCAATGGTTTTGTGGTCACGGTGGAGGACGGCGCTGTCGACGTCAAGGCCCCCGACGGCAGCGTCGCGCCGGCGCTGCTGCTCACTTACGGCACGGATATGATTTCTTTTCACGCCGAGCTGGATGCGCGCACGCAGCTGGCGCAGGTCAGCGGCGCCAGCTGGGATCTGACCACCCAGGCGGTGATCAAGCAGAGCGCCAAGCCGCTGACGCTGGGCGAGCAGGGCGATATCGACTCGGCGGCGCTGGCCAAGGTGCTGGGCGTGAGCGACTATGTGCTGCAGACCGCCGCGCCGCTGGAAAGCGCGGCCCTGAGCGCGTGGGTCAAGGGGCAGCAGACCAAGGCGGCGTTGTCGCGCATCCGCGGCGCCGTCAGCTTCCAGGGGCATGCGGCGGCCAGGCCGGGTGCGGTGATCACGCTGGCCGGCACCGGCAAGCATTTCGACGGCAACGTCATCGTCAGCGCCGTGGTGCACCGGATCGAGGAAGGCAACTGGACCAGCGAGGTGGAGTTCGGCATGCCATCGTCCTGGTTCAGCGAGCAGCACCAGCTGCACGCGCCGGAAGCGGCCGGCCTGACGGCGGGCGTGGCCGGACTGCACGTGGGCGTGGTGAAAAAACTCGACGCCGACCCCGAAGGGCAGTACAAGATCCAGGTCTCCGTGCCGCTGATGGCGGCCACGGTGGATGGCGTGTGGGCGCGCTTTGCCAGTTTTTACGGTTCCAACGGCTTTGGCGCCTTCATCATCCCGGAAATTGGCGACGAGGTGGTGCTGGGCTTCTTCAATAATGACCCATCCTGCCCGGTGATACTTGGCAGTCTGTACAGCTCCAAACGCACGCCGCCCTACGAACTGGCGGCCGAGAACAACTTCAAGGCGCTGGTCACGCGCAGCAAGCTGAAAATGGAATTTGACGATGACAAGAAAGTCATCACCCTGATCACGCCTGGCAACAACAAGATCGTCATCAGCGACGCCGCCAAATCCATCCTGCTGCAGGACCAGAACAACAACAAGGTCGAGCTGAGCCCGAGCGGCATCCTGCTGGACAGCCCCAAGGACATTACCCTCAACGCCAAGGGCAAGGTGGTCATCACGGCGGTGCAAAACGTCGAGGCCAGCGCGCAGATGGACGTCAAGGTCACCGGCCTGAACATCAACCACAGCGCCAATGTCGGCTTTGCCGCCAAGGGCGCCGCCACCGCCGAGCTGTCGGCGGCCGGCCAGACCACCGTCAAAGGTGCGATGGTCATGATTAACTGAGGATCGCCATGCCGCCCGCCGCCCGCATCACCGATATGCATGTCTGCCCGATGGTCACGCCCGGCTTGCCGCCGGTGCCGCACGTGGGCGGGCCGATCTCCGGACCGTGCGTGCCGAATGTGCTGATCGGCGCCTTGCCGGCTGCGGTGGTGGGCGATATGTGCGTGTGCGTCGGTCCGCCCGACACCATCGTCAAGGGCAGCGCCACGGTGATGATCGGCGGCCGGCCGGCGGCGCGCATGGGCGACACCACCGCGCACGGCGGCACTATCGTGCTGGGCCTGCCCACCGTGATGATCGGAGGCTGAAATGGATACCGACCAGGCCTTCCTCGGCACCGGCTGGAGCTTTCCGCCGGAATTCTCGCGGCGCGGCCGCGTGCGCATGGTCAGCGCCGAGGACGATATCGGCCAGAGCCTGCGCATCCTGCTCAGCACCACCCCCGGCGAGCGCGTGATGCAGCCGAGCTTTGGCTGCGGCCTGAAAAGCCAGCTCTACGAGAGCATCAATGAAAATACCGTTACCGTGCTGAAGGATGTGATCCAGCGCGCCATCCTGTTTTTTGAACCGCGCGTCACGGTGGAGTCCATCCTGGCGGACAGCACCCTGGCACAGGAGGGCCGGCTCGACTTTCAGATCTATTACACCGTCATCAGCACCAATACGCGCCACAACATCGTCTATCCCTTCTATTTCCGCGAGGGCACCGATGTGCAGATCTGAGCGCCATGAAAGCCTGCCATGAGCGCGCGCCTGATCGTCAGCGACGGCCGCGACCAGCAGCACCGGCGGCCGCCCGCGCTGTGCGGGGATTATTTCCAGCTCAACGAAATGTCGTTCGAGCAGCTGGCGGCGCTGGCGGCGGAATACGCGCGCCTGATGCGTTTCTTCCAGCTGGATTTGCGTGCCGAAGGCGACTGGCATGATTACTTTGGCGCCGATGAAACCGTGCTGATGGCAACCATCCTGGCGATCGACACCAACGCCATGCTGGCCCGTTTCGAGCAACGGCTGCAGGGGGAGCCGGCCTATCACAAGTGGTTCCGCGCCGACATCCAGCAACCGCTCAACGGCGCCCACCGCGACCGTCTGGATTCGCCGCTGCTGGTGGCGCGCGCGCTGGATGCGTGGATGACGGCCGTGCTGCCGCTGCAAGGCCACGCCGGCCAGGAGGTGCGCACGCTGCTGGAAGGCATCCTGCGCGGCATGAAGCGCGAACTGGCCGAGCTGGTGCAGGCGGCGCCATCTTCCTTCATGCGCGTTGCCCACCATGTGTTCTCGGTACGCTTCATGGAACTGACCGCCTTGCATGAAATGCCGGCGGAGGAGGCCTCGCCCAGCGCCATCCGGCATAATTTTCACACCCTGACCCAGGCGGTCCGCATGCTGCAGAACGGCATCCGCGAGCTGCTGCCGCCGTCGCTGCTGAGCGGCGACCATGATCCCGGCATCAGCCTGCTGATCGCGTTCATCCGCCTGTTCCAGCAGCTGCTGGTGCGCTTGAACCGTTTTGGCGACAAGCGCATCGATTTCTATTACCAGCGCGTGCTGGGCATGCGGCCGCAGCCGCAACAGCCGGACAGCGCGTTTCTGGTCATCAAGCCGACTGCGGCCGCGCGCCAGATCCAGATCGATGCCGGCACCGAGTTCATCGGCGGCGTGGATGCGCAACAGCAGGACATCATTTATGCCGCCGACAACGCCGCCACGCTGAACGACGCCCGCGTCAGCGCGCTGCATTCGCTGTATTTCGAGCGGCGGCCGGTGGTGGGCACCAGCGGCGGCTATCACCGCCAGTTCGACCTGCTGGAGCTGGACGGCGACGAGCGCGAGCATGAAAAAATGCCGGCCTTGCCGCTGATGGGGGCGCCCAAACCCGGCGAACCGCTGAACGCCTGCGAGCCGGCCGCTTTTGGCTTTATCCTGTCCAGCAAAGTCCTGTTGATGCGCGAGGGCGAACGCACGGTGCGGGTGCTGTTCCAGTATCGCGTGCCCAGCCATACCTCGCGCCTGTCGCTGGAGGACAGCCTGCAGCGCGTGCTGGAGCAGGTGCGGGCCGACCCCAAGCGCAGCCAGGCGGAAGTCCGCGCGATCCGCATCAGCGATGTGTTCGTGCGCCTGTTTCGCAGCATGTTCCGTATCAGCCTGACCACTGAAAGCGGCTGGTATCAGGTGGCCGAGTACCGCCCGGAGTACAGCGGCCTCAACCCCGATGTGCCGGCGGATTGCCTGGCGATTGAATTCGCGTTGCCGGCCAGCGCGCCGGCCATCGTTCCGTACAACCCGTTGGTGCACGGCGCCGCTTACGACAGCCACTTGCCGCTGCTGCGGTTTGACATGACCCAGAACGAGTACCGCTATCCCTACGACCTGCTGGCCGATCTCATCCTGCATGACATCCGCATCGAGGTGGACGTCAAGGCGGTGCGCCAGCTGCTGTTGCATAACCAGATCGGCCAGCTGAGCGCCTTGTCGCCGTTCATGCCGTTTGGTCCGTTGCCGGCGGTGGGGTCCTATATGGTGATCGGCTGTGAGGAAATCCTGTACAAGCCGTTGCGCGACGTGTCGATCGACGTCGAATGGACCGGCATGCCGACCGGACTGGGCGGCTTTCCGGACTACTATCGCGGCTACCCTGAACCGTTGAATAGCGACGATGTGGAGGCTGGCGTGGCGGTGCTGACGGACGGCAAGTGGTTGCGCGCCGGCGGCACCGTCAAGCTGTTCCGCTACCAGCTCAACCCGGATGGCAGCCTGAGCAACCTCACCAGCGACGACAATACCATCAGCCTGCGCGCCGCCGTGCAGTTCTACAAGCCGGTGGACGCCATGCCGGAGGCCAGCGGCGCCGCGTTTCAGTACACCTCGGCCAGCATGAACGGCTTGTTCAAGCTGACGCTGGACGGGCCGTCTGGCGCGCTCGGGCATCAAGAATATCCGGCCTTGCTGTCGCGCGTGCTGACGCAGAACGCGCAGCTGAAAAAAAACGTCCTAATGCAGCCGTTGCCAAATGCGCCGTACACGCCGGTGATCAGCCGCATCGCGCTGAATTACCGCGCCACCGCGACCATCACCTTTGAACGCAGCCGCCGCAGCAACAGCCCCTCGGAGGCCGACAGTTTCATCCACCTGCACCCGCTGGGCTGGCAAAGCATGTATTTCAGCGACACGCGGATTATCCGGCAAGTGCCGCGCTACACCTCGCCCGGCCAGCTGTTCATCGGCGTCCAGGGCAGGCAGCTGCGCGGCACGCTGTCGCTGTATTTCTATCTGCGCGAGGATTCGTTGCCGATGAGCGGCATCGCCAGTGCGGGGCTGCAATGGCGCTACCTGTCCGGCAACCGCTGGCGCGTGCTGGCGCCGAATCTGGTGCTGGAAGATTCGACCAAGGGCTTCATGACCAGCGGCATCGTGCTGCTGCAGCTGCCGGAGGATATCGATCTTGACAATACCGTGATGCCGTCCGGGCAGTTCTGGCTGTGCGTGTCCGCGGAGGAGGGCGTGGAGCGCTTCTGCAGCCTGTATTCGGTGTACGCCCAGGCCATCAAGGTGACCTGGCGTGCCGATCGCGGCGCCAAGCCGCAGGCGGTCATGCCGGCCATGCACATTACGCGTAGCCGCGAGAATATTCCAGGCATCGACAGCGTTTACCAGGTGCGCCGTTCATTTGACGGCAAGTCGGCCGAGACGGCGCTGCAATTCCGCGTGCGCGCCAGCGAGCGTCTGCGCCATAAGAACCGCGCGCTGACCGCCAGCGACTTCGAGCAGCTGATTCTGGAGCAGTTTCCCCAGGTGTACAAGGTGAAATGCTTCCCCAATCTGTGCGTGGACGACGATCCGGCGCGCCGTGTGCGGCCCGGCCACATCCTGATCGTGGCGATTCCTTATCTGAACCGCGGCGGCCACGTCAACCAGAAGCCGACGCTGAGCGGCTACCTGGTCAACGAGATCGAGCAATACGTGCGCCGCTATGCTTCGCCGGACGCCGTCATCAGCGTGCAAAACCCGGTCTACGAGGAAGTGCAGGTGCGTTGCACGGTCAAGCTGGCCTCGCAGCTGAACACCGGCCGCCTGAGCGAACGGATCAATCAGGCCCTGTGCGATTACCTGTCGCCGTGGAATGGCCAGGGCATCCACCAGCATTTCGGCTGGACCCTGCGCCAGCACGACGTGGTGTCCTTCCTGCTGGACCTCGGCTACGTGGAGGCGGTGACCGGCGTGTCCCTGCTGCAGATCGCGCCGTGGGGCAAGCCGATCGACCGCCTGTACCGCCTGCACGATAACGCCATCCAGACAGATATACAGAAAAAGGTGATACAGCCCAGCTATCCGTGGAGTATTGCCGTGCCGATGAACCAGCATTGGATCGTGCTGAGCGATCAATCCGTTACGAAGGAGGCCACGCCGATCGGCATCAACCAACTCAAGGTCGGCTCCACCTTTATTATCCCGACAAGGAAAGAATCATGACCCGACGCCGCCGCACCATGCTCAAGGAGCAGTTCGAGGCGGGCAAGATGCCCAGCCAGGAAGATTTTGCCGACCTGATCGATTCCATGCTCAGCATGCTGGACGAGGGCTTTGAAAAGACGCCCGAAGCCGGCTTCAAGATCGCCCAGCTGCGCGATGGCAAGCTGCTCAGCTTTTATCAGGACATCGGCACCGGCGCCGCCACCTGGTCGCTGGGGCTGGACAAGGCCAACGCCAACCTCAGCTTCCAGGACCGGCGCGAGCAGGCCTTGCTGACGCTGGCCAGCAATGTCGATGGGGATGGCGTGCCGCGCAGCGGCGTCGGCATCCGCCAGAGCCATCCGCGCCACGAACTGGACGTGGCCGGCACGGTGGCCTCGCACGCGCGCGTGGGCCGCAGCGGCGAACTGGCAGTGCCGGCCGACGGCTATTGGTATGACGTGACCGACTTCATGACCGGCTGCCAGGCGCTGGAGGTGGTGGCCGGCGTCGGCGCCAAGGACAGCGAGGGCCGCTACGCCATCATGCACGCGTTTGCCACCAATGCGTTCGGCTCCAACGGCGATATCACCTATCACCAGAGCCATTTCGGCAACAAGTGCAGCCGCATCGAGCTGCGCTGGCAGCGTGCTGAAGCCGGCAAGCCATTTGAATTCAAGCTGCAGATGCGGGTCGGCTGCGCCTATGGCGAGGACGTCTGGATCAAGTACCACGTCACCCAGTTGTGGCAGGACACGCTGATGCTGGAGAGCGAGGACAAGCCGCTGCGTCAGCCCAGCCCGCAATACGATGAAAAAGGCAAGATCAAGGGGTAATCATGTGCGATACCAAACAAGGCGTGAGCCTGCACCTGACGCTGGCGCAGGGCGATCTGATTCTGGAAGGACTGGCTGAGCGGCCGTTCAAGCAGGTGTACGAGTTGATCGGCAAGCTGCATCAGCAGGCGGCCGGCGCCGATCCCGAACACGTGCATTTCGTGCTGACCCATGCCCAGCTGCGGCTGGTGCTGGAAACGCTGGGCGAACTGCCGTTCAACCGGGTACAGCGGCTACTGCACAGCATGCATGCGCAAATCGAGGCGTGGCGCCACCGCGCGCAGGAAGTGGAGAGCAGCCTGAGTGAAAACTGAGGATCACATCAAGCGTTACCTTGGCGACCCTGACGGCCTCGATTTCGACGGCCTCAGGCGCAAGGGCATCGCTTTGCTGCAGGATTTGTCGAGCCAGCAATGGACCGACTACAACCTGCACGATCCCGGTGTGACGCTGCTGGAGCTGCTGTCCTATGGCTTGACGGATCTGGTGTACCGCACTGATTTTGATGTAGCTGACTATCTGACCGGCCCGGATGGCAAAATCGATTTTCACGCGCAGGCGTTGTTCCCGCCGCAGGATATCTTCCCCAATCAGCCGGTGACGGATATCGACTTCTGCAAGCTGATTTACGACCAGTTGCCAGCCGTCGATGACGTCTGGATACGGCCGGCCGCGCAGCCGGGGCTGTGCACGGTGTTCATCAAGCCGCACGAATCCCTGTTCAACAACGGCGACCGTGGCGAGTGCGAGGATTTACGCCAGAATGTTTTGCTGCTGCTGGCGCGGCACCGCAACCTCTGTCGTGATGTCGAGCGTGTCTGCATCGTGCGTGCCCAGGTATACGCCCTGAGCGGCGAAATCGAGATCGATGACAGCCGGCCGGCGGCTGAAATTTACGCCGATATCTACTTCCGCTGCGCCAAGATGATTTCCTCCGGCGGCCGCATCGTGCGCTTTGAGGAGGCGCTGGCGCAGGGCATGAGCTGGGAGCAACTGCTGGAGGGGCCGCTGACCGAACACGGCTACATTGCGGATGGCCATTTCACACAGGCCAATTACGAGATCGATGTGGTCAAGCTGATCACGCTGGTACGGCATATACCTGGCGTGCGCCAGGTAAAGCGGCTCTGTCTGGTGGATGCGAACGGCGGGGAACACAGCCAGATCCGACTGGAGCCATCGGGCGAGCTGTGCCCGGTGCTGGCTTTCCCCAACGAACCGGCCGCCACCCGCCTGCTGCGCCTGATGCACGGCAAAAGCGGCCAGTTGCCGGCCGGCGCGCAGGACGAGGATCCGCGCCTGCCGGGACGGCACGCCCTGCAGTTCCACGAACGGGTGGCGCTCTATCTGCGCAAGCTGGAATTTGAATACGATGCGTTTCGCAATAATGATGGCCAGTTGCGGCGGCTGGTCAAGCTGCCGCAGGGCAGTTATCGCGACCTGGCGGAATACAGCTCGGTGGGCGAGCACACGCCGGCCATTTACGGCATCAACCACTATGGCGTGCCCGAATCCGACCCGGCCGAAGTACATGCCCGTGCGCGTCAGCTGAAGGCTTACTTGTATCCGTTTGAACAATTGATGGCCAATTATCTGGCCTCGCTGCAGGGAATCAAGCGGCTGTACTCCGCGGATGAGACACTGGATCGCAGTTATTTCGCGCAGTTCCTGAGCGATACCGAAGTGCCCAATCTGGAAATCCTGTACCAGGACGGCGCTGCCGCGGCCGAGGTTGATGCGGTGCTGGCAGGACAGGACGCTTTCACCGAACGCCGCAACCGCGTGCTGGACAGTCTGCTGGCGGTGTACGGCGAAGTGTTTCCGGAAGATGCGCTGCGTCGCTATGACGTCTATCACGGTGACGATTTCGGCCTGCATCTGATTGATTGCAAGATCCGGCTATTGCGCCATTTGTGCGAGCTGAGTTCGCGGCGCGGGCAGGCGATGAACGTGCAGGCCTCGTATTGGGACGGCAGGAATTGCGCGCCGGTTCAGCACCGGGTGCAGTTGCTGTGCGGCGGCAGCGAGGCGGCGCTGGGACGCTCGCTGGTGGCGGCGGTACACAATGACCAGGTCCGGTTCATCAGCGATACGCGTTATCTGGAGCGGCTCACGCGGCAGGTGGACTTTGATGAGACTGCTGCCTTGCCCTGGCCGTCGCAAGCCCCCGGCCGCACGGTGCTGAACGGTTTGCCGCTGGGGGCGGTGAGCCCGTCACTGCTGCTGGCCGGCATCCATAAGGAAAACTATCGTGTGCTGGCGGCCGATGACGATCAGGGCTGGCTGTGCCTGAATCTGGATGATGAACGCTGCTGGCCGCTGCTGCGTCTGCCCAACGCCGATCTGGCCGATGCTGCTCGTGAATTGCGTGACATGCTGGTCGAATTGAGTGCGGCCAGCGAGGGATTCCATCTGCTGGAGCATGTGTTGCTGCGGCCGCGCGGCGATGACGCGGTGCGGGTGGTGGAGGATGACTTCTATGCGCACCGGGTGAGCGTGGTGCTGCCGGCGTTTACGGCACGCTTCAGCAATCCCGGCTGCCGGGCCTGGGTCGAGGAGTTGATTGCCCAGAATCTTCCGGCCCATATCCTGCCGACGTTTTACTGGCTGGATTTTGCCTTCCTGGCGCAGTTTGAGCTGCGCTACCGGCGGTGGCTGGCATTGCTGCAGACCGGCGCCGATGTGGGCGGACTGGATACGGCGGCCGATCAGTTGCTGGAATTCCTGGGCAAGGTCGGTCCGTATCACACCAACCGGCATTGGATGTAATCATGAGTGCGCCAAATCTCATACATGGATTAACGCTGGACGTGGCTTGGGAAGGCAGCGTCGAGGCTGGCGAGTCGCTGGCGGACTGGTTGCGCGAGGCTTTGTTGCCGGTAATCGATCAGGTGTTGTCGCGGTCAGCTGTGGCCGGGCAGTTAAGGCGCGTCGAGCGGCTGGAAGTCGATCTCGGCATGGTGACGCGCGATGAGGCCGAAGAGGAATTGCCGAACCGCTTGCAGCAGCGTTTGACGGAGGCATTGCATTGGCCTGCGCAGGCCAGCCCGCAGTGGATAGCCACCGGTGGAAGCGATGCGTCGTCCGAGCGGGAGTCTGGTGTACCGGACGGGCCTGGCGAGCAGTTGTTGGGTTTCCTGCGCAGTGGACGGTTGCCGTGGTCTGTGGCTGCTGACCGCCAGGTCGCGCATGAACAGCTATTGCGGCGCGTGCTGGCGACGCGCCAGGCTTCCGCCGTGCTGAGCGAAGTGGTGCGCGACGAGCACATGTTGGCGCGGCTGGTGCGCCAGTTCAGCGCTGCGGCGCTGTCGGAGGTCGTCGCCGTGCTGCATCCTGGGCAGGCCGTGCCACCGGCGGCGACCGAAGCGCAGTGGTCGGCGGCGTTGCAAGGACAGGGCGCTGTCGCGCCGGAACTGGACAAGTTCATGGCGTGGCGGCAGCACCAGCTGGATCTGGACGAGCAATCCTTGCCGCTGGCTGACTTGCAGCAGTGGCTGATCTGGTGGCTGATGCACGATTCCAGCCTGGTCAACCAGGATTGCAGTCTGATGCTGGAATCGATAGGCGCGCAATGTGGACGGGCGCCTGATCCGGTACGGTTCATGCAGCTGGTGCTGTCGACCTTGCGCGCGGGCGGCCAGCTGGATCTGGAGGCGCTGGTGCACCAGTCCGGCGTGGCGGCTGAGCGGCCTGCGGCGATGGATGCGATTACGACACTCAAGTCACAAGCGGCCATCAGGAACTTTGTGGCGCAGCATGCGGCGGAGGATAAACGGCTAGGCAACCTCAATTCTGCGCAGCTGCATCAACTGGTGCGCGGCTGGATAGGAGACGGTGCGCCGCTGTTCCTGGGCGCGATAGAAAGTCGCGCTTTGCAGACTGGCGACGCCCACGGCTACTTCCGCCGCATCCTGCAAAATCTTCTGGACGCGCGGGAGATCGATCTGGAGGCCGCATGTGGCGAGAGCGCCTACATCAACCTCGGCAGCGGACCCGAGGACGTGCGTGTCTCTCACGCCGCCACCCGGTCCGGCAAGAGTGCAGGCAATCTACCTGAGGAAGACGCAGTTTCCCTCCGCACGCTCAGCACTTCGCCCAAGGCCGGCGCGGGCCACGGCCGTCCGCTTAGCGATTCACCCGAAGCTGGCGCAGGCAACTCCCTCAGCACTTTGCCGGCCTCAGACAAGGGCGATGACCGTTCGCTTAGCGCTTCGCCCGAAACAGACGCAGATATAGGTCAGTTGCTCAGCACTTTGCCGGCTGCGGGCAACGGCGGCGACCGTCCGCTTAGCGGCTCACCCGAAGCAAAGGCAGTCGTAGACCACTCGCTCAGCACCCCGCCGGCCGTGGACAACGGCGATGGCCGTTCGGTTAGCGCCTCGCCCGAAGCAGACGCGGCCGTCGGCAACTCGATCAGAACTTCGCCGGTTTCGGGCAACGGTAGCGGACGTCCGCTCAACGATTTGGCCGCGGCTGATGCGGGCATAGTTCGCTCGCTTAGCACCTTGCCGGGCGGCAGTAAAGGTGGCAGCCGTCCGCTCAGCGCTTTGACCGAGGGAGACGTAGGCATAGATCGCTCGCGTCGCACTTTGCCGGGCGCCCGCAATGGCGACGGCCGTCCACTCAGCGATTCGCTCAAGGCAGGCGCAGGCGTAGGTCGCTCGCTTAGCGCTTCGCCAGACGCTGGCAATAAAGACGGCCGTCCGCTCGACGCTTCATCCGAGGTGGGCGCCGCCGCTTCCCCGGTCAGTGCTGGCGAGGCAAAGGCTTTGGCGGAGGAAAGCGCGCGCGGGTCGTCGCCGTTGCCGGCGTTGCTGCAGCAGAATCTGCCGCAGCGACTGGCGAGCGCGATGTTGCAAGCCGATTTAACGTCACTGGAAATCATCTGGCCAGAAATCACCCGCTACCACGCAGACGTGTTGCTGGCCGCCGCCCAACGTTACCTGCGGCGTCCGCAGGAGCGCGCCAGTCTGGCTGCCCGGGCCCCCACTGACATCCTGATCGCCATGCTGAAAGCCATCTCCCCGTCATCGGCGCTGCTGATTGAACCCGTCATACGCCACGCCGACGCCTGCAATGCCGTCCTGAGCGACCCACTGCCACCAGACGAATTCCGCCATCGCAGTCTGCAGTTCGCCCTCGACTGCGCGCTGAGCGCCGGACCAGACGGATCGCTGATCGACCTGATAACAACCCTCGCACCCAAGCACGCCAAGCCCGACGACATCCGCCAGATCGCCCACGCCTGGCGCGTGATTCTGCCGGCATCACCGGTCTTGGACAGCGCACTGTTCGGCGCCAGATATGTTCAAGCGATACAGGAACACCTGCGTGCACCAGAAGACGACACCCCGCCAGCCGTGTACACCCTGCTGAGCGAAGAAATATGCCAACACTACCTGCACCTGCTGGAAGCTCCGCTGCGCGAACAACTGGAAGCTTCAATATCGACCGCACGCCAGCCCGCACCGATCGCCAAAGCCAAAAAAACCGCCACCCCGGCAGGCGGCGGCAAAAAAGCCCGACCGGATGGCACCTCCAGCAAGAAGAGCCGCCAGCGCAAACAAGACGCCGAACAACAATTTGCCGCACCGCCGGCCGCCATCATCCAGGCCGAATCCACATTGGCCATCCTTCTGATGCGCGCCGACGAACCTGGCAAGCCTGAACAACTGGCCGCCGAACTCATGCTCCAGCGCCTGCTGGGCTCCACCACCACGCTCACCGGCGCGCTGGAAACAGCTTTATCCCAGCCCGCCGCCATCAGCCGCCTGGTGGACATGACGCCCGGCATTGTGCTGGCCCAACTGCTGGTGCGCCTGCAACCGGAGCTGGCCGCCCAGTTGCCGCACACGCTGCGCGCCATCGCCAGCCACACCGGCATTGCAAACATTCCGGCATTGCAGGCCAGCGCCACCTGGCAGGCCATCTATCAGGCCGCCTTCATGGCTGCAGACCCGGTCACGCCGACCGAGTTCATCCGCACACTGGTGCACAAGACCGCCGGCCGCGACACGCCATTGCCGGATACCACACCGACAGGCGGCAGCGCCAGCGACATCATGCGAACCCTGCTGCAACCACTGACGCGCGCCGAAGAGCAGCACGCGCCGGCGACACAGGAAGAGCCGCAAGCCCAGCAAGGTGACGCCAACCTGCGCAACGCCGGCATGGTGATCTTCGCCACCTATGCCCAACGCCTGTTCAGCATCCTCGAACTGACCAAAGACGGCAATTTCGTGAGCGAAGAGGCCGCGCAGCGCGCCGTGCATCTGCTGCAATATGCCGTCACCGCCGAAACCAGCACCCCCGAGTACCAACTGGTGCTGAACAAGCTCCTGTGCGGCATCCACGGCGGCCAGCCAATCGCACGCGGCATCGACATCACCGACAAGGAAAAAGACACCATCGCACAAATGCTCAACGGCGTCATCGCCCATTGGAAAGCACTTGGCAAGACCTCGATCAGCGGCCTGCGCCAGACCTTCCTGCAACGCGAGGGCCAACTGACCTTTGAGGAAAACGCCTGGCATCTCAAGATCCCGACCGCCACCTTCGACATGCTGCTGGACCGTCTGCCATGGAGTTTCGCCATGATCAAGTTCCCCTGGATGGAACATCCTCTCCACGTGACGTGGCGCTAGCGAGAACATGATGAACGATATCGCCGCATGCCTCGAACGCGAAGTCACCTGGTTCACCCAGGTGTGCGATGCCCGTTTCGAAGCCTACTTCAAGGCCGACCACGCTGGCGCCGAGCTTGCCACATTGTGCCCGCCGCCCGACCTGTCGCGCGCCAGCTCACCCTATGCCCAACTGGTGCGCGAATACCAGATGGGCTTTGCCGAACGCGTGGTGCTGATGCTGGCCTTCATGCCCCATCTGCGGCCGCAGGTGCTGGACATGTTCCTGCTGCAAAACGCGGCGCTAGGCCGCGGCTACAGCGAAATTGGCGGCTGGCGCGGCAAACTGCATTCCGGCTTCCTGCCCACGTGCGAGACTGCCGCCTTCCTGCTGGCCGGCGCCGACATCGGTCTGCGTTTCAAGGTGGCGCAGCTGTTCAAGGATGACCACTACTTTACCCGCAGCGGCATGCTGAGATTCGAGCATGAAGCCAGCGGCGAACCGATGTTCGGCTCCGCGCTCATTCTCAGCAATGAATACTTGCAGCGCCTGTCCGACGGCGAAGTCCACAAGCCCGACTTCAGCGCCAGCTTTCCGGCCAAGCTGATGCAGACCAGACTGGATTGGAAAGACCTGGTGCTGAATCCGGAGGTAATGGAGGAAGTCGAACACATTGTCACCTGGCTGCGCCAGCCGCAACACATCCTGCGCAGCTGGGGGCTGGAAAAATCGGTCAAGCCGGGCTATCGCAGCCTGTTCTACGGCCCGCCCGGCACCGGCAAGACGCTGACGGCCAGCCTGATTGGCAAGGCCGTGGGGGCCGACGTCTACCGTATCGACCTGTCGATGGTGGTGTCCAAGTACATCGGTGAAACCGAGAAAAACCTGGCCAATGTATTCGATCAGGCGCAGAACAAGAACTGGATTTTGTTCTTTGACGAAGCCGATTCGCTGTTCGGCAAGCGTACACAGACCAGCAACTCAAACGACCGCCACGCCAACCAGGAGATTTCCTACCTGTTGCAACGGGTGGAAGACTTCCCCGGCGTGGTGATCCTGGCAACCAATCTCAAGGCCAATATCGACCAGGCCTTCGCGCGCCGTTTCCAGAGCGAGGTGTATTTCGCCATGCCGGACGCCGAACAGCGGCGGCGCCTGTGGCAAGGCTTGTTCACCGAGCCGGCGCGGCTGGGCAGTGATGTCGATTTTGGCGTCATCGCGGAGAAGTATGAACTGGCCGGCGGCGCCCTGCTCAACGTGGCGCGCTACGCGGCCATTCGTGCCGTCATGAATGGCCGTGAACACCTGGTGCAGGACGATCTGATTGCCGGCATCGGCAAGGAATTAATGAAGGATGGGAAGACATTGTGAAAATCGACATTCATCGCCTGAAAAAACTTGGCATGCTGGCGATCTGCCATCTGGTCCTGTGCAGTTCGGTGCTGGCGGCAACCCAGACCTACACGCGGGTGGGCTACAACCGCGCCATCAAGCAGTCCGATTTCGATGGCTTGAGCAAGCCGACCGTGCTGCAGATGCAAAATCAGCTGAAGACCATCTACAGCAAGCTGCCCGACTGGCAGGCGGACTACACGCTCAAGGAGCAGCCGCTAAGCGATGGCATCGTCGGCCGCATCACCTTGTCGTGGCTGCAGCGGTATGGCTACACATTCCGCCTGGCGACGGCGGATGGATATGCCGAACAGATGGCCGGGCACGTGGCGCGGGTGGCGGCGTTCGGCGCTGCCTACCCGATGGAACTGGGCGCGCTGCTGAGCAACGGGTTTGCCGACTGGGAAAACCAGCAGCCCGAGAAAGTGCGCGCCAGCGATGCCGAGGTGCTGCGGCGGGCCAACTCGCAGGAACTGCTGGCCCTGTTCAAGCGCTATGACGGCGGCCGCGCCCAGGCGCCGCGCCCGGCTGCCGTCACGGCCGATCGCGGCTATTACACCTATGAACTGGACAAGGACGATCTCGATCTGCTGCAAGGCAAAGACCAGTTGATGCAGCTGCTGGGCTCGCTCAAGGACAAGCCGTTCCATTCGCAGGAGGAAATGCGGGTGGGATTGCTGCAGGCGCTGGCAGGTATGCAGGAGTTGCACAAGTCGCTGTGGCCCATCGTCCAGGCGCAGGCGCGCAGCTACGACGGTTTTCTGATCAATGAGGCCACGCTGGACAAGGTGGAAAAGGAGGGGTGGCTCGATACTGAGGCGCTGGGCCAGTTGCGCGGACTGGGCACGGTGTACCTGCAATCGCCGGAAGCTTACGAGAAATACATCAACGACCGGGTGGCGGACGGTACGGTGAAGCTGACCGACGACGAAATTCTCAAGCTGTCGCAAACCACGCGCGTATTCGACAACTACCATCTGGACGCGCAAGGATTGGAAACCATCCAGAACCAGCTGAAGAGCAACGTGCTGAACGCCGGCATGCCGGCGGCCGTGGTGCGCATGCTGGAGCAACTGAAAGATGTGAACTACCCTGAAGCCAGCGTCTTCCGCAGCGCGGCCATTTCCAAGATCGATTTCGGGCTGTCGATGTGCAAGCTGAATTCGCCCACCAATAACGCTTATGTGGCCGGCCTGCGGATTTCGGATGTGGAGCTGGATGCGCTGGAAAAGCAGCTGGCGCCGCTGCGCCAGCAATCCCTGGACGGCGTCACGCATCTGACGGTCAGCATAGAAGATGCCTTCAAGCGCATCCGCACGCTGCGCTCCAAGGTGGAAATTTGCGATGACGTCACGGACAAGGAAAGCAAGGATCTGGTGCGCGATATCTATCTGAGTTATCTCGGCTCGGCGATCGAGGGGCTGGCGCGCAAGAAAATCCCGGACCAGTTGCCGGAAATTCAGATCAAGGGCAGCAAATGCGGCTGCGCGGTGGATGATGTGGCGCGCATCGACTACGCGTTCTACCCCTACTGGCAGAGCAAGAAAGAGGTGCAGCCAATCAATTTCCGCGTGTTGAACCGGGTGGCGTTCCAGACCCTGACGGTCGATAACTTCGGCAATTTCCAGCGTGGCGCGGACAGCTTCGACGTGACCCAGAATTCCAGCAGTGAAACTGCCTTCGTGCGGGTGGCGCACCAGTACAATTCCAAGGTCGATTGGGTGATCCAGAAGAACGATTGGGACGGCGACTGGCGCAACTTCACGGCGCAGAGCCGCAAGGTAGTGTTTGCCAAGATCCGCGCCAACATCATCGCGCTGCTGACCACGCCATTGAACGATACGGCATCGCGCCTGAAGGCGTTCAGTACGCTGGGACTGGAACCCAAGCCGCGCCGTGGCGATGGCGTGACCCTGTACTTCCCGAACTATCCGGTCGATGCCAATGCGACGGCGGAATTCAATACCTTCTTCAAGGAACTGCGTGCGGATCTGGATCAGCATGAGCTGGGGCTGAATGTGCTGGTGTCCCAGAACGTTTTCACGGCAGGCAAGAACGGCGGGCCGGGCGCGTTTGGCGCCTCCAACCTGATCAACCTGCGCAAGAAGCGCGCTGCCACCGAGCCAAACCGCCCAGGCGGCCCGGAGAACGACGAGTTCATTCTGGTGTTGCTGAACGAGCCCAGCTCGGACGCCAAGAAGGCGCTGCGTCAGGATATCGAAAGCGACTCCAATCTGCATGGCTCCGATCGCGCAGATTTCCTGCGCAGCATCCTGCCGGTGCTGCACTTCGATAACCGCAACTGGCAGCAATTGCAGGACGATATCGTCTATGCGCGCGATACTTTTGGCGGGCTGGGGCTGTGGGCGCCGGATTTCGACAACCTGGCCAAGCCGGTGGAGGATACCAGCCTGTCCTGTCTGAAATCGGCCAGTCTGACCACCTGTCTGTCGCGTAACTATCTCGATCCTGGCGAGGACATCAAGCTGCCGAACGCGTTGGAGGCCTTCGCCTGCGTGCAGCGCTGGATACTACGGCTGATACTGGCGGTGCTGCTGTTGGTGATCATCACCACGGTGGTGCTGTTCTTCCGCTTCTGCGGCGCGCAGAATTTCATCAAGCGCAACTTCCTGTATGTGCTGGTGCTGGTGAATATCCCGGCCACGCTGGTGTTCACTTTGCTGCTGTTGTATGACCCGCTGTTGGGCCGGCTATCGTCCGGCAACCTGCCGTTCATCATCACCGCGGTGGTGGGCATGGCAGTGCTGATTGCCGGCTACATGTATTTGCGCAAACGGCGTCGCGTGCCGATGCGCCAGCGCAGCACGCTGGTGCGGCACGAGATGGGCTTCCCGATCGTGGTGTGGCGCACCGAGGCCAATGAACACGGCTTCCAGTGGATACTGAAAAATACCGGCAGCGGTTACGCCATCATCAAAAAGGTGGAGATCATGTTCGACAACCACCCGTTTGCCGACGTCAAGGCGGCGCTGGATTCGGTGCTGGCGGCCGATACCACGGTGCAGTGGAAGAGTACACCGCTCACCGGGCAGAAGCTGGAGCCGGGCGGCGAACTGCTGGCGCTGACGATTGCCGATGCGGCCGCAGCGCAGGAAGTGGAGCAGCGATTGAATCAGGGACAGCTGGTGGTGCACATCGTCTACGGCGGCGCCGGCAGCGAGCATTGGGTCAGTGATGGCAAGGAAGTCCGTTCGATTTCCTCATTGTAGTGTTCATTTAAGGAGGGTACAGGCATGAAGATACGATCGACACGGCCGGAATCGCAGCGCTCGGCCAGCGCTACCTCGGGCACGGCGCAGGGGCGCAAGGCCGCGGCTTCTTCTCACTATCAGGACATGGCCAGCAATTCGGTGCAGGCCGCCCAACTGATGGAACGGGCCAATATGATGGCAGGCGGCGTGCCGGCGCAACTGGCGGAAGATGAGGAGCTGTTGCAAGGGAAGTTCGAGACGGCCCAGTTGACGGAAGAGGAAGAGCTGCTGCAGGGGAAATTCACTGCACAGCGCGCCGACACGGGCCTGCCGCCGCAGCTGAAGGCCGGCATTGAATCCATGTCCGGCATGAGCATGGATCACGTCAACGTGCATTACAACTCTGACCGCCCGGCGCAGCTGAACGCGCACGCCTATGCGCAAGGCAGCGACATCCACGTCGCGCCTGGCCAGGAGCAGCACCTGCCGCACGAAGCCTGGCATGTGGTGCAGCAGGCACAGGGCCGCGTGCAGCCGACCACCCAGATGAAGGAAAGCACGCCGGTCAACGACGATCCGGGCCTGGAGAGTGAAGCCGACGTCATGGGCGCCAAGGCAATGAGCATCGGCCAGACGCAACTGAAGGTCGGCGAGCCGGAATAGGGCGGCGTGATGTGAACATTCGCTTCTGAAATGCAATTCAATTGCATTTGTGTATAATGCAGCTAACTTGCATTTACTAAGGAGTGTTCATGTTGGCGTTAAATCGCTCGCGGCTGGCCCTGGGCCTGGCGATAGCTTATCCCTTGTTTGCCCTGGCTGATGAAACGGTCGAGATTGTCGCGCAGCGGCAGCCATATCGCAGTTTGTCCGCCACCGGCGCCACCAAGACAGAAACTGATCTGAAGGATCTGCCGCAAAGCGCGCGCGTGCTGACGGCCGAGATGCTGAACGACGCCGGCGTGAGCCGCTTTGCCGATGCGCTGGATATGGGCAGCGGCATTTCGCGCCAGAGTAACTTCGGCGGCGTCTGGGACAGTTACGCGGTGCGCGGATTCACTGGCGATCCGAATTACGGCTCGGACTTCCTGGTGAATGGTTTCAGCTCCAGCCGCGGCTACAATGGCTTGCGCGACAGCGCCAATATCGCCAGCATCGAGATTCTGAAAGGCCCGGCCGCCGCCTTGTATGGGCGCGGGGAGCCGGGCGGCATCATCAACATCACCACCCGCAAGCCGCTGTTCCAGCCTTCCTATACGCTGGAGCAGTCGCTGGCGTCGCACCAGACCTGGCGCACTGCGGTTGATTTGACCGGACCGCTGAGCGAGACGGTAGCCTACCGCTTGAACGCGGCGTACGAGCAGGGCGATAGTTTTCGCGATAGTCTGTCCTCCCAGCGGCATATGGTGTCGCCTTCCGTGATCTGGCGGCTGTCTGACCAGACCACGCTGTCCTACGAACTGGAGGCCTTTGAGCAGCAGGCTTACTTTGATCGCGGCGTGGTGGCGGTGAAGGGCGTGTTAGGGCTGATTCCCAATTCGCGCTTCCTGGGTGAACGTGCCGACGGACCAATGACGGTCAAATCCACCGGCCACCAGCTGTTTGTGCAGCACGATTTCAACGCACAGTGGTCGCTGCAAAGCGGGCTTTCATATCGCGACAGCTCGATGAATGGTTTTTCCACCGAGGCGTCGGCGCTGCAGGCCGATGGCCGCACGCTGTGGCGCCAGCGCCGCTATCGCGACTTCTCGGCGCAGGACTTGTCCGGCCGCCTTGAGTTGCTGGGCAAGGTGGGGGCACACCACATGCTGGTGGGCGTTGACGGCTATCGTTTTGTCGACGACCGTCTGCAACTGCGCAAGAGCCCCAATGCGGCGGCGCCTTATGCCATCGATATTTACACGCCAGTCTATGGCGGGGTGCAACCGGCCACGCTGGGGCCCTCGATCAATACGCGCGAGCAGCAGTGGCAGACCGCCTTCTATGCGCAGGATCAGATCGACCTGGGCGCGCAATGGAAGGCGCTGGTCGGTGTGCGGCGCGACGCATATCGCCAGACCATCACCAATTACAACCGTGGCGGTTTGCAGAATCATCAGACCCTTGAAACCACCAGCCCGCGTGCCGGCATCGTGTACCAGCCGGATCGGCAAATCTCGCTGTATGCGTCGGCCGGCAAGTCGTTCCGCCCGAACAGCGGCATCGGCATCAATAACGAGTCGTTCCCGGCCGAGAGCAGCCGCGCCTACGAGACCGGCGTGAAATACGACAGCGCCGACGGCAAGATAAGCAGCACGCTGGCCTTGTACTCGATCCGCAAGAAAAACGTGCTGACCCTGAATCCGGTGGATACCAACTACTCGCTGGCAGCCGGGGAAGTAGGCAGCAAGGGCGTGGAGCTGGATGTGTCGGGCGAGATTGCGCGCAAGCTGCAGCTGTCGTTCGCGTATGCGTATACGGATGCCAAAGTCTTGCGTGACAACGTGCTGGCGGTGGGCGGAGCTTTGGCGAATGTGCCGAAGCAGAGCGCCAATCTGATGCTGGTGCAGTCATTTGGCAAGGCGTCGCTGGGCGGCGGCCTGAATTACGTTGGCGAGCGCAATGGCGATGTGGCGATCAGCAGCACTTTCAGGCTGCCGGCCTACACCACAGCCAAACTGGTGTCGTCGTACGCGCTGACAAAACAACTGCGGCTCTCGCTCGACATCGATAACCTGTTCGACAAAGTGTACTATCCGAGCTCTTATCAACAGGCCTGGGTGGCGCCGGGCGAGGACCGCCGCATTACCCTGAAAGTGCAATACAAGTTATGAAACGTGTCGCTTCGATTGACGTGATGCGTGGCCTGGTCATGATGATCATGATGGTGGACCACGTGCGCGAGACCTTTTTCCTGCGCTGGCAAGTCAGCGATCCGATGAGTGTGGCGGACACCGATCCCGGCCTGTTCTTCAGCCGCTTTGCCGCGCATTTCTGTGCGCCGATGTTTGTGTTCCTGACGGGCCTGTCGGCCTGGTTGTATGCGCATCCTGCCAGCGGACCGCGTTCGCCGGCCGGTTTCCTGTTCAAGCGCGGCCTGTTCCTGATTGTGCTGGAGATCTGTGTGGTCAGCGTCGCCTGGGCCGGACGCATACCGCCGCCCACTATTTACCTGCAGGTGATCTGGGTGATCGGCCTGGCGATGATTGCGCTGGCACTGCTGCATCGCTTGCCACGCGGTGTGCTGATTGCGCTGGGACTTGCCATCGTATTTGGTCACAACGCCCTGACGCCGATCACCTTCCAGCCTGGTGACGCTGGCTACATCCCCTGGACCATTCTGCATGATCGCGGATTCCTGATCGCGGAAGGCGCCTTGAAGATCAAGGTCAGCTACCCGCTGCTGCCCTGGATTGGCGTGATTGTACTGGGCTACGCGGCGGGACCATGGTACGCATCTGCCACTGTACCGGCACAGCGGCGCAAACTGTTGTTGACTGCGGGCGCCACTGCACTGGTACTGTTGGCCGTACTGCGCGGCCTGAACATCTACGGCGAGACTTTGCCATGGGAACACGGCGCGGACACGTTGCACACCGTGATGTCATTCCTGAACGTGACCAAATATCCGCCATCGCTGGCCTTCCTGTTGCTCACGCTGGGCATGGGGCTGTTGGTACTGGCATGGCTGGAACAGCGCGACAATGCCTTCCTGCGCATCTGTGCCAGCTTTGGCGGTGCGCCGATGTTCTACTATCTGCTGCATCTGTATGTGCTGCTGGCGCTGCAGACCATGGCCGTCGCCTGGCTGGGCGCCAACCATGGCACGCGCTATGAGTTCGACAGCCTGTGGCAGGTGTGGGCGCTGACGGCCGTGCTGATTCCGCTGCTGTACTGGCCTTGCCGCGCCTTCGGCAACTTCAAGCGGCGTACCAATATGGCCTGGGTACGCTACCTCTGAGCATCCGTGAGCTGCCGCACATACAAGCGGCAGCGGGACGGCGATGCTGTTCCATGTCGCACTGAACATGGAAACCTGCTCATGGAAGACTGGCTCGATTTGCTGCAATGGCCGGCGATGGTCGTCACGGTCGCCGCCGGGATGCTGGTCGGTTCCAAATCGCCTGAACGCCGCATCGCGGGATTTGTCGCTTTCCTGGTGAGTAACGCCCTGTGGATCGCGTGGGGCTGGCACGACGGCGCCTGGGCGCTGATCGGATTGCAGCTTTGTTTGGTGGTGACCAATCTGCGCGGCATCCTTAAAAATGAGGATGCCGGTTGAATCCCCCTCACGAGAGCGCGTCATGGATGAGACTTACCCAGTCCGGCTAACAATCAATGGTGTATCGCGGCAGTTTGAGGTGCCCGCCTGGGTCACCTTGCTGGATCTGCTGCGCGAGCGGGCCGGCCTGACCGGCACCAAGAAAGGCTGCGATCACGGCCAGTGCGGCGCCTGCACGGTGCTGGTGGGCGACACCCGCATCAACTCCTGTCTGACGCTGGCGGTGATGCAGGATGGCCGCGACATCACGACCGTCGAAGGTCTGGCTGATGGCGGCCAGCTGCACCCGCTGCAGCGGGCGTTCATCGAGCAGGACGCCTTCCAGTGCGGCTATTGCACGCCCGGCCAGCTTTGCTCGGCCGTGGGTCTGATCAACGAGGGCCAGGCGCATACCGCTGCCGAAGTGCGTGAACTCATGAGCGGCAATATCTGCCGCTGTGGCGCATATCCGGGCATCGTTGCGGCGGTGACCGGGGTGCTGGGTCTGGAACAGCACCGCGATAATATCGATCGCCCTTACTCGCCAGGCACGGTGCCGGCATGAATCCATTTTCCTATCTTAACGCGGCCAACGCGGACGAGGCCCTGGTGCATGCCAGCCAGGGCGCGCGCTTTATCGCCGGCGGCACCAATCTGCTGGACCTGATGAAGGAAGGCGTGATGCGGCCGCAGGCGCTGGCCGACGTCAATCGCCTGCCATTTGGCGACATCACCCCGACTGCCGGCGGCGGCCTGTTGCTGGGCGCTGTGGCACGTAACGCGGAGACGGCCTATCATCCGCTGGTGCGCAGGGATTATCCGCTGCTGACTGCCGCCATACTGGCCGGCGCCTCGCCGCAGATACGCAATATGGCCAGCAACGGCGGCAATCTGCTGCAGCGCACTCGCTGCTATTACTTCTATGATCTGGCCACGCCGTGCAACAAGCGCCAGCCGGGCAGCGGTTGTTCCGCCATCGGCGGCCTGACGCGCCAGCAAGCCATACTTGGCGCCAGTCCGCACTGCATCGCTGTGCATCCATCCGATATGTGCGTGGCACTGGCGGCGCTGGGCGCGGTGGTGCACCTGCGGTCGTCGTCCGGAGCGCGGCGGGTGGACTTTGCCGACTTCCATCGCTTGCCGGATGACCGGCCGGAACTGGACACCATCATGCAGCCGGGCGAGTTGATCACCCATATCGAGCTGCCGCCCGCCGCGCAATTTGCCGCGCATTCGGCTTACCTGAAGCTGCGCGATCGCGCGTCGTATGCATTTGCGCTGGTCTCGGTCGCCGCCATGCTGGATATCGGCGATGACGGCGTGGTGCGGGAAGCCCGGCTGGCGTTGGGCGGCGTGGCGCATAAACCCTGGCGTGTGCCACAGGCCGAGGCGCTGCTGGCAGGGCATGTCCCGGATGCGGCACGCTTCGCGCTGGCCGCGGATGCTTTACTGGCGGGCGCGCAGGGGCAGGGGCAGAACGATTTCAAGATTCCGCTGGCCCGACGCGCGATCGCTCGCGCGCTGGAGCAGGCAGTAGAAGGCACGCATGACAACAGCAGGAGCGAAGAACGTGACAGAACTGATTGAAGCACTCCGCACTCCGTCTGCGGATACCGGCACCGGCGCTGTCAGCATCGGGATGGAAGTTTCGCGCGTGGATGGCCGCGCCAAGGTGACTGGTCAGGCGCGTTATGCCGCCGAGGAGCCGGCGGACGATCTGCTGTATGGCGTGGTGGTCAGTGGTGCGATTCCGCGCGGCCGCATTGCCGCCATCCTTACCGAGGCGGCGTTAGCGGTGCCCGGGGTGGTGGATGTCATCACGCATCTTAACCGGCCGCGCATCCGTTCCTTCGATATCTTTTACAAGGACATGACAGCGCCGGGCGGCTCGCCATTCCGCCCGCTATATGACGACAAGATTCATTACAGCGGCCAACCGGTGGCGCTGGTGGTGGCGGAGACTTTTGAAGCCGCGCGGTATGCCACGCAACTGGTGAAAGTGGAGTATGAGACGGAGCCGCATGCCACCTCGTTGCTGGAGAACCGCGAGCGCTTGTATAAACCCAGCCGCTTGAAGGCCGGTTACACGCCGCCGCCCGATCCCAAGGGGCACGCCGATGAGGTCTGGGAGAAGGCTGCGTTCCGCATCGAAGGGGAGTACTACAGCGGTGTCGAGCACCACAATCCGATGGAGATGTTTGCCAGCACCGTGATCCGTGGCGCCGATGGCCATCTCACCATCTACGACAAAACCCAAAGCTCGCAGAACAGCCGCTGGTATGTGTCGCACGTTTTCGGTCTGCCCAAGCACAAGGTCACCGTGCGCAACCCGTATGTGGGCGGCGCCTTTGGTTCCGGACTGCGGCCCCAGTACCAGCTGCCGCTGGCGGTCATGGCGTCGCTTGCGCTGGAGCGATCGGTGCGTGTGGTGCTGACGCGCCAGCAGATGTTCAGCTTCGGGCACCGCCCCGAGACGCTGCAGCGCGTGCGCCTGGCGGCCGAGGCGGACGGCAAGCTGACGGCCATCATTCACGAGGCGGTGGCGGAAACTTCGCGCATGGAAGATTATGTCGAGGTGGTGGTCAACTGGTCCGGCGAGGTGTATGCGTGTGAACATATCAGGCTGGGCTACCACCTGGTCGATCTCGATCACGCCAGCCCGATCGACATGCGCGCGCCGGGCGCGGCGCACGGTGTGCACGCGCTGGAAGTGGCGATGGACGAGCTGTCATATGCCCTGAACATGGACCCGCTGGCGCTGCGCCTGAGGAATTACGCCGAAATCGATCCTTCGCACGGCCTGCCATATTCGACCAAGGAGCTGCGTGAATGCTACCGGCAGGGCGCCGAGCGCTTCGGCTGGGACCAGCGGCCACTGCAACCGGGCTCCATGCGTCAAGGGCATGAACTGATCGGCTGGGGCATGGCCACCGGCGTGTGGGACGCCATGCAGATGTTCGCGCGCGCCAGCGCCGTGCTGCATGCCGATGGCACCCTGGTGGTCAGCAGTGCCGCCAGTGACATCGGCACCGGCACTTACACGGCGATGAGCATTATCGCGGCCGAGGCATTGGGCCTGCCGCTGGAGAAGGTGCGCTTTCAGTTGGGGGATTCGACGCTGCCGGCAGCGCCGATTGAAGGCGGCTCGTCACATGTGGCCACGGTGGGCTCCGCCGTACAAGGCGCTTGCGAAAAGCTGCAAAAAACACTGTTCAAACTGGCGAAGAAGATGCACGCCTCGCCGTTGGCCAAGGCGCGGTTCAAAGATGTCGAGTTCATTGGCGGTCGCTTGCAGTTGATCGGCCGGCCGGAGAAGTCGCTCGGGTTGACCGACATCCTGGCGGCCGAGGGCAGCGAGCGGCTGGAGGAAAAATTCCTGCTGCTGCCGAATATGCTCAAGCAGATGAAGTATCAGCGTTCCACCCACTCCGCGGTGTTTGTCGAGGTGCGCGTGGATCCGGAATTTGGCACGGTGCGCGTCACGCGGGTGGTCAGCGCCATCGCCGCCGGCCGCATTATCAACGCCAGGACGGCGCGCAGCCAGATCATTGGCGGCGTGGTGTGGGGCATAGGCCAGGCGCTGCACGAGGAAACCTATTGCGATCATCGGATGGGGCGCTTCATGAATCACAACCTGGCCGAGTATCACGTGTCGGCCAATGCCGATATTCACGATATCGATGTGATCTTCGTGGAAGAAGATGACCGTATCGTCAGCCGCATCGGCGCCAAGGGCGTGGGCGAGATTGGCCTGGTTGGCGTGTCGGCGGCGGTCAGCAATGCGATTTACCACGCTACCGGGCGGCGTGTCCGCAGCACGCCAATGACGCCGGATAAGGTGATGTCACCGTCCCTGTAGCTGCTGTTCTATAAACTCCACGCACACACGCACCTTGGCCGAACCGGCCAGGCGCTGTGGGTAGACTGCCCAGACATTGGCGCTTTGGGTGTACTGGGGCAGTACCTGTACAAGCCGGCCACTGTGCAGGTATGGTTGGGCGTCCCAATGCGAACGCAGTACGATGCCTGCACCGGCAACGGCCCATTGCAGTGCGATTTCACCGTGATTGGATGACAATGATCCGGTCACCTTGACCGTCTCTTCCACGCTGCCGCTGCGCAGCGACCACACGCCAAACGGCAAATCGCGCTCCTTGATGGCCAGGCAGTTGTGGCCCGCCAGTTCCTGCAGGTTGCGTGGCGTGCCGTGACGTTTCAGATAGTCCGGCGCGGCGCACAGGATGCGGTGATTCGCCATCAACTTGCGGGCGATCAGATGCGGTGCAATCTCGTCTCCGACGCGGATATCAAGGTCAAAGCCTTCGCTCACGATGTCGACCAGACGGTCAAACACTTCAAACCGCACCTGCAGCGAAGGATGGGCAGCCACCAGCCGCGCCACCACCGGCGCCACTACATTGCGGCCGAAACCGAAGCTGCTGCTGATGCGTAGCAGGCCTTGCGGCAGCTCGCGCCGTTCCGCCACTTCGTGCAGCAGGCTGTCGAGGTTTTCCAGTATCGTCATGGCGTGGGCGTAGACCCGCTCGCCATCCTCGCTGACGATGACGCGGCGCGTGGTGCGGTGGAATAGCCGCACGCCCAGCGCCTGTTCCAGTACACCGATACGCTTGCTGACGTAGGCCGGCGACATACCCAGTTCCTCGGCAGCCGCCGCAAAGCTGGCTTTTCGGGCCGCGGTGGCGAACACGCGCAGGTCCTCGTTGTCGATCTGATTATTCACGATACGTGTTTCATGGATTCACATTTCAGGTCATTATAAACACGAATAATCGGTTTATGCTGTGGCTTTCCGCCTAAGGAGCAGTCATGAAAGTACATAAGATAGCGGTGCTGGCCGGCGACGGCATCGGCAAGGAAGTGATGCCTGAGGGCGTGCGCGCGGTGGAAGCTGCGGCGCGCCGCTTCAATTTCGGCATCGAGTGGACCACGTTTGAATGGCCCAGTTGCGACTATTACCTCAGGCACGGCAAGATGATGCCGGATGACTGGATGGAGCAATTGAAGCGTTACGACGCGCTGTTCTTCGGCGCCGTCGGCTGGCCGGACACGGTGCCGGATCACGTCTCGCTGTGGGGATCGCTGCTGAAATTCCGCCGCCAGTTCGACCAGTACATCAACCTGCGGCCGGTGCGCCTGCTGCCCGGCGTGCCGTGCCCGCTGGCGAACAAGCAGCCCGGCGACATCGATATGTATATCGTGCGCGAAAACACCGAAGGCGAATATTCGAGTGTCGGCGGCCGCATGTTCGAGGGCACGGAGCGCGAGTTCGTGCTGCAGGAAGCCATCTTCACGCGCACCGGCGTCGACCGCGTGCTGAAGTTTGCCTTTGAACTGGCGCAGAAACGGCCAAAGAAGCATCTGACGTCCGCCACCAAGTCGAACGGTATTTCGATCAGCATGCCATATTGGGATGAGCGCGTGGACGCGATCGGCGCACACTATGCGGACGTCAGGCATGACAAGTACCACATCGATATCCTGGCTGCGCGCTTTGTGCTGTCGCCGGAGCGCTTCGACGTGGTGGTGGCCTCCAATCTGTTTGGCGATATCTTGTCCGACCTTGGCCCGGCCTGCGCCGGCACCATCGGCATCGCGCCATCGGCCAACCTGAACCCGGAGCGGAATTTTCCTTCGCTGTTCGAGCCGGTGCACGGCTCGGCGCCGGATATCTACGGACGGAACATCGCCAATCCGATCGCCATGATCTGGTGCGGCGCCATGATGCTGGACTTCCTCGGCCACACCGATGCGCATGACGCGATGGTGGCCGCGATCGAGCGCGCCCTGGTTGATGGACCGCGCACGCCGGACATGGGCGGCACGGCCAGCACCACGGAGGTGGGCGCCGCCATCGCCGCGCTTATTTAGTATCGATCAGCGGTTTGACGCTGAAGCCGTGCACCAGTATTGACAGCACGATCACGCCCAGCGCGATGCCGGTCAGCTCGCGCGCCAGATTGGGCGGAAGGCCGGCTTCGATGGCGTACACGATGTAAAACAGGGAGCCGATGCCGCGCACGCCGAACCAGCCGGTCATGGCGCGCATGCGATTGCTCACGCCGCTGCCCATCAGCCCCACGTAGACTGCCAGTGGCCGCGCGATCAAAAACAGGAACGCCGCCACGCCGATGGTCTCGTACGGCAGTTCGCGCAGCGAGATCATGCCACCCAACAGCAGTACCAATGTCAGCTCCGACAGCCGCTCAAGGTGTTCCTTGAACACCAGTGCTTCAGCACTGACCACCATGGGCGGCGCTCCGGCATCGCTGGCTTGCGCCGCCTGCGATTTCGCCACATCCGGTTCCAGCAGGCCGTAACGGTCCCTGGGGGCGCCGGCCAGCTTCAATTCCGTCTGGCGCAACGCCACAGCCGCAAAGAATACGGCCAGGTAGCCGGAGGCCTTGACCATGCTGGCCACGCCGTAGACGATGGCGATCAGGCCAAGCGCCACCAGGTCATCCATGATCTCATGGCGCGGCTTGACCACGCGCAGACGCCAGCCGAGGCGCGCCAGCCCGGAGCCGGCCAATACGCCGACCGCCACTGCGGCGCTGGTAGCCCAGATCACATCCACCAGCAGCCAGCGCAGGTGATCGTGTCCAGTCTCGCCGACGCCCAGCATGCCGAGGCCCAGCAGTACAAAGGGAAAGGCACTGCCGTCGTTCATGCCGGCCTCGCAGGTCAGGGTGAAGCGCAATTGATCCTTGTCGCCGGGATGGCGCACCTGCACATCGGTGGCCAGCACCGGATCGGTGGGCGCCAGGATGCCGCCCAGCAGAATCGCCGCACCGGCCGGCATGTGCAGCACGTAGTAGGCGAACAGCGCCACCAGCGCCACCGTCAGCGTCATCGACACCCACGCCAGGCGCAACGGCGCATCCCAGCGCGCCAGTTTGAACGGGACCGGCATCTTGATCCCGGCGGAGAACAGGGAGATCAGCAGCGCGATCTGAGTCATCAGCTCCAGCAGTCCGGATTGCGCTGATGGGTCAAAGCGGAACAGGTCGAGGAAACTGGGCCCGAGCAGAATGCCGACGCACAGGTAGACGATGGCCGAGGTAAACGGCGACCGCGAGATCGTCGTCGCCGCCAGGCCACGCGCCAGCATCAGCAGGCCGACCAGCAGAAACCATTGATTTGTACTCATGCCGTCAGGCTAAGAGTATTTCTTCAAATTGTATGTGGGGTAGGGCACGGAGTAGCGGTTATACTCGGCCTACCATGAAAAAAATCCTGTTCTCCCTTATCGGTGCGTTGCCGCTGATGGCTTCGGCCGCGCCTTGCCTGCCTGCGTCCGCCCTGATCGAGCGCGATTCCCAATATGAAGAAGCCCTGCGCGTCGGGAACGTGCCGTTCTTACAATCCCTGCTGGCGGACGATTACGTGTGGGTGCACACGCTCGGTACGCAGATCGAAACGCGCGCCGTCCTGCTGGCGCGTCTGGCCAAGCCTGTGGTGTTCAAAGCGCGCAGCACCAGCGAGGTGCAGGTCCACACGCTGGGCGACACGGCCGTCGTGCGTGGCATCAGCACCACCGAGCAATGGAACGCCGACGGCATCACCTGGCGCACCAACCGCTATCAGTTCATGCGTACCTACGTGAATGTCGGCGGTGAATGTAAGCTGCTGGCGGTCCAAACCATGAATCTGAAACAATGACGCGCGACGAACTGGAACAACAACTGGCGCAGGGCCTGCGCCGTTTTGAGGATTGCGCGTTTGACGATGAAGATTTGTCCCGGCTCGACTTGCAGGGCTGCGTGTTCGAGCGCTGTACCATCGCCGGCACCTCGCTGTTCGCCAGCAAACTGGCGCGCACGCAGTGGCTGCGCTGCCGGGGCGGCGGCGCGGACTTCGAGTCGGTCGACGCTGTGGATGCGCGCTTTGAAGGCTGCGATCTGAATAACAGCAAGTGGCGCCGCGCCAAGCTGGCCTCGGCCGCATTCCATGGCTGCAAACTGACCGGCGCTTCGTTTGAAGAGGTGGCGCACCTTGGCATCCACTTCGAGGAATGTCTGCTGGTGGGCGCCGACCTGCGCGGCTTCTCGTTCCGCAAGGCGACCCTGAAAGAACTGGATTTCTCCGAAGCCTATCTGTCCGGCTGCGACTTCCGCGAAGCGGTGTTTGAAGGCGGCAGCCTGCGTCACGCGGTGCTCAAGCTGGCAAAATTTCAGGGCGCCGACCTGCGCTCGACCAGCATCGAGGGGGTGAAGCTGACCGAGGCGGGTTTGTTCAAAGGCGCGGTGATCTCGCACGCGCAGGCTGCCGCTTTCCTGCGCGAGCTTGATTTGATCGTGGTCTGAGCCTTATTCGCAAGTGAAGTTGGCTGCGTCCTCGATGCTGCCGCTGCCCTTGTACTTGGCGGCCTTAGGATAAGGACAGAGCGGACGGCTCCGCGTGGCGGACCAGCTGGCCGGCACGTCGGCATTGACACCGCCCGCGTTGCCCGCGCCGCGCACGCTGGCTTGCACGCTGTCCGGCGCCTTGCCTTGCTCCACCCAGGCGATCAAAGGCGTCAGCATGTCGAATTGATCGGCGGTTGGGCCGTCGGCGCAGTGATTCATGCCGGGCACGGGGAAGAAGCGCGCGAAATTGGACGCGTCACCGTTATTGGCGTTGCGTACGCCGTTGTACCAGGCCGTTGTATCGTCGCTGGAGAAGATAGGATCGCTGGTGCCATGGTAGACCATGATCTTTGCGCCGCGATTCTTCAAAGCCGACAAATCAGTCGCATTGGGCGGCAGCATGAACGACAGCCCGCTTTCCGTGAAGGTGGCGTTGGTCGCGGCAACCTTGGTCAGCATGCTGGCCAGATCGCCGGTCAGTGCGAAGTTAGGTCCGTTGAAGGTAGCCGGATCTTCCGGCGGCGCCTCCCAGATCAGGCCCACGGCGCCGGAGTCCAGGGCCAGCGGTGCACTGAACTTCCACCATCCCCAGCCGCCGGTCGAAATACCTGCGTCGTAAGGGAAGCTGGAGTAGATTTTCGCCCCAGCCGCGGTGGTGGCGCCGGCAAACAGGCCGCCGATGGCAGTCTTTTGCGCCGCGCTCAGGCAGGTGCCATCGCGCGAACCGCTGCAGGTCGGCACGTCGCGATTCAGATCAAAGGCGGCCTGACAGGCTTGCGTGTTCTGCACCATGCCATCGGCGACGCCATCCAGGGCATCGCATTTGGCCAGCACCGCATTGGATACCAGGGTACGTTCGGCCTGCGTGAAACCGGTCGACAGATCGCCCGGCGTGGTGGCCAGCGTGTTGTAAGTCTTGGCGCCAGCGATATTGGCGATGGCTGCCAGCGGCAGGCGATAGCCCGGATTGCCGACCAGGAAACCATCGTATTGATCGGCATAGCGCGCCGCCGCTACCATGGTGTGGCGCCCGCCGTTGGAACAACCGCCGATGTAGGAACGGTCCGGTTTTTTGCCGTAAGCGGTTTCGATGATGTATTTGGCCATGGGCGTCAGCTTGCCGACCGCCTGGTAGCCGTAGTCCAGCCGTGCCTGCGGATCGGTGCCGAAGAATGGCGTGGCCGGGCTGTGGCCCGCGTCCGAGCTGATGACCGCAAAGCCCATGTTGAGCGCGTGGTCCAGCGGTCCGCCGCCGCCCACCGAGCCGGTGGCGGTAACCACGCTGCCATCCACGCCGCCATTGGTCTGATAGAAGAAACGGCCGTTCCAGTTGTTCGGCAGGCGCATTTCAAAGCCGATGGCGTAGCTCTTGCCATCCACCGCGCTGATGCGCTTGTACATCTGGCCCGTGATCTGGCAGTGCGCCGGTACCGGCTTGCCGGCGATGGTCAGCACGCCGGCAGCAACCGGGGTGGCCGCCGTGATGGTGGTGTTGGCGAAGCTGATCTTGCTTGCCAGGTCGGCGCAGTTGCCCAGCGTGGCGCCGGTCGCCGCCCCCAGTTGCGGCAGGCCGCTGACCGTGGTGGCCTTGGTGCCGGAACCGCCGCAAGCCGTCAGCAGAATGGCGATGGACGCCGCCGCCGCAGTCATTTGGGTGTTTTTCATTCGGGTGTCTCCTCTATGCACAAGTGATGGACGTGCCAGTCCGCGCAGCCTTCTGTGGGCTGCGTCCGGACCGGCATCGGGGCGCTACAGGGATCAGATTGGCGAGACGTCTTTGAGCACGCCGACAGGCTGGTTAATCAGCTTGCCATTCACCTTTTTGACTTCGCGGATGTACATGTTCTGTACGATGTCGCGCGTTGCCGGGTCGATCGAGATCGGGCCGCGTGGGCTGTCCCACTTCATGTTGGACAGGATCTGCATGGCCTTGTCGCCGGTGACCGTGCCATTCAGCTTGCGGACGGTTTCGTAGATCATGCCCATGGTGTCATAGGCCGCCACGGTGACGAAGGTGGGCGGCAGTGCCTTCGGCAGCGCTGCGGCGTAAGCGGCCAGGAAGGCCTTGTTGGCGGGGTTGTCCAGCGCGGTCGAGTAGTTCAGCACCGTGACGGCGCCCAGCGCGCGGTCGCCCAGGGCTTCCAGCGTAGGCGAGTCGCTGGTCATGTCGCCCACGCCCAGGAACTTGATGCCGGCTTTATCCAGGCCCTTGTCGCTAAAGGCTTTCAGCAGCGCCGTGCCGTCCTCGGCGCCCGGCGCGAAGAAGAACAGCGCGTCAGGTTTTTCATCCTTCACGCGCTGGATGAACGGCGAATAGTCCGGATTGGCCAGCGGCACGCGCGAGGAACCGACGATCTTGCCGCCGCCCGCCGTAAAGCCCTTGTTGAAGCGCGCCTCGGCGTCGATGCCGGTGCTGTAGTCGCTCACCAGCGTGTAGACCTTGCCCACCTTGTTGGCCGCGCTCCAGGTGCCGAATGGCTCGGTCATCTGCTGCATGGTCATGCTGGTGCGCAGCATGTACGGCGATTTGGCGGTGATGCCGGTGGTGACGGCGTTCATCACGATCATCGGAATCTTGGCCTGGGTGGCGATGGGCGCCACCGCCAGCGCACTTGGCGTCAGCGAGAAGCCGATCAGGAAGTTGACTTTTTCGCGCGTGATCAGTTCCTGCGCGGCGCGCTTGGACAGGTCGGCATTCGAGCCGCCATCGTCACGGTAGACGATCTCGATTTTCTTGCCCGCGACCTTGTCGCCGTACTGCTGCATATAAGTCTTGATGCCGTCCTCGAATGGCTTGCCGATATTGGCGAACGGGCCGCTCAGCGCAGCGATCACGCCGATGCGGATGGTGTCCTGCGCCTGCGCCATGCCATTGGCGAATACCATGCCGACTGCCACACCGATACATGCGAGTTTTTTCAGTTTCATAATGTCTCCTGTAATTTTATGTACTTATGCAGCGATGATTACGTTTGGATCTGTACCTTCATAAAGCGATGCGACGATGGCCGCGCGGCGCGTCAGCACCGCCGCCTGGTTGATGGAGCCCTTGTCGGTCATCTCGCGATGATCGATCGACGGCGGCTCCGCCTGCAGCAACAGGCGGTCGATGCGCATCGAGGAGCCGCTGGCGTCGGCGTTGAGACGGTCCAGCAGCGACTTGAAGCGCTCGCGCACCGGCGCGCTGGCCAGCACTTCCTCCACGCTGGCGCCGTCATGCAGCCCGGACAGCGTGTGGCAATGCTCCATGCGCGGGAACACCAGCAGGCCGATGGCGTTTCGATCGATGCCGGTCACCACCACGTCCAGCACATGCGGCGCCGCCGCGCTGATCACGCGCGCGCGCAGCGGACCGACACTGACGAAGGTGCCGGTACTGAGCTTGAAGTCTTCCGCGATGCGGCCGTCGAACATGAAGCCCAGTTCGCGGTGCTCGGAATCGACAAAGCGCAAGGCGTCGCCGGTACAGTAGTAGCCTTCCTCATCGAAGGCCGCTGCCGTCAGGTCCGGCGCGCGCCAGTAGCCGGGCGTAACGTGCGGACCGTGGAAGCGCGCTTCCAGCTTGTCGCCCGACGGCACCAGCTTGACCTTGCAGCCTGGCGCCGGCACCCCGACGTAGCCGGCCTTGATGATGTCGCCGGTGCCAAAGGTGCAGGACGGCGACGTCTCGGTCATGCCCAGGCCAGTCATGATGCGGATCGATTCGCCCGATTCGGCAATACCGGCCGCATCGAGCCGGTCCCACGCCGCCTGCGACAGACCCGCGCCTGCGCACAGGAACAGCTTCACACGCGAGAAAAAGGTGGCGCTCAGCTGTTTGTCGGTGGCCATGGCGTCGGTCAGCATTTCAAATCCCTTGGGGATGTTGAAATACATGGTCGGTGCGATTTCGCGCAGGTTGCGCAGGGTGGCGCCAAAGTCGCGCGGGGTCGGCTTGCCGTCGTCGATGTACAGCGTGCCGCCGTTGTACAACACGATGCCGACGTTATGGCTGCCGCCAAAGGTATGGTTCCATGGCAGCCAGTCGACCAGCACCGGCGGCTCGTCGCCCATGAAGGGGAAGGTTTGCAGCAGCATCTGCTGGTTGCTGGTCAACATGCCGTGAGTGGTGATCACGGCTTTCGGCTTTTTGGTGGAGCCGGACGTGAACAGGAACTTGGCGATGGTCTGCGCGTTCACCTTGTCATGTGCGGCTTCCACCGTGCTGGCCTGCACGTCGAGCAGCGCGCTGAAAGGCGTGGCACGTTGATTCGGCACTTCGCCATGCGCCAGGATCAGCTCCGCATCGGCCGGCATCACGGCAGTGATGGCGCGGCTGAAGGCATTGCCGTCGGACGCGTACAGCGCGCCGGGCGTCAGCTGGGTAACCAGCTCCGCCAGCTTGCCGTAGTCGGTCGCCACCAGCGAGTACGACGGCGATACCGGCGCATACGGTATGCCGGCATACATGGCGCCCAGCGCCAGCTGGAAGTGCTCAAGGTCGTTGCCCGACAAGATGAGCAATGGCCGCTCGGCCGACAGGCCGCGGTCCAGCAGCGACTGGCCGATGCGGCGGGCGCGGTCCAGCACCTCGGCATACGACAGGCGTATCCACTCGCCGTCCGCACCGCGGCGCGCGACCAGCGTGCGCTCCGGGTGGGCGGCGGCGCCCGATTCCAGCCGGTCGGTAAAGCGCGGCGGAACCTCGGCCAGCGGGGTGACGGCGTCCACATGCCACAGGCCATTGGCCTGGTACACCGCCACCTCGGGGTTGCCCAGCCTGACCGGGCGGCGCCTGACTTCAGGCGCCGCAGTCCTTGCTTGGTTCATGCGAGGCTCCTTAGATCGGGTAGTGGCGCGGCGTGGTCTGGATGGTGATCCAGCGCAGGTCGGTGAATTCCGCAATCGCTGCCTTGCCGCCGAAGCGTCCCTGGCCGCTGTGTTTCACGCCGCCGAACGGCATCTGCGCCTCGTCATGCACGGTCGGGCCGTTGATGTGGCAAATGCCGGACTCGATGCGCTTGGCCACAGCCATGGCGCGGCCGATATCGCGGCTGAACACCGCTGACGACAGGCCGTACTCGCTGTCGTTGGCCAGGCGGATCGCTTCGTCCTCGCTGTCGAAGCGCAGGATGGAGACGATGGGGCCGAAGGACTCCTCCTGATACACCTTCATCTCGGCGGTGACGCCATCCACGATTGCCGGCTGCATGATATTGCCCTGCACCTCGGACGAGGTTTGCAGCACGCGCGCGCCACGCTCGCGGGCGTCGGCCAGCATGCCGCTGACGCGCTGCGCGGCGGCGCTGTCGATCATGCCGGTCAGCGGCGCGTCCGCGTGGGCTGCCTTCAGGGTACGGGTTTTCGCTTCAAACTTTTCGAGGAAGGTGTCGGCGATCTTGTTATCGACGATGATGCGGTCGGCCGACATGCAGATCTGGCCCTGGTTGAAGAAGGCGCTGAAAGCGGCGGCTTCCACTGCCTCGTCAAGGTCGGCGTCATCCAGCACGATGAGCGGGTTCTTGCCGCCCAGTTCCAGCAGCACTGGTTTCAGGTGCGTGGCGCAATGCTGGGCGATGATGCGGCCGACGTTGGTGGAGCCGGTGAAGTTGACGCGGCGGACGGCCGGCGCGGCGATCAGGCGCTCCACCACCTTCGGCGCATCCTGCGGCGCATTGGTGATGACATTGACCACGCCCGGCGGGAAGCCCGCGTCTTCAAAGGCGCTGCCGATCAGGCGGTGCAGGGCAGGGCACAGTTCCGACGCTTTCAGGATCACGGTATTGCCGCAGGCGAGCGGCATGGCCACGGCGCGTGTGCCGAGGATGACAGGCGCGTTCCACGGTGCGATGCCGACCACCACGCCGCATGCCTGGCGCACGCCCATGGCCAGCGAGCCCGGTACGTCGGACGGTATCACCTCGCCGCTGATCTGGGTGGTCATGGCGGCTGCCTCGCGCAGCATATTGGCGGCCAGCGTCACGTTGAACTGATACCAGACCGGTGCGCCGCCCGCTTCCGCGATGCCGCGTTCGACGAATTCGGCGCGGCGCGCTTCCATCGCGTCCGCCGCCTTGAGCAGCAGGGCGCGGCGTGCGCCCGGCAGCATGGCCGACCATTCGGGGAAGGCCGCTTGCGCGGCTTGCACCGCGCGGTCCACATCGTCCAGCGAAGCGGCGGCGGCGCGGGTGGCGACTTCGCCGCTGGCGGGATTGCGGCGCTCAAACACGGCGCCGTTGTGGGCGGCGACAGTGGCGCCGCCGATTAGCAGATCAGTATTAAACATGGTTTGTCTCCTCGGGTTTTTATTGTAGAGTTTTTAACCGCGTTTGTAGGTTTGCAGGCCTGGCTTGATGGTCTTATCGTCCAGGAACTGCTTGAGGCCTTGCGCGCGGCCCTTTTCCGGATCGCGGTAGTTGGACTGATCGACCTTGGCGTACAGGTAGTCTTCGTTCTGCTCCCAGGTCAGTTCGCGGCAGCGCTTGAAGCCGTTCTTGGCGATACGCAGCACGGTTGGCGACTTGGCCAGCAGCTTGTCGGCCAGTTCCTGGACATGCTGGCGCAGTTCTGCGCGCGGCACGCTCTTGTTGACCAGGCCCATGGCGGCGGCTTCCTGGCCGGTGAAGGTGTCGCCGGTCATGATGTAGTGCAGCGCCTGACGATGGCCCATGGTGTCGGCCACCGCTTTGCTGACCAGGTTACCCGGCGGGATGCCCCAGTTGATTTCGGACAGGCCGAACACCGCTTCATCGGCGGCGATGGCCAGGTCGCAGGCCACCAGCGGCGAAAAGGCACCGCCGAAGCACCAGCCGTTGACCATGGCGATGGTCGGCTTGGAGTACATGCGCAGCAGCTTCCACTGCCATTGCGAGCAATCGCGGCGCAGGCGTTCCTGGAAGATTTCCGGCTTGCCGTCGTTCTCGCGGAAGTACTCTTTCAGATCCATGCCGGCGGTCCAGCTGTCGCCGGCGCCGGTCAGGACGATCACTTGCGCCTCATCGTCCAGCTCCAGCGTCTCCAGCACGTCGATCATTTCGCGGTTGAGCGTAGGGCTCATGGCGTTGCGTTTTTCCGGACGGTTGAGGGTAATCCAGCCGATGCTGTTTTCAATCTCGACCTTCACGGTTTCCCATCGGCCAGCGTATTTGGACATACAATATCTCCTGTGTGTGTAAGTTTGTTATCAGGCTGCCTGATATGTACCTTATACTATACCCACCTTTTACGTTTTTCAAGATGAATTTTTATGGTTAAAGCAAATTCCGATTCCAAACCCGTGGGACTGGCCTATCTGGTGGGGCGGCTGGACCACATTTTGAACAAGCGCCTGCGCGATTGCGTGGCGCCGGCCGGGCTGACGGTGCCGCAGTACACGGCGCTGTCGGTGTTCCGCGCACATGGTTCGCTGTCGAATGCGCAGCTGGCGGTGCGCATCATGACCACGCCGCAGTCGGCCAATGAGATGGTGAAGTCGATGGAGGGCAAGGGCTGGATCGAGCGCACGCCCGATCCGTCGCATGGGCGCATCATTCAGATCACGCTGACCGACGAAGGCCACGCCATCCTGGCGCAATGCGACGCCAAAGTGCGGGAGGTGGAGATGCAGATGTTCCCCGGCACATCCGAGGAACAGCGCGCGCTGCTGCACGCGCAGTTGAAGGGTGCTGTGCGCGCCCTGAGCCTGGAAGGAATTTAAGCCAGCGCTTCTTCTTCGCGCAGCTGCACGCTCATGCCGTCGCAGCTGGCGGACCAGCGCACCAGCCATTCCGGCAGCTCCGGCGATTGCTCCGGCACGCCCAGATCACGCACGATATCGGCTGGCGGCACCGTGCCCTGGGCCGAGCGGAATACCCCGCGCATCACCACCACGCCGGCGGCGCGGCCATCCTTGATGAAGCGGTGTTCGAGAAAGCTCCATTTGTCGTCCCACCCCAGCATGCGGGTGTGGATTTCAAACGTCTCGAACAATTTCAGCTCGCGCCGGAACTTGCCCCATGCGTCACCGACGATGGGCACTGCCTTGCGCCGCAGCGCCGTGCGGAAGGCGCCGGTCTTCAGCACATAATCCATGCGGCCGATGTCGGCCAGCGTGAAGTAGCGGCCGTTGGTGACGTGGCGGTTGAGATCCAGGTCGAGCGGCCACACGCGCATGCGCACCACGGTGGTGGCAAAAGGATCGACGCGCTGACGCCAGGGGCGTTTCAGCAGCATCCAGAACAGTCGGAACCAGAGATTCATGGTGTACAGGTGAGTAGAGGATGGGCACCACTATAGGGGAGTGGAATCTGGTAAGGTAGGTGCAGAAATGACTTTTTTCATGCGAAAAGTGACATGCATCTGACTCTGCTCTTTGCCGACCAATGTTCGGCCGCCAGCGCCACCACCGCGCTGGAACTGCTGACCGCCGCCAATCTGTTTGCCGGCCAGCCGGTATTCGACGTTGTCACCGCGTCGCTGGATGGCCAGCCGGTGCGCACCTTGCGCGGCCAGATCCTGCAGCCGGAAGCGGCGCTAACCGATATCAGGCACACCGACCTGGTACTGATCCCAGGCTTTCTGTTCACGCTGCGTGAAGCCTTGCCGGGCTTCGGCCGTTACAGCGCCTGGCTGCGTGCGCAGCACGCGCAAGGCGCGGTGCTGGCCACCATGTGCACCGCCACCTTCATGCTGGCTGAAACCGGCCTGCTGGCCGGCACCCGCGCCACCACCCACTGGGCGTTTGCGGACCTGTTCCGCAAACGCTATCCGGAGGTGCGCATGGATGAACGAGAGACGCTGTGCGAAGACAATGGTTTCATCACCAGCGGCGGCGCCAGTGCGGCGATGGACCTGCTGCTGCACCTGATCCGCCGTTACGGTTCGTTGGACCTGGCGCAGAAATGCAGCCGCTATCTTCTGATCGACAACGCCCGCAGCGAACAATCGGTGTATGTGATGTGGTCCATGCCGAAAAGCCATGGCGATGCCGATATCCTGCGCGTGCAGAACTGGCTGGAGGAGCACTACGACCAGCCGCTGTCGATCGACGAGCTGGCGCCGCGCTTCGGCTTCGGAGTGCGCAACTTCATGCGGCGTTTTAAAGAGGCCACTGGCTACACGCCGCTGGCCTACCTGCAAACGCTGCGCATCGAGAAAGCCAAGCATCTGCTGGAAGCCACGCGCATGAGCCTCGACAGCATTACCTTCAAAGTGGGATACGAAGACAGTAACTCGTTCCGCCGGCTGTTTCAGCAGCGCGTGGGACTGCTGCCTGCGGCGTACCGGAAGAAGTTCCAGCCGCAGGCAGCGTAGGGTGGGGCTTACTTGTTCAGCAGCGAGTGCTTGCGGGCGTAGCCGAAGTAGATCACCAGGCCGATCGCCAGCCAGATGATGAAGGCCACCCAGGTGAACCAGCTCAGGTAAGCCATCAGCGTGACGCAGAAGATCACGGCCAGCGCCGGAATCACCGGCACGCCTGGGCAGCGGAACGAGCGCTTCAGGTCAGGGCGGGTCTTGCGCAGGATGACGATGGCGATCGACACCAGGCTGAAGGCAGCCAGCGTGCCGATGTTGACCAGTTCATTCAGCACGTTCAGCGGAACGAAGGCCGCCATCACGCCAAATACAATGCCGACCAGCCAGGTGCAGAAGAACGGGGTCTGGAAGCGCGGGTGCACTTCCGACAGGCGTTTCGGCAGCAGGCCGTCGCGCGACATGGCGTAGATGATGCGGGTCTGGCCGAAGGCCATCACCAGGATCACGGTGGTCATGCCCAGGATCGCGCCCAGATCGACGAAGCCGGCAAACCAGTTCTCGCCAGCCTTTTGCAGCGCCAGCGTGACCGGGTGGTCGATGCCGAGGAATTCCTTGAACGGCACGATGCCGGTCATGATGGCCGAGACGATCACATACAGCACGGTGCACACGGCCAGCGAGCCGATGATGCCGATCGGCAGATCGCGCTCCGGACGCTTCACTTCTTCCGCCGCCGAAGTCACGGCGTCAAAGCCGATGAAGGCGAAGAACACCAGTGCCGCCGCGCTCAGCGTGCCGCCCATCCCGAACGGCATGAATGGCTGCCAGTTGGCCGGCGTGACGTGACGCGCGCCCACCAGGATAAACAGCAGCACCACGCTGATCTTGATGACCACCATGATGTTGTTCATGCGCGCCGATTCGCGCACCCCGATACTCAGCATCGCGGTCAGCAGCATCATGATGCACAGCGCCGGCAGGTTGATGAAGGTGGTCACGCCGGGAACGGCGCCTGGCGCCGCGGTCAGTGCCACCGGCAGCTGCCAGCCGAAGCCCGACAGCAGCGACTGGAAGTAGCCCGACCAGCCGACCGATACGGCGGAAGTGGCCAGGCCATATTCCAGCAGCAGATCCCAGCCGATCATCCACGCGGCCAGTTCGCCCAGCGTGGCATAGGAGTAGGTGTAAATGGAGCCGGCCACCGGCACGGTGGAGGCAAATTCAGCGTAGCAGAGCGCCGCGAAGCCGCAGGCGATGGCCGCGATCACGAAGGACAAGGTCAGCGCGGGACCGGCCGTGACAGCGCCAGTACCGGTCAACACGAAGATGCCGGTACCGACGATAGCGCCGATACCCATCAGGATCAGGTCGAAAGGACCGAGAACTTTCGCCAGGCCGCCCGGTTTGCGGGCTGTGGCGATCATCTCATCCAGATTCTTGGTTCGAAAAATGCTCAAAATGGCTCCAATTTTATTGTGGTTATCGTGATTCCCGACAACACCTTGTGGGCGTCGAAAGTCGGGCGACCGCAAATAATACAATATGGGGCAGCCAACGTTGCCGATTTATTCCTCAAAGATGCCGGGATAGGCCGAAGGTTGTTTCGTTTTTGTCACGGAATTTTCGATCGCCAGCAACGAGGAGACGTACAGCCGGAAGCGGTCTTCCAGCCGCCCCAGGTCCAGGCCCGTGATCTCGCCGATGCGGCGCAGGCGGTAATCCAGGGTGTTGCGGTGGATGTGCAGCGCCTCGGCGGTGGCGGCGGGGTGGCCGTCGTGGGCGAACCAGACGTCCAGCGTGCGCTGCAGCAGCGCCTTGTTCTTGCCCAATTTTGCCATGGGCGCACGCAGCTGGGCCGCCTGCCAACCGGTGTTCAGGCCGGAGAGCAGTACAGGCAGGGCGTGGTCATAGTAACTGTACAGGTACTTGCCCGGTGCCCGCTGACGGCCGACGCGCGCCGCCGTCCGCGCACTGTAGTACGAAGTGGCCACACTGTCCGGGCCTTGCAGCGTGATGCCCATGGTGAGCGTATGCGGCTGCGGGCAGACCGCCCGCACCTTGGCGGCCAGTGCCTGCAGCTGTTTATCGTTGCCGGGGCCGGGGGCGTCGTAAAAGTCCAGTATGGCCAGTTCCCGCGGGCCGGTGGCCGCCGTCAGCGCCGCCGGCAGGCGCGCTTGCAGCCGCAGTTGCAAGGCATGCAGGTCGGCGCCGTCTTCCAGTTCAAGCAGATATACCGCATGCATGCGCTCAAACCGCACACCCAGGCGGTGCGCCCATGCGGCCATATCGGCTGAATTGGCTTGTCCGCTGTTGATCAGGTTAAGCACGAAAGCCTCACGGTAGCGCGAATCGCGTTGCAGCTCGCCGGCCAATTGCGCCTGTTCGAGGATCATCTCGGCGGTCAGCCGCACCAGTTCGCCGAACTGGCGCACCTCGTCCGGGGCGCCGCTCAGGCCTACCGCGCCGCACAATTGACCATGCACCGTCAGCGGCAGGTTGATCCCTGGCTGGGCACCGTGCATGTTACGGGCGCCGGCCTGGTCGATTTCGATGGTCAGCTTCTTGGCCAGCGCCAGCAGCGCGCCCGCATGCAGCTCGCCTATGCGCGCCGGATTGCCGCTGGCGATGATGCTGCCGTTGGCGTCCATGACGTTGACGTTGTAGGGAATGATGCGCATGGTCCGCGTAACGATGTCCTGCGCCAGTTCTGTGCTTAAAATGTTCATACCCGGTATTTTAGGGCATTTGCACAAGAATTGCGGCACATGAGCCGCCACATTCAGGCATCTGGCCAATGATTTTTCGGGATGGATTCCAGATAATCGCCCCATCATAAAAACACTGGAGACTTGCATGAGCACTTCCATCCTGGACGGCGCCTACAAAAAAGCCGGCTGGCACCTGATTCCCTTCATTTTCGTCTGCTACCTGTTCAACTATCTGGACCGCGTCAACGTCGGTTTTGCCAAGCTGGAGATGCTCGATGCGCTCAAATTGAGCAATACGGTCTATGGCCTGGGCGCGGGTATTTTCTTCATCGGCTATGTGCTGAGCGGCGTTCCCAGTAACCTGATCCTGCATAAAATCGGCGCGCGCCGCTGGATCTCGGTGATGATGGTCGCGTGGGGCAGCCTGTCGGCCTGCATGCTGTTCGTGACCACGCCGACCTCGTTCTACGCGCTGCGCTTCTTCACCGGCGTGGCGGAAGCGGGCTTCTTCCCCGGCATGGTGCTGTACTTTACGCACTGGTTCCCGACCCAGAAGCGCGGCCAGGTGATGGCGCTGTTCATGTCGGCGATTCCCATCTCCGGCCTGATTGGCGGCCCGCTGTCCGGCTGGATGCTGTCGCACTTCTCGGCCGGGCAAGGCGGCATGGCCGGCTGGCAGTGGCTGTTCCTGCTGCAAGGCCTGCCGACCGTGCTGCTGGGCGTGGGCGTGTACTTTTACCTGAATGACGGCATTGCCCAGGCCCGGTGGCTGAGCAGTGATGAAAAATCCGCCATGCAGGCCGCGTTGGCAGCCGACGAGCAGCAGCGCGCCGCCACCAGCACCGCCGGTGATTCCTTTGGCGCCGTGCTGCGCAACGGCAGCGTATGGATGCTGGGCGTGATCTACTTCTGCATCCAGATGGGCGTGTACGCGATCAATTTCTGGCTGCCGTCCATCATCAAGTCGCTCGGCTTCGAGAGCGCGGTGACGGTGGGCTGGCTGAGCGCCGTGCCCTATCTGCTGGCAGCTGTGTTCATGGTGTGGGCCGGCCGCTCGGCCGACCAGCGCAGCGAGCGCCGCTTCCACGTGTCGCTGCCGATGGTGATGGGCCTGGTGGGTCTGCTGATGGCGGCCAACTTCTCCAGCAATGCGCTGGTCGTGATGGTCGGCTTGAGCATGGCGACCATGGGGGCATTGGCGGCGCTGGCGCAATTCTGGTCGCTGCCGGCGGCCTTCCTTGGCAGCGCGGCGGCGGCTGGCGGCCTGGCGCTGATTAACTCGCTGGGCCAGATCGCCGGTTTCGTCAGCCCCTTCCTGGTCGGCTGGATCAAGGACGCGACGCAAAGCACCGACATGGCGCTGTATATTTTGTCCAGCGTACTGCTGCTTGGTGCGATACTGGTGCTGCGCATTCCCGCCAAACTGGTCAACCGATAAGAGCAAGCGATGAAAATAGTCATAGCGCCCGATTCGTTCAAGGAGAGCCTGACGGCGATGGCCGTCGCCGACGAGATCGAAGCCGGCTTCCGCGAAATCTTCCCGCACGCCGAATACCGCAAGCTGCCGGTGGCGGATGGCGGTGAAGGCACGGTGCAAGCCATGGTCGACGCCAGCTGCGGCAAGCTGGTGGCGCTGGAGGTGAGCGGCCCGCTGGGCGAGCCGGCAGCGGCCTTCTACGGCCTGATGGGCGACGGCCAGACCGCGGTGATCGAGATGGCCGCGGCCAGCGGGTTGGAACTGGTGGCGCCTTCGCAGCGCAATCCGCTGCGCACCACCAGCTACGGCACCGGACAGCTGATACGCAATGCGCTGGATGCCGGCGCACGCCGCTTCGTGCTGGGCGTGGGCGGCAGCGCCACCAACGACGGCGGCGCCGGCATGCTGCAGGCGCTGGGCGGACGCCTGCTCGATGCCGCCGGCGCGGACCTGCCGGCGGGTGGGGGCGCGCTGGACAAGCTGGCGCGCATCGACTTGTCCGGCCTCGACGTGCGCATCGCGGATTGTGTGTTCGATGTCGCCTGCGATGTCAGCAACCCGCTGGTCGGGCCGCAGGGCGCTTCCGCCATCTTCGGTCCGCAGAAAGGCGCGACGCCGCGGATGGTGGCGCAACTGGACGACAACCTGCGCCGCTATGCCGACGTCATTGCCCGTGATCTGGGCAGGCAGGTGGCGGACGTGCCGGGCGCCGGTGCCGGTGGCGGCATCGGCGCGGCCATGATGGTGTTCCTGGGCGGCCGCCTGCGGCCGGGCAGCGAGATCGTCGCCGACGCCGTCGGCCTGGATGCGGCGGTGGCCGATGCGGATCTGGTCATCACCGGCGAGGGCCGCATTGATGGTCAGACCGTCCATGGCAAAACTCCGGTCGGCGTGGCGCGCGTGGCGCAACGCCACGGCAAGCCGGTGATCGCCATCGGCGGCTCGCTGGGTACGGCCGCCGCCGAGGTGCATGCGCATGGCATTGCCGCGGTCTTCGGCTCGGTCAGCCGTCCCTGCACGGTGGACGAGGCGCTGGCGGCGGCGGCGGTCAATGTGCGCAACGCCGCGCGCAACATCGCCGCCACATTAAGGTTGGGGGCCGGACTGGGCTTGTGATAGAGTTGTTTCCGATGTAACTACGGGACCGACTTCATGGCGCGACGCAGTATGCCGTCGATTAAGGTGCAAATCTATACCCTGGTGTGGGCTTGCGCCTTGCCGTCCATCGTGGGATTCTCGCTGCTCACTGCCCATTTCATCGATCGCGAACGCGAGCAGATCAAGCTTGATACGCTGATTACCGCCCGTGCGCTGATCCAGGCGGTGGACCGCGATCTCAATACTGGCATCAGCGTGGCGCAGGCGCTGTCCCAATCGCCCAGTCTGGACAAGGGCGACTTTGCCGCCTTCCACGCCGAAGCCAGCAAGGCTCTGCGTCCCGAATTCCCCGGTTTTAATTTCGTCCTCAGCAACCGCGATTCGGTGCAATTGCTGAATACTGCGCGCCCGTATGGGCCGCTGCTGCCTGATCCCGGCAGTGCGCAGCGCATCCGCAAGGTATTCGACACCGGCAAACCGGTCATCTCCGACGTGTTCATTGGCGGCGCGCTAAAACGGCCGCTGGTGGCCATCCATGCGCCGGTGCTGCGCGACGGTAAAGTCATCTACTGCATATCGACTGCCTTCGTGCCGGAGCGGCTGGGGCAGACGCTGAAAGAACAACGCCTGCCGCCGGATCGCGTGGTGGCGGTATTTGATGCGCAGGGCGTGATCGTGGCGCGCTCGCTGGACCCGGAACACTCGGTCGGCAAAAAAGGCGCGCCGTCGCTGCTGGCGCAGATGCCGGCCCGGATGGAAGCCGCGGTGGAAGCCACCACGCTGGAGGGCTTGCCGGTGTATTCGATGTACAGCCGCTCGCCCAGCAGCGGCTGGGCGGTGGTGATCGGCGTGCCGCGCAGCGTGGTGTGGTCGGAGATGCTGGCGTCCGTCAAATGGATCGGCCTGGGCGTGATGGCGCTGCTGCTGGCCGGCTTTTGTGTGGCCTGGGTTTATGCCCGCAGCATAGGTCGTTCAGTCGAGCAGGCCAACGCCGCCAAGGACGCCTTTGTAGCCAACATGAGCCATGAGTTGCGCACGCCGATGAACGCGGTGCTGGGCATGGCGCATTTGCTGGGCACCACCAGCCTGTCGCCGGAGCAGAGCCGTTACCTGGAGATGATACGGGCTTCCGGCCAGTCGCTGCTGGGTATTCTGAACGACATCCTGGACTTCTCCAAGATGCAGGCAGGGAAGGTGGAACTGCACCCGGTGCGCTTCCGGCTCGATGAGGTCATGCATTCGCTGGCGGCCATCATGAGCGTCAGCGCCGGTGAGAAGGAGCTGGAGTTGTGCATGGCGGTGGAACCCGACGTGCCGCGCGTGCTGATAGGCGACGCCTTGCGGCTGCAGCAGATTCTGGTCAACCTGGCCGGCAATGCGATTAAATTCACCGAGAAGGGCGAGGTGTCGGTGCTGGTACAGCGCATGACCAGCGCGCCGCTCACCTTGCGCTTCTGCGTGCGCGATACCGGCATAGGCATGAGTGAAGACCAGCTGGCGCGGTTGTTCAGTCCCTTCACGCAGGGCGATCTGTCGTTCACGCGCCGCTTCGGCGGCACCGGGCTGGGATTGACCATCTCGAAAAACCTGATCGAGATGCTGGGCGGCGCCATCCAGGTGCAGAGCGAGCCTGGCAAAGGCAGTGAGTTTCGCTTTACGCTGGCATTCACGGCGGCCGAGGAGGGCGACGTGCCGCACGCCAGCAACGCGCTGCACGTGCTGGTGGTGGACGACAACCGCACCAGCCGCACCTTTATCAGCAAGACGGTGCGCTCGTGGAACTGGACCAGCGACCGCGCCGCGTCCGGAGAGGAAGCGCTGGCCCGGCTGCGCACCGGCACCCGCTACGATGTGGTGCTGGTCGACAGTCTGATGCCGGGCATGGACGGCATGGCCACCATGCGCGCCATCCGCGAGCTGGCCGACGTGCCGGTGATCTTCCTGGTCAACGCCTACGCGCGCGGAAAGCTGATGCAGGAAATGGCCGAGGCCAGCGCCGCCGCCTTTCTTACCAAGCCAGTCACCGCATCCAGCCTGTTCGACGCGGTGCAAACCGCGCTGGCGCCAATTGCGAAGGACGAGGGCGGAGCTGCCGCGCTGGCCGCGCCGGCGCTTGGCGGCGTGCGCGTCCTGCTGGTGGAGGACAATCCGATCAATCAGAATGTCGCGCGCGGCATACTGGAACAGGCGCAGGCCGTGGTCACCGTGGCCGACAATGGCCAGGTGGCGCTCGACCTGCTGCGCAACCAGCGCTACGACCTGGTGCTGATGGACGTGCAGATGCCGGTGATGGACGGCTTCACCGCCACTCGCAAGATCCGCACCGAGCTGGGACTGACGCTGCCCATCATCGCCATGACGGCCGGTGTGATGGAGTCTGAGCGCGAACAGTGCACCAGCGCCGGCATGAACGATTTCATCGCCAAGCCGATCGACGTGGAGCAGATGTTCGCCACTCTGGCGCGCTACATATCAAGGCTGTAGCAGCTCCACACCGTAAGGTTCCAGCACCAGCGTATCCTGCCAGGTTTTGCCGCCAATGACGCCGTTGCTCTTGCCCGCCAGCGGGATCTGCTGCTGCCTGGTGGTGGTGTTGACATACAAGGTGCGGCCCTGCACCTGGCGCGCATACACCCCTTCCGGCGTGACCGGGCCCGGTGTGATACCGAGTTGCTGGTACAGCTGGCGGTACAGCGCCTGCATCACCGGGCGCTGCGGCGCCGTGGCCACGTAGATGGCCTGACCGCGGCCATAACGGTTCAGCGTGATGGCGGGCGGCGCACCATCGGCATTGCTCAGCCGGGCCAGCACCGAGGCGGTGGATGGCTCCAGCACTTCGTAGAAATTGGTGCTGGTGGCCAGCTTCTGACCGTTGAACGCCACTTCCAGCGGCGCGGCGGCGTTATAGAATTCGCTGGTGCGCAGGCCGAACACGTCACTCAGGCCGCCGGGCAGGGCGGTGTTGAACCACTGGCCATGTTCATTGATCTTGGCCGAGAATGCCGACATCACGACAGTGCCGCCGCCTTCAACATAGCGGCGCAGGGCGCTGGCGCTGCGCGGATCCATCACCAGCCCGGCGGGCACCACGACCAGTTTGTAGCGCTGCAGGTCTTCCTGGCCGATATTGATGACGGCGGCGTCGATATTGTCGTTGAAGACCGGCGCGAACGCGTTGTGCAACTGGTCCATGTACGGGATGGTGAAGTAGGCACGCATGGTGTTGGACGGGCCGGGCGGGGTCGAGGCGTTGCGGCTGTCGAACGAGTACGCGAACGCGACTTCCGGCTTGGTGTAACGCGGGAAGCCCATGTCCTGCAGGCGCTGGAATTCCTTGGCGATGGTACCGAACTCGCCCAGCTTCCAGGATGGCTTGTCATCATGGTCCAGCAGGCCCATCAGCATTTGCTCTTCGCCGCCGAGATGGGAGTTGAAGGTCCAGGCCATCACCGCCTGTGATCCCAGCAGCAGCCCCAGGTGGGCCCACATGCGCGCGCGCCCTTTGGTGCCGTAGTAGCCGCCGCCGCCGGCGGTAAATTCGTTAAACCAGATCGGCGTCTCCAGCGCGCCCTTCATCATCAGGGCTTCAAAGCCGGAGCCTACCGGTTCCGCCGGGTAAAAGCCCATGGCGCCGTAGTTGGTGTACTGGCGATAGCTGGACAGGTAATCAAAACCCTTGCGCGGCGCGCTGTCCCACAGGTTGGAAATGGCCGGCTTGTCGGGCGCGTAGCGGGCGCGCACCCGCTCCAGGTCCTTCAGCACGGCGATGGTGTTGTCCGACCAGAAGCGGCGCAGGTCGAGGTTGCGCTCGGCCGGGCCGGGGCCGTCGGCGTACGGCAGTTCCACTTCGTCCCAATTGCTCAGACGACGTGACCAGCGCTGCGTGGCCCAGGCCTGGTTGAGTGCGTCCAGGCTGCCATATTTGCGTTTCAGCCAGTTGATGAAGCGGCTGCGGTCGGCCTTGGAGTAGGACATGAAGGTGTTGCCGATTTCGTTATCGAAACCGATCGCGAATACGGCAGGATGGTGGGCATAGCGCTTGACCAGCTGCTCGGCCAGGCGCACGGCCAGACGGCGGTAGTCGGGATCGCTGATGTCCAGCATGTAGCGTTCGGCCGGCTGCACCACCGCGCCCTGGGCATTCACCAGATTGACGCCGGGGTATTTGCGATGCAGCCACAGCGGCGCCGGCGCGCCGGGAATATCGACAATCACCTTGATGCCGTTCTCGTGCATCTGGTCGAGGATGCGCTCGAACGGCGCCAGCGAGAACTTGCCGTCCTCCGGCTCAAAATAATCCCACGACAGGTCGCCCATGCGCACCACGTTAAAGCCGGCCTGCTTCATCAGGGCGATATCGTTGCGGATCTGCTCGGGCGTGCGGTCGACCGGCTGGTAGCAGGTGCCGACGAACAGCTGGCCGGGGCCAGGCCAGGCGCGTTGCACAGGGTTGGGATCGGCGGCGGCCGGCAGCGGGCCGGCGCTGGACAGCAGGGCCAGGGCGCAAGCCACGGCAGCTGGAATTCTCATAGATTGACTCCTTTGTATGTTTTATACGCGTTATGCGTCATCCCGTTGGATGTGCGTAAGCGTATGCGGGTGACATACGGAGCAGTAGCCTCGGTGGGGCAATTTTTATCAAAATGCCTGAAAATGGCATGATTTTGCCTGGAATTGTTAGTCCGTGGTGGCCGTTTCCGGCGCCGGTTCCGCGCCGTCGCCCGGCGGCACGGTCAGGCTGCGGAAGGCCTTCGGCGTGCAGCCATATTCATCCTTGAACAGCTTGTTGAAGTAGGAGACGTTGGCATAGCCGACCGAATAGGCGATTTCCGCCACCGTGGCGCTGCCGCGATCGGCCAACAGCCGCGCGGCCTCGGTCAGGCGCAATTTGTTCAGATAGGTGCTGAAGGTCAGGCCCAGCTCCGCCTTGAGCAATTCGTTGACTTTCTTGCGGTTGACCCCGGTTTCGGCCACAACTGCTTCAAGATCCAGTTCGGTATTGGCGTAGTTGGTGGCGATAAACCGCAGCACGGCGGCTTTTTCCTTGTCGCGGTAAGGTTCCAGCGTCAGCTGGCGGTAAGCCATGAAGGGCAGATCCTGTTTGAGCTGACTATTCAGGCTGGCCACCAGCGCGCGCGAATGGGCGATGAACAGCCAGACGGCAAAGCCCAGGCCGCTGGCCATCAGCCAGACCGCCAGCGCGGCGATATAGCGATAATCGCGGCCGTTCAGCGACAATTCGGTGATTTCCGCGTACGAGTCGACATTGCGCGGGCTCTGGGAACTGGTGCCGAAGCCGATTTTCGGCACGTGGTCCAGCTTGAAGGTCTGACGGGCGATATCCCGCTTCAGCAGGTCAAACCACCATTGCGGAATGCTCAGGTGGGCCAGGCTCAGCTTGTTGCGCACGCCTTGCTCGGTACAGGCGAAGTAGGTCACCGGGGTGGGATAGGTCAGCAGATTGCCGCGCTGGGAGAATTGCTCGTCCAGGGTGGGGATGTTCATGGTCAGGGAATTGGCCGGTTTGCACTTGGCCACCAGTTCGACCGAACTGTATCGGGTCAGGTCCACCAGGGTGGGGGCGCCGGCGCTGTCGACGAAATGCAGGTCGGTGGAGGCGTAACTGTCGCGGTCGGCCAGGTTGAAATCAAAGCGCAGGCGGTCGTCCGCCACCTGCACCTTGGTGTGCGGGTTGCGGCCCTCCGCCGTGGTGGGTAGGCGCCAGGGCAGCGGTTCGGCCTGCGCCGGCAGCAGCGGTGTACGCAGATTGCTTTGGTAAATGCAAATACACGCGACCAGGGCATCAACAAGCAATAACAGTATCAAAGCCGTCAAGGCTTTCTTGTAAAACTTTTGCATAACGCGGATCGGTAAATTGTTTTGCTGCAACGCAGCGCAGACGCACATGCATACCGTGCGTTGGCATCATAACAGCTAGCCGCGTCTTCCCAGCACAACAATTACCGTGCGGCGTCCCTTCAGGGATTGGCGGCGCGGACAGGCGGTGACAATTCGATTTTGAAGGCAGCCGCCTGCGTGGCCGGCAGGGGCTGGGGCAGCTTGACCACCAGCGCGTCGTCGCGCTGGGTCCAGGTCAGCGCCGCCTTGTGGCCCAGCAGCCGGACCGACTGGATCGGCGCGCCGGCGTACCTCGCTTTTTTGCCAAGCGACTGGATCACCACTTCGGCGCTTGGCTGGCCCAGGGTGATGGCGTACACCGCGTTGCCCTTGGCGGTGAAGCGGATGTCCTGCGCCGTGTATGCACCGTTCTCGTTCATGGCGCCGCCGGCGTGCTGGGTCGGCCCCTCACCGTACACCTTCCACGGCCGGGTGCCATAGATCGCCTCGCCATTGACACCGATCCAGACCGCCATCTCGTCCAGGAATTTGCGCGATTCTGGCGGCAGGCTGCCATCCGCATACTGCACCACGTTGAGCAGCAGATTGCCATTCTTGCTGACGATATCGGCCAGCATGTAAATCACCTCGGCGGTGGACTTGTACTTGTAGCCATCGCTGTAGAACCAGTCGCCGATCGAGGTATCGGTCTGCCATGGCTGCGGGTGAATGCCGCTCAACACGCCGCGTTCCACGTCGAGGACGCCGGCATCGGAGAAGTCACCGGAGCCCTGGCTCTTGTGCGTGTAGACGGCGTTCAGGCGGCCGTTGTGGGCAGCCAGATTGCCGTTGTAGTAGTTGGCGATCAGCGTGCGGCCGACGGCGCCGAACGGCAGGCCGCCGTCGGTGTATAGCAGGTCGGGCTGGTAGCTATCGAGCAGGTCGCTGATGCGCTTGAACCATTCCTCATGCCAGGCCGGGCTGGTGGCGTACCAGTTATCCAGGTTGTCATGCAGGCCCTCGTCATGGGCCGGATGGTACAGTTCCTGATAGGCGGGATTGGCGCCGTCATACGGCACACCGGCCAGCGGCCCGCTCTTGTCCTGGCCATGGCTGGTGGCCAGCCAGCCGTAGCTGGCGCCCAGGTGCTCGGACACGCCAAACGCCAGGCCGCGCTTGCGCGCCGCCTGCTGCCAGACGCCGACGATGTCGCGGTGCGGTCCCATATTGACCGCGTTCCAGCTGTGATAGCGAGAATTCCACAGGTCGAAGTTATCGTGGTGGACCGCCATGCTGACGAAGTATTTCGCGCCCGCCTTGGCGTACAACGCCATCAGCGCATCCGGATCGAAACGCTCCGCATGCCACAAGGGGATGATGTCCTTGTAGCCGGTTTGGGATGGGTGGCCATAGTGCTGCAGATGGTGCTGATATTGCGGATGTCCCTCGATATACATGTTGCGCGCATACCAGTCGCCGGCGCGCGGCACCGCCTGCGGCCCCCAATGCGACCAGATGCCGAATTTGGCATCACGGAACCATTCTGGCACCTGGTACTGCTTGAACGACGCGGTCTCGCTGGTGAAAGGACCCGGCCGCAAAGGCGCGACATAAGCGTCTGCGGAGAATGCGGGCGGCGTGCAGGTCAGCAGGGCAGTGAATATCCAGCGTCGAAGGGGACGAGGCGCCATCGGTCGGTCTCCGTTATCGGTATGGGCAACCAGACGATGATAACGCGGGCAGCGCGCTTCGCGACGGGCTTGAGAAATACTGTTCGCGCACTCGGTAAATTTCATAAGCAGCGATAACCTGCGCACGGCGATTGATATCGCTTCCGATATGGCGGTTTTTTCTAACAAGCTTATTTGGAATTGTTCGTTTTATTGCGCGGTCGGCCAGCTTATATTGGCGGCCATGCGTACCGTATCTTTTGCCACCTCAGCGCGCGACCAGTTACTCGGCAGCGAATTCCGCCGCAGTTACGGCTGGCTGACGACCAGCGTCCATCGCCTGGTTGGCTCGCGCTGCGACGCGGAAGATCTGGCCGCATCGGCGTTCACCGAGCTGGCGGGCATGGAGGATGTCAGCCATGTCCGGCAGCCACGTGCGCTGCTGACCACTATCGCACGCCGCCTGACGTATGAATTCTGGCGCCGCCGCGACCTGGAACGCGCCTATCTTGAACAGTTGGCGCTGGCGCCGGAGTTTTACGACGCGTCGGCGGAAGAGATCTGTGTCGCCGTCGACGAATTGATGCGCATCGACGCCGCGCTGCAAGGCTTGAGCGCCAAGGCACGTGAAGCCTTCATTCTCAGCCAGTTCGAGGAACTGACCTACGCGGAGATCGCTCAGCGCCTGGGCGTTTCGGTCAGCATGGTGCGCAAGTATCTGACGCAGGCGCTGACTGCCTGTTATGCAATTGCATGAAGCTGGGCGCAGCCGAGCAGCAGGCGATCATGTGGGAAGTGCGCCTGCGTGAAGGAGATGTCGGCGCCAAGATGCTGAATGAGTTCGACCGCTGGCGCTTGGCGGAAGCAGCCAATGAACAGGCGTGGAACGCTCTGCAGCAGCGCCTGTCGCGCATCGGCGGCGCCCGAGTGCGTGACGTCTCGGCTGTGGTGCACGCCTTGCGAACGCCGGCCATTGAGCGCCGTCGCGCGTTGCGGGCCGCCTTCGGTCTGCTGGCGCTGGGATGCGGAACTTGGGGCTTGCGCGAAGGCGTGCATGGCCTGGGCCTGGATGCGGATTGGCGCAGCGCTGTCGGCCAACGTGGTGCGGGCGCGCTGGCCGACGGCACGCCATTGGTGTATGACGCCAATAGCCGCATTTATCTGGCGGGGAGCAGTGCCGTGCCCGTGCTGGACCTGCAGCAGGGACAATTGCTGGTGAAGTCATGGCCGCAGCGCCAGGGCGTGCTAGGCGTGACAACCGCGCACGGCACGGTGGTCACGGAGGGCGCGGAGTTCAGCGTTGGCCGGCTGCTGAAGCGCAGCGTGATTGCGGTCAGTTCCGGCGTGGCGCTGTTGCGGCCCAACTATGGCCCCGCAGTGCGGGTGCCCGCCGGCGAGACATTCTACTTCGGTCCGCGCGGAGCGCAGGCTTGTGAACTGTCGTTTAACGCCGTCAGCGCCTGGACGCGCGGCGTTTGTGTGGCCGACCGCATGCCGCTGGCGGAACTGCTGGAGATCTTCGGCCGTTATCGCAAGGGATTGTTGCGGGTGAGCGGAGCGGCGGCGGCCATGGAGGTCAGCGGTGTGTTTCGCCTGGACGATATCGAGCGCGCCCTGTTGCAGGTGGTGGATATTTTGCCGCTGCGTGTGCAGCGCTACGGCGGCTATCTGACCGTCTTGAGCGCCATCTAAAAAAATTCTCGGTTTGTGGTGACGCTTTTCGATTCTCGCTGCACATGGGTAGTGAAGCGCCTTGATCGAGGCGCCATAACCTTGTGAGGCACGTTTTGCAAAAACCACAGCACATCCTGGCCATCCTGGCCGTAACACAGTTACTCGCCTTGCCGGCAGCGCTGGCGCAGGACGCCACCCGTCATCAATACCAGCTGGCCGGAGCGCCACTCGACAAGACTTTGCTGCGCATTGCCGCCGAGAGCGGCGTGGCGCTAGCCTATGATCCCAAGCTGCTGGAATCGGTGCGCTCGGCGCCGGTCAATGGCAATTACAGCGCCACCGAGGCGATTACCCGCGCGCTGGAAGGCACGGGCTTTGAGCTGGTGAGTGCGGGCGGCGGGCGCACATTGACCGTACGGCGCGCCCTGACCGTGCCTGCCGTGGCACGTCCCGCCGTGCAGGCGGTGATGACACCGGCGGCGCTGCGCACGCCGGCGCTTGCCGTTGCCGCCGCCGAGGCGCCGAACAACGAGGTCCTGGCGCGCGTGACTGTCAGTGCCGCCAAGCGTGCAGCACCGGGACAGGATACCGATGACGTGCAGCGCGCGCCGACGGCTTCGTATCGTGTCAGCGGCGAGCAGTTGGAACAACAGAACCTGACCACGCTGGAAGATCTGCAGCAACTGGTACCAGGGCTGGTTATCCAGAGCACCGATCCTTCCGATACGCAGATTACCATCCGTGGCATTGGCGACGGAGGCGGTCAGGCCAGCGGCGACCAGAATATCGGCATGCCCAGCAGCGTGGCGATTTATGTCGACAACGTATATCTGCCGCGCGCCGGCATGTTGAGCAGCGGCTTGGGCGATATCGAGTATGCGGAAGTATTGAGCGGCGCGCAGGGCACGACCTTTGGCGCCAACGCCACCGGCGGCGTGGTGAATATCCACACCCGCGCCCCCAGCTTTACGCCAGAGGCTTCAGCCTCGCTGTCGTATGGCCAGCACGGGTACACGCGCGGCCGCGCCCTGTTGTCTGGCGCCTTGTCCGGGAGCTGGGCTGGCCGTCTTAACCTCGTGTACACCAATAACGATGGCCCGGTGACCAATCTCCGTAACGGCAACAAGGTTGCCGGTGTCACCAGCACCGGCGCGCGTGGCCAGCTGTTGTGCAAGCGCGGCGATCATTTTGACTTGCGCCTGAGCGCCGACATTAACGTCACCAATAGCGAGCCGACGCCGGTGCTGTTGGCCACCAATGTGTTCAGTGGCGTGGACGGCTTCCTCAAGCATTCGGCGGGGGTCGGCAACCACGTTGTGTACGGGCCGAACGTGGACCTGGATGACGAAAACAATGTGCACGTGAAGCAGGGCGGCGTATCGGCGGAGGCCAACTGGCGTTTCGACAGCGGCTACAAACTGCGTTCCGTGACCTCGTATCGCTTCTTCCGCTCGGACCCGAGCGTGGCCGATGGCCTGAGCGTGGGCGTGTATAACAATACCGGTACACGCGTGATCGACCGCAGCTGGTCGCAGGACCTGCGGCTGGATTCGCCGGTTGGGGAGGTCTTTGATTACGCGATTGGCCTGACGTATCTGGGCCAGCATCTGGATACGCTGGCACATACGCGCTACACCAACAACAAGCTGGCTGGCATTTATCTTGATTCGGCCAGCTACAACGGCCTGGATGTGATCCGTGTCGGCCAGGTGCACGACTATATGGCGTCGCCGTATGCGCAGGGCACCTGGCACTTTGCGCCGACCTGGGATGTAACGGCCGGGGTGCGCGCCAACTACCAGGAGAAGGGCGGCTGGTTCGTGCGCTATAACCGCGCGGCTTTCAATTCGGGTTATCTGCAGGAATATCACGTCCTGCCGTCGGCAACGCTGGTGCTGAAGCACGAACTGTCAAGCGCCTGGAATGCCTATCTGGCCGGTTCGTACGGCGAAAAGTCTGGCGGCCTGAATATTTCGGCCGGCGCGGCCAAGGCAGCCGGCTACGACACACTGCTGATCAAACCTGAAAAGACCAAGAGTGTGGAGCTGGGGATCAAGGGGGCGCTGCTGGATAACAAGGTCCGGCTTGCCGCTGATCTGTTCCAGACCGAGATTACCGACTTCCAGACGCAAGGCTACAACCCGGACGACCAGCAGACTTACCTGATGAATGCCGGCAGCTTCCGTTCGCGCGGCGCCGAGGCGACCGTCGCGGCGACCCTGGCCAAAGGTTGGGACCTGAACCTGGCGGGCATCTACAATGCGGCGAATTACACCGACTACGAGAATGCGCGCTGCCCGGCGGAGGTGACTTTGTCGCCAAAGCCGCCGGCATCGTGCAATCTGACCGGCCAGCGCGTGTTCAATGCGCCGCGCACCACCTGGAACGTCAGCACCCGTTATGCGTGGCGCAGCGACAGCGGTCTGGAAAACTTTGTCAGCGCCCGGTATTCGTATCGCGGCTGGATGTACGGCACGGTGGACAACTCGCGCCTGACGCGAGTGGAGGGCTATGGCCTGGCTTCTTTCTCGGCCGGCACTGGCGGGCGACTGGCTCAGGGCGATTGGACCGCGTCACTGTGGGTGAACAACGCTTTTGACAAGCAGTATTACCGTCGCGTGGGCGCCGGCGACTACGGTTCGGTGTGGGCATGGCTGGGCGAGGCGCGCACCGTCGGCGCAACGCTGGCGTACAAATACTAAGGAGCGGGGCGATGAGTGGAACGCTCGACAGGCGGCAGTTCTTCAAGCTGGCGGCGCTGCTGACGGGCGGTGTGGCGTCGGCTTCTGCGGATGCCGGCAACGCGCCGGCCAAAAGCGGCTTGCAGGAAGATGCCGGTGCTGGCGGAACGCGCTTGCATTGGCTGGATGGCCTGCCCGCGGATTTCAAGGGCACGACCTGGGGCGTGCCGTGGTCACAGGGGCGCGTTCCGGCGGACGCCGCGTTTGAATTGCTGCCAGTGGACCCGGGGCAGGGTGGTGCACTGGAAGTGCAGTCATGGCCGCTGGCGTACTGGCCGGACGGCACGCTGAAATGGTCCGCCCATGCGCTGCCGCCGGCCTTCCCCGGAGCCGCTCCTGCGACCGGCTACGAACTCCAGCCGCGCATCAAGGACGTTCCTCCACGGGCGCCCATTACCGGAGCCGGCAACGCCGCGGCAACCGAGGCGACCCGACGCGGGCTGCTGGCGGAGCTGCGGGCGGACGCTATCGTCGTCGATACGGGGCCGATGCGGTGCACGCTGGCGCGCACGGGGGGGATTCTGGTCAGCGCCGCCCTGCGCGATGGCAAACCGCTATTGAAAGACGGTAGCCTGGTACTGCTGGTCGATGGCGCGGCCGACGCTGAAAGCAGCGCCGCTACCCGCCGCGCCTATCAAAGCGTCATCGAATCAAGCACGCTGGAGCAAAATGGCACGCAGCGCGCGGTCGTGCGGGTCACCGGCACGCATCGCCATGTAGACGGCCAGACCCTGCTGCCGTTTACCGTACGCCTGTACTTCTACCAGAACTCTGATGCGATCCGCATCGTCCATACGCTGGTTTATGATGCCGATCCGGCCCAGGCGTTCATACGAGGCGTCGGACTGCGTTTTGGCGTGCCGTTGACGGCGCCATTGTACGACCGCCACATCCGCTTTGCCGGCGCCAACGGCGGCGTGTTCGCGGAAGCCGTGCAGGGCTTGACCGGTCTGCGGCGGGATGCCGGCGCCGCCGCCGGGGCGCAACTGCAGGGCAAAGCCGTCCAAGCTGCCGCCATTCCCGCCAACGTCAGCAAAAATCTGCGCTACGTGCCGACCTTCGGCAGCTACACCCTGCTGCAGGCGCACCCGGACGGCTACAGCATCAGCAAACGCACCGGCAAGAGGCAAGGCGCCGTCCATGCGGCCAGCGGCCAGCGCGCCGCAGGCACGGGCTACCTGGGCACGCCGGAAGGCGGCGTCGCCTTCGGCATCCGCAACTTCTGGCAAAGCTATCCCGGCCAGATCGACATTCTGGACGCCGAGACCAGCCAGGCCACCGTGACGCTGTGGTTGTGGGCGCCCAAGGCACAGGCCATGGATCTGCGCTTCTACCACGACGGCCTGGGCGAGACCGATCACGCCAGACAGCGCGATGCGCTGGATATCACCTACGAGGACTATGAGCCGGAATTCGGCACACCGTACGGCGTCGCCCGCACCAGCGAACTGGAACTGCAGCTGATGCCGGCCACGCCCAGCCACGTGCAGATGGCGGCGATCAGCCAGCGCATGCAAACCCCGCCACTGCTGACCGCATCGCCTCAGCGTCTTTACAGCGCCGGCATCTTCAGCGAATACTGGCATCCAGCGGCCAGCCAATCTACCAAGATCGATAAACAACTGGCATGGGTGTTCGACTTCTATCGCAATCAGGTGGAGGAGCGCCGCTGGTACGGCTATTGGGATTACGGTGATGTGATGCACACCTACGACGCACAGCGTCACATGTGGCGCTACGACGTCGGCGGCTACGCGTGGGATAACTCGGAACTGAGCACCGAGATCTGGCTTTGGCACTACTACCTGCGCAGCGGCCGCGCCGATGCCTACCGCATGGCCGAAGCCATGACGCGCCATACCGGCGAAGTTGATGTCCACCACATCGGCCCATACAGCCCGCTGGGCACGCGCCACGGCGTGCAGCACTGGGGCGACAGCGCCAAGCAGCTGCGCGTATCCACCGCCATTAACCGCCGCTTCCTTTACTACCTGAGTGCGGATGAGCGTGTGGGTGATCTGCTGCGCGAACAGGTGGATGCTGTTGATCGTCTGCGCACCGTGATCCCGGGCCGCAAGATCGGCCAGAAGCCGCCCGCCACCGAAGCGGACACCCACGCCAGCGTGGCATTCGGCACGGACTGGGGCGCCGTGGCAGCCGCGTGGTATACGGAATGGGAACGCACTGGCCAGGCGCAGTACCGCGACAAGCTGTTGAACAGCATGGCCAGCATCGCCGCCCAGCCGCTTGGCTTCTTCGCCGGAGGCGGCATCATGGATCTGCGCAGCGGCGCCTACCTGCCCAACCCCGATGCAAAGATCAATGTCTCGCACCTGAGCGCTGTCTTTGGCCTGCCGGAAATCGCCAGCGAGTTGATACGCACCGTGCCGCAACCGGCCTTCCGCGAAGCGTGGCTGCGTTACTGCCGGCTGTACAACGCCACGCCGGAGCAGCACAAGGCGGAGCTGGGCCAGGATCTGGGCAAACTCAATCTGGGCCAAGGCCACGCGCGTCTGCTGGCTTACGATGCGCTTCAGCAGATGGACGGTGACGGGCTGGCGCGCGCATGGCGGCAGTTCCGGGAAGGCGGCGCAGGCTTGCGCGACAAGGATCTGGCAGCGCGTCGCGTCAAGCCGCCGCTGGTGCTGAACGAGGTGGAGGAAGCGCCATCCCTATCGACCAACGCGGTAGCGCAATGGGGACTGGGTGCGATCGGCATGCTGGCCCTGGAGGCCCAGGCTGCGGACAAAGCGCTGGTCAGTGACAATTTCGCGCGCTTTGATCCGCGCGTGTGGGCGGTGGAGGCGGAAGCCGGCAGCGCGGCCGGCGCCGCATACGTGGATCACGGCGCGCTGGTGCTGGACGCCAGGCGTGGGCTTACCGTCTGGCTGCGGCGTCAATTGATCGGCCATTACGAGATCAGCTTCACCCGCACCGTGCTGGCGGATGCGCGCTTGTCGGACCTGAACTTCTTCTGGGAGGCGCAACTGCCGGCTGGCTTCACGCAGTCCGGCAAGCTGGAAGACTACGACAGGCTGCGCCTGTTCTATGCCGGCATCGGCGGCAATACCAACAGCACCACGCGCTTCCGCTACTACGATGGGAGCGGCGAACGCAAACTACTGCAGGAGTACACTGCGTCGGCATACCTGCTGAAGGCCGGGCGCCCGTACCGCATCCGCATCGCGGTCGATGCGCGCGGCACACGCCTGTATGTGGACGACCGGGAGATTTTCACTGCGCCCGGTCCGCTGCTGGGCGGTGGTTACTTCGGCTTCCGCACCACTCAGTCTCGCCACAAGGTGGAGCGTTTCATGGTGCAACGCCTGGCTTAAGCCACCAGGCGCCACTCCACGCGGTTGCGGCCGGACTTCTTGGCGTGATACAGCAGGTTGTCGGCCGCGGTGAACAGCTCGGCGCTGGATTCGGCCGCCGCGCTGTTCAGCGTTGCGCCGCCGGCACTGACCGTGAGCATCGGCGCCACGGCGGAGGCTTCGTGCGGAATCTGCAGGTCGGCTATCGCGCCGCAGATGCAGGCCACTACCTGCTGCGCCTGCGCCGCCTCGGTATCCGGAAGCAGCAGCACCATTTCCTCGCCGCCGTAGCGCGCGGCCAGGTCGGCCGGGCGCCGCAGGCCGGAAGCGGCGGTGCGGGCCACGGCGCGCAAGGCGCGGTCGCCGGCCGGGTGGCCATAGTGGTCGTTGTACTGCTTGAAGGCGTCGATATCCAGCAATGCCAGCGACAGTGGACGCCCGCTGCGGCGGCTGCGCTGCCATTCGGCCTCGTAGACTTCGTCGAATCGGCGGCGGTTGGCCAGCTCGGTCAGTCCGTCCACGTGCGCCAGATGTTCCAGCATGCGGCGCTGGCGCACCATCTGCAGGTGCATGGCCACGCGCGCCATCACCACCGTTTCGTTGAACGGTTTGGAGATGTAGTCGGCCGCGCCCATCTTCAGGCCATTGGCTTCATCTTCCGGGCGCCCCAGGCCGGAGATGAAGATGACGGTGATGTGCGCAGTTTGCGCATCGGCGCGCAGGCGGCGCAGCACTTCATAGCCATCCATGTCCGGCATTACCACATCCAGCAGGATCAGATCGGGCAGGTGGCGCAGCGCGCGTTCCAGGGTTTGCTCGCCGTTCCTGGCCAGCAGTACGGTGTGCTCGGGCTTGAGCAGTTCGGCCAGCACCTGCCGGTTGACGATGTCGTCGTCGGCCACGAGCACTTTTTGGGTTCCGGCGAAGTTCATGAGCTTATTTCCAGTTCGTTGTTCAGCGCCCGCGCCAGCGCGCCCAGCGGCGCCAGCGCGGCCTGATATTCGATGTCGTCGACGGCGCGCTGGATCTGTGCCAGCAGGTCGGCATGGCGTAAGACCGCCGGCAGCGCGCGCAGTTCCGTCAGCACGTCTTCGGCGCGGGCGTCGTCGCTGCGCAGGTAGGCTTCCAGGCGTGTGATCAGCAGGCGGGCGTCGCTGTCGCGGTAGCGCACCGGCGCCGGTGGCTCGCCCAGTTGCGCCAGTCCGTTGACCACCACCTCCAGGCCGTCGGCCAGCTCGCCGGCCAGCAGGGCGATCCGGTCCAGGCGGTCGTTGCGCATGGCGTGTTCCAGCGCCTGCGCCTGCGACGCCAGATGGAAGGCGCCGATGTAGGCGGCAGTCGATTTCAGGTTGTGGGTCAGGCTGTACAGCACCTCGTGCCTGCCGCTGGCGACAGCGTCGCGCACGATCCGCACCGCCGGCTTGTACTCCTGCAGGAAGCCGCGGATGCGTTTGTCCAGGCGGCCGCGCTGGCGGTCCACGCTGTCCAGCGCCAGTTGCCAGTCGACGCCAGGTATCGACGGCAGCGGCGAGGTATGGCCGGCATAATCGATCGGCGGCGGCGCCATCTGCAGGGCAGCGCTGGCCTGCGCGCGGCGCGCGGCCAGGCGCGATGGCGGTATCCATTTGATCAGGGTGCGGAACAGCTGCTCCGGCACGATCGGCTTGGTGACATGATCGTTCATGCCGGCCGCGATGCTCTTGTCGCGGTCACCGGCCATGGCATAGGCTGTCATGGCGACGATCGGCAGGTGCTTGCAGCGCTCCATGGCGCGGATGCGGCGGGTGGCGGTGAGGCCATCCATTTCGCGCATCTGCACATCCATCAGCACCAGATCGTAGTCGGTTTCCTCGACCATGCGCAGCGCTTCGCCGCCATGCTCCGCCACATCGATCTGCATGCGCGCGGCGGCCAGGAAGTCCAGCGCCACTTCGCGGTTGTTGGCGTTGTCCTCCACCAGCAGGATGCGGGCGCCGTCCAGCGCCGACAGGTCGCGCATGGCCAGGCCGGCGTTGTCCGAGCGGCGCAGTTCGCGCGCCGGCTGCTGCGGCGTCAGCGGCCAGTCGACCGGCGCGGCGCCATACTCCGCGATGCCAAGGCGGACGATGAAGCTGAAGCGGCTGCCAATGCCTGGTGTGCTCATCACCTGGATGTCGCCGCCCATCAGCTCCACCAGCTGGCGCGAGATGCTCAGCCCCAGTCCTGTGCCGCCGTATTTGCGGGTGGTGGTGGCGCCAGCCTGGTGGAACGACTGGAACAGGCTCGCCACCTGCGACGGCCGCATGCCGATGCCGGTGTCGCTGACCGAGAAGCGCAGCGCCACAGTGTCCGCGGTCTTGTCCATCAGCTCGACCGCGACGATGATTTCGCCGCGCTCGGTGAACTTGACGGCATTGCTGGTCAGGTTGATCAGCACCTGGCTCAGTCGCAAGGGGTCGCCGATCAGGCGCGCCGGCACGTTGCCGTCCACCCGCATCTTCAGCTCCACCCGCGCCGCATCGGACTTGATGACGGTAAGGCTGGATAAATGGTCCAGCATTTCCTGCAGGTCGAACGGCGCCGATTCCAGCCGCAGCTTGCCCGCCTCGATCTTGGAAAAGTCCAGGATGTCGTTGATGACCGCCAGCAGGTGCTCGCCGGCCCCCAGGATCTTGCCCAGGTAGTTTTGCAGCTTGGGGCTGGGCTCGGTCATCAGCGCCAGGCGGCTCATGCCGATGATGGCGTTCATCGGCGTGCGGATTTCGTGGCTCATGTGGGCCAGGAATTCGGATTTGGTACGGGTGGCTTCTTCCGCGCGCAGCATGGCGGTTTGCATGGCCTTGGTGCGCAGGCCGAGAATGCGGGTGAACAGCAGCATGTCGATCATGTTCCCGAACTGCAGCGCATGCATGGTCCAGAAGTTGGCATCGACTTTGCCGCTGATAACCTGGCTGAGGATCGCCGACGAGGTGAAGCTGATGCCCCAGCCGGCCAGGAAGTAGATGCCGACCGCGTCGCCGCGGCGGGTGCGGAAGTAAGCGCCCGGCAGGCCAAGCAGCATCGGCATCACGCCCAGCGTGCTGACGATGACGACCAGCGTGTCCACGCTCATGATGTCGCAGGCGTAGGCCAGCGCGCTGACCACGCACAGCGCGGCGCCGCCTTTCATCAGGCGGCTGAAGATCAGGTCCTTGCCGGTGCGGGCCAGGGCCTGTTCGACAAACAGATAGGCGCCGCAGGAAGCGGCCAGCGCAAAAATGCCGCCGGCATGGATGCTCATCCAGGCATTGGCCTTCCACAGATACTGATTACCGAGCCCGAAAAACTCGACCGAAAACAACGTCGTGCCCAGCACCATCAAGGCGAACTTGCCGAACAGCGGTTCGCGCAGCGTGATCCATTGCGCAAGGCTGTACAGCAGCAGGCACAGACTGAGGCCGGTGAGCACACCTTGCAGTGTTTGCTCATTGAGGGCGGCGCCATGGAAGTTGGCCGGGCGCGCCAGCTTGATCGGCAGGATCATGGCGCCGATGTTTTCCACGCGTAGCAGGATCACATGCTCGGCGCCGGGCGTCAGGTGCAGCAGCGCCGCCGGCACGCGGCTGCGCGCCGCGCCGTCGGCATCGGGCTGCAGGTTGCCGATCACCTGGTGCTGGGCGAGCTTGCCGTCGGTGGCGACGTAAACGTCGACCCGGTTCAGCACCGCGTAGTCGATGCTCAGTATCCATTCGCCGTCGCTGTCGGACGACACCGCAACCGGGATGCGCAGCCACATCACGTCCTTGTGCACGCCCAGCGTGGCATAGGCGGAGTTGGGCACGCTGTAATGCTCCACCGCGGCCAGCGCCGTTTCCGGCGGCAGCTTGCCGTCGGCGTCGGCCATGACCCTGACCGCCGGCCACACTTCGACATCCTGCTGCTGCGCGCCCAGCACCAGCGGTCCGGCGCTGGCGCCAGCCCAACCCGGCGCCAGCAGCAGTGCAAGAATGAATAACAGGTAGCGGGTCAGGTGGCTCAGCATGGCGTCAGAAGCGGTAGTCCAGTCGCAGGTCCACGGTGCGCGGATCGCTCGGCGCCAGCATGCCGAAGCTGTCAATATTGACCGGATGGACCTTGTTTTCAATATTCGTCACGCGCGCGGTCAGGCTCCATGCGGCACCCTGCGGGCGATAGCGCAAGGTGGCGTCGGTCTGGGTGTAGGCCGGCACGCGATATTGCAGCAGCTGCGCCGGCACGGCAATGATGTAGGAAGCGCTGCGGCGCGCGCTGACGCCGGCCGCCAACGGGCCAAAGCTGCGCTCATAACCCAGCGTCAGCGTGCTGGCTGGCGCGCGGTCCAGCTTATTGCCGGCCCAGTCATGCACGCTATCCGGGCTGTAACGCACGTAGTGCGCGTCCAGCAGCGACAGCGCGTAGTGGATGCGGTCGCGCGTGGTCGGCGCGAACTGGCCCTCCGCCTCCAGGCCCTTGACGCTGGCCTCACCGGCATTGCTGGTGACGAAGCGCGGGGCGCCGGCCACAATGGCAACGCTGGACAGCTGCAGGTTGTTGTAGTCGTATTTGAATACGGCCAGGTTCAGGTTGGCCTTGTTGTCCCAGAAGCGGGTCTTTACGCCAGCCTCGTAGGAACGCACCGTTTCCGGCTGATAGATCAGGGCGGCCGCCGGCACTGCCAGCGCGGCCGGGCAGCTCAGGCCCAGTTGCGTCGAGCCTTCACGGCAGCCGTCGTTGAAGCCGCCGGCCTTGTAGCCGGTCGATACGGAACCATATGCCAGCGTGGCCGGTGCCAGATCGTAGTCGAGACCCAGACGCCAGGTGGTCTGGTGGGTGCGCATGGCGGCGTCGTTCAGCAGCTTGAAATCGGTGGCCGGATTGAAGGCTGCCGCCTGCTGGAAGTTGGTGGAGCCGATGCGCGACTTGTCGTCGTTGGTCGCGCGTGCGCCGGCGGTGGCGCGCAGCTTGTCGCTGACGCGGTAAGTGGCCTGGCCAAACACCGCTTTGCTGGTGGAGATGGTCGGACCGTGGTCGAACACATAGTACGGCGGCAGGCCAAGCAGGTCCAGGTCGCGGAAGGCGTACAACTGCTTCGACTCTTCGCGGAAGTAGTACAGGCCCGCCTGGGCGCTGAGCGGACCGTCGCCGTTGGTGGCAAGCCGCAGCTCATGCGAACTCTGCGTGTAATCGCCAAGGAAGCTTTCACGTACGTTCAGTGCCAGCGTGGGCTGCACGCGATAGTAGAAGTTGGCTAGCTGGTCGTGGTCGTAGTTGCGGTGCGAGCCGAGGTAGTACAGCGTGGCCGCGCCGACATCCAGCGTCAGGTCGGCGCTGATGCCGGAGGTGTTCTTGTAGCTATGGGCCTGCACCGGCGGCGCGATGGCGGCGTTCGGCGCGACAAAGCTGTAGGTCAGCTGCGCGTTCGTGCTGCTGCCGTAAGGTACCGGACTGCCGTTGGCGACGCCGCGGTAGAAATTGGTGTCCGGGACGTAGCTGTCGTTGTTGTCATCCACCTTGCTGCGGTCGTAGCGCAGCACCAGCGTGGCGTCGCGCGTGATCTTCAGCTTGGCCGACAGGCGGGCCGATACATCGTCGCGGTCCTTGCCCAGTGCACGGCCGTTGTGCAGGCCATTGATCAGGTAACTGTCATGCTGATTCCACGACATGGCGGCGCGCAGCGACAGCATGTCGCTCACCGGCAGATTGACCATGCCGCTGACTTTGCGGCTATTGTAGTTGCCGATTTCGGCGGCGATCCACGCTTCGAAGCGGTTGACCGGCGCTTTCGAAATCACGCTCACCACGCCGGCGGTGGTGTTACGGCCGTACAGCGTACCTTGCGGACCGCGCAGCACTTCCACCCGCTCCAGATCGTAGAAGCTGAGGTTTTGCGTTTGCGGCCGGGCGATGTAGATCCCGTCCAGCAGGAAGGCGGCGGAAGGGTCGCCTTTTTCCGTTGTGTCGGCATTCGAGATGCCGCGCACGGTGATGCGCAGGCCGTCGGTGGCGTAATCCAGCTCCACGTTGGGCACGCGCGCGCCGATGGCGCCCGGCGTGTCGATGCCGGCGGTGGTCAGCTGATCGCCGGTCAGGGTGGTCATGGAGACCGGGGTTTTCGATTCCAGCGACGGCGAGCGCTGGGCCGTGACTGTAACTTCCTGTAGCTGTGCGCGTGCCGCTTCAGTGAACAGCAGCGACATCAACAGGACCAGCAGTTTTGGAGTGGCGGAAGCCGGAGCTTTCATCATTGTTATTTTTAAAACGACAGTTGCGTTTAAGATGCAAAGCCAAAGAGTGTAGCAGGTTGGCCCGCATCTTAGTAGTTGATAAAGCAACTACCTGTCTAAAAACATCACACTCAGAGCAGCGCCGGATTCCTTTGCCAGATGGCGTAGCAGAGGCAGGTGGCAAACGTCACCCAGCCTATGTAGGGAAGCAACAACAGTCCGGCCCAGCGGTCGCGCCGCCAGAACGCGCGGATGGTGGCCGCGATCAGGACCCACAGCAGCACAATCTCGGCAAACGACCAGGCGCCGAGGTGCCAGGCAAAGAACAACCAGGTCCACAAGGCGTTGACTGCCAGTTGCACGACGTAGAGCGTGAGCTCGGCGCGCGCCGGCCCGGCGACGCGCTGCACGCGCCATGCTGCCACCGCCATCAGCAGATACAGCGCGGTCCAGGCGGGACCGAACAGCCATGCGGGCGGCGCCCAGTCCGGGCGATCGAGCTGCTGGTAGAACTCCGGCGCCTGCGAGGAGGCGTAGCCGCCGATGGCGGCAAAGATAAACGTCAGCACCAGCCAGCCGGCGAGGGCCGGAAGCTGCAGCGGGCGATGCGGGGTGGTGGCGTGCGCGGTCATGGCGTGCTCTCCTGGGCAATGGTGGCTCCATGATGTAGTGGTCGCCGGAGCGGGTCTGTGCGGCACGCCACCCAGCGAGCCGCGCTGATTATGGCTTGCGACGTTGCCACCAGCGGCGGGTGTCCGCGTAGGCCACGCGCGCCGGCACGCTGAGCGTGATGGACACGCCGCCGGACGCCGCCGCGCCGATTTCCAGCTTGCCGCCGGCGCGTGCGGCGCGTTCGCGCATGCCGGTCAGGCCGTAATGCTTTTGCCTTGGCGCGGCGTCCGCTGCAATGCCGATGCCATCGTCCTCGATCTGCAGCGTGAACTGTTCGACGTCGTAGATCACGCGGGTTTGCACCTGGGTGGCGCTGGCGTGGTGGAAGGCGTTGCGCAGCGCTTCGCGGGCGATTTCGCAGGCTTCTTCCGCCACCGTCGGCTGCAGCTTGCGGCGCTGGCCGGAAACGGCGATGCTGAAACCGATGGCGGGATGTTCCGCCTTCAGCTGGCGGCCTGCTTCGGCGGCCGCGCTTTCCAGGTCGTCGACGCGGCCGGTGCGCAATTCATACACCTGGTCGCGGCCTTCGACAATCGTCTCGTTGGCCTGGTCGAGGATGGGCGCCAGCTTGTCGCGCGCATCTGGCGGCAGCTTGTGCGAGACGGTGTCCAGCCGCAGGATCAGCGCCTGCACGCTTTGCAGGAAGGTGTCGTGCAAGGTGCGGGCGATGCGTTCGCGTTCGGCCATGCGCACCGTTAGCTGTTCGGCCACGCGCCGGGTCGCAACCCGCATGCGGTAGAGGTACAGCAGGTAAAGCAGGGCGGCGGCGGCCAGCGCGCACAAGGCCTTGAACCAGATGGTCTGCACGAATTTGGGCGCGATCTCGAACTCCAGCATGGCTTCCTGCTGGCCAGGCACGCCGTCTTCGTTGAAGGCGCGTACGCGGAAGGTATAACTGCCTGGCGCCACGTTGGTGTAATACGCCTCGCGCCGGCCGCCGGCTTCCTGCCAGTCCTCATTCAGGTCGGATAGCTGGTACTGAAAGCGCATGGCTTCCGGCTTGCGCAGACCGGGAGCGGTGAAGTGGATGCTGAAGTTTTGCGAGCCGGGCGCCAGGCGCAGGCCGGGCGCGGCCTTGTGGTGCTGGTCGCCGATATCCAGACTGAGGATTTGCGGCGTCGGCGCGATGCGGTTGCGGCGGATCTGGCTGGGCACCAGACGCAGCACGGCGGAGGTGGTCATGAACCACATCTGGCCGGAGGGATCGGTGTAGACGCTGGGCAGGCGATTGTCCAGCATGGCCTGGCCTTCGTAACCGTCCAGTTTCCCCAGCAGCTCGTACGCCAGCGGGGTATCCGGCCGCTCAAGCGCTGCCTGCCAGGCGGCGCGCCGCACATGCACCACGCCTTGGGCGCCGTTCAGCCAGCGGTCGCCATCGGCGCTGACCGCAACGCCGGAGATATTGTGCAGCACCTCCGCCGGTTGCGCTTTGAGCTTGCGGAAGCCCTGACCGGTGGATACCGCCAGCCCCTGATCGCCGCCCGCCAGCACGTCTTCGCCGGCATGGATCATGGAGGCGAGGCCGATGGCGGCGGCATCATAGGTGGTCAGCTTGCCGTTGTCGTTGAAGACGATGGTGCCATCGCCGGTCGCATGCCAGCGCTCACCGGGCAGCCTGCCGGCGGTGCCGGCGAAAATCCGCGGCGGCAGGCTGAAGGCGCTGCGCGGTTGCCAGCGCCCGTCCAGGTAGCCGATCAAGCCGGTCTGCGGGCTGGCGGTCCACAGCACTTTGCCGTCGTCGATGATGCCGCCCAGGTAGATGTCAACCATCTTGCCATCGCGTCCCGGCGGCAGCGCAATGCGCGAGACCTGGCCTTGATGGCGCCTTTCTATATAGCGCTTGCCGCCCAGCAGCAGCGCGCCATCGCGGCCATTGGCGACAATGCGGTAATACTGCGGCCACTGCTCCGGCTCGGCGCCGGGGCGCAGGCGCCAGGTGGTGACGTTGACGGCGTCGGACAGCCAGACATTACCCTCGCTGTCGCCAGCCATGCTGAAATTGCCGCTGGCTTGTGGCAGGCGCACCGGAATCAGGCTGTTCTCGCGAAAGCGGTCCAGCCCATTCTGGGTAGCGATCCAGATATTGCCTTCCCTGTCTTCCAGCACCGCGTTGGTGGCGCGCGATGTCAGCGGCAGCAGCTGATCGACGCGGTCGGTGGCATCGCTGGCGGGGTGAATGCGCTGGTCCGTCCGGCTGGCGGCGCGCGCCACAAGACATAGCCGTTGCGGGCAGTCGCGCGTCCACAGGTTGCCCTCACGGTCAAACTGGCCGTAGTCGCGTGCCTCCATCGGCGCCAGGGCGGCATCGCGCGGCAGGGCGTGCTGGCGTCCCGCGGGGAGGGTGGTTTTCAGCGGTACTGGCCACAGCTGGTCCTGTGCGGCGAGCCACAGACGGCCGTCCGGCGACTGCAGCAGGAAACCCTGGTTGCGCTGGGCGTGCGCCAGTGTGAAGCGCCCGCTGGCGCGATCCCGCAGATACAGCCCGTCCGCCGCCACGGCCCACAACTGGTCGTACTGATCAAGCATCGCATAGTAGATGCTCCCCTGCGGGAATCCTTGTTCCGCGCCTTGCTTGCGTAACTGTCCGTTGCTGTACCAATACAGGCCGGTGCCGGCGGCGATCCACGCACCGCCGTCGCGCTCCGGGACGATGGCATAAACGCCGCCTACCTGCGAGTCCAGCGGCACCGGCGTCTCGAACCGCCCGTTCTTGCGCAGCACGGATACACCACCGACGGAAAAGCTCATCCACAGGTCGCCGTTGGGCGCCGCCCGCAAGTTGGCCACGCGCTGCTTGGCGGGTTCGCTGCCGGGCGGCAGGGCGTAGCGCTCGAAGCGCATGCCGTCAAAGCGATACAAGCCGCTGGAGCTGCCCAGCCACAGCCAGCCATCCGGCGTCTGCGCCATGGTTTTGATTTCGGACGGGGCGCCGTCGCGCGAACGCCAGGCGGCGTGATGATAGTCGCGCAGGCGGATCTCGGGATTGAGCGCGAGGGCCGGGCCGCATGCGCACTGCGCGAGAAGCAGGATGGCCAGCGCGCATTGCCGCCAGCCTTGTAACGTGAAAAGCATCTTAAAGTCCGAACAGGCCGCGCCACCAGGATCGTTTGCGGCCGGCATAGGCCCTGCGGGCCGAAAGCGTGATTGTAATGGTTGTGCCGGAATTCTGCGTGCTGTCGATCTGCAGTGCGGCGCCGACGCGGGCGGCGCGCTCGCGCATGCCCACCAGCCCCCAGTGGCCGGCGGCCGGCGCCGGCGACATGCCTTTGCCGTCGTCGCGCACCTGCAGTGTGAATTGCTCCGCGCCGTACGTCAGCTGCACGTCGATGCGCGCGGCCTGAGCGTGCTGGTAGGCGTTGCGCACCGCCTCGCGGCCGATTTCGCTGATCTCGTCCACCACGCCGGCGCGCAATGTGCAGCGGGTGCCGCTGACCTCCAGCACGAACTGCACGCCGGGGTAGCTTGCCGCCAGCAGCGCGGCAACGTCGCGCAGACGGCACTCGATTTCGTCGGCCTCCGAGGAGCGCAGCTCCTGCACCTGGGCGCGGCCTTCGTTGATGCCGTCGCGCGCGCTGTGCAGGATGGTTGTCAGCGATGTGCGGGCGGCGCTGTCATCGGGCAGCGTGTCGACCGCCGCGTCGAGCCTCAGCACCACGCCCTGTACTGTTTGCAGGAAGGTGTCGTGCAGCGTGCGGGCGATGCGTTCGCGTTCGGCCAGCCGCACCTCCATGCGCTCCTCCAGCCGCGCCGTCACTACGCGCAAGCGGTACAGATAGAGCAGGTAGAGCGCCAGCGCCACCGCAAGCGCACACGCGGCTTTGAACCACGGGGTTTGCGTGAAGGTGGCGGGAATCTCAAAGTCGACGCTGGCCGGCTGCTCGCTCCACACGCCATCCTCGTTGGCGGCGCGCACGCGGAAGCGGTAGGCGCCCGGTTCCATATTGGTGTAGTAGGCGGCGCGGCGCGGCCCGGCATCCTGCCAGTCGCCGTCGGCGCCATCCAGGCGGTACTGGAAGCGCACGGCCTCCGGCTGGCGCAAGCTGGCGGCGGTGTAGGTGATGTTGAGATTTTTGGAGCCGGGCGGCAGCGTCAGTCCGGGTTCCACCTTGTAGCTGGCGGTGCCGGTGTGCACGCCGTCCACGTCCGCCACCGGCGCCACCGCGTTGCGCGGAATTTCACGCGTATTGAAGCGCAGCAGACCGCCGGTGCTGACCAGCCAGAGGTGGCCATCCTTGTCGACTTTGGCGCTGGGGTGGCGGTTGTACAGCATGGCCTTGCCGACGTAGCCGTCCTTCAGCCCGAACAGCTCATACCGCAGCGGCAGTTCCGGATTGGCCACGCTGGCTTTCCAATCGTCGCGGCGCACATGCACCAGCCCTTTGCCGCCGTTCAGCCAGCGGTCCCCATCCGGCGTGACGGCGTAGCCGGAGATATCCTGCAGCGCTTCGGGATCGGCGCCGCGCAGCTGGCGAAAAGCGCCCTTGACGAGCACCGCCAACCCTTGATCGCCGCTGGCGACGATGTCCTCGCCGGTGTAGATGCCGGTGGCCAGGCCGATCATGGGCGCCGGGTAGCTGGTCAATTTATCGTTTTCGTCCAGCAGTACGATGCTGCCGTCGCCGCAGGCGATCCATAGCTGGCCGGCCTTGACGCCGGGGACGCCGAGCACGATGTTGGGCGGCAGGTTGAATTTTGCGCGCGGCTCCCACGGGCCGTCGCCGCGCCGTCCTATCAGGCCGGTCTGCGCGGTCACCAGCCATAGGCGCTTGCCGTCATCGGTGACGCCCATGATCATCAGGTCTCTGGGCTTGCCGTCCGGGCCGGGGATCTCAGGTAGCGCTATCTTGTCCACTCTGCCTTGCTTGCGGCGCTCGATATCGCGCGGTCCGGCGACCAGCAAGGCGCCGCTGAAATCCCTGCTGACCAGCTGTGCGCTGACAGGATCGCGTTCCGGCTGGCTGCCTGCTTGCAGGCGCCAGAGCGAACGCGAGGCATTATCCACCGTCCACACCTGGCCGTTTTCATCGGTGACCATGGTGAAGTTGGCCGGGCTGCTTTCCACCGGCAGACGATGGCGGTGGAGGCGATTGTCGCGATAGCGGTCCAGTCCCTCCAGCGTGGCCACCCAGATATTGTGCTCGCGGTCCTCGATCAGCGTATTGCCCGCGACGTTGGCCGGGCCGGCAGGCCGGGGTTGAGCGCTGCCGGACTGCGGAACGGTGATGACATCGGTGGCCGCGACCACGTGGGCCGGCGTCACGCACAAATCGGTCGGGCACTTGAGCTGCCACAGATTGCCATCACGATCGAAGCGTGCTATCCAGTCGGAGCCGACGCCGGGCTGGTTGACCATATTCGGCTTGCCCATGCGCGCCGCTGAGCCGGCGGGGGCGGGCAGGGCCCTGACTTCCAGCGGGCTGGCGGTCCATACGCGGCCGTCCGGCGATTCAATCAGCGAGGCCGGCACGGTCAGCGGACGTACCTGATCGAACTTGCCGCTGGCGCGGTCATACTGGTACAGCGCGGTGAGCGTGGTGACCCACAGCCTGCCGTACCGGTCGATGCGGATATCGGCAACCTCCTTGGCCAGCGATTGCCCCACCTGCACCGGTTGCGCCTTGCGGTCACGGACGCGGAATAGGCCGCCCGCGGTCAGCGCCCAGATGTCGCCATTGTCGTCAAAGGCCAGTTGCGACAGGGGCGGTATCTTCAGCAGCGGGATCAGGTCCTCCAACCGGCCGTCGGGGTGCAGTACCGACAGGCCGCCAGCCATGGCGTAGGACAGATACAGGTCGCCGTTCGGATGCGCGCGCGCCAGTGACACGCGGCGTCGCGCCATCTCCTCATTGCCCGGCAGGCGTTGTTTTTCGAAGCGCAGACCGTCGAAGCGATACAGCCCATTGGGGCTGGTCATCCACAGCCGGCCGTCGCGGGTCTGGGCCATGCTGTGGATTTCCGGGGGCGCGCCGTCGCGGGTGGACCAGCTGGCGCGGTTGTATTCGGAAAGCGGCGTGAGTGGATTAAGTGCCTGCGCGGCGTGCGGCAGCAGGGCAAGCAGCAGGAGGAAACGAGCTAGCATGATCAATCCCGGAAGACCGGCACGCGCCGGAGCATCCGGAATTGTAGCTTGGATGTGAAGCTAAAAAATTAAACCTGTTTAACTCCCAACTTGTAACCTACGGCCAGTATCGCCAGCCAGGCCGGGATCAGATATACCGACAGTTGCAAGTCCGGTGTCAGATACATCACCGCCAGGATGCCGGCCAGGAAGGCCAGGCACAGGTAGTTGGTCAGCGGGTAGCCCAGACTCCGGAACTGCGTCAGCTGGCCGGCCGCTTTCTTCTGCGCCCGGAAGCGCAGGTGGATCCAGCTGATCAGGCCCCAGTTGATAATCAGGGCCGACACCACAAGGCCCATCAGGAAGCCGAAGGCCTTGGCGGGCATGAAGTAGTTGACCGCCACGCAGATGCCGGTGGCCAGTGCGGACACCCCCAGCGCCGTCAGCGGCACGCCGCGCGCGTTGACTTTCAGTAGCGCCCTTGGTGCGTTGCCTTGTCTGGCCAGGCCATACAACATGCGGGTGTTTGAGTACACGCCACTGTTGTACACAGACAGCGCCGCCGTCAATACCACCACGTTCAGCGCATGCGCGACCATATTGCTGTTCAGGGCATGGAAGATCAGCACAAACGGGCTACCGCTGGTCACCACCTTCTGCCATGGGTAGAGCGACAGCAGGATGCCCAGCGCGCCGATGTAGAAGATCAGGATGCGGTAGATGGCCTGGTTGGTGGCCTTGGGGATGGTGTGCGATGGATTGTCCGCTTCGGCAGCGGTGATGCCGATCAGTTCCAGTCCGCCGAAGGAGAACATGATCACCGCCATGGCCATCACCAGCCCATTGACGCCGTTGGGGAAGAAGCCGCCATGCTGCCACAGGTTGGCCACCGTGGCTTGCGGGCCGGCGTCGCCGGAGATCAGCAGCCAGGCGCCAAAGGCGATCATGCCGACAATCGCCAGCACCTTGATAATCGCGAACCAGAATTCCATCTCGCCGAAGGCCTTGACGTTAAACAGGCTGATGGCGTTGATGATGACGAAGAAAACCAGCGCCGACACCCAGGTCGGCACCGCCGGCCACCAGTACTGGACGTAGATGCCCACCGCCGACAATTCGGCCATGCTGACCAGCACATACAGCACCCAGTAGTTCCAGCCCGCCATGAAGCCGGCCCAGTGGCCGCAGTATTTATCGGCGAAGTAGCTGAATGAGCCGGCCACCGGTTCATCCACCACCATCTCGCCCAGCTGGCGCATGATGAAGAAGGCGATCAGGCCGGCCACGCCGTAACCCAGCAGCACCGACGGACCGGCCATCTGGATGGTTTGTGCGATCCCGAGAAACAGGCCGGTGCCGATCGCGCCGCCCAGCGCGATCAACTGAATATGCCGGCTTTTCAGGCCGCGCTTAAGTTCACTCATCTGCTTACCCATGCGAGATTAAAAGTTGATTCTCGCATAACTCAGTCTTCGTGCACAGGCAAAGGGGTGAACTTGTAGTCGGCGCGCGCAAACTCGTGGCCGCGCTTGACGGTCAGCACCACGGAACGCAGGTTGCCGATATCCTGCAGCGGGTTTTGCTTCAGGAAGACCATGTTGGCGTACTTGCCGGCTTCCAGTGTGCCGAATTCCTTTTGCTTGCCGAGCGCCTGGGCGGCGTTGGCGGTAGCGGTGATGATGGCTTCCTGCGGCGTGAGGCCGGCATACTTCACCAACTTTTCCAGTTCGTGGTCCACCACTGGAAACGGGTCATCGCCGGTGTTGTCGGTATCGGTGCCGGCGATGATCTTGACGCCCGCCTTGTGCATGGCGCGCGTGATGTCGCCAGCCAGGTCGATGTGGCAGTGCGGGCCGTCGGACTTGTAGACGCTCAGCGTGGCATCCATGATGGTGCCGGATCTGGCTAGCGCGGCGATGTACTGGCGGATGCCCGGGTCGTCCGCTGTCAGTCCTTCATACGATGGCTCGCCGCCATGGCCGTAGGCGGATTTTCCGGCCTCGCGCACGTGGCGAGCGATCATGCAGGCGTGGGAGACCGCCGTCGCGCCCAGCGAGTCGTAAGGCGAGGCGGGATAGACCTGCATGTGCGTCCACACCGGGAAATCCTGGGCCCTGGCTTCCGCGATCAACTGGCGCACCAGCGTGCCGGGCAGGTTGGCGTAGATCTTTATGCCGGTGGCGCCGGTGCCGCGCGCTTGCGCTACCGCCAGCGGCAGTTTGGTCTGGTCGTCCACCGCGTACAGCCAGGGCACGCTGCCGGGCTGCGCACCCAGTGCAGCCACCACCGTGCGCGGGTCTTTGAAGAAGCTCGGGCCGGCCACCAGCGATGCATAGAAAATGTCCGGCGACGGGATACGGTTCAGCAGCGCATCGCGCGACAGGCCCGCCAGTTCACGCGCATCGCCGGCCATGTCGCGCACGCCGGTCACGCCGCCGTAGATGTTGCGCTTCAGTTCAGCTTCGGCGTAAGGGCGGTCAGGATTGGTGGCGTAGTGGACATGCGAGTCGATCAACCCTGGCAGCAGGTATTGGCCCGACACATCGACAACACGGGCGCCGCCGGTGTGCTGCGCTGTCAGATGGGCGGCCGGCAGCACGGCTTCGATGCGGTCGTCCTGGATGATAATGGCCATGTCGGCGCGTGGTGCGGCGGCGGTGCCGTCGATCAGGGTGGCGCCGCGATAGATCACGCGGCCCAGGGCCTTGCCATTCAATTTATCGATACGCTGCTGCTGGACGTTGGCTTTCGGTTTCTCTTCCGCCGCGTGGGCGCTTGCGCATAGCGCGGCGATGACGATCGCTGCGTATTTCAATTTCATATCAGCTCCATACCCCATCAGCCACGCGCAGGAAGTTCGTGCCGAGGATTTTTTCAATGCGGCTGCTGCTGTGGCCACGCTTGGCCAGCAGATCGGCCAGTTTCCAGAATTTGTCCTTGCCCATCAGGTCCGGCAGGAAGGGCACGATGTCCGGGCGCTCGCCTGGCGCGCTGATGCCGGCGGCGCGGCGCTGGCGCACTTCGTCTTCCAGTCCCTTCATGTAGATCTTCATGTCGTCGATCTGCGGCACGGTGCCGTCGGTGCCGATGCCGACGTGGTCTTCGCCGCAGATGTTGATGGCGTGCTCGATGTGGGTAATCAGATCGGCGGCTATGGGCTGGCGGCCAACCGCCAGGAAGGGCATGAAGTAGATGCCGACAAAACCGCCTTTCTCTGCTACCAGGCGTAGTTCCTTATCGGTCTTGTTGCGCGGCAGGTCAGCCACGGCGCGGCAGCCGGTGTGGCTGATGATGATGGGCGACTTTGATGCTGCTGCCGCGTCCAGGCAGATTTGTTCACCGCTGTGGCTCAGGTCTACAAGAATGCGATGGCGATTCAGCTCCGCCACCACTTCGCGGCCGAATGGCGTCAGGCCTTTGTTGGTCGGGACCATGGAGCCGTCGCCCAGCTGGTTGGGACCGTTGTAGGTCAGCTGGATCACGCGTACACCGCCTTTGGCAAAGACTTCCACGCGGCGCGCATCCTTGCCCATCATGGCGGCGTTCTGGAAGCCGAGGATCACGCCGATGCGGTTGCCGGCTTGGGCCTGGCGGATGTCGGCGGCGCTGCGCACCAGCAGCAGGTCGCTGGATCTGCGCTGGATGAAGGCATTCCACGCCTGCACATCGGCCAGGGTTTTTTCATATGGATCGCCATCGCCAAACACATAACCGATAGTCATATTGAAGGCGGTGAGGCCGGATGCCCTGGCGTCCGCCAGCGCGCGCGCATCGATGCCGAAATCGGTGGCGGCGTTTTCGCGGCGCGAGACCGGCAGGTTGATGTTGTCGATGCCGCCCAGCGCGTCGATGATGAGTGGACGCTTGTCGCGCAGGGAGGGCGCGGCGGTGGCGGGCACGCCCAGCGAGGCCAGAGTGGCGGCGGCTGCGCTGTGCAGGAAGGTGCGGCGGTCGGTCATGCGGTCTCCGTTATTTGCTGGACGGCGCGTAGGCGACGCATTCCACCTCCACCTCGCCGCCCAGGGCCAGGCCGTTGACACCCATGGCGCTGCGCGCGGGCAGGCGGCCAGGCTTGAAGTAGCCGGCGTAGATTTTGTTGAAGTCTCCCCACTTGCTCATATCCGCCAGCATGATGGTGCACTTGACCACATCGTTCATGCCGAGGCCCATGCCTTTCAGGATGTCCGCCACATTGTCCATGGCCTTGCGCGACTGTGCCTCAAAGCCGCCCGGCACCAGGCCTTTGTCGTCGGTGCCCATCTGGCCTGACAACAGGACCATGTCGCCGGCGCGCACCGCCAGCGAAAACGGACGCCCCGGCGGATTGCCCTTGTTGTAGAACTCCGCATCGGCGGCGTTGGCGGTGCCTGCACAGGTGAGCAGGGCCAGTAATGCGGTGAGGTGTTTAAGTGTCATGGCGGTCTCCTTGGTCAAAAATTATAAACAGTTTGTTTAAAAAAGATGTGAAAATAAACGAATGGATCAACAAATTGTTGGGATGCGATGAAAGCAGTTTCATTGGCCGCGGAACGCGCGGCGGTCATTAACGCGCTGCGCCCGGTGGTGCCGATGCTCGCGGCGATGGCCGGGCCGCATCTGGAAGTGGTGCTGCATGATGTGAGCAAGCCGGAAAACTCGGTGATCGCCATCGCCAACGGCCATATTTCGGGCCGCAGCATCGGCAGCTCGGTGCTGGAAGGGCCGCAGAATGACAAGGGCTTTGCCGCGGCTACGCGGATCAAAGCCAAGGGCGGGGCGGTGCATAGCATGGTCGAGGACTATGTCACAGTGACCGCCGATGGGCGCGAATTGCGCTCGGCGTCCGCCATTTTTCGTGACGCCAGCGGCGAGCCATTCGCCACCTTGTGCCTGAATGCCGACCTGTCTGGCTTTCAGGCGGCGCATGGCTGGCTGTCGCAGATGCTCAAGCCGATGGTGCAGGCGGCGGCGCCTGTCGCGGCGGCCGCGCCGGCCGAGGCGCAGATGGACACGCTGATGCAGAATATTATCAACGAAGCTGTCGGTCCCGGCGGCAGCGCTGAGTCCCTGACGCGCGAACAAAGGATAGCGGCCGTCGGCGCCATGCAGCGGCGCGGCCTGTTCATCGTCAAGGGCGGCGTGGAGCGCGCGGCTGCTGCGCTGCGCGTGTCGCGTTTCACCATTTATAATTACATGGAACAGTTGCGCCGCCGCGAATGACATCCGGCGTGCTGGCGCCTTATCTACGACAAGGAACAAAGTATGACGAGTTTTGTTAAAGCGATGCGCATGGTGTGCGTGTCGTTGCTGGCACTGTGCATGCAGATTTCAACCGCGGCCGAGGCGCCGCCGCAAGGCAACCTGCTGATCGCCGGCGGCGCGGTCCGTCCGGATAACACCATCATCTGGGAGCGCCTGGTGCAGCTGGCCGGCGGCAAGGGCGCGCGCATCGCGGTGATGCCCAGCGCGGCCGGCAATCCTGAGCGTTCCGGCACCAATCTGGTCGCCACGTTGACCAGATTCGGTGCCTCGGCGTTCGCGGTACCGGTGGCGGTGCGGCTCAAGAATACTGATTACAAGGTCGCCGCCGAAGACCAAAATCTGGCGCGCATGATTCGTGAAGCTGGCGGCGTCTACTTCGCCGGCGGCGATCAGGGCCTGATCACCAAGGCGCTGGTGCGGCCGGACGGCACGCGCACCGCCGTGCTGCAGGCCATCTGGGACGTCTACAACAAGGGTGGTGTAATCGGCGGCAGCAGCGCCGGCGCCGCCATCATGAGCAGCACCATGTATTACGAGGCCAAGACGGTGATCGGCACGCTGGCCGCCGGCGTCAATGATGGCCGTGAGCTGGCGCCAGGCCTGGGCTTCGTCGGCACCGACGTCTTCGTCGACCAGCACCTGCTGGCGCGTGGGCGCTTCGCCCGCATGCTGCCAGCGATGTTGAAGAAGAATTACAAGCTGGGTCTGGGCATCGACGAAAATACGGCCATGGTCATCAACGCCAGGCGGGAAGTGGAGATCATCGGCTACCAGGGCGCGCTGCTGCTGGACCTGACCCAGGCCAAGACCAATGGCGACATCAAGGAATTCAACCTGACCAACGCCCGCATCAGCTACCTGGATCGCGGCGACCGCTATAACCTGGTCACCGGCCAATACACGCCGTCCGCCGACAAGGTGAATGGCAAGCTCGATCCAGCCAGTCCGTTCCTGAATGAGCAGGTGTATTCGGCCGACGCGCTGGGCCACAACACCATCCTGGTGATGATGGAAAAACTGATCAACAACGCCCGCAGCGAGGCGATCGGCATCGCCACCGCGGCGCCGGGCGAGCCGCGCGAGGAGCTGGGCTTCGAATTCAAGCTGACCCGCGACGCCAGCAGCGTTGGTTATGAATCCGCCACCACGGACGCCTACACCATCCTGAACCTACGCCTGGACGTGCGTCCGCTGCAGATTACCCGGCCCTGGTATCGTTAAGGGAAAATACTAGGTTCACAGTTGCCTGAAATGTACGTATGCTTACACCTTTTTAAGAACTTGGTGCAGCATGACAGTAGGTAGATCGGTTCCGGCGGACGTCGCGTTTGTACAATCGGCCCTGGGGAAACTGCTGAGCAGCGTCCGCGCCGAGGGCTCCGCCTCCCACCGCAGCATCGCGGATTACCTGATGCGCAACCCGATGCGCGGCGCAGCGCTCAAGATCGAGGAGATGGCTGAAGGCTGCCAGGTCTCGACCGCCACCATCAGCCGCTTTGCGCGCGACATCGGCTTCCCCAACTATGCGGGCATGCGCAGCGCCCTGGCCGAAACCCTGCACATGGCCATGCAGCCGGTGGAGAAGCTGCGCACCTCCATCGCCCACCGCAGGGCCGCGGTGGTGGCCGGGGACGCGAGCATGGAACAGGCCAAGGCCAACCTCTCGGCCGCGCACGACGCCCAATCGCAGCAGGTGCTGGACCAGGTGGCGCGCATGATCAGCGGCGCCCGCACGGTGTACGTGCTGGGGCTGGGCATGTCCTCCTGCTTCTCGTCGATGCTGGCTTTGCACCTGCAGCCGTTCTGCCAGCACGTGGTGGACATGGCGGGGGCGGGCGGCAACGAGGTCGCGGCCGGCCATCTGGTGCACATTGGCCGTGGCGACGTGCTGGTGGCCATGTCCTTCCCGCGCTACGCTAGCGATGTGGTGCGTTTCGCGCAGTTCGCCCGCAATCACAAGGCCTGCGTGGTGTCGATTACCGATACGCCGTCCGCGCCGATGGTGCCGCTGTCGGACCATGTGCTGTATGCGGGCAGCGCCCATGGCGTACTGCCGAGCAGTTACGTGGCCACCGTGGCGGTGATCGAGGCGCTGGTGACGTCGCTGATGGTGTCGAATAAATCCAATGTCCGCAAGGCGGCGCGTCTCAACGAAGTGATTGCGGATTACATGGTGCAGCCGCCTGTTTAGCGAATTTACTAAACAAAGCCCCTTATGCGGTGGATGATTTGACCACCGCCTGCGCACGCGCTATAAAGTCGGATCGTCTTGATAGCGGGTGATAAATGGCTAAACTTTTCGTGGGCGGCGCACTGGCGCTGTTCCTGGCATTCCCGGCGATGTCCATCGCGCAGACCACGCCCGCGGCGGCAGTGGATGTCTTTATCGGTACCGGTGGCGATGGCCACACCTTCCCCGGCGCCACGCGCCCGTTCGGCATGGTGCAGCTGAGTCCCGACACGCAGGTGCGGCCGTTCCGCCAGAGCTACCCGTGGGCGTCCGGCTATCGCTACGACGACGATTCCATCCTCGGCTTCTCGCATACCCACTTCTCCGGCAGCGGCCACTCCGATCTGGGCGATGTGCTGCTGATGCCGTACAGCGCCGAGACCAAGTGGGAACCGGGCTACCCTGAGCGGCCGTTCAGCGGCTATCGTTCACGCTTCAGCCACAAGGAAGAACGCGCGGAACCGGGCTATTACGCGGTACGGCTGTCGGACAATGAAGTCAACGTGGAGCTGACCGCCAGCGAGCGCGTTGGCCTGCATCGCTATCGCTACGCCAAGGGCGCCGAGGCCAAGGTTATGCTGGACCTGCGCGCCAGTATTTATGACTACGCCGCCAAGAACCTGTGGTCACGCCTGCGTGTGCGTGACAATACGCTGATCACTGGCATGCGCGAAACGCGCGGCTGGGCGGCGGGGCGTCAGCTGTACTTCGCCATTCAGTTCTCGCAGCCGCTGAAGTCGCGCACCTTGCGCAATATGGAGCGCGACGTGGAATACAAGGGCTTCGCCGGTCCGGCTGACAAGATCCTTGTCGAGGGCAAAGCGCTGGTTGGCTCGCTGGAATTCGGCGTGCCGGCCGATGGTCAGTTGCAGGTCAAGGTGGCCATCTCCGGCGTGAGCGAGGAGGGCGCGATCGCCAACCTGGCCGAGATGCCGGGCTGGGATTTTGAGGCGGAACGTACCAAGGCTTCAACCGCGTGGAACGAGGCGCTGGGCGCGGTGGCGATCGAGGCTGCGCCGGAGATGCGCAAGATGGCGTACACCGCGCTGTATCACAGCATGCTGGCGCCTAGCCTGTTCATGGACCGCGACGGCCGTTATCGCGGGCCGGACAACGAGGTTCATCAGGCCGCCGGTTTCCGCTATCACTCCACCTTCTCGCTGTGGGACACCTACCGCGCGCTGCATCCTTTGCTGACGCTGATCCAACCGGAGCAGCGCAACGTTGACTTTGTGCGCTCGCTGATCGAGTCGCAGAAGACCAGTCCCTACGGCATCCTGCCGGTATGGGCATTCCAAGGCCTGGAAACCTGGTGCATGATCGGCTATCACGCCGTGCCGGTCATCGCGGACGCCTACATGAAAGGGCTCAAAGGCTTTGATGCCGAAGAAGCCCTGAAAGCCATGACTGCCAGCGCGGAATACGGCCCTTACGGCGGCCTCGAACACTATATGAAGCTGGGCTATGTGCCGATCGATCTGGAACCGGAGGCGGCATCGAAGACGGTGGAATACGCGTTCGACGACTGGACCATCGCACGCATGGCTGAGAAGATGGGCAAGAAGGATATCGCCGCGCGCTACTACAAACGTGCGCAGAACTACCGCAACTCGTTTGATGTAAAGACCGGCTTCCTGCGCGCGAAGAAATCGGATGGCACTTTCCGCGAGCCATTCAACCCGGTGCAGTCGAACTTCGGCAGCGATTACACTGAAGGCAGCGCGTGGCAGTACTCCTGGTATATGCCGCACGATAACGCAGGCCTGATCAAGATGCTAGGCGGGGACAAAGCCCTGCAGGACAAGATCGACCAGGTGTTTGACGCCAAGGTGGACGATAACGTCTACGCGCACATGGAAGACATCTCGGGCCTGATCGGACACTACGCGCACGGCAACGAGCCATCGCACCACGTGGCGTATCTGTACAACTACGCCGGCGCGCCATGGAAAACCCAGCAGCGGCTGACCCAGGTGGTGGCATCGCAGTACAACACCACGCCTGCTGGCCTCTCGGGCAATGACGATCTGGGACAGATGTCGGCCTGGCTGGCCTTCACCGCACTGGGTTTCTACCCGGTGGCGCCGGGCAGCAACGAGTACGTGATCGGCCGCCCGTTCCTGGACAAAGCCGTGATGAACCTCCCGAACGGCAAACGCTTCACCATCCGCGCGGAAGGCCTGAGCAAGGAAAACGTGTATGTGGCCGGCGTCACGCTGAACGGCAAGCCACTTACCCAAACCTACCTGCGCCACGAGCAGATCACGGCAGGCGGCGAACTGGTATTCACCATGTCCAGCCAGCCGAACAAGGAATGGGGCAAAGCCGCTACCGCCCGCCCTTACACGCAAACGCCATATTGATCATCAGGCGGAGATCTCCGGCTCGCGGTTGTAGAAGGTGAGGCGGTTGCCGGCGGGGTCTTTGATCGACATTTCGCGCCCGCCCCAGGGAACGTCTTCGACGCCGGGGCGGGCGTGCTTGTACTCCTTGGCGATTAACTCGGCCTGGTAGGCGTCGACGTCGGTGGTGGCGATGCGGATGGCGGCGCCGGGCGAGCAGTCGCCAAAGTGGCCGGAGAGGTGCAGCAGGCAGCCGTCCTTGGATACCTGCATGTACAGCGGGAAGTTGTCTTCGAAGCGATGTTCCCAGTCGACCTTGAAGCCCAAAAAATCGACGTAGAATTCGCGCGCCATCGCTTCGTCAAAGATGCGCAGGATAGGTGTGACGGTGCCCAGACTCATGGCTGCTCCTTGGTTGTTCAGACAACTCTAGCACAGCCACCGCAGCTTAGTACACCTCAGGTACGATGATTTCCGGCGGCACCGGACGGCGCACATAATCGTCGTGATACTCGCGCTCCGGCAGTTCAATTGCCGGATGCGTCACTTCTTCATACGGCATCTGCTCCAGCAGGTGGTGGATGCAGTTCAGGCGTGCCTTTTTCTTGTCCACGCCTTGCACCACCCACCACGGCGCTTCGGGAATGTGCGTCCGCTCCAGCATGATTTCCTTGGCCTTGGTGTATTCTTCCCAGCGGCGGCGCGACTCCAGATCCATCGGGCTGAGTTTCCACTGCTTGAGCGGGTCGTGTATCCGGCCGAGGAAGCGCGCATTCTGCTCTTCGTCCGAAATCGAGAACCAGTATTTGATGACCTGGATGCCGGAGCGGACCAGCATGCGCTCGAATTCGGGTACGGTCTGGAAGAATTCCTCGTACTGGTCGTCGGTGCAGAAGCCCATCACGCGCTCGACGCCGGCGCGGTTGTACCAGCTGCGGTCGAACAGCACGATTTCGCCGGCGGCCGGCAGATGCGAGACGTAGCGCTGGAAGTACCACTGCGTGCGTTCGCGGTTGTTCGGCGCCGGCAGCGCCGCCACGCGGCAGACGCGCGGATTCAGGCGTTGGACGATCCGCTTGATGACGCCACCCTTGCCGGCGGCATCGCGGCCTTCGAAGATGATCACGACCTTGTGGCCGGTATGGACCACCCAGTCCTGCAGCTTGACCAGCTCCGCCTGCAGGCGGAATAACTCGCGGAAGTAAAGCCGGCGCGCTTCCTTGGCTTCTGCGCTGCGCTCACGCTCCACCACCTGGCGGGTGACCGGATCGATCTCGCGGTCTTCCAGCTCCATTTCCAGTTCTTCGTCGTAGCTGTCGGTCAGCTCGCGCTGGACGCGGTCCAGCAGCTCGTGCTCGTTCAAGTTCACGCAATACTCCTCATTTTGCAATGAGGAGCACCATACGTGACGATTATGACGCCGTGATGACGATGCCCGGCAGCGCCGGCTCGGCCGGCTGCGGCGCGTGCACACCCTGCGTGGCCTGCTCCAGCTCTTCAAAAGCGTCGTAGGTCAGCTGCATCAGGCGGTCCGGATCGGGCACCAGGTCGGTATCCACGAACAGCGCCAGCTGGATCTGGCCGGCGTAGGAGATGAAGGCCAGGCCCACGCCCAGTTTGCCCGCCTGCGGCACCCAGCAGATCAGGTCCGTCAGGCGCGAACCGGCCAGGTAGCGGCGGCTGGAGGGGCCTTCGATATTGGTCAGCACCACCGAGCCCTTGGAGGTGAACAGGTTGAGCGCAAAGTGCTGCAGGGCGGTCGGCAGGCAGCCGGCGATCGACAGGAAGGCCATGGTGGCGCGCGGCTGGTGCGAGCGCTTGATGGCCGTCATGCGGCTGCTGGACTGACGCAGGCGCAGCGTGGGATCGTCCACATTGGTGGGCAGGTCCACCGCCACCAGTCCGAACTCGTTCCCCAGCTGGAAAGCATTGGCCTTCTCGCGCAGATTGAAGGTGACGGCGGCGCGCAGCGCGCGGCCATCCGGACGTTGTCCGCGCTCGCCCAGATACTGTCGCAGCGCGCCGGAGACGGCGGCAACCCACACATCATTCAGCGTCACGCCCATGCGCTTGGACATGGCGCGCACGCGGTCCATCTCCAACGGCGGCAGCCAGACCAGCTGTTTGGTCCCGGTCATGGGCGCCTTGAACTGGGTGCGGGCGTCGGGCCACAAGATGGACAGCCGCGCCACATGGAAGCCGATCTTCAGCCACGACAAGCCCTGTACCACCGCCGAGCAGACCTTGTTCTGTGCGATGGCGCGGTGTGGATGGCCGACCGGCGAGGGCGTTTTGCCATGCAGGCCGTTGTCGTCGGTGAGGTGATTCAGCACGTGCACCAGTCCCAGGCCATCCGTGATGCAATGGTGGACGCGGAACACGATGGCATGGCCGCCGTTGACGCGGTCCAGCACCGTCATGTGCCACATGGGGCGATCTCGCTCCAGCGGCAAGTGGGCCAGACGGGTCAGATGATCCTGCAACTCGGCGCGGTCGACGTCATGCTCCATGCGCTCCAGCTCGATGTGCTGGCGGATGTCGAACTGATCGTCCTCCACCCAGTGCGGGCGGCCGCGCAAGTGCACCACTTTCTGCGTGAAGCGCGGATAGTTGGGCAGGCGATGGGCGATGGTGGACACCAGCCGTTCCATATTCACCGGGCCTTCAAACAGCAGGATGCTGTTGATGACCATGAGGTTCATGTCAGTGTCCATGCGGTGCCACGCATAGTCGCGGCGCGTCATTGCCGCTGGAGGGGCTGGTTTTTTACTCATGCTTGCTGTCTCGCTTGTATTGTTATGGGCGTTGCGGCGACTTCTTCCTGCGCTGCCTTGGCCGCGCGCGGTCGCAGGGCGTAGCGGTTCAGGCCTGTCATGTGGATGCGGCACAGGTATTCGCTCCAGTCGATGGCGCCTGCATCCACGCTGTAGCGCGCGCGGTCTTCGCTGCTGAAGCGTTGTGCCAGCGCTTGCAAGCGGTCGTTGTGGAACACGTAGCGCGGCGCCGTGTAGAAGGAAAACGTCAGTGCCAGCAATTGCGTGGTGCGCAGCGCCTCTAGCCTGGGCGACTCGCCGGCGCCCAGCAGCCTGCGCACCGCGTTCCAGCTGCCCGCGCAGATGCGCATGGCGCGCAGCATCAGCAGGAATAGAGGACGGCTGACCACGCGGAAGTCGTGCTTCGGCTGGTGGTAGAACAAGCGCTCGTACTGGCGCCAGTTGCGTTGTGATTCGCCCTGTATCAGGTCGATCACGCGGCGCAAGGTAACTGGATTGCTGGAGCCCGTGCAGGCCTGATAAATTCGCGTGGCCGCCGGCGCCTGCAGCGCTTCGGCGGATGCCAGTACGATGCTGTTTGCCACCAGATCGGCCGGCACAATGTCCACCACCTCGTTCGGCCGGGCCGGGAAGACGCTGGTCTTGCCGCGCGCGTAGGCCAGGATGATGGCGTCTGCCACCTTCACGCCTTCGATCCAGCCGGGCGCCGGTTCCTGCAGCGTGCTCTCGATGATCGATGGCCGCACGATGGTGAGCGGGCGGCCGCGCATGGCCGCCATGGCCAGCTGTTCGCCCATCCACTTAGTGAAGGTATAGGTGTCGTTCCAGCCGTGGTAATTGGCTTCGGCGATGCCGAGGTCTGTCAGGCGGCGCGTCAGTTCCTCGGGATCGCGCACCTCGGCGCGCAATGCGGCGATGCGGTGCTTCAGATGCTGCAGCAAACCGTATAAATCATAATGGCCGTCGGCGTGGCGCGGGATCGCGGCGCGGGCCGGCGTGACGTTTTGTTCGTACATCATCCCGCGGTTGTAGCCGTTGACGTAGCAGGTGGAAACCTGGATCAGCGGCGCATGGCCGGCGCGTGCCAGCTCGGTGATGTTTTGTACGCTGATGGTGTTGATGGCCAGCGCTTCGTCCAGCGCCTCGCGGAAATTGACACTGGCGGCAGCGTTGATAATCAGATCGACACGGCGTGCCAGGGCGTTGAACGCCGTGATGGGCAGGCCGAATCCGGGCTCCGTCACTTCGCCGGTGATGCATTCGATCCGCTCGGCGAAGAACCGGGCCAAATAGGCCGGGCGTTCCGCGCGCAGGCGGTCGAAGATCGATGAAGTGGCGATGTCGCGCTCAAAGCGCTGGCGCGCGTCGGCGCCGTTGTGGCCGGCGCGGATCAGCAGTACGATGCGGCCGATATCCGGCACACTGCGGATCAGCTTTTCCAGCACCACCTTGGCCAGGAAGCCGGTGCTGCCGGTAATCAGGACGCGCTTGCCTGAGAGTGCAGCTTGCACATTCAATGCTGGAGTCATAGGTTTCTCAGAAACGGTGTCAGAACTGCAATGAACCGATCTTAGAGCGAAACCGTGGAGTGACTAGCTATTTTGCACTGGCTTGGGAAGCCAAACGCATGGCGTGAGGAGTCAGCACCGGGGGCGCCGCGCGCGGGCGCCTGCGGCATTTGTACAACGGATCAGCGGCCCGGGCGCAGGCTATCCCACACCTCCTTGATGGTGGCGGTGACGATGCCGGTGGCGTCAGGATCGCCGCGCAGCAGGGCGCGCAGATAGTGCACCGCCTGCTTGGCGGAGACGTGCGGCGGCAGCGGCGGCACGTCCGGATCGGTCACCATTTCCAGCAGCGTCGGCACCGGCGAGGCCAGCGCCTGCTTCCACGCTTCCGCCACCTGGTCGGGATGATCGACCCGGATGCCGCGCAGCCCCAGCAGTTCGGCGTAGGCGGCGTAGGGGAAGGGGGGCAGGTTTTGCGACGCTTCCAGCTTGGCGTCGCCCTCGGTGATGCGCTGCTCCCAGGTCACCATATTGAGGTCGCCATTGTTGAGCACCATGATGACCATGCGCGGATCGCTCCATTCGCGCCACAGATGGGCCAGCGTGATCAGCGCGTTCACACCCAGCATCTGCATGGCGCCGTCGCCCAGCATGGCGACCACCGGGCGCTCGGGATGGACGCATTTGGCGGCCAGCGCGTAGGGCAGGGCCGAACCCATCGTCGCCAGGCCGCCGGACAAGGAAGCCGTCATGCCGCTGCGGATTTTCAGATCGCGCGCGTACCAGCTGGCGCAGGAGCCGGAATCACAGGTCAGGATGACGTTGTCCGGCAAGCGCGGCGACAGTTCCCAGAACACGCGTTGCGGATTGAGCGGCTTGGCCTCATTCATGGCACGCGCCTCCAGCACCTGCCACCAGTCGGCCACATTGCTCTCGATGCGCTTGCGCCAGCTGCGGTCGGTCTGTTCTTCCAGCAGCGGCAGCAGGGCTTCCAGCGTGGCGGCGCTGTCGCCGGTCAGGCAGACTTCCATCGGATAGCGCAGGTTGAGCATGCGCGCATCGATATCGATCTGCACGCCGCGCGCCTTGCCTTCCTTGGGCAGGAATTCGGAGTAGGGAAAGGCCGAGCCGACCATCAGCAGCGTGTCGCACTCGTTCATCAGATCCCAGCTGGGCTTGGTGCCGAGCAGGCCAATGGCGCCGGTCACGTAAGGCAGTCCGTCCGGTACGGCGGCCTTGCCCAGCAGGGCCTTGGCGATGCCGGCGCCCAGCTTGTCGGCCACGGCGATCAGGGCATCGGTAGCGTGCAGTGCGCCAGCGCCGGCCAGGATGGCAACCTTCTTGCCGGCATTGAGTACGGCTGCGGCGCGTTGCAAATCCTCTTGGCGCGGCTGGACCGCGTGGCCGGTGTAACCGATGCCACTGTGCACCGTGCCATGCTCGCGCGGCGGGGTTTCCACGGCTTTCAGTTCCTGCAAATCGTTGGGCAGGATCACGCAGGTGACGGTGCGGCGCTCGATGGCAATGCGCATGGCGCGGTCGATCAGATGGCGCACTTGTTCCGGCGTAGTGGCCATCTGCACAAACTCGTGTGCCACATCCTTAAACAGCGACAGCAGATCCACTTCCTGCTGATAGTCGCCGCCGAGTGCCATGCGGCTCTGCTGGCCGACGATGGCCACCACGGGCTGATGATCCATCTTGGCGTCGTACAAACCGTTGAGCAGGTGGATGGCGCCGGGGCCGGAGGTGGCGAGGCAAACGCCGACCTCGCCGCTGAACTTGGCGTGCGCACAGGCCATGAATGCAGCCAGTTCCTCATGTCGCGCCTGTACGAACTCGACGCCGGTGTCGCCGTGGCCAAACGCGCCGATGACGCCATTGATGCCATCGCCCGGATAACCGTAGATCCGCTTGACGCCCCACGCCGCCAGCCGCTTGAGTACAAAGTCGCCCACAGTCGCCATGACCCACCTCGCTTGTAATCGGATGAGGCCCGATTCTAGCGAGGAAGTTCACAATTGCGCAGCGATAACGTGCGCGGGTTCGTGTGAGTGAGAAGCAGGTGTGCGAACAGCCAGCGATTCGGGGTCAGATACCGTCTTGAATAGCAAGGCCTTTTGACAGGTAATTGGGATCAAAAGGCTTGCCGGTATGGATCACGCCATAAATGAGGTGTGCGAGTTTATGCATGACGGCGCTGATC
>NZ_JBCNLB010000022.1:0-92980 GCF_039595735.1 Duganella sp.
AGGTGGGTGGTGTTCAAGGCAGACATAATTTTCAATATTTTGACTGGGAAGGCATTATCATTACGGGCTTATTATAGTGATGTCGCGAAAATCGCGTCAGATCCACTCGATCCACCCATCCGGCTTAATAATGGCTTTTATCAAAAAAATAATTGGTCTGTGTGTTTTGTTCGCCATGCTCGGCGGCGCGTATTTTATGTACTGGTCGCAAAAGCCGATTATTCCCGAGGAGGCGGAAGCGATTGAATTCACCATCACGCCCGGCAGCGGTGCCCATGCCGCCGGCCAGCAGATTGCCGAAGCCGGCGTGCCGATCCAGCCGCTGCTGTTCAACCTGCTGGCGCGCGTGACCAACAAGAGCGCCCGGCTGAAAGCCGGCTCCTACGAACTGAAGCCGGGTTCGACGCCGCTGCGCCTGATCGACCAGCTGGCGCGCGGCGAGTTCGCGCAGGAACAGCTGACCATCATCGAAGGCTGGAGCTTCCGCCAGATGCGGGCTGCAATTGCCGCGCACAAGGGGTTAAAGCACGACACCATTGCCTTGTCCGATGCCGAGGTGATGAGCGCCATCTCGTCCGAGTACAAACAGCCGGAAGGTCTGTTCTTCCCGGATACCTATCTGTTCGCCAAGGGCGCCAGCGACCTGCAAATCTACAAGCAGGCGCATGCCATGATGCTGACCCGCCTGGCCGAAGCCTGGGACAAGCGTGATCCGGCGCTGCCGTACAAGACGCCATACGAGGCGCTGACCATGGCCTCCATCGTGGAAAAGGAAACCGGCCAGAAATCCGAGCGCGCCATGATCGCCGGCGTGTTCGTCAACCGCCTGAAGATCGGCATGCTGCTGCAAACCGATCCGACTGTGATTTATGGCATGGGCCTCAAGTACGACGGCAAGATCCGCAAGAAGGATCTGGAAACCGACACGCCATATAACACCTACACGCGCGCCGGCCTGCCGCCGACGCCGATCGCCTTGCCGGGCGTGCAGTCGCTGACGGCGGCGCTGGCGCCGGCCAAGACGGCCGCGCTGTACTTCGTCTCCCGGGGCAATGGCACCAGCCAGTTTTCGGACAATCTGAACGATCACAATCGTGCAGTCAATCAGTATCAACGATAATAAAAACATGGGTAAATTCATCACCTTTGAGGGCATCGACGGTGCGGGCAAGTCCACGCACATTGCCTTTGTTTCCGATTACATCAAGCAGCGCGGCTTCGAACTGGTCAGTTCGCGCGAGCCGGGCGGCACGCCGCTGGGCGAAAAACTGCGCGAGATCGTACTGCATGAAAAAATGCACCTTGAAACCGAGGCACTGCTGGTGTTCGCCAGCCGCCGCGAGCACATCGCGCAAGTGATCAAGCCGGCGCTGGAGCGCGGCGCCTGGGTCATCTCCGACCGTTTCACCGACTCCACGTTTGCCTACCAGGGCGGCGGCCGCGGCACCAGTCTGGCCAAGCTGGAGGCACTGGAGCAGTGGGTGCACCCGGACCTGCAGCCGGACCTGACCCTGCTGTTCGATGTGCCGCTGGAAGTGGCGCGCGCGCGCCTGGATGCCACCCGCGATCTGGACAAGTTTGAGCAGGAACAGGCCGACTTCTTCGCCGCCACCCGCAGCGAGTACCTGCGCCGCGCGGCCCAGTTCCCGCAGCGCTTCCGCGTGATCGACTCCACCCAGAGCATCGCCGCGATCCAGTTGCAAATCGCCGCCATCCTCGACGCCTTCTTTTGAAATACAATAACGAGTAATGAGCAATTCCATCTACCCGTGGCAAGAATCGTCGTGGCAGCAGCTGCAAGCGCTGCGCCAGCGCATGCCGCACGCCATTCTGTTCCATGGCGCTGCCGGGATCGGCAAGGCGGACTTCATCGAGCGCTTTGCGCAGGGCCTGCTGTGCGAGGCGGTGCTGCCGGATGGCCACGCCTGCGGCGAGTGCGCCTCCTGCGGCTGGTTCTCGCAGCAAAACCACCCCGACTACCGCCGCGTGCGGCCGGAGTCCATGGAAGACGAGCCGGCCGCCGACGGTGAAGAGGGCGATGGCGAAGCGAAGAAGGCCGCCAAGTCGAAAACGCCGTCCAAGGAAATCAAGATCGAGCAGATCCGCTCGCTGGCCGATTTCATGAACATTTCCACCCATCGCCAGGGTTTGCGCGTGGTGGTGCTGTATCCGGCCGAGGCGCTGAATATGCCGGCCTCGAACGCGCTGCTGAAGACGCTGGAAGAACCGCCGCCGGGCACGGTGTTCCTGGTCGCCTCCAATGGCCTGGACCGCGTGCTGCCGACCATCTTGTCGCGCTGCCGCAAATTCGCCATGCCGATGCCGACCCACGCCGAAGCGCTGGCCTGGCTCAAGGAGCAAGGCGTGCCGGACGCCGACAGCTGGCTGCGCGAGCAGGGCGGGGCGCCGCTGGCCGCGATGGCGCAGGCCGAGGCCGGCAGCCGCGAGGATCTGGAGACGCTGCTGCAACTGCTGGCCCATCCCAGCATTGAAGGCGCGTTGAAAGTGGCCGACAAGTTGCAAAAAGTCCCGCTGGCCGGCCCGGTTTCATGGCTGCAGCGCTGGCTTTATGACGTGTTTTCCTACAAACTGGCAGGTAACATCCGTTATTATCCCCGCTACCAGAAAGAGCTGGCCGGGCTGGCGGACAAGATCCACGTCAGCCGCCTGATGGCCGCGATCAAGGGCGCCAACGAACGGCGGGCGACGGCGGACCATCCGCTCTCGCCCAAGCTGTTCCTGGAGGATATGCTGCTGGAGTACGCCAACTGCTGCGAAAGGTAAGGAATGTCCGCTGCCAGCCCACTCGATCCGAACACCGTGCCGATGACGCCACGGCCGACGGTGCTGTCGCTGGCGATCAAGGAAAAGGCGGCGTTGTATGCCGCCTACATGCCGTTCCTGAAAAACGGCGGCATGTTCGTGCCGACCCAGAAGCCGTACAAGCTGGGCGATGAAATCTACCTCATCCTGGCCCTGATGGACGATCCCAACAAATACCCTATCGCAGGCAAGGTCGCCTGGATTACGCCGCCCGGCGCCCACAACAACAAGGCGCAGGGCATCGGCGTGCATTTCCCGGACGATGAGAGCGGCCAGCGCGCCCGCCTGCGCATTGAAGAAATCCTCGGCGCCGCGTTGCGCTCTTCGCGCGCCACCCACACCCTGTAACCCTGTTTGCTCCCACATGACTTTCCGCCATCGCCTTGCCACGCTTGAAGACCTGCCAACCATCGTTGCCATCTACAACACCACCATTGCCTCGCGCGAGGTGACTGCCGATACCGAGCCGGTGTCGGTCGAGTCGCGCCTGCAGTGGTATCACGATCACACGCCAGACAAGCGGCCACTGTGGATCATCGAGTCGGACGACACCGGCAATGAGGTGCTGGGCTGGATGTCGTATTCGAATTTCTACGGCCGTCCGGCGTATTCGGGCACCTCGGAAATTTCGATCTACATTGCCGAGGCGTGGCGCGGCAAGGGCGTGGGTCGCTACTGCATCGAGCAGGCGATCGCTTACGCGCCGCAGATCAAGGTGCACACTTTGCTGGGATTCATCTTTGGCCACAACAAGCCGAGCCTTGGCCTGTTCGGCAAGTTCGGCTTTGAGACCTGGGCCCATCTGCCCAGGGTGGCAAATCTGGACGGCGTCGAGCGCGACCTGATTATCCTTGGAAAACGCGTGGCGTAAGCTGGATTTGCGGGCTGTCGAAATCGACCGTCATGGTGCGGCCGCCCGCCAGAATCACATTGAAGGCGGTATCGTCGCGCTGGCCGCTGCGTGAGCTGGCAAACAGGTCGCTGAAATTGCCGAAGCCGTTGTCGTGCGGCAGGTTGGCGTAAGCGTCGATTTCCAGTTCTTCAATGCGCGCACTCAGTCTGGCGACCTGGCGGCGCAGTTCCGCCAGTTGCTGTTCCTTTTCTTCCAGCATGGCGTTGAAGCGCTGCTCGGCATCGTCATGCAGCTTGTCGGCCAGCTGTTCCACCAGCGTTTGCAGGCTGCGCGCCGTGTCTTCCCGTTTGACGCCGGCGCCGTGATCTTCTTCCGCAAGTTCCTTCAGATACTTGTGGATGGTCGATTTGGAGCCGGTGTCGCCGAGGGCATGGCGCACCGCGTCAACGGAGGGGTAGCGTCCCTCGGCCAGCAACTGATCCCGCGTGGTTCTGACTTGTGACTTGGTTAATCCGGTGCGCGCCATGTTTTCTATCCTTTAAACTCAGGAGCTGGCTTGACCCACCAGTCCGCGATTCTGTGCACGGTTCAGTTTAGGGTGCACGATAGGAATCGTCAACATGGTGCTGCCGGCGGCCATCAGCAGCAGGGCGGTAAAGGTCTCGTTGGTGATGATTTGCTTGTCCAGCAGGATGTTGGCAAACACGATTTCGATCAGGCCCTTGGTTTGCAGCAGCCAGCCAATGATGGAGGCTTCGCCGCTCTTCCATTTCAGCATTTTGCCGGCGATGTGGGCGCCGGCCAGCTTGCCGCCGACCGAGGCCAGCAGCAACAGGCCCGCCACAAAGAATACCGAGTAGCCGCCCAGGTCCCACTTGGTGCGCAGACCGGTGCTCAGGAAGAAGACCGGCATCAGCACCAGCAGCACGCTGTTGAACAGGCGGTCCAGATTTTCAATACCGAACCATTCCGCATCCATCACCACGCCGGCCAGGAAGGCGCCGACCATGAAGTGCAGGCCGGCCCAGTCCGCACCGAAGGCGCAGGCGATCAGCCAGATCAGGGCGACGTACCAGCGGTCTTCGGCTTTCAGACGCGCCATCAGCTTGCGGAAGGCGAAGGTCAGCAGGGTGAAGGCGACCAGGAAGCCGGCCTGACGGCCGACGCGTTCCCAGTCCAGCATGATCAGCGCCAGCACGCCCCAGATGGCGACGTCGTCCAGGCTGGCGTAGCGCATGATGCGCTGGCCCATCGGCTGGCGCAGGATGTCCAGTTTCTCCATCAGCAGGACCAGCACCGGCAGCGCAGTAACGGCGCAAGCCATGCCGGTGCCCAGCATGAACTGCCAGCCGGCGGCCTTGGCGCCCATCCAGCCCTGGTAATTCATCAGCAGCAGGGCGGCGGCGCAGCCAAACACGAGCGGCACGCCCAGCGACAGACCGGCGGTGGCGCCGCTCTCGCGGCGGTATTGCCAGACTTTTTTCAGGTCCAGTTCAACCCCGGCCAGCATTACGAATAACATTACACCCCACTGGGCGATGCCGTTCAGCGTCTTGGTGACGTCGGGGTTGAAGACGAATTTATGGTACTCGGGGAAGGCGGCGCCCATCACGCCCGGCCCCAGGACGATGCCCATGATGATCTGTACTACCACCAGCGGTGCGAAATACTCGGTTTTACCCAGGCGCCAGACCAGATACGGCGCGGTGAAGATTAGCAGCATTGCCAACAGGAAAATTTCGGTAGTACTCATAGGTCCCCTTTGTTTTGATTGTGTAACGTAATTACATAACGTGGTTGAATGGTAGCCAACAATTGGCAAATAGCAAAGCGATTTATCGGGAAGTGTGGTATCGGGTACAATCGTGCCATGTATATCGACTCTCATTGCCACATTAATTTCCCTGAGCTGGCGGCGCGCATGCCGGATATCCTGGCCCAGATGGAACACAACAAGGTGACCCACGCGCTATGCGTGTCGGTCGACTTGCCGGATTTCCCGCAGGTGCTGGCGCTGGCGCACCAGTACCCGCATATCTATGCCTCGGTCGGCGTGCATCCGGACTATGAAGACACGCCTGAACCCTCGGTTGAGCAGCTGGTCGAGCTGGCGGATGACCCGAAGATCATTGCCATTGGCGAGACCGGGCTGGATTACTTCCGCCTGCAGGGCGATCTGGAGTGGCAGCGCGAGCGCTTCCGCACCCACATCAAGGCCTCGCGCATTACCCGCAAGCCCCTGATTATTCATACCCGCAATGCCAGCGCGGACACGATCCGTATCATGCGCGAAGAGGGCGCCGGCACGGAGGCCGGCGGCGTGGCCGGCGTGATGCACTGCTTTACCGAATCGCTGGAAGTGGCCAGGGCGGCGATCGAGATGGGTTTTTACATTTCTTTCTCCGGCATTGTGACGTTCAAGAGCGCCAGGGAATTGCAGGCGGTGGCGCTGGAGCTGCCGCTGGAGCGCATCCTGATCGAGACCGATTCGCCGTATCTGGCGCCGGTGCCGTATCGCGGCAAGATGAATGAGCCGGGCTTTGTGGCGCATGTGGGCGAGTACATCGCCAGATTGAAGGGCGTGCCGGTGGAGCAGGTGGCGGCGCAAACCACCGCCAACTTCCGTAAGCTGTTCGGCGTGCCGGCATGACGTCGCGCCGGTTTGTCTTGCAGCTTCTGGCTGCTGGTGTGGCGGCGCCGGCCTGGGCCCTGGCTGCCGAGCCGCGCGCACAGACCGATGACGAGGTCGACTTCTTCCGCGCCGCCCAACTGGACGCCACCAGCCGCGTGGCGGCGGCGCTGCTGCGCGGCGTCAATCCGAACGTGCGCGATCCCAACGGCGAAACCGGCCTGATCGTGGCGATGCGCTACGAGTCGCTCAACGTCGCGCGCCTGCTGATGGCCCAGCCCGGAATCGATCTGGAAGCCAAGGCGCCGAACGGCAATACCGCGTTGATGATGGCGGCGTTCCGCAAGAATAAAGTGGCCGTGTTGGACATGCTCAAGCGCGGCGCCCAGGTGAATCAGAAAGGCTGGACCGCATTACATTACGCCGCTGCGGCGGGCAGTGTGGACATCACCACCATCCTGCTGGACCAGCATGCCTATATCGATGCCGAATCGCCATCCGGCATGACGCCGCTGATGATCGCCGCGCGCGAAGGCCAGGAAGAAGTCGTCGAACTGTTGCTGAAAGAAGGCGCCGACGCCACCCTGAAAGACGGCGGCTTCCACCTCACCGCCGCCGAATTCGCCCTCAAAGCCGACAAGCCCTGGATCGCCAAAACCATCAACACCTTCCTCGCGAGTAAAACGCCGCGCTAAGATAAGGTCTCTTTAACATCAGTCAGTTCAACGCCAGTTTGACGTAGCTCCGTGCCTCGTTATACTGGCATGGAGATACTGCGTTATGCGCGTAATCTCCAACAAGAAGCTTGTCGAGTTCGGGACCCTGCATCCAGATGCGGACGGACCTCTGCAGACTTGGCGGAAAAGTATTGAGTCCCGTGACTTCGCTGGCTTTGCCGATTTGAAGTCGGTTTTTCGCTCTGCAGATAAAGTAGGCAATTTCTTTGTCTTCAATATTGGCGGCAATAAGTATCGTTTGGTTGCCATCGTCCAGTTTGAGCGAAATAAGGTTTTTGTTCGCGAAGTCTTGACTCATAAGGAGTACAGCTTATGGAAGCCTTAGTGCGACTAGATGGAATCGAGAATGAGGAGGAGTACGATCAAGCGGTGATCGTGCTGGAGTATTTGCTGGACGCCGGAGCCGCGGTGGAAGGTCATCCATTAGCCGCCCAACTCAATGTGCTCAGCGACGCGTTGGAGGTATACGAAGCGAGGCATTATCCATCCAAGAACGTATCGGCGGGGGCGATGCTGCGCTTTTTGATGGAGCAACATGCGCTAGGTCCGGAAGCTTTTCGTGATCTAGTTTCCTGTGAGACCGTTGCTTCGATTCTAAATGGTTCAAGTCAATTGACTGATGAGCAAGTCTTCGCGCTTTCCCAGCGTTTCAATGTTCCCGTTTCCGCATTCCGCTAATATTGATCCGTGAATTGGCGGGTTTTTATTGTCCAGTTCGGTGCATGGTCGTAAGGCAATCTTGATGATAATGGTCCCAGAGCACTCACTGAGGATCACCATGCTGAACGAACGCGAAATTGAAAGCTGCTATCTGGGGCAGTTTATTCCAGTCCACTACCATCACAATATGCTGATGGATCAGAACCGCATGCACGGATTCAAGTCGGCCATCGACTATGCCGTCAAGCCGGGCGCCAGGGTGCTGGAGCTGGGCGGCGGCACCGGCGTGCTGTCGTGGTTCGCGGCGGCCAAGGCGGCCAAGGTGTATTGCGTCGAATTCAATCCGGACATGGTGAAGGAGGCCCGCAAGTTCCTGGCCAGGAATCCGAACGGCGACAAGGTGGAAGTGGTGCACGCCGACGCTTTTGAATACCTGCCGCCGGAGCCGGTGGATGTGGTGATCTGCGAAATGATCCACGTCGGCATGCTGCGCGAGAAGCAGGTCGAGGTGATTGAATCGTTCAAGCGCCGCTACATCGAGCGCTTTGGCGGCCCGCTGCCGGTGTTCCTGCCGGAGGCGGTGATCATGGCGGTGCAGCCGCTGCAGCAGGAATACGATTTCGAAGGTTTCTATGCGCCGATCGTGCAGTTCCAGGAAACCACGGTGATTTATCCCGGCACCGTGGAGATGGCGCCGCCAGCCGTGTACAGCATCATCGATTTCAACCAGCCGAACGAGTTGATTTACACCTGGCAGGGCAAGTTCGTGGTGGAGAAGAATGGCGAAATCAATGCCATGCGCTTTGTCACCAAGAATATCCTGGCGGTGGTGCAGGAGCGCTCCACCACCATCGACTGGCTGAACCACTACATGACGCTGCCGCTGGCCACCCCGGTCAAGGCGCGCGAGGGCGACGTGCTGCAGGTCAGCTTCCAGTACCGCGCGGGCGGTTCGATCCCTTCGCTGCAGGCCTCGCTGAAGGCCGAGATCCTGTACGAAGCGACCTTGCAGCCGGCCCGCGTGCCAGCCTACGCCTGATCAGCGCGTGTAAGGCGACGGCTGCGACGTCTGGTCCTGCACAGACTGGTTCAGGCGTTGCTGATCGAGGTGGGCGCGCGCATCCTGCAAACCGGCGGCGCGCTCCACATCCTGCATGACGATGGCGTTGGCGATCGTCCACTCCCTGAATGCCGTGCCGGCCGCTGGCTGCACGCGCATCTCGGCCAGCAATTCGGGCTGGCTCACCCCGGCCGCCACTTTATCCAGCCAGACTTTTGCCCACGCGGCCAGCTCCGGCGCGCGGATGTTGTGCGCCATCAGCTTGAGGGCGTTGCGGGCGCGCGCGGTATCGCCGGCATAGGCGTAGGCCAGCGCGGCCGAGCGTGCCAGCGTATTGACTTCATGCGCGCTGCGGAAGGCGCTGACGGCCGCCTGCAGCGTGGCGTCGTCCGGTGCGGCGCCGGATTGCAGGCCGGTCTGATGCAGCGCGTAGGCGGCTTCGGCCGACTTGGGATCGAGTTCCAGCGCGCGCTGCAGGTGGGGGCGCGCCTCGTCCAGTTGCACCAGCCGCAGATGCGCCTGGCCAAGCAGGTAGAAGGCCTCGGCATCCGGTTTCTTCGCCGCCGCGCTCAGGTAGGGAAGCGCATCTTGCGGATTGCCCCAGTCCACCTGCGCCCGGCTCAGCACGCGCTGGGCATAGTCATTGGACGGATACTGCGCTGCCGCGCCGGCCACGCGGCGCAGCAGCGCCTCACCTTCCTTGCGGCCGGGGCAGGACTTGAGCGCGGCTTCCGCCAGCACGAATTCGCCCGATGATTGCGGCAGGCTGGTGAATTCCATTTTTGCCAGCGGCAGTTCCGGCACATCCACCAGCAAGACCTTCAGCGCCTGCAGGCGGTAGCGCCACAAGGTGGTGCCGAGGTCGCTGACCTTGATGCCGTACGCTTGCTCGAACGCCTGCGTGATCGGCACGTCGCGGTAGACTGCGCTCAGGTAATTGACCATGCGTTTGCGCGTGTCTTCCGTGGACAGCATGTAGTGCGTGAGCAGCCATGAACGTGCCGCGAACTCCAGCTTGATGCCGGCCGTGGAGCCGTAGTTCACACCGCGCGAGTCGTTCTGCTCCAGCACGTCCGTGTAGTCAAGGCTGTAGCGCCGGCCCTGATCGAGGAAGCGCCAATAACTGCCGACGTTGAGCGGGGTTTTGCCGACCGACATCTGGGTATCGGTGAAGCGCACGCTGGCGAAATAGTGGGCCAGGCCATCGATAAACGAGATCGGCGCGCGGATGTCGGTATAGCGGTACAGGAAGTGGCGGGTGTAGCCCTCGTACAGATAAGACAAACCTTCCTCGCCGGGATCGAGCCGCACGCCAAAACCCTGGACGCCGGCGCTGCAGCTGTTGTACAGGCCGATGGCATTGGCCGGCTGATCGAGCGCCAGCGCATTCAACGCCACCGCGCGGTCATGATAATAGAACGTCAGCTTGGGTTCGGCGCCGGTGGCCTTCAGGAAGGGCTGGGTGTAAATCCGCAGCATGAAGTCCAGCCGCTCCAGCTGGTTGAGCAAGACCGCCACCTCGTCGTTGCTGGTGTTGGAATACACCACGAAGTGCTGGCTCTCCACCCGGAACCATTCCGAAGCGTTGCGCTGGCCGGCCACCACCACGCTGGGCGCCTGCTGCTGCGCGTGGGCATTCATCAGGCTGGCGCTGCCGAGCAGCACTGCCAGGTACCAAGGTTGGAGCATGGTCTTTTCCGTTCGTCCCCGAAAACCGGCGCTTGATCGCCGTTATCTGCAGCTGGTCGCACGGCAATTGCAGCCGGGCCGCCAGTCTTTTAAAGTGACATTATAGACAATAATTCAACCGTATCGGGAGCGTCTCATGCTGAGTTTCATTTTGTGGCTAGGCTTGTTGTTCCTTTGTTGGCCGCTGGCCTTGCTGGCGCTGGTGCTGTATCCGCTGTTATGGCTGATTACCTTGCCGTTCCGCTTGATTGGCATCGGCGTGGAGGGCGTGTTTGAGCTGCTGCGCGCCATCGTCATGCTGCCGGCGCGCATTTTGGGCGGCAATCCCCGTTAAAAATCGACCAGGAAGCCGGCGCCGATGGATTTCTGCGCGTAGTTGTAGTCGATCAGGCTTTGGCCGTAGCCGCTGAAGCCTTGCACATACCCCTTCAGATTGGCCGCCACCGGGAAAGCCCAGCCGACGCGCAGCGCGCCGTGGCGGGTGCTGAAGTTGCGCCGGCCCATGACCGACAGTTCGTGGCCGTCAAAGCGGTAGGTCGCGGTCAGGTCGCCATGGCCGAGGAAGTCGGTGATGTCGATGTTGTCGTTGTCCGAGCGGGCGTTATCGAGCCGCTTCCACAGGCGGAACGAGACGCCGAACTTGCCTTTCTCCGCACCCACCTCCGCGTAAATCCGGTTCCAGCTGCGAGACAGCGTGGAAGTCTGGCCGTTGGACTGGTGATTCAGGCCCAGGGTCAGGTAGCGCACGTCGAGTACGCCGAGGTCCAGGCTCAGTGGCGTGGTCAGCATCAGCTCCGGCTGGTAATTGGTTTCGCGGAACGGGCTGGAGGCGGCGCGGTTGTAGGCTTGCCAGAAGCTGTTCTGGGTGTAGCCGAACCACAGGTCCACCGGCGTGCTCATCAACTGTTCAATCAGCTTCATCTTGAAACTGATCTGGTAAGTCAATTCCACGTGCTTGGATTTGATGCCGGCAGGCGTAAAGTCCTGAAAAGGCGCATCATTGGAGCTGGTACTGTAATTGGCCAGCAAAAGATAGGTGTCCCGGTGTGGCCGGAAGTTGAACACGCCACGCTTGGCCGAGCGGTCCAGTTCCCATTCCTGCACCATGCGCGAGACGGTGCCCTCGGGCGGGATGGTGGTCAGCGCGGCGACCTTGGCCGGCACGTTCGGCTCCGGCGGCGGCGCGCTCGGCTGGGTGCGCGCCGGTTCGCTGCCGGCGGCCGGCGCGGCGATGGCGTTGTCGCCGGCCGCCTGCACCGCCGGCGTGGTCTTGGCCAGGCCATCGTAGCAGGCCAGGCGGGCGCTGGCGTCTCCGAGCACGGCACAGCGCTCCAGCCGCAGTTCCAGCTCGGATGCCTGCGCCAAAGCCAGAGCCGGCGCCATGCCTAAAGATAGGAAGAGAATGTTTTTCGCTTGCAATTGCATACAGTCGGTCCCAGTTAGGTAGAGTTAGGCAAGAGGTTACATTAGTTGCCATTAATCATGTCGCACACTAAGGAGATTGTGATGACCCGCAAGACCCCCATCGAGCGTTACCGCAACATCGGCATCAGCGCCCACATCGACGCTGGCAAGACCACGACCACGGAACGCATCCTGTTTTATACCGGTGTTAACCATAAGATCGGCGAAGTGCACAACGGCGCCGCGACCATGGACTGGATGGAGCAGGAGCAGGAGCGCGGGATTACCATCACCTCGGCTGCCACCACCGCCTTCTGGAAAGGCATGGCGGGGAATTTTGCCGAGCATCGCATCAATATCATCGACACGCCGGGCCACGTCGATTTCACGATTGAGGTCGAGCGCTCGATGCGGGTGCTGGATGGCGCCGTGATGGTGTACGACGCGGTCGGCGGCGTGCAGCCGCAATCGGAAACCGTGTGGCGCCAGGCGAATAAATACCATGTGCCGCGGATTGCGTTCATCAACAAGATGGACCGGGTTGGCGCGGACTTCTTCCGCGTGCGCGAGCAGATTGCCAATCGCCTGAAAGGCGTGGCGGTGCCGATCCAGATTCCACTGGGCGCCGAGGATAACTTCCACGGCGTGGTGGACCTGGTCAAAATGCGCGCGATTAACTGGGACGATGAGACGCTGGGCGTCAAGTTCACCTATGAAGACATCCCGGCCAACCTGCAAGGGCTGGCGCAGGAGTGGCGCGACAAGATGGTGGAAGCCGCCGCCGAAGGCACGCCGGAGCTGCTGGAAAAGTACCTGGACGGCGGCGTGCTGACGGAGGAAGAGATCAAGACCGGTCTGCGCCTGCGCACCATCCGCAACGAGATCGTGCCGATGCTGGCCGGCAGCGCCTTCAAGAACCGCGGGGTGCAGGCCATGCTGGATGCGGTGATCGAATATCTGCCGTCGCCGGTGGACGTGCCGGCCATTGCCGGCACCGATGAAGACGACAAGCCGATCGAGCGTCATCCGACCGACACGGACCCGTTCTCCGCGCTGGCGTTCAAGATCATGACCGATCCGTTTGTCGGCCAACTGACTTTCTTCCGCGTGTATTCGGGCGTGGTGAATTCCGGCGACACGGTGTACAACCCGACCAAGGCGCAGAAAGAGCGTCTGGGCCGCATCCTGCAGATGCACGCGAACGAGCGCAAGGAGATCAAGGAAGTCTACGCCGGCGATATCGCGGCGGCGGTGGGCCTGAAGGGCGTGACCACTGGCGATACCTTAAGCTCGCCGGATCACGTGATCGTGCTGGAAAAGATGATCTTCCCCGAGCCGGTGATCTCGCAGGCGGTGGAGCCGAAAACCAAGGCCGACCAGGAGAAAATGGGCATCGCCCTGAACCGCCTGGCGCAGGAGGACCCGTCGTTCCGCGTGCATACGGACGAGGAATCCGGCCAGACCATCATGTCCGGCATGGGCGAGCTGCATCTGGAGATTCTGGTGGACCGCATGAAGCGCGAGTTTGGCGTGGAGGCGACGGTCGGCAAGCCGCAGGTGGCCTACCGCGAAACCATCACCAAAACCGCGACCGATGTGGAAGGCAAATTCGTCAAGCAGTCCGGCGGACGCGGTCAGTATGGCCACGTGGTGCTGACGCTGGAGCCGCTGGAAGCGGGCGGCAAAGGCTATGAGTTCGTGGACGCCATCAAGGGCGGTGTGGTGCCGCGCGAGTTTATCCCGGCGGTCGACAAGGGCATCCAGGAGACTTTGCGCAGCGGCGTGCTGGCCGGTTATCCGGTGGTCGATGTGCGCGCCACGCTGACTTTCGGCTCGTACCACGACGTCGACTCGAACGAGAATGCGTTCCGCATGGCCGGCTCGATGGCCTTCAAGGAGGGGATGAAGCGCGCCGGGCCGGTGCTGCTGGAGCCGGTGATGCAGGTGGAAGTCGAAACGCCGGAAGAGTTCATGGGCAATGCCATGGGCGATCTGACGGCGCGGCGCGGCATGGTGCAGGGCATGGATGAAATTCCCGGTGGCGGCGGCAAAATCATCCGCGCGTCGGTGCCGCTGGCCGAGATGTTTGGCTACTCGACCACCCTGCGTTCGCTGACGCAGGGCCGGGCGACCTACACCATGGAGTTCAAGCACTACGCGGAAGTGCCGAAGCATATCCTCGATCAGATCGCGGTGACCAAGGCGCGTAGTTAAAACGCCTTGAGCTTGAGCTGTACTGAGATGCCGCCGTACAGGCGGTCTTTGTAGCTTGGGATGATGGCGATGTTGACGCCCACGCGCTCGTATTCGTAGCTGAGGGTTGGAATGGCGGCGGGGAACCAGCCGCCATTTCGCATTTTGGGGTAGCCGTCAAACGCGCCGATCACCGCGCCGATGCGCACCGGGCCGACTTTCCAGGGCTGGTAGTAGGCGCCGATGTAGTTGGAGTAGGCGCGGTCGCTGTTGTAGAAGCGGCCGGCGGTGACCGAGGCCACGGTGTTGAAGCGCCACTCGGCACCGAGGCCGCCGTTGGCGCCGTTCAGGTCCTTGTCGCGCTGGAAGTGCCAGGTGTAGAAGCCGCCGTTGAGCCATACTTCATTCAGGGGCGCCGGCTCGATGGTCTCGGCCACGGCCGCGCCGGACAGGCAGGCCAGCAGCGCGGCGCCGGCGATACGCAAACTTTTCATCATCCGAAGCTTCTTTCTTCGTCTAGGTTGGGGACGTTGGATTATAGCCGTGTATGATGATGGCATGAAGCTACCATCCCCGATCTTGCTGGCGCTGGCCGTCGCCGCCGGCAGCGCCCACGCGGCAGAGTGGCGCGGCCTGCTGGACGTTCGCGCCGTTGATGCCGATGCCGGCCGCAGTTTTCTGGACAGCGGCCTGGCGAAAACCCGATATGACGAAAACTCGCCGCGCCTGAGCATCGGCCAGGCCGTGCTGCGCGGCGACGCGGACCTGAGCGACAGCATCAGCGGCACGCTGGAACTGAGCGCCGACCAGCAGCATCGCGGCGTGGTCGACGTGCGCGAGGCTTTCCTGAGCTGGAGCCCGGTGCCGGACGGCGCCTGGAAAACCCGGGTGCGGGCCGGCTTTTTCTTTGCGCCGACCAGCGTGGAGATCGATTACGACAGTGTCGGCTGGGTGCCCAGACATACGATCTCCAGTTCCGCCATCAACAGCTGGATCGGCGAGGAGCTGCGCACCAACGGTGTGGAATGGAGCGCCCGGCGGCTGGGCCGGTACAGTGGCGCGCCGTACGATGTGGGTGTACTGGCGGCCGCCTACACCGGCAACGACCCCACCGGTACACTGCTGGCGTGGCGCGGCTGGTCGATCAGCGACCGCATCGCCGGCCGTTTCGATACGCTGAAGCTGGCCGATCTGCCGGTGTACCGCAGCGGCGGCGCGATTCCGCGCCAGTGGCGCGATATTCATCCTTTCCGCGAAGTGGACGGCAAGCTGGGTTACTACCTTGGCGCCAACCTGAACTTCGGCTCGCGGCTGGAACTGGCGGCGCTGCGCTACGATAATCGCGGCGACCCGTTGGAGGTCAAGGATTGGCAGTACAGCTGGCGCACCCGCTTCGACCACGTCAGCGCGGTGTGGCGTCCGCAAGGCCAATGGGAACTGGCCATGCAGGCCATGCGGGGCGACACCCTCATGGGGCTGGACGCGGTGTCGCTCGATTTCAGCTCGTGGTTTGCGCTGGTCAGCCGTCCTCTGGGCCCCGGTACGGCAGCATTGCGCTACGACCGTTTCCGCACCCGCGAACATGACGCGCTGCCGTCGGACCCAAATAACGAAACCGGCTATGGCGTGGCGCTGGCTTACGATTGGCCGCTGGCCGACAGCTTGTCGCTGATGACCGAAGCGCTGCTGGTACGCAGCGACCGGTCAGCGCGCATCTTGATCGGTGAACCGCAGTTGCAGAAGGAGCGCAGCCTCACCGTCTCGCTGCGCTGGCGGTTTTAAATGCTGATGCGCCAGCCGCGTTTGTAAGCGTAGGCCATGGCGATCCAGAACACGGCGGTGAAAGCGGCGGCGAATGCCAACGAGGCGAACTCCGGTCCGAACAAGGGTGTCAGCGGAGCGCGGAATACTCGTTCATAGAGCGGTCCCATGGCGCCGCTGGCAGCCAGCGCGCATGCCGCCAGCCAGGAACCGGCGTAAGCGTTGATGGCGTTCACGCCCATGGCCCGGCCCAGCGGCGGCCAGCCGCGTACGTCAATCAACTGGTAGGCCAGCGCGATGGCCAGCATGCCGAAGCCGCCGGTCCACAACACGAACGAAGAGGTCCACAGCTGTTTATTCAGCGGCAGCGCCAGCGACCACAGGCCGCCGATCACCATCGCCGCCGCGCCGCCCACGGCCAGGGTGGCGATGCGGCCGTTGCGCAGCCAGTCGCCGGCGCGCATGCCGAGGATGACGGTGCCCAGCGAGGGCAGCGTGCTTAATATCCCTTCCGGTTCGTGCGCCAGGCCGGTGGCGGCATCCCATTGATAGGACAGGGCGCCCAGGACTGCGGTGTCGATGCGGTCCGGCAGATTCGCGTTGGGTTCGACGCCGCCACCGCCGGCCAGCAAGGCCCAGTAGCCCAGCAGGATGGCCGCCAGCGCGGCCCACTGCGCGCGGGCGCTGCGCAGGTAGATCGCGATCATGCCGGCCAGCGCAAAGCAGATGCCGATGCGCTGCAGGACGCCGAGCAGGCGGAAGCCGTGGCCGCCCATGGTCAGCAGGGACACCACGTTCAAGGCGACGCCCAGCAGGACGATGCGGGCGCCGCGCAGCAGGACCGCACGCGCCATCGGCGCGGTCGGCGCCCCGGCATCGAGCTGGCGGCCGAGCGCCAGTTGCAGCGACATGCCAACCATCAGCATGAAAACCGGGAAGATAAAGTCGGCCGGCGTGCAGCCATGCCATGGGGCGTGTTCCAACCAGGGATAGATATGAGACCAGTCGCCGGCGTCGTTCACCAGCAGCATGGCGGCTACGGTCAGGCCGCGTACAGCATCGACGGAATTGATACGCATAGTATTTTTACATTGTTGTCTCCAACGCGAACAGTAGCACAGCATCCCTCGTTAGAGAGGTGTTTTTACTGGCTTGAAGTAGTAAAGTTTCATCCAGTTTCACAATCTGCCATAGGAGCTGGAATGGAAGTCAACAAAAATGAAATCAGCGTGGCCGCGCGACTAGGGATCGGCTTTGGCATTATTTTGGCAATGATGCTGGCATTAACGGTGTTGAGCGTGTTCAAGGTCAACGCCATCGACAACAGCCTGCTGCACATCAGCGAGGTGAATAACGTCAAGCAGCGTTATGCCATCAATTTCCGTGGCAGTGTGCACGACCGCGCCATCGCGCTGCGCGATGTGACCTTGGTCAGCGATGCTGAACTGACCAGCGTGACGGCCTTGATCGACAAGCTGGACACCGAGTACCAGCTGTCCGCCAAGCCGCTGGACGCCTTGTTCAGCGACGCCAAGGCGAAGATGCTGCCGGAGGAACGCAGCTGGCTGGAAAAGATCAAGCAAAGCGAGGCCCGCACCACGCCGCTGATCAAGAAGATCATCGACGCGCGCCGCGCCGGCGATATCGAAGGCGCGCGCAAGATGATGCTGGAGCAGGCCAAGCCGGCTTTTGTCGACTGGCTGGCCAGCATCAACGGCTTTATCGACCAGGAAGAGGACATGACCGAGGCCGAATCGGCCTTGGCGCGTCATGGCGCGCACAACTTCCGGTCGCTGGCGCTGGCGGCGGTGGCGATTGCCATCGCCATTGGTGCGCTGGTGGCGTGGCGCGTGACGCAGTACCTGCTGCGCGCGCTGGGCGCCGAACCTGCCGAAGTAAAGGCGCTGGCCAATGCGGTCGATCGCGGCGAGCTGTATCACGAGATTGAACTGCGTGGTCAGGACAAGGACAGCATCATGGCGGTGCTGGTGAAGATGAGCCGCAACCTGCGCACCACCGTGACCGAGGTGCACGAGGCGGCGGTGGCCGTCAGCAGCATCAGCGACCAGATCTCCGAGCAGAACCAGCATTTGTCAGGCCGCACCGAGGACCAGGCCAGCTCGCTGGAAGAAACCGCATCCGCGATGGAAGAACTGACCGCCACCGTCAAGCAGAACGCCGACAGCGCGCGCGATGCCAACACGCTGGCGCAAAACGCATCCGACATCGCCAGCAAGGGCGGCGAGATTGTCGGCGAGGTGGTGCAGACCATGAATTCGATCGACGAATCCTCGCGCAAGATTGAGGAGATCATCAGCGTGATCGACGGTATCGCCTTCCAGACCAACATCCTGGCGCTGAACGCGGCGGTGGAAGCGGCGCGCGCCGGTGAGCAAGGGCGCGGTTTCGCCGTGGTGGCGACCGAGGTGCGCAATCTGGCGCAGCGCAGCTCCACGGCGGCGCGGGAAGTGAAATCGCTGATCGACGAATCGGTAGCCAAGATCCACGCCGGCACCCAGCTGGTGGAACACGCCGGTAGTACAATGCGCGACATTGTCAACAGTGTCAAACAGGTGAGCGACATGGTGGGAGCGATTACGCTGGCCAGCGATGAGCAGCGTCAGGGCATCGAGGAAGTCAATCGCGCAATTTCGCAGATGGACCAGGTAACGCAGCAAAATGCCGCGCTGGTTGAACATGCGGCCGGCGAGGTGGAGGTGCTGCAGGATCAGGCGGCGCAGCTGAATCATGCGGTCAGCGTGTTCAAGACCCGGCGCGATGGCTGGCATGCCGGCTCCGGCACGGCGGCGTCAGTGAACGCAGCGTCGGCAGGCGGCGCGCGCGCCACCGCCGGCTTGCTGCCGGCGCCGGCGGGAGTGTGACGATGCAGGAGATCCTACTCAAGCACTCGGAACCAGAGCGGCTGCAGGCGCTCCGGCAACTGGGCATCCTGAACACCAACACCAGCGAATACTTCGACGCCATCACCAAACTGGCGATGGAGATGTACGGCGTGGCCGGCTCTTACATCTCGCTGCTGGACAGCGATCGCCAGTGGCTCAAGTCCACCGTCGGTTTCTGCCCGCCAAACACGCAGCGCGATCAGACCTTCTGCACCTACACCATTCAGCAGGCCAGCGTGCTGGTGGTGGAAGACACGCTGCTGGACCAGCGCTTCGTCAACAACTCCATGGTCACCGGCCCGCAAGCCGTGCGTTTCTACGCCGGCGCGCCGCTGATCACGCCGGACGGCTACGCCATCGGCGCGCTGTGCCTGATCGACACCCAGCCGCGCAGCCTAAGCACCGCTGAAAAGGAAAAGCTGACCATCCTGGCCGGGATCGTTATGTCGCACATCACGCTGGGCCGCGCGGTTGGCCATGTGGACGCGGTCAGCGGCATGCCGAACAAGTATCAGCTGTTTGAAGACCTGACCGCACAGGCGCGCGAGCACGCCGGCGAGCAGCGCGTGCTGGCCGACATCGATATGCCGGATGCCGCCAAGGCCTTTGAAGTCATCCGCGTGCTGGGCGCGGCGGTGTACGATGAGCTGGTGCGTGAAGTCGGCGCGCGCTTGCTGCGATTGTTCGAGGGCAGGGCACAGGTGTACCACCTGACGGACGCCCGCTTCGCCATTCTGTCGCGGGACGAAGACACCGGGCGCTTCATCGATTATCTGGAAAGCCTGGACCAGGAGCTGCAGGCGCCCTTTAACAGCCTGAATATTCCGATGGTGCTGCCCAGCTTTGGCGGCATCGTGGTGTTCGACCTGTGCACCAACTCGGCCAAGGATGCGCCGCGCAAAGCCGCTTCCGCCATCAATCTGTCGCTGGTGAATCAGCGGCGCTGGAGCCGTTACAGCAATACCGAGGACGAAAAGCAGAAGCGCGCCTTCCGCCTGCTGAATGACGTGCGCCACGCCATCGCCAACAGCCACTTTGAGTTGGTGTATCAGCCCAAGCACGAGCTGTCCAACGGCGCCTGCCTGGCCGCCGAAGCGCTGCTGCGCTGGACCCATCCGGAGCTGGGACCGGTGTCGCCGGCGGAGTTCATTCCGCTGATCGAGAAAACGGCGCTGATCGGACCCTTGAGCCATTGGGTGATCCACACCGCCATCAGGCAGATCGGGGAATGGCATGCGGCGGGCAATCCGATCAAGGTGGCGATCAATCTGTCGGCTTATAACTTTGAGGAGCCGGACATCGTTGAACGTCTGGCGGCCACCTGTCGTGAATTTGGCGTTGATCCACGCTATGTGGAAATCGAATGCACCGAAGGCATCTGGATGGAAGGTCCGGGCATCCTGAAGGCGCTGCACGGCATCCGTGACCTGGGCATGAGCCTTGCGCTGGACGATTTCGGCACGGGTTACAGCAACTTCGCGTACCTGCAGAAGGTGCCGGCCAGCGTGGTGAAGGTTGACCAATCGCTGATCCGCAATGTGGACGCCAATCCGCGCGACCAGCGCATTGTGCGATCGCTGATCGCCCTTGCGCGCGAGCTGGATTACCAGGTGGTGGCTGAGGGCGTGGAGACCGAGCAGTCGCTGGGCCTGATCCGCGACTGGGGCTGCGATCTGGCGCAGGGCTATCACTTTGCCAGACCGCTGAGCGCCGCCGCCTTCCTTGCCCATGCCGTCCAGCACCGGGATAGCCACATGGCGATAGCTGCCTGAGCATAGCAATTTGGCACTATAATTCAGGCCATGAAAACCTCATTGCGCCTGATACCCCTGATCCTGCTGCTGGCCGGCTGCCAGTCCCACATGCAGCGCGTGGCCGATTGCAAGGTCGGTGACTGGAACGCCATTGGCCATAAAGATGGCCTGCAGGGCGAGCCCGCCAACTACGCCGAGCGCAAGGATTTTTGCGACGACCACGCCGACAAGCCAGCGGTGGCGGATGCCGCCGCGCGCTACACCGCCGGCTGGACGCAGGGGAACTGGGACTTTTGGTACACCCTCGGCAGCGCCGACGGCAAGGCCGGGGCGCAGGCGCAATATGACCGCCACGCCGCCAGCGAGGACGTGCGCAAGCACAGGACGCCGCTCAATCCGTCCGCCTACGACGCCGGCTGGCTGGCCGGTAATGCCGACTACTGGCGCGGCGTCGGCCTGCGCGAAGGCACGGCCGGCCAGCCGCTGACGCAGAAGGAGGCCAATCGCAGCAAGGCTGCCGCCGCCCAGCTGCGTTTTGATGACCAGGCTTACACCAACGGCTGGCGCGCCGGCAACCGCACCTTCTGGTCGGACGCCGGATCGAACGACGCCCGCAACGGTATCCCCGACAGCGAATTCCGCAACCGCGCGGCCGCCGCGCGCAGCGCCGGCGTCGAGGTGCAGGAAGATTCGTACCGCGCGGCGTGGAACGCGGAGATCGTCAATTACTGGCGCAACCTCGGCACGCAGGACGCCACCAGCGGCAGGGAGTTTGGCACGCGCGGCCGCGAAGCCAAGGCCAAGGGCCTGAAAATCCACGAGCGCGAATATCGCGAAGCATGGGAGGCGCGCCTGCTCACTTACTGGCGCGACACCGGCGCCGCTGATGGCTACGGCCATCCATTCATGCTGGAACAGCGCATCAGCAATGCCAGCCGCGATGGTGTGTTTGTCATTCCCGGCACGCAGGACGCCTATACCAATGCATGGCGCGCGGAGAATGCGCGCTACTGCACGCCGGACAACGCCTTTGAACGCGGCCGCGCCAACAGCGGCATGGCCGTGGAAGTATGCGCACCGGCGGTGCAAAATCAATTGAAGCACGCCTATGTGAGCGGCCAGGATTTCGAGGTGGCCGCAGCCAAGCATCGCCAGGCGGTGGCGGAAGCGAATGAACTGGCCAACCGCGTTCGCGATGCGCGTGGGCGTTTAGGACGGCTGGAGCGCGAGATCCGCGCCAACCTGGAACAGAAAGACCGTCCCGTCAACGACGACACGGTCAAGCAGGACAAGCGCCGCGAACAGGAGCGGCGCGAGTTGAACGATTATCTGCAACGGCTGGAGCGCCAGCTGGACGACGCCCGCCGTTGGGTGGATCGTCATGATCAGCAGATGCAGCGCCTGCGCCGTGAGATCTATTAGAACTCGATGGTTGCCGACACCGAGGCAGTGCGCGGCGCACCCAGGATCAGGTAGCCCGAGCCCGGATAGCCGCCGGCCGAAGCCCAGTAGCTCTTGTCGGTGAGGTTGTCGATGCGGGCACGGAAGGTGACGTTACGATCGAGGATGCGCGCAGCGTAGCTGGCGCCGATATCGAGACGCGTCCACGATGGCAGCTCTTGTGTGTTGGCGCCGTCCGCGTACTGCGACGAAGTGTAGACCGTGCGCGCGTTCAGGTTCAGGCCACGCACGCCCGGCACGTCCCATTCCGCACCAATGTTCAGCTGCGTATCCGGCACGCCAATCACGTCCTTGCCCTGATTGACGCCGCCCATGGTCACGCGCTGGGTAGCGTCCAGCAGCGTCAGGCCGCCCAGCAGACGCAGTCCGCGCGCCGGCATGCCGTACACGGTCAGTTCAAGGCCCTGGTTGCGCTGTTCGCCAAACACGCCGAAGTGGCCCTTCTGTACGTATGCCGAAGGCTGGTTGGTGCGGAACAGGGCAGCGGTGGCGCCCAGCGTGCCGTGTTCATACTTCACGCCCACTTCCTTTTGCTTCGAGACGTAAGGCGAGAATATTTCGCCAGGATTGTCGATGGCGGCGCCCGACGCGGTCGGACCTTGCTGCAGGCCTTCGATATAGTTGGCGTACAGCGAAATGCCCTTGACCGGCTTGTAGACCACGGCCGCCACCGGTGTCACTTTGCTTTCATCGTAGTGTGACAGCGGAGCGGTGGTGTTGTAGTCGTAGTTGTCGGACTTGATGGTCTGGTGGCGCGCGCCCACGGTCAGCAGGACTTGATCGTTCCACAGTGACAGCGTGTCGGCCACGGCGTAGCTGGTCAGGATGCTCTTGCTGGTCAGGTGTGGATCGCTCAACACGCCGCCGGTGAAGAAGTTGGCCGCCGGCGCGCTCACATCGACCGGGTTGTAGATATTGGTGGCGATGCCGCCAAACAGGCTGAATGCATAGGCGTTCTTCGACTCCAGCCAGTAGCTTGACGCGCTGGCGCTGATGGTGTGGCCGATGTCGCCGGTGCGCAGTCTGGTGCGCACGCCGATTTCGCCGGTGCGTACATTGTCATGACGGGTATTGTCGAAGCGGTAGGCGGTGGCGGTGCCATCCACCTTGCTGACGGTGGGCTCGGACAGGATGTTGTTCTCGTCGCCGCTGCGTGCGCCGAAGGCGGCCCACGCCACCGAGTCCTTGTTCAGATCCCATTCACCGCGCACGGTGCCAAAGGTGTCACGCTCATTGGAGCGGGTCCAGTTCTGCGCCCAGGTGCTGCTGCTGTCCGGCGCAGCCGGCATGGCGATGCCGCCAGCCAGCGTCACGGCAGGACGCGGGTTGGTCAGCTTGTGGTCCTGGTAGCCCAGATCGGCGGACAGGCGGAAGTCGCGACCCTGGTAGTCCAGGCCCACCGAGGCCACCGTCAGTTCGCGGTGTTCCTTGTCGACGCCGGTATCGCCGTCACGGCGGGCGACGTTGACGCGGATGCCGGCGCGGCCTTCAGGGCCGAAGCGGCGGCCGATGTCGGCGGCGGCGTAACCCTGGCCGCCGGTTTCCACGCCCACCGTCACTTGCGTCAGCGGGTTGTTGCCGGCGCGTTTAGGCAGCAGGTTGACCGAGCCGCCAATGCCGCCGCCGCCCGGTGCCGCGCCGTTCAGGAAGGAGTTCGCGCCGCGGAAGACTTCCACACGCTCCAACAGTTCGGACGCCACGAACTGGCGCGGCAGCACGCCATACAAGCCGTTGTAGGCCAGGTCGTCCGAGCTGACGGCGAAGCCGCGGATCACATACAGTTCCTGGAAATTGCCGAAGCCGCGCGCCACCCGCACCGATGGATCGTTTTGCAGCACATCCGCCACGCTGCGTGCCTGCTGATCCTGGATCAGGGCGGAGGTGAAGTTCAGCGTGTTGAATGGCGCATCCATGATGTCGACATTGCCCAGCAGGCCAGCGCGCCCGCCGCGCGCCACCTGGCCGCCGGCGAAATTCTTCGACAGGCCTTCGGCCGAGGCGTCGGCCGAGGCGCTGACCACCACGGTCGGCACCTTGGCTTCGGTGCTGTCGGCGGCGTTTTGCGCCTGCGCGCTGGCGGCGGCCAGCAGCATGACGGCGAGGGCGATCGGGGACAGTTTCAGGTTCTTGTTGTTCATGGCGATTTGCTAAGTAAATGAGAATGATTCCCAATTATAGCGTCCGTATCGATTTTCCGCTGCTAAATGAGAGTAATTTGCATTATCATTGGAGCCCGAGTACAGTAACTGGATAACAAAATGACACCAAGCAACGTCCGCCGCTGGGCATGGGTACACAAGTGGAGCAGCCTGGTCTGCACCGTGTTCATGCTGCTGTTGTGCGTGACCGGCCTGCCGCTGATTTACCACCATGAGATCGACCACGCGCTGGGCAACGCCATTGAAGCGCCGCCGATGCCGGCCACTACGCCCAAGGCCAGCCTGGATGAGGTAATTGCGGCCGGCAAGGCGCTGTACCCGGACAAGGTAGCGATGTACTTGTCGCAGGAAGCGGATGAACCGGCGATCTGGTATCTGACCATGGGCGACAATCCGACCGATGAAAAATTCAAATCGATCGCAGTTGATGCGCGCACCGCCAAGGTGCTGGGCGAACCGTCGTTTGAAGGTTCCTTCCTGGGCGTGATGTTCCACCTGCACGTGGATTTGTACGCGGGCTTGTGGGGCAAGCTGTTCCTCGGTTTCATGGGACTGCTGCTGGTGATCGCGATTATCTCGGGCGTGGTGCTGTATGCGCCGTTCATGCGCAAACTCGAATTTGGCGAAGTGCGACGCGAGCGCGGCCCGCGCGTCAAGTGGCTGGACCTGCACAATATGCTGGGCATCATTACGCTGACCTGGGCGTTTGTCGTTGGCGCCACCGGCATGATCAACACCTGGGCGGACCTGATGCTGAAGTACTGGCAGGCCACCGAGATGGCGGAAATGGTGGCGCCGTACCAAGGCATGCCGGCGCCGACCCGGCTCGGCTCGATGCAGAAGTCGCTGGAGCACGCGGTGGCGGCGGAACCGGGCATGAAGATCGGCTTCGTGGCCTTCCCGGGCACGCCGTTCACCAGCCCGCACCACTACGGCATTTTCATGCGCGGTGACGAGGCGCTGACTTCGCGCCTGTACAAGCCGGTGCTGATCGATGCGCAAACCACCGAGATCACTGATCGGCGCGAACTGCCGTGGTATCTGACCGGCCTGCTGATTTCGCAGCCGCTGCACTTTGGCGACTACGGCGGCGCATGGATGCAGTTCCTGTGGGCGGCGCTGGATGTGATTACCATTTTCGTGCTGGGCAGCGGCCTGTATCTGTGGCTGAAGCGCGGCGCGCCGGCGCCGGCGCGCACCGCGGCTGCGGTCAAGGAAGAAGAGCAGCTGGAGGTGACGGCATGAGCGGTCCATTCATGCGCATGTGGGGCGCGCCGATCGCGTTGGCGATTCTCACTGTGATCGGTCTGCTGTCGGCGCTGGTGGGCGACGGCGTCTGGGACCATGTGTCGGCTGTCGCGCTGGGCGTGCCGGTGCTGCTGTGCTGCTGGTATGGCTTGCGGCGGCGCACAAAAAACGATTGATTTATTTGCATGAGTTGATATGATTTCCATGCCGCCTATCGAGGAGATCGCATGGAAGTATCGCACCCGCATTACGATAAGTTAATTGCCGCAGCGCGGCATGCCGGGCCGGTGACCGTGGCGGTTGCCCATCCCTGCGACCGCAATGCACTGGAAGGCGCGCTCGATGCCGCCAACATCGGCATCATCAAGCCGGTACTGGTCGGGCCGCAAGAGCGCATCCGCCAGACGGCGGATGCGGCGCGGCTGGATATCTCGGCGCTGCCGCTGGTGGACACGGAACACAGCCACGCTTCAGCCGCCAAGGCGGTGGAACTGGTGCGCGCGGGGCAGGCTTCTGCGCTGATGAAAGGCAGCCTGCACACCGATGAACTGATGGGCGCCGTGGTGGCCACCGCCACCGGCCTGCGCACCGCGCGTCGGCTCAGTCACTGCTTTGTGATGGACGTACCGGGCCGCGCCGAACCGCTGATTATCACCGACGCCGCCGTCAATATCATTCCCACGCTGAATGATAAGGTGGATATCGTGCAGAACGCGATCGACCTGGCGCATGTATTGCGCTTTGATCCCGTCAAGGTGGCGATTCTCGCCGCGGTGGAGACGGTGAGCGCCAAAATGCCTTCCACCATCGATGCTGCCGCGCTGTGCAAGATGGCCGATCGCGGCCAGATTACCGGCGCGCTGCTGGACGGCCCGCTGGCCATGGACAACGCCATCAACCCGGAGGCGGCGGCAATCAAGCATCTGGTGTCGCCGGTGGCGGGGCACGCCAATGTGCTGGTGGCGCCGGATCTGGAGGCGGGCAATATGCTGGCCAAGAGCCTGACCTTTATGGCAGGCGCCAGTGCAGCCGGCATCGTGCTGGGCGCGCGTGTACCGGTAATCCTCACCAGCCGTGCTGATACTGTACAGGCACGGCTGGCATCGTGTGCGGTGGCTGTACTGATGGCGCACCGCGCTGGAGCTTGACGCCATGCAGGCCAACGACAGCATCATCGTGATTAACGCCGGTTCGTCCAGCATCAAATTTTCGATGTTCAGCGGGCCGGCGCTGGATCTGACGTTACGGGGCAAAATAGAGAACCTGTACAGTGGCGTGGCGCACTTCAGCGCGCAGGATGCCGGCGGCAGTACAGTCGGCGAGCGCGATTGGCGCGACGGACCGCTCAATCACGAGGGCGGCATGCGCTTCCTGGTGGATTTCGCGCAGACGCATCTGGACGGCCATCGCGTGGTGGCGGTCGGCCATCGCATCGTGCATGGCGGCGTGGCTTACAGCGGGCCGCAGCGGCTGGACGCGGCCGTGGTCGACGCGCTGGAAAAGCTGGTGCCGCTGGCGCCGCTGCATTTGCCGCACAATCTGGCGCCGGTGCGTTCAGTGCTGGCGATGGCGCCGCAGGTGCCGCAAATCGGCTGCTTTGACACCGCCTTCCACGTCGGCCAGCCGGAACAGGCACAGGCGTTTGCGCTGCCAGCCAGGATTACCGATCTGGGCGTGCGGCGCTATGGTTTTCACGGTCTGTCCTATGAATACATCGCCAGCGTGCTGCCGCAGGCGGACGCCCATCTGGCACAGGCGAAGGTGGTGGCTGCGCATCTGGGCAACGGCGCCAGCATGTGCGCCATGCGCGCCGGCCGCAGCGTGGCCAGCACCATGGGCTTTACCGCGGTGGACGGTCTGCCGATGGGCACGCGCTGCGGCGCGCTCGATCCCGGCGTGGTGCTGTATCTGATGCAGGAACTGGGCATGGACGTGGCGGCCGTGCAGAAGCTGATGTACCAGGAATCCGGCTTGCTGGGCGTGTCCGGCATTTCATCGGACATGCGCACGCTGGAGCAAAGCGGCGATCCGCGCGCCAAGGCGGCGATAGCGCTGATGGTGTACCGCATCGGCCGGGAACTGGGTTCGCTGGCGGCCGCGCTGGGCGGACTGGATGCGCTGGTGTTCTCGGGCGGCATCGGTGAAAACAGCGTCAGCCTGCGTGCTGCCGTCTGCCTCGACGCGGCCTGGTTGGGCGTGCGGCTGGCCCCCACGGCCAATGCGGCGCCCGCGCGCGGCGTGCGCCGCATCAGCACAGCGGACAGCAAGGTGGCGGTGTGGGTGGTGCCGGCCAACGAGGAATTGATGATCGCGCGTCACGCGCTGGAACTGGTGGAGGCGGCATGAGCACAGAGACCGTTTATCCTGTTTTGACGGGCAAGCGCGCGCTGGTGGTTGGCGTGGCCAACGAGCACTCGATCGCCTGGGGCTGCGCGCTGGCGTTCCGCAAACTCGGCGCCGAGGTGGTGCTGACCTATCTGAACGACAAGGCCTATCCGCATGTGGCGCCGCTGGCAGCCCAGATCGATGCGCAACTGCTGCCGCTGGATGTCACGCAACCAGGCCAGATGGACGCGGTGTTTGCCGCGCTGAACAAGCTGGATATTCTGGTGCATTCCATCGCCTTCGCGCCGAAAGCCGATCTGCAGGGCGGACTGCTGGACTGCTCGCTGGAAGGCTTCCTGCAGGCGATGGACGTCTCCTGTCACTCCTTCATACGCATGGCCAGGCTGGCCGCGCCGCTGATGAGCGAAGGTGGCAGCATGTTTGCCATGAGCTATCACGGCGCCGACAAGGTGGTTCCCAATTACAACGTGATGGGACCGGTAAAAGCCGCATTGGAGGCAGCCTGCCGTTATCTAGCCTACGAGCTGGGGCCGAAGGATATCCGCGTGCACGCGATTTCTCCCGGCCCGCTGCAAACCCGCGCCGCGTCCGGGCTCAAGGATTTCGACCATTTGCTGTCTGATGCCATTGCCCGCGCGCCGCTGGGCGAGCTGGTGGACATCGTCGATGTCGGCAACACATGCGCCTATCTGGCTTCGCCGTATGCCAAACGGCTGACGGGCAGCACGGTGTATGTCGATGGCGGCCTGAATATCATCGCCTGAAAGGATTGTCCGATGCAGATTATCCTCCGCGGCTTGCACGGCGACGATAGCGAAGAGAGCGTGGCCAAGGAGCTGGCGCCATACCTGCACGTCACCCACGTTGAGATGGTCCGGCAGGGGTTGGACGACAATCCGTGGGCGCTGGTGGAAGTCGCCGATCCTTATGAGCGTGTGTGGAATGTCTGCAATCAGTTACGTGGCGTTTTCCATCGCGGCAAGCCGCTGCATCTGCATATCGCGTTGCACCAGGAGCCGGACGTCAGCTAGTCCGGGCCAGGTTTTCTGGCAGCGCTTGCCAGCGTTGCTCGTAGTTGTCGCTCCACAGGCGGCGCCGCGCGACATCCTTGCGCGGCAACGCCAGCGACAGGATGCGGTGATTATCCTGATAGATCAGGCCGGCCGCGTCCAGCGCAGCGATGGTGGTGTCCAGATCAGCCACGTGCGGCAAGTCCTTTGACAATGCTTCCAGTGTGCGCGGGTGGTCGGCGGCAAGCATGACGGCGCTGGCGGCGGCGTCCAGCTGATGCTCGCGTGGTGCGGCGCCCCGCTGATCGTTCACTGTCATGCGGCCTGTGGCGTCCAGTTCGTAGAGCAGGCTGGGCTCGCGATCGCAATAGCTTGCCTTCCAGTCGGCACAGACACGGTCGATTTCCCGGTACAGCCGCGACAAGCGCGGCGGCGGCTCGAACGAGGATGCGAAGATATAGCAATACCGGTCCAGATCGAACCCCGATTGCCGCAGGTAGGCCGGCGAAAAAATAAGCTCGTATGACGGCTCGTGTCCTGTCTGGCGCAGGGCGAAACGTTGCGGCTGGGTCTGCATCGGCGCGTAGCGCGTGACCAGCATGCGCGTGCGGTTGGCGGGCGGCGCCAGGTGCACCAGCCGGGGCAATTGCCGCACCATCTGCGTGTAAGCCCCAATGTCATCGTCCGGCAGACCGAACAGCAGGTTGTACAGGATGACGATGCCGTGGCGCCGGCCCAGCAGCAACAGATAAACGTTTTGTATGCCCGAGACACCCTTGTCCATGCGTTTCAGTACCGGCGTGGAGAACGATTCTATGCCGGGTTGCACTTCCACGAAGCCGGCGGCTGCCAACAGGCGGGCTTGCGCACCGGTGATATTGGCCTTGAGCTCACACTTGATGTGATAGGGCGCACCCAGCGCGGCCAGCCGGGGCAGCAGGGTGGCGTAGTATTGCTGCGGCATGATGTAGTCGGCAAAACGAAAGCCGCGTGATCCGTAGCGCCGGCTCAGTCTGTCGAGCGAGGCCAGCACCGCGTCGGCGCTGCGTGCGCGGTACTGCAAATCGTCGTCATGGATGCCGCAGAAGACGCAGTGGTGGGCCGCGCCCCACCAGCAGCCGCGGGAGTTCTCCACCGGCAGACGGTCGATCAGGACCTCGATCTGGCTGGCATCGCGCAGTTGGCGCAGATCGCTGATGAAGTCATCGAAATTGGGGTCGGGCAGCGTGTTCATCTCCACCAGCGGTGCGGAAGGCGTGCGTGCAACCTGGCCTGCTGCGTCGCGATACAGCAGGTTCGGGACCTGTTGCAGATCGCGCGGCAAGCGGACCGATGCACGCGCCAGCTCGACGATGCACGGTTCGCCTTCGCCGGTGCAGACGCAATCTATCCACGGGAACGCTTGCAGCAACATGCTGCCGGTGGGTTCGCGCACCGCGTATCCGCCAAGCGCGATCAGCAGGTCTGGCCGGGCCTGCTTCAGGCGGGCGGCAATCGCCGCCGAGGCAATGGTCTGATCGAACATGCAGGTGAAGCCCACCATGGTCGGCTGCCACGCCAGCATTGCGTCGACGTGCTGCTGCACCCAGGCCGGTAGCGCCGTCTCGCGCAAATGCAGCAGGTGCTGTATCACACCGGGGATGCCGCCATGCCGTCGATGGTCAATCCGCCGGTCGGCAATCAGTTCGGCGCACTTGCGCCATAACAGGCGGCGCTGGGACGAGGTGACTGACGGATCGAGCATGCCGCTGAACAGAAAATCGTTCAGGCCATACACGTCGGCCAGCGCATTGTAGGTGTCGCCGCGCAGCAGATCCAGCGCAAACAAATTCAGGTGCAGGACGCGGCTGGCAATGCCGTGCCGGTCCAGCACCGCGCGCAACAGGCCGAGGCCCAGGCTGGGCTCGTTGAGCGAGGTCCATGGCGGGCTGACCAGCAGGACACGGGGCGGCAGCGATGCAGGCGCCATCGCCGTCGCCAGCGGCGCGGGCAGCGGCCAGCGGATGGGAATCACACGCTGATGCATGACGCGCGCCGCTAGAACTTCGCCAGGCCGGAACGGTCTTCGATAATGTCCCCGGGCCGCAAGGTCAGCAACACACCAACGATGATCACCACATCGGTGACCACTTCCGGCGTACTGACCGGCCCGCCGGTGATGGCCGCGCTGCCCAGAATGCGGTCAATGGCGTCGACACTCAGCTTGCTGCCCAGCGCTTCCGCCACGGCGGCCGGCTGCGCGGTCCAGCGGTCGATGAAGCGGCCATCGGCGGAGACCTTGTGGTACAGCTCAATGACCTCGCGGCTCACCGGGTCGGGAATATTCTCCAGTTGGGAGGGCGCGATTTGCTGCAGGCTGCCGGCGGCGTGGCCGGACAGGCGGAAGCCGATCTTTTCGGCGGCCGTGCTGGGATCTTCAAACACCTCCGCCATGTCCAGCCCGGCGGCGCTGGCGGCATTGATGAAGTTGCCGATTTCGGCGGTGAGCTGGTTGTATTGGGTCAGGTCCTGCGGCGGCAGCGAACCGGCCGTCGGCCACGGCAACGGGCGCGGCGGCCCGCCAGTGGAACCGCAAATGAAACCGTCATCGTATTCCAGATACACCAGCGCATCCTTGCCGGCCAAGGGGCCGACTGCCGCTTCCACGCGCTCGATGGCCAGGTCGGACACACGGGTGAGCAGGGCGTTCAGTTCCTGCTCCATCTGTTCATCCAGCGCCTCATCCTGCGCCGAGCGCAGCAGATGGGCCACACCGCGCAGCTGCGACAGGATGGCCGGCGCCAGCGGCGGCAGCGTATGCACGCCGGTGGCGTCAATGTACAGGCCGCCGGCGTCGCCGCCATCCAGCAGAATCAGCCGTGCCGGCTGCGCTTCCATGTTTGCTATTGACATGATGTTCTCCTATACCAGGGACTGGCGCTGAAGATCGACCCGGCGTGCGGATCGCAGATTGATCTGATGCTGCGGTGCTACGTGCAGCACGCGCAGGGGCAGCTGGCGCAGTGCGGGATGGTTGCGCGCCAGCTGCAGCGCCTCGCTTTCCAGTTCGTCCGTGGTCGGCGCGGCGGCGCCGGGCAAGGCCATGACGGTGTGGGTATGCACGATGTTGCCGGTACTGCCGTGATACACCACGCAAGTGCTGAGTTCGCCTTGTGGCTGTTTCATGATGCTCTCCTAATCAAACGCCATGACCGTGGCGGTGGCCACGCCGGTGCGGAACAGCGCGTCGAGCTGGAAGGTGATGTCGACGCAGTCGGCCATCCACAGCATGCTGGGTTCGGCACCGGTTTCAAAACCGTTGCTGCCATAGCCCTGGTCGTCGAACTTGCCCCAGCGCAGGATATATGCGGACAGCCGGTTGGGCGGCAGGATTTCGGTCGGCACCTCGCCGCCGGGAATGCCGAAGGATGCGCCTTCTTCGATGTCGCGCGCGAGGGAAATCTGGGTATAGACGTTCTTCGGCGCCGGCAGGCGCAGGCTAAAGGTGGCGCTGACCTGCGGCGCCGCCAGATGCGCGCTGGCAAACAGCCAGACGCCGATGACGTTCTCAGCCAATAACATGACAGCCTCCAATCTGATGTCGCTGCGGAGGCCATCTTGGCAGGGAGATTCCTGCTCAGGTTTGATAAATATCAAACGCGCTCGCGCATGAACGCAAGCAATGATTGAGCTGGATTAACGCGCTTTTTCAGCGAGAAAGGCGTGAATCTGCGACACCACGGCCGCCCCTTCGCCCACCGCCGCCGCCACCCGCTTGGTGGAGTTGGCGCGCACGTCGCCAATCGCAAACACGCCGGGCACGCTGGTTTCCAGAGCGGCCCGCGCGACGCCATCGCGGACGTCGAAGCCAGTCAGGATAAAGCCTTTGTCGTCGACCTGTACACCGCAATCACCCAGCCAGCCAGTGTTAGGGTCGGCGCCGATGAACAGGAAAACGCGGCAGATGTCATAGTCCTTTTCCAGCAAGCTGCGGTTATCGCGCACGCGCACCTGCTGCAAACCCTCGTCGTCCGTACCTTCCAGCGCGACGATTTCAGATTCCGTGTGCAGTTCGATATTCGGCGTGGCGGCAATCCGTTCGATCAGATAGCTGGACATGGTGGAGGCCAGACTGTCCTTGCGGATCAGGATGTGCACCTTGGCCGCGTGGGCCGACAGATACACCGCCGCCTGTCCGGCCGAATTGCCGCCGCCGACCAGGATCACTTCTTCGGTCGAGCACAAGCCGGCTTCCAGCGGCGAGGCCCAGTAGTACACGCCTTTGCCTTCAAACTGCTTGAGATTGGCCAGCGAAGGGCGGCGATAGCGCGCGCCGCACGACAGCACCACTGTACGGGCCTGCAAGTGCGTCAGGCTGCCGCACATTTCCACCTGTATCGGGTAGGTGTCGCACAGCAGGCGGCCCGCAGGCGCGGGGATCGCCATTTTCACCCCAAACTTCTGCGACTGCACGAAAGCGCGGCCCGCCAGTGCGCCGCCCGATATGCCGGTCGGGAAACCGAGGTAGTTCTCGATGCGCGCACTTGCCGCCGCCTGGCCGCCGTAGGCACGGGTCTCCAGCACCAGTACAGTCAAGCCCTCGGATGCCGCGTACACCGCCGTGGCCAGACCGGCCGGCCCGGCGCCCACCACGATCACGTCCCAGACATCGTCCGGACTCAGTTCCGGCAAGGTGCCAAGACAGCGGCCGAGATCGACCACGCTGGGGTTTTTCTTGACGTCGCCGTTGGGGCAAACGGCCAGCGGCCAGTCCTGCGCCTGCGGCTGATAGTGCTCGCACAGCGCGCGCGCCTGTTCATCGGTGCGCGGATCGAGCGCGCGGTGCGGCAGGCCGTTGCTGGACAACCAGCCCTGCAAGGCATGCATGCGAGGATGGCCGGGCGTGGCCACCAGCACCAGGCCGCCGTCCTTGTTGTCGATCTGCTCCACCCGGCGCAGGATGAAGGCGCGGACGATGCGTTCGCCCAGTTCTGCCTCCGCGATAATCAGCGCGCGCAGACCTTCCACGGTCAGCATCAAGGCTTCCACGTCGCCGATGGCGTGGCCGTTGACGAGCGTGGGCGCGCCGGCCAGTTGGCTGATTTCGCCGGCAAACTCTCCCGGACCGTGTTCGGTGATGATGGAGGTATTGCCCAAGCCGTCGTAACGGCTGATGCAGATGCCGCCTTTGAGCACCACGTACATGCCGAAGTAGGTGAGACCCGCTTCAAACAGGCGTTCACCGTCGCGGAAGCACACCTGGGTGCCGAAACGCTGGATGCGTTTGATTTCGCTCGCGTTTAACTGGGGCAGCGCCTGGGCGGTGCGGGTTTTGAAGGTGTCGTAGATGGCCATGGGCCATAGTCTAGCGCGAATTTTGTCCTCGTCGCCAGATGCTAAAGTAATACTTTCAGCCAGTGTTGCTTGTAGTCGTGCCACCCTGCCAAATGGAGCGGTGTCGCGGTCTGCCTGCGGTCGGCCGGTGCGCGGCGCCAGTGATGCAGCATCCAGCCGCCGCACGTGGTGCCGCTGCTGTCGTCCGTGCTGCTGATCTTCTGATGCGGGCGCAGCGCGGCCAGCAGACGCCCGAACCACGGATTGCCGGTGAAGCTGCCTTCGACCACGACGGCAGCGCCGTCGTCGTTGACGCCCAGCGCCGTCAGGCAGTAATCGCTCATCAGCACGCAGTACAGCGTGGCCAGGGCGTAGCGCTGGCGCGCATTGACGGGCGCGGGACCGACGATGCTGCCGCCGCGATGGCCAAACGGTCCGCTGGCGCCAGCGAAACTGGGCAGGGCCAGCGTGGCTTGTTCGATCAGGGTTTGCAGCTCTGCGATGCCGCATGGTTCGGCGTCGCTGCCGGCCAGTTCCGCAAACTCGCGGCCGCCCATGAAGCGCATGCAGGGCACGGCCTGTCCCAGCGCATTGCTGTTGGCCAGCATGTCGGCGTTCTCACGCAAACCGTCCAGCGGCAGGCCGGGTGCGGCGGCGATGACCCAGGTGCCGGTCGAGAGCACGGCGGGCGGCGGCGTCGCGGTCAGGTGCCGCAGCAGCGAGGCGTTGCTGTCGTGGATGCCGCACAGGATGCGGCAGTCCGGCGGCAGCCCGGTGCGCAGTGCCAGTTCAGGTTTGATGGTATTCAGCGGCGCCCATGCCGGCCGTAGTGGCGCGAACAACCGGCTCCAGCCCATGCGCTCCACCAGCGAGGAGTATTGTTTGCGCGATGGCTGCCACAAATCGGTATGGCAGCCGAGCGAGGTGATCTCGCTGGCCGGCACGCCGCACAGGCGCCAGGCCCAGTACTGCGGATACATCAGGATGTGGCGCGCGCGGCGGAACTGCTTGGGGAAGGCTTGCGATTGCCACACCAGCTGGCGGCCGAGATTCAGGCCCGCCGGCAGCATCGGCGAATGCGTGGCCGAGTACGGCGGGCGCTCGACGGCGTAGTGCGCCTGCTGCGAGGCTGGCAGTTCGTATTCGTAGTCCAGCACCGGCAGCACCAGGCCTTCGTCGTCCACCAGCGCTGCGGTGGCGCCATGCGTGACCGGGACGATGGCGCCGACGTGCGCCTGCCGCGCCAGCATCTGCATCCCGTCCAGCATCCATGCCCAGATGCGCTCCGTGTCGTGATGCGGATAAGGGCCCTCGCGCACGATGGTGCTGGGCATGCGCTGCTCGGACAGCAGGTTGCCGGCGACGTCCAGCAGCACCAGCTTGACGTTGGTTTTGCCGATGTCCAGAACGATGGTGGCGTCTTGAGGCAGCGTCATTTCTGCGGTCCGCGCAGCAGGCGTGGCACGGCGATGGTCGCCAGCAGCAAGATGCCGATCACGATGGTCATGTAGATGCCGGGCACATTGGCCAGTGAGAGGCCGTAAGTCACCGTGCCCAGCGTGAGCACGGCCAGCATCACCCCGGCGATGGTGCCGGCGCCGCCCGCGATGCTGACGCCGCCAAGAATCACCATGGTGATGATCTCCAGTTCCCAGCCCATGGCAATGTTGGGGCGCGTGCTGCCGATACGTCCGGTCAGCAGGTAGCCCGCCAGACCGGCCATGGCGCCGGTCAGGACAAACAACGCGAAGCGGTAGCGCTCTACCGCGATGCCGGAGAAGCGCGCGGCCACCGGGTTGTTACCGATGGCGTAGATGCGGCGTCCCCAGCGCGTGGCGTGCAGCATGACGGCGAACAGCGCGGCGCACACCAGCAGGATGGTGAATTCGCGCGGCAAACTGTCGAAGAAGTAGCCCTGGCCCCAATCGGCCATCAATTGCGGGTAGCCGGTGTAAGCCTGGTCGCCCAGCACCACGCTGGCCAGGCCGCGGAACAGCGAGACGGTGCCGATGGTGACGACAATGGATGGCAGGCCAAAGCGCGTGACCATGACGCCATTCAGCGCGCCGCACAGGGCGCCGGTGGCAAGGGCGATGGGCAGCAGTGCTTCCGGCGACGCGCCGTTGACGTTGGCCCAGCCCATGGCGACCGAAGACAGCGCGAGGATGCCGGAAACGGAAATGTCGATCTCGCGGCAAATGATCAGCAACGCCATCGGCAGCGCGATCAGCGCCTTTTCGCTGAAATTGAAGGTGCCGTCGGCCAGGTTGTCCAGATCGAGGAAGTTGGGCAGCAGGATGCTGTTCACCACGAAGGCTGCCAGCAGCAGAAAGGCCAGCAGGCTTTCGCGCCGGCCCAGCGCCGCGCGGATGCGGAAGCCGGGACGGTCGGCAATGATGTAGCGCGAACCAGTATGCGCCATGGTGTTCATGCAGCACTCCTTCCATGCAGCGGCAGGATTTGCCGGCCGTTTTGTTTGCCGTTGCGGGCGTTGATCAGCACTGCGGTCAGGATCACGATCCCGGTCAGCGCGCTTTGCCAGAACGGCGAGACCTTCACGACCGGCAGGGCGTTGCCGATCACGGCCAGGAACAGGGCGCCCAGCACCGCGCCAGCCACGCTGCCGCAACCGCCAGCAATGCTGATGCCGCCGATGACGCAGGCCGCTATCACGGTGAATTCGAAACCGTAAGCAATCTCGGTGTAAGCCACGGCGTAGCGCGCCACCCACAGGTAACCGCACAAGCCGGCCATGGCGCCGGACAGGCCGTAGGTCCATAGCAGGCGCTTTGCAATCGGAATGCCGACATAGCGCGCCGACGATGGCGCATTGCCGATGGCGTACAGATCGCGGCCAAAGCGGCTGTGGCGTGCCACGTACCATGCAGCCAGCACGGTCAGCGCCGCAATCCACACCAGATGCGTCACGCCCAGCAGCCGCGCCAGCGGGAAGGCGATGAACTCAGGCGGCATCTGGTGCGACGACACCCAGGCCCCACCGGACAGCACAAACACCATGCCGCGATACACGCTCATCGTGCCCAGTGTGACGACGATGGGCGGCAGGTCGAGATAGCCGATCAGGTAGCCGTTCACCAGCCCAAGCGCCAGGCCGATGGCGAGCGCCGCGCACATCACCAGGACCAGCGAAAGCCCGGGGTAGCGCGCTGCGAGCAATGCCGACATCATGCCTGACAATGCCAGCGTGGACGCCATCGACAGGTCCACGCCGCGGGTGACGATGACCAGCATCTGCGCCAGCGCCAGCATGATCAGCAAGGTGCTGTCGGTCAGCAGGTTGGCCAGGCTGGCCGGCGTGACGAACACCGGCGCCCGCGTGCCGACCATTGCAATCAGCGCGACGATGCACAGCGCCAGTTGGGTTTCGCGCATTTTCAACAGCGCCTTCATACGCATTCCTCCAGCGGCAGCGCGCAGCCGGATGCGGCGGCCACGATCATTTCCGGCGTCGCCGCGCCACGCAGGTATTCGCTCTCAATCCGACCCTGATGCATGACGATGATGCGGTCCGCCAGCCCCATGACTTCCGGCAGTTCGGACGACACCAGGATCACCGACAACCCCTTGGCCACCAGCTCACTGATAAAACGGTGTACGGCCGCCTTCGAGCCAATATCGATGCCCTTGGTCGGTTCGTCGAGAATAATCACTTTGGGATCGGTTGCCAGCCATTTGCCCAATACGACCTTCTGCTGATTGCCGCCTGAAAGTTCGGAGACGTTCTGCGTCAGGTGGGCGGCCTTCAGTTCCAGCTGCTCGGCGTAGTGGCGGGCAATTGCCGTCTCTTGCGCGCGCCGTCCGCGCAGGAAGAAACCCACGCGCGACAGGATCGGCAGCGTGATGTTGTGCAGGATCGGCAGCGTCAGATGTGCGCCCTGGTGCTGGCGATCTTCCGGCACGTACGCAATGCCGCGGGCGATGGCGTCAGCGGCCGAGCGGATCGCGACGGGCTGGTCTTGTATCGTCACCGAACCACGTACGCCCGGGGTCAGGCCAAACAGGGCTTGCATCACTTCCGAGCGGCCGGCGCCGACCAGACCATAAAAGCCCAGTATTTCGCCCTGGCGTAGCGCGAAGCTCACGTCGTCAAATTCGGTAGGATGGCTGAAGTTGCGCACTTCCAGCACCACATCGCCCGGGGTGACGTCGGCCTTGGGATAAGCCTCCTTGACCGAACGGCCCACCATCAGCGCTACCAGTTCCGGCTCGGTGATGTCGGCCAGCGCGCCTTCCGCGACGAACTGGCCGTCGCGCAGCACCGTGTAGCGGTCCGCCACGGTAAAGATCTCGTCGAACTTGTGCGAGATGAAAATCACTGCCGTTCCGGCAGCGCGCAGTTGACCGATGATGCGGTACAGTTCCTGAATCTCGCGCTGCGACAGCGAGGCGGTTGGCTCGTCAAGAATCACCACGCGCGCGTCCTGCGACAAGGCCCGCGCAATTTCGACGAAATGGCGCTGCGCCACGCTCAGGTCCTTCACGCGGGCGCGTACCGGCAGCGATACTTCCAGCCGCGCGAACAGTTTTTCCGCCTCGGCCTCGATGCGCTGCCAGTCGATGCGCGCGCCACGCACGGGCTGGCGGCCGACATAAATATTCTCCGCCACCGTCAGTTCGTCGAACATCACGGTTTCCTGGTGCACCGCCGTGATCCCGGCCCGCATGGCGTCCTGCGCGTTGGCGAAAGCCACCGGCTGGCCAGCCAGCGTGATGCTGCCTTCGTCGGGTTGATAAATACCGGTCAGGGTTTTAACCAGTGTCGATTTGCCAGCGCCGTTCTCACCGATCAGCGCCATGACTTCGCCGGCCCGCACCGTCAGCGCCACTTGATTCAGCGCGACGATGCCCGCAAAGCGTTTGCAGATCCCGGTCAGTTGCAGGACCGGGCTTGTATTCATGGTCATAGGGCTTCCAGCTCAGAAGATCTTGGCGAATTTGTCGACATTGCCTCGATCGTAGGTGAACGGCGGCGCCATTGCGCCTTCACCTTTGTCGTCGATAGCGATGCTGCCCATGCGGCCGGCGGAAATGCTGCCGCCCGGACGTGCGGTAGGCTGATTCTTCACGAAGTCATACGCCGCGTAGGTGGCCGCATAACCAAGATCGATCGGATTCCAGATCGCGAATTCGCGCACCGCGCCGCTCTTGACGTGGCCGGCCATTTCAGACGGCAGTCCTAGTCCGGTGACGAACACCTTGCCCACCAGGTGCTCATCCACCACGGCCTTGCTGGCGGCATTGATGCCCACGGTGGTTGGCGCGATGATGGCTTTCAGATGCGGATTGCTGCGCAACAGACCGATCGCCTCGCGGTAGCTCTTGTCCGACTGATCGTCGCCGTAGACCGTGGCCACCAGTTTCATTTTGGCGTACTCCGGTTTCTCCAGCGTCTTCTTCATTACGCCGATCCAGATATTCTGGTTGGTGGCTTGTGCCGATGCCGACAGAATCGCGATTTCGCCCTGGCCGCCGATGGCGTCTGACGCCATCTGGATCTGCTTCTCGCCAATCAGCTCGGCGTTGGAAGGGTTCAGCTGCATCAAGCGGCCTTCCTGCGCCAGGCCGCTGTCAAAGGAAATCACCTTGATGCCGCGTGCCATGGCCTTCTTCGTGATCGGCACCAGCGCATTCGGGTCATTGGCCGAGATGACGATGGCGTTCACCTTCTGGCTGATCAGCGAATTGATGATCTCAATCTGGCCTTCCGCGCTGGGCGTGGTCGGTCCGGTGTAGATAATCTCGACATTCTTCAATTCCTTGGCAGCGTCCTTGGCGCCGGTGTGGGCGGCGTCGAAAAAGCCGTTGCCGAGGTTTTTCACCACCATGGCGATGCGGATCTGGTCAGGCGCTTTCTCTTTGCAGCCTGCGATGGCCGTGAGCAGGCCGGCGGCAACGGCCGCCAATACGATCTTCCTGAGCTTCAATGCGTGGCCTCCGGCTGGAACATGCCCACGGTCTCGTAGCCGTAAGGTGCGTTAAAAGCCGACGGCGCCATCTGCACCGGCAGCGCCTCGCGCTCAACGGTCACCACGCGCACGCCGGATTGCTCCAGCAGCTGCACGGCTGAATCGGATGCTTCGGTGTCGGTGATCACGGTCGATACGCGGTTCAAGCCGCACAGGATCAGTCCCGCCTTCTTGGCGAACTTGGAGCTGTCGGCCAGCACGATCAGTTCCTCGGCTTGCGAAATCAGGCGCTTTTCGGCCTGGATCAGCAGCGGATCGGCCTCCATCAGGCCAAGCAGCGACAAGCCATAGACGCTCATGAACATCTTGGCGGCGTAGTGGTGCTGGGTGATGTCGTTGTCGAAGGGGCTGAGGATGACGTTCTGCTCGCGGTACACTTTGCCGCCGGGGACGATGATCTCGTTCTCGCTGGAGACCAGCAGGCGCTCGGCCATCAGGAAGGAGTTGGTGAGGATCTTGAGGTGATGGTCGGTCAGGAATTCGGCCATCATGAAGGTGGTGGTGCCGCCATTGATGATGATGGTCTCACCCTCGTTGCACATGCCGGCCGCATAGCGGGCGATGGCGCGTTTGTGCTCGGCGCGGCACTGGATATTGTTCTGGAAGGTCTCGCTGGTGAGCGTAAAGCCGCGCTTTTTCTGCTCAAGATTGGCGGCGCCGCCGCGCGTTCGGGTGAGCAGGCTGCGGGCGGCCAGCCAGCTGATGTCACGCCGCACCGTGGCGGGGGAGGCGTTCAGCCAATCGACCAGTTGCGGCACACTGGCCGTATTATGTTCGGCAAGCAGTTTCAGCAAACGCTTGCGACGCTTGTGATTTACCATGTAAGTCTCCTTTTATTCGGGGCTACTGCCGTCATTGCTGCGGCGTGCCCGTTTATTAGTCATAAAGGCTAAACACTTCCAAATCGGCCGTCAATCACAGATCAATCAATTGCGTGATTGTTTTGATGGGTGGTGTCATTTCTGATCAGGTTTTAATCATCGATGTGATTATTTGGCTCTTGCTCATCATGTTGATTGCTTCTGCATTGACACCCATGGCCCGCTGATTTCTACTGAATAAAGTAAAAACACAACCACGGAGACCAGCAATGAAAGAACCCCCGATCACTTCCCTGTGGGACGATGCCGCAGCCGCCAGCATGAGCGAACCTGAGCTGCTGCTATACCGTTCCAATCTGCTTGGGTCGGATCTGCGCATTACGAATTTCGGCGGCGGGAATACCTCGGCCAAGGTGATGATGGAGGACCCGCTCACCGGCGCGCAGGTGGAGGTGTTGTGGGTGAAGGGCTCCGGCGGTGACCTGGGCAGCATCAAGATCGACGGCTTCTCGACGCTGTACATGGAAAAGCTGCAGGCGCTGAAAGGCCGCTATCGCGGTCTGGCGCATGAAGACGAGATGGTGGCATATCTGCCGCACTGCACCTTCAACCTGAATCCGCGCGCCGCCAGCATCGACACGCCGCTGCATGCCTACATCGCCCGCAAGCACGTCGACCACATGCATCCTGACTCGGTGATCGCAATTGCCGCCTGCGCCAGCAGCCAGGCCCTGACGCAGAAGATTTTTGAAGGTGAACTGGGGTGGCTGCCATGGCAGCGTCCCGGTTATGATCTGGGCCTGAAGCTGGAGGCCTTGTCGCAATCGCAGCCTCACCTGAAGGGCATCATTCTTGAAGGCCACGGCCTGTTCACCTGGGGCGACACTGCCAAGTCCTGCTACGAAACCACGCTGGCCATCATCAAACGCGCGGAGGAGTGGCTGGCTGCAAACGTCAGGCAGCCGGTGTTTGGCGGCGCCGCCATGACGCCGCTGCCGGCAGAGGAACGCAGCGCGCTGGCCGCGAGGCTGATGCCGGTACTGCGCGGGAAAATCAGCCGCGATGAATACAAGCTGGGTCACTTTGACGACAGCGCCGCGGTACTGGAGTTTGTCTGCAGCCGCGATCTGCAGCCGCTGGCGGCGTTGGGCACCTCCTGCCCGGATCACTTCCTGCGCACCAAAATCCGTCCGTTCGTGGTCAACTACGACGGCGATTTCGATAAGCTGGTGGCAGGGCTGGATGATGCGCTGGAAGCCTACCGCGCCGACTACAAGGCTTACTACGACCGCTGCAAGCGCGCCAACAGCCCGGCTGTGCGTGATGCCAATCCGATCATCTACCTGATTCCCGGCGTAGGCATGCTGTCCTTCGCCAAGGACAAGGCCACTGCGCGTATCGCCGGTGAGTTCTACGTCAATGCCATCAACGTGATGCGCGGTGCGAACGGTGTGGACAGCTACGTCGGCCTGCCGGAGCAGGAAGCTTTTGATATCGAATACTGGCTGCTGGAAGAAGCCAAGCTGCAGCGCATGCCCAAGCCGAAGAGCCTTGCCGGTCGCATCGCGCTGGTGACCGGCGGCGCCGGCGGCATCGGCCAGGCGGTGGCGAAACAGCTGCTGCAGGAGGGGGCATGCGTCATGCTGACAGATATCGACCCGGAGGCGCTGGAACAGGCGCACAAGGATCTGGCCAAGACCGCCGGCAAAGACAATGTCGGCAGCGTGGTAGCCAACATCACCAGCGAAGCCGAGGTGGAAAATGTCCTGAAAGCCGCATCGCTGCGCTTTGGCGGGCTGGATCTGCTGGTATCCAATGCGGGCATCGCCTCGTCGGCGCCGCTGGAAGACACCACCATGGACGTCTGGCAGCGTAATCAGGACATTCTGGTCAAGGGCTACTTCCTGGCCAGCCGTGAAGCCTTCCGCATCATGAAGCTGCAAAAGCTGGGCGGCAGCATGGTCTTCGTGGCCAGCAAAAATGGCCTGGTGGCGTCGGCCGGTGCTTCGGCCTACTGCACCGCCAAGGCGGCGGAGATCCATCTGGCGCGCTGCGTTGCGCTGGAAGGGGCGCCGCACGGCATCCGCGTCAACGTCGTCAATCCGGATGCGGTGATCCGTGGTTCGCGCATCTGGGATGGTAAATGGAAGCAGGAGCGCGCACAATCGAACAAGATCGATGCCGATGACGTCGAAGCCTTCTACCGTGACCGCAGCATGCTGAAGCTGAGCGTGCTGCCGGAGGATATCGCGGAGGCGGTGTACTTCCTGTCCAGCGACAAGGCGGCCAAGAGCACTGGTAATATCCTGAACGTGGACGCCGGCAACGCAGGCGCGTTCACCCGCTAAAGCGCGACAAGAAGAATCAAGGAGACAATGTGAGCACCATCATCGACAGCGGCCGCGTGGCCGAGCATAACGCTCAACTGCGCGCCGGACTGAATGCGGACTACGAAGCGCTGGGCGGCATGCTGGCCCGGCGCGGCGTCGATATCGAAAAGCTGACCACCGCCGCGCAAAGCTTTGCGGTGGCCTTGCCCAGCTGGGGTGTCGGCACCGGCGGCACGCGCTTTGCGCGCTTCCCGGGGCGCGGCGAACCGCGCAATGTGTTTGAAAAGCTGGACGATTGCGCGGTCATTCATCAGCTGACACGCGCCACGCCGGGCGTGTCGCTGCACTTCCCGTGGGATAAAACCGCCGATCCCAAGGCGCTGCGCCAGCAGGCCGAAAGCCATGGCTTGTATTTTGACGCGGTCAACTCCAACACCTTCCAGGATCAGGCAGGGCAGGAGCACACCTACAAATACGGCAGCCTGACCGCCATCAGCGCCGCCACCCGCGCGCAGGCGGTGGCGCACAATATCGGATGCATCGAATTGGGCCGGGCGCTCGGCTCCAGGGCGCTGACGGTGTGGGTGGGCGATGGCGCCAACTTCCCCGGCCAGCACAATCTGCGCGGTGCGCTGGAGCGCTACCTGGCCAGCATGCGCGAGATTTACGCGGCCTTGCCGGCGGATTGGCTGATGTTCATCGAGCATAAACTGTTTGAGCCGGCCTTCTACGCCACCACCATCGCTGACTGGGGCACCAGCTTTGCCTGCGCGCAGACGCTGGGCGAGAAGGCGCGCTGCCTGGTTGACCTTGGCCACCATGCGCCGAACACGAATATCGAGATGATCGTGGCGCGCCTGGCGCAATTCGGCAAGCTGGGTGGTTTCCACTTCAACGACAGCAAGTACGGCGATGACGATCTGGATTCGGGCAGCATCAATCCATTCCAGCTGTTCCTGGTCTTTAACGAGCTGGCCGATGCGGCTGAGCGCGACGGCGCGGCCTTCAAGCCGGCCTACATGCTGGATCAGTCGCACAACGTCACCGATCCGATCGAGAGCCTGATGAGCAGCGCGGTGGAAGTGCAGCGTGCCTTTGTCCAGGCGCAGCTGGTCGACCGTGCGGCCCTGCGTCAGCACCAGGAAACCAACGACGCGCTGCAATCGGCGCAGGCGCTCAAGCACGCGTATCGCACCGATGTCAGCCCGATCCTGGCCATGGCGCGCTTGCGTGCCGGCGGCGCCATCGATCCGGTGGCGTTCTACCGCAGCAGCGGTTATCGCGACCAGGCGGCGGAAGCGCGTCCGGCCAAGGCCGGAGCAAGCAGCAGCGGCATCGTCTGAACCGTGGATATCCGTGCTTTTCGCATGCAGTTGAAGCCCGGCGCGGTTGCCGAGTACAAGCGGCGCCATGATGAATTATGGCCGCAGTTGGGCAAGGCACTGCGCGATGCCGGCATCTTTGACTATTCGATCTTTCTGGACGAAGAATCGCTGCAGCTGTTTGCGGTGCTCAAGCTCTGGCCGGACCACACGATCGAGGACTTGCCGCTCAAGCCCGTCATGCAGCGCTGGTGGGACTACATGGCGGACTTGATGGAGGTGGAGCCCGGCAACCGGCCACGCGAGTGGCCGTTACAGCAGGTGTTTCACTTCGCCTGAGTCAGCAGGCCGCGATCGCGCAGCCATTCCTCCGCGCGGCGCGGCCACAGCGACGAGGTGCCAAGGCCATCGCGCATGCCCATGCCATGGCCGCCATGCTCCAGCAAATACATCTCCGCCGGCACCTTGTTTCTGGTCAGCGCCTGATAGAACAGGATGCTGTTCTCCACCGGGACAGCGGTATCGGCCTGGGTGTGGATCAGCAGCGTGGGCGGGGTCGCCGGCGTGACCTGCTTTTCCAGCGACATCAGAGTCAAGGTCTCCTGCGACGGCCTGGCGCCCAGCAGCGCGGTGCGCGAGCCCGCGTGCGCGGCCGGGTCCTGCATGGTAATCACCGGATACATCAGCATCAGAAAGTCCGGCCGGGCACTGACGCTGTCCAGCGCAGCGCCGGTACGGCCCAGCGGATTGTCGAACAGTGTACCGGCGCTGGCGGCGAGATGGCCGCCAGCCGAGCTGCCCATCACGCCGATGCGGTCCGGACGGATGCCGAATTCCGCCGCCCGCGAGCGCAGCATGCGCACCGCGCGCAGCACGTCCTGCAAAGGCGCTGGATGTCCATACTCCTGCATGCGATACTTCAGCACAAAGCTGGTCACGCCCAGGGTGCTGAGCCACGTCGCATACTGATCGCCTTCGCGGGCGGTGGCCATGCGCACGTAGCCGCCGCCGGGGCAGATGATCACCGCCGTGCCGTTGGGGCGGTCGACCGCCGGACCGACCATGGTCAGCGTGGCTTCGCTGACGTTGGAGGTGTAGCCATCACCGACCTTTTCGGGACCGATATCGCGCTTGCCCGGCACGCCTTCGGGCCAGAGCGGAATCACGTTGCTTGCGGCCGAAGACCATCCTGCGGCACTGAGCATCAAAATAAGCAGTATCTTTTTCATAGAGGAGACAGTGTGAACAAGTTGTTGGGTGCCGTGATATTAACCGTGCTGGCGCAAAATGCCAGTGCCGTGGTGCTGTTTAATGGCCGCGATTTCAGCGGCTGGGAATTGCAAACCACGCCGGCCGCCGCCATCGCCGATGCTTTCCAGCTGCTGCCGGATGGCGTGATCGCTTCGACCGGCAAGCCGTCCGGCTTCCTGGCGACGCGCGAGAGCTATCGCAACTACAAGCTGCACGTCGAGTGGCGCTGGCCCGGCAAGCCAGGCAATGGCGGCGTGCTGCTGCACATCAGCCCCGGCGCCTTCGACCGTGTATGGCCGGTCAGCCTGCAGGTGCAGACCAAGTCCGGCAATGCCGGCGACCTGCTGCCGATGGCGGCCGGCAGCTTTGCCGAACCGCTGACCAGTGCACCTGGCGCGGAGACCCGCATCAAGGCCCATACCGCGCCGGACAGTGAAAAACCGGCGGGCGAATGGAATGTATGCGACATCGTCAGCCGGGATGGCGTGGTGGAAGTAACGTTGAACGGCGTGTTGCAGAATCGGGTCTCGCATGTGGCGCCTGCGTCGGGACGGATCGGCTTCCAGCTGGAAGGCACGCCTTACGAACTGCGTCATGTGGAGCTGACGCCGCTGGATTAAGTAGAAAGCCCTGCCGGTCGAAGAGACGAGGGAGAGTGCAAACCGGCAGGGAAGGAGTGCAGGGCTAGTATCGGGATTCGCGCGCGAGGTGTCAACGGCCGGCGCAATCTAATCATGTTTATGATCGGGCGGTTTGCAAAATTTCGTTCCCCGGGTTGGTGGATTTCATAATTGCGGCGACATGAAACCAGTCGCAGAATGATTTCACACGTGTCAATACGTGATAACTATAAAACGACGGAGACAGAAAATGAAGGTAAAACACAGCCTGGCGCTGCTCATGGCAGCGCTGTCGATGCCGCTCGCCTGTACGGCGGAGAACTACCACTGGGATTCAGTGGCCATCGGGGGAGGCGGCTACGTATCTGGCATCATCCCTGCCAAATCCGAACGCGGCGTGGTCTACGCGCGCACCGATGTCGGCGGCGCATACCGCTGGGACGAGAACGCGGCCCGCTGGATCGCGCTGAATGACTGGATCGGCGAGGCGGACATCGGCCTGCTCGGGATTGAGTCGCTGGCGGTGGACCCGCGCAACGCCGCCAATATCTACATGTTGGCCGGCACCAGCTACTTCAGCAACGGCAAGACTGCCATCCTGCACTCCAGCGATTACGGCAAAACGTTCACCGTGACGGATGTGAGTTCGCAGTTCAAGGCGCACGGCAATGGCATGGGCCGCCAGAATGGCGAAAAGCTGCAGATCGATCCCGGCTCCAGCAATGTGCTGTACGTGGGCACGCGCCGCAATGGCCTGTTCAAGAGCGTCGATTCCGGCGCGACGTGGAAACGCCTGGCCGCGCTGGATGTCACCACCACGCCGAACGACAACGGCATCAGCTTCGTGCTGCCGGATCCCTCCAGTGTGAGCGGCGGCGTGGCAAGGCGGCTGTTCGTGGGCGTGTCGCGTTTCGCATCGACGGCGCCCAATCTGTACTTCAGCGCCGATGGCGGCGCCACCTTCACCGCCGTGAAAGGCGGCCCGACCGGCAGCCTGATGCCGCAGCGCGCGGCCATTTCGTCCAAGGGCAAGCTGTATGTCACTTACGCCAACGGCGCCGGTCCGCATCCGGGCGACGGCGAGCCGATGGACAATGGCCAGATCTGGGAATACAACGCGGTCGGCGGCAACTGGGTGAACATCACCCCGGCCGGCCTGGCGCGTCCGTTTGGTGGCATCAGCGTGGACCCGGCCAATCCCAAGCACCTGGTGACGTCCACCATCAACACCTGGATGCCGCAGGGCAGCAGCGCTTACGGCGACCGCATTCTGACTTCGCTTGACGCCGGCCGTACCTGGACTGACGTGGTGGCGCGCGGCTTCGCGCTCGATAACGGCGGCGCCAACTGGATCAGCAACGGCCAATCCATCCACTGGGCCGGCTCGATCGAGTTTGATCCTTTCGATACGAAAAAAGTATGGGTCGGCTCGGGCAACGGCCTGTTTAAAACCACCGATATCGATGCGCCAACCGCCACCTGGAACTTTGACGTGGCCGGTCTGGAGGAAACCGTGCCGTTCAACTTTGAGACTGCGCCGGACGGCCCGCTGGTCTCGACCATTGGCGACTTTGACGGCTTCATGAACGCGGACCCGGCGCAGTACGGCGTCCAGCATACTCCGCAGATGGGCACCACCAGCGGCCTGGCGATCGCACCGCAGGATGCCCGCATCATGGCGCGAGCCGGTTCGTCGCTGTACTACTCCACCAATGGCGGCGCCAGCTGGAACAAGTCGGCTTCGTTCAACGGCTCGCAAGGCCAGTTGGCCTTGTCGGCGGACGGTGGCGTGCTGCTGCATAGCCCCGCCAACTCGGCCACCAGCTACCGCAGCACCAACTTTGGCGGCAGCTGGACCGCGATTGCCGGCCTGGGCGCGAACAATGCGCGCCCGGTGGCGGACCCGGTCAATCCCAACAAGTTCTACGCCTATGACGGCGGCAGCCTGCTGGCCAGCACGGACGGCGGCGCCAGCTTCGCGGCAGCCGGCAATCCTGGCAGCGGCGGTTCGAACATCATTCGCCTGGCGCCGGGGCGGGAAGGCGATCTGTGGGTGTGCCTGAACGGCGGCGGTCTGACCCGCTCCACCGATTCCGGCGCCACCTTCAACAAGATCGCCAGTGTGAACCAGTGCAGCGGCATCGGCTTCGGCAAGGCTGGACCGGAGGCGGCGTATCCGACCCTTTACCTGCTGGGCACCGTGGGCGGCACGCGCGGTGTGTTGCGCTCGACCGATGCCGGCGCCACCTGGGTGCGCGTCAACGATGACGCCCACCAGTACGGCGGCAGCGGCAACGCGCACATGATCAATGGCGACTTGAATGTCTTCGGCCGGGTGTACATGAGCACCGCCGGCCGTGGCATTGCCTATGGCAGCGTGGCGGCTGATGGCGAGGTGGCGGTCACCCCGGTCACCGCCGGCCCGCCGACCAATCCGCAGCCTGTGAACCAATGCAGCTACGTGGTGACGGCGTCCTGGAACGGCGGCTATAACGCGGCAGTACGGATTACCAACAATCGCAATACAGTCATCAGCGGCTGGTCGGTCACCTGGACCTATACAGACAACTCAGTGGTGCAAGGGTACTGGAACGCCGCCGTTACAGGCAGCAGCCCGACCTATACAGCCACGCCCAATCAGTCATGGAACCACGACATTTACCCGGGCAATACGGTTGAATTCGGCATGACGGTCAGCGGTTCGGCCATCCCTGTCGTCACTGGCGATGCGTGCAATTAAAAAGGAAAAAGCATGAAAAAATTCTTGATCGGTTTATTCGCCGGCGCCGGCCTGCTGCTGGCAACCCAGGCACAATCCGCGACCGTGGACTTTGAAGATCTGCATGCGGACGGCGACCTGGCCGCGTTGGCAAGTTCTTACGCTGGCCTGACCTGGGCGGAAGACTGGTACTACGGCGACACCGCCGTGGAAGGCTATGACAACGGCGCGCATTCCGGCATGTCTTACGTCACCAATGGCTATGGCGTCGATAATCTCAGCGTCAGCAGCGCCACCGCCTTCAACTTCAGCGGCGCGTGGTTTGCCGCGCCGAATACCAACGGCGCGGTGGCCAGCTGGATCAACATCACCGCCTACGATGCCGCCGACCATGTGATCGGCAGCACCGGCAACATCAGCATCGGCTCGGGCTACCAGTGGGTGTCGGCCAACTTCGCCAACGTCGCACGGCTCAATATCTCGCGCGACGACGGCTGGTTCGTGATGGACGACTTCACCGTGCAAAGCGCGGTGCCGGAACCGTCCAGCGTGGTGATGCTGCTGGCGGGGTTGGTGCTGATCGGTGGCGGCACTACCAGGCGAGTACGCGCGGGCCGATTGCAGCACCCAGCGCAGTCGGAATGAGCATGCCGATCAGGTACCAGAAACCGACGAAGACGATGCTTAGCTCCGGGCAGTGCAAGCAGTAGATGCAGGCCGCTGCGGCACCGGCTGCGAAGCCGGCCGCCGCACCGGCGATGCGCAGGCGGGTTGGCGCCCGCTTGCGCATCACGCTCAGCGTGGCGGCCAGCAGCGGCAGCGAAAGCAGGGCAATCAGCAATGGGCAATAGCGCCAGGTGCTGCCCCAGAACAGGTCTGCCCGGCCGTCCGGCGTGGCATTCATCAAGGCGAACGCGCCGGCCAGCCAGATCGCCAGCACCGGGCCGCTCAGGTAGAACGGCAGGGCCGCGGTGCGTGCCCCCGGCGCCGACAGGCGCTTGGCCGCCAGCCAGCCAGCCGCCGTCAGGACCAGTGAAAATACCAGCTTGCTCCAGAAGGCGGGCCAGCTCAGTTCTTCCAGCAGATTGCGGCGCACGCCCAGCAGCACCAGCATGAGCGCGCCGCTGGCCAGCACGCCGGCCAGCAAAGGCAGCAGCAGGGCGGGAGTGGCGCGCGGCCGGGCATCCGGGCCGCTGGACAGCATATCGATCAAATCATCTGTTTTCATTTTGTTTCCCGCAAAGTCGCGGCCAAGGTTTTCAAGCCCCGATGCACCGAGACTTTGACCGCCGCCTCGGACATATCCAGTTTTTGTGCCGCTTCGCGTACCGACAGGCCATCGAGCTTGGTGTACACGATGGCGTCGCGTTGCTTGTCCGGCAGCGTGGCCAATAATTTCATCACGTCCCGTTGCGCGTCGCCGGCTTCATGGTCGGCGCTGGCGAACAACCCGTCCTCGTCGTCGAGCGGCTGGTGCAGGCTGTCCTGGCGCGCATGGCGCCGCAGCCAGTCGATCAACTTGTAGCGGGCGATGGCGTAAATCCACGCGGTTACCGGCAAGCCGCTGTCGTAGCTGAGCCGCTGGTTATGGATCGCCAGCAGCGATTCCTGCACCAGATCCTCCACCTGGTCCGGCCACGTGCCGAGGCGACGGCGCAGGAAGGCACGCAAATACGGCGTGGTGGCCTGCAGGAAGCCGCGATAGGCCTGGGCATCGCCGTCCAGTCCCTGCAGGAATAAAGCATGCAAGCGCAATTCGGTGTGGCGCAGCGGGTTCTGCTTTGTTATTCGTTCCATTGGCGCCTTTGGTAACAATCTAAAAAAATTTTGTCTACCGCTGTAACCTTGTTTCCAGTTGCAGCGAATTACCTGTCACTGTCCACACAACAGGTAACACGCAATGAAACGCTCAAACTCGCGTGAGCATGATATGACGACTCGCGCCGACAAGTCAAAACCGGTCCATGCGTTCTGGCTGCGCTGCACGCATTGGCTCAACGCCATGGCCGTGCTGCTGCTGATCGCCAGCGGCTGGCGCATCTACAACGCCACCGGCTTCCTCGGCTTTACCATCCCGCGCGATATCACGCTGGGCGGTTGGCTCGGCGGCGCCCTGCAATGGCATTTCGCGGCGATGTGGGTCCTGACGGCAAATGGGCTGTTCTACCTGGTGGTGAATCTGCTGTCCGGCCGCTTGCGCCGTCAGTTCCTGCCCATTGCGCCGCGCCAGCTATGGGCGGATATCGGCGCCGCGCTGCGCGGCCGGCTGTCGCATGCCGACCCGCGTCATTACAACAGCGTGCAGCGCATGGCCTACCTGTTCGTCATGCTCGACAGCGTGCTGCTGGTGTTGTCCGGGCTGGTGCTGTGGAAGTCGGTGCAGTTTCCCTTGCTGCGTGAACTGTTGGGCGGCTATGAAGGCGCGCGTTACGTGCACTTCTTTGCCATGGCGGGGCTGTGCGCCTTCATTCTTGTGCACGTGGTGATGGTGGCGCTGGTGCCACGCACACTGCTGGCCATGTTAACCGGAAAACAGAAATGAAAATGATCTTGCCCAACGATGGCGATTTGATGCTCAAGGATGCCATCGCCCGTGTTGCCCAGCCTTCGCGCCGCGCCTTCCTGCAGCGCAGCCTGACCCTGGGCGGCCTTAGTCTGCTGACCGGCTGTTCCAGCAGTGACCCGGACAGCATCGAGCAGGCATTGAGCGCCATCTCCCGCCTGAACGACCGCGCCCAGGCCATGCTGTTCGATCCAACGCGGCTGGCGCCGACTTATCCGGCCAGCATGATCACGAGGCCTTTCCCGTTCAACGCTTACTATGAAGAGGAAGAAGTCCGCGTGGTGGATGGCGAGAGCTGGCGGCTGGAGCTGAGTGGCCTGATTGCAAACCGCGCGCCCTGGACCCTGGCGCAGCTGCGCGCCATGCCGCAGCAATCGCAGATCACGCGCCACATCTGCGTGGAGGGCTGGAGCGCGATCGGGCAGTGGGGCGGTGTGCCGTTTGCGCACTTCCTGCGTCGTGTCGGCGCGGACCTGAGCGCCAGGTACGTCGGCTTCAAATGCGCGGATGATTACTTCACCAGCATCGACATGGCCACCGCGCTGCATCCGCAGACCATCATGGCGCTCACATATGACGGCCAGCCTTTGCCGCCGCGTTACGGCTTCCCGATGAAGCTGCGCATGCCGACTAAGCTCGGCTACAAGAATCCCAAGCACGTACAAGCCGTTTTTGTCACCAATACCTACTCTGGCGGCTACTGGGAAGACCAGGGGTATAACTGGTTCGGCGGCAGCTGAACCTCATTTTCAATTTACCAAGGAACCATCATGAAGAAAATTACTATCGCACTGATCGCCGCTTTCCTGTCGATGACCAGCACCGTCTACGCGCAGGACAGCATGAAAAAGGACGAGATGAGCAAGGATGAAATGAGCAAGGACGCCATGAAGAAGCCGGCCAAGAAGAAAGACGAAATCAAGAAGGACGCGATGAAGAAGGATGAGATGAAAAAAGACGAAATGAAAAAAGACGAGATGAAGAAGTAAAAAAAACGGGCCTTCAAATCTGAAGGCCCGCTTTGCATTTACAGCGACTTGAGGAAGGCCAGTAAAGCCTCACGATCGGTCTTCGACAACGCCTCGAAACGCTGACGCGATTTCGCCGCCTCGCCATCGTGCCACATGATGGCTTCGGTCAGATTACGCGCACGGCCATCGTGCAGGTAGCCCACCTTGGCGGCATTGCCCATCACCTTCTCGGTGTAGCCGATGCCCCACAGGGGCGCGGTACGCCACATATTGCCCTTGGCCTGGCCTTCGGCAAACTTGTCGGCCAGCCCGGTGCCCATATCGTGCAGCAGCAGGTCGGAGTACGGACGGATGGTCTGGTTGCGCAGTTCAGCAAACAGGTGGCCGTTACCGGTCTTCATTTCCGCCGTGTGGCAAGCCGCGCAGCGCATGCCGGTGAACACCTTGGCGCCCGCAGCCACCTTGGCCGGATCCACGTTCAGCTCATCGATCGGCGCCACGCCTTTCGGGAAGCCGCTGGCCAGGCTGCGTTGCGCCGGCACGGCCACCAGTGCCAGATAGCGCGACAGCGACTGCAGGTCCGCCTCGGTAATGCCTTTTTGCGCGGCGGCCGAAGCGCAACCGGCAGGATCGGTATTGCACGAACGGTTGCGATACACCGGCGACGTCACCGCCATATCCTGCAGCAGGGCCGATGCGGCCTGCTGGCGCAGGGTCGCTTTCGACGCCTTCCAGCCGAAGCGGCCCAGCCGCACCGCGCCGCTCTCCGGATCGAACACGTAGTTGGCCACGCCTTTCACGCCATCGACGTCCGGCGTGCCGGTGGCGCGCGCCAGGATGTCGGCCTCCGCCACCGCTTCCAGCAGGCCGGCGCCAATGATAGGCTGGGCCGCGCGCAGCGATACCGTATCCGGCACCGGACCTTCAAACGCCAGCTTGGGCTTGCGCAGTTCGACGGTGGTGCCGTCAGCCAGCTTCTTGCTGGTGGTCTCAAAGCCGCCGACACGCACGCCGGTGCCCCAGTTCTGCGGCGCGCCAGTGGCGGACACCGCATTCATCTGCACCGTGGTGCCATACACCGGATGCGGCAGCTGCTGGCCGGCGGCATTGGTGGTGGCCACCCGCACCGACATCGAATCGAGCTGCTGATTCAATGCTGTCGGTGCCACACTGCGGCCATTGTTCACGTGGCAGGCGAAGCACGACGATTGATTGAAGTGCGGCCCCTGCAGACCGACTGCGGCATCGTAACGGTCATTACCCGGTTCGTTATGGTCGCCGGTGGTGAAGTTGGTGTGGAACAGGCGGCGGCCCTCGACAAAGCGCTGCATATTCTGCATGCCGATGTTGGTATGCGGCTGCTGGAACATGAACAGCGCATTGTCCGAGTAGTTGTAGCCCACCGAACCGATGCCGCCGGACAGCGTCTCGGCCGGCAGCGGCACGGAGTTCAGGCGCGGCTGCACGCCATACCATGGCTTCAGGCCCTGGCCCACCACGTACACCCACTCATACGAGTAGTAACGGATGCCGCCATTGTCGCCCTTGGACTGCATCGACTCGGTGGTCGAGAACATCGATGGCGACACTTCGATCACATCGCCCTGTACCAGCGGACGCGCGTTGATCGCCTTGCCGGCGATCGGGAAACCGTTGGCATCGAGCGCCGTCATGCCTGGATAATCCTTGACCAGCAAGGTGCAGGCGCTGTTGATGCCGTTGGCGCTGGCCAGCTTGTTGTTGGCCGGGTAGGCGATCGGTTTGCAGACCTTGACGCTGTCGTCCACCAGCTGGCCCGGCGCCATCCAGCCGTAGCCGGTGACGCCCGGCCGGTCGATGGCGCGGAAGAAGGCCACGCCGCCATTCAGGAAATCGACCGTGGTGTACTGGTTGACGATCAGCTGCGGCTTGGTCACGCCGGCCACCTTGCTGTTATCGATGATCTCCACACCCCAGGTGCGGTTCTTGAAGTACTGCGGCACAAAGGTCAGGTAGTTGCCCGGGCCCTTATCGACCGGCAGGCCGGTGACCGGGTCCACCGTTTCGTTAGGACCGTAGCCGATTTCATTCCATTCCTCGCCACGTTCGCGGCCGTGGCGCGCCAGGCCGCGCGCGCCAAAGCGGGTGACCAGCGTGCCGTCGGCCAGCGTGAACTGCAGCGACTCGATCGGCTCGGCGGCGGCAGGCAAGGGCGCCCAGCCCGTGCCGCTGGCCGGGAACTTGAAGGCCGAGGTGGTGGTGCTACCCAGCGTGTTGTCGCTGCCCGGCGTCTTGAATTCCACCTCAAACAGCGAATAGCCATACTGCGTCGCGCGCGCCACGCCTTGCAGGCGGATGTAGCGGGCGTTCACGCCAAGGTTGTAGAACTCCTCGGTGCCACCCTGGCCGTTGGTCACGGTGCGGATCTGCGTAAAGTTCTGGCCGTCGTCCGACACCAGCAGGTTGTATTGCTTGCCGTAGGCGTTTTCCCACAGCAGTTTCATGTAGCCGACCTGGGTCTTCACGCCAAAGTCGAACTGGATCCAGGCGCCGTCGTCAAACGTGCTGGCCCAGCGGGTGCTGGTCTTGCCGTCGATGGCGTTGGCGGCCGAGTTGGCAGGATTCTCCACCAGCGACGAGGTGGCGGCGACTGGCTTCAGCAGCACGCCCGGCTTGGTGGTATCGACCGGGGTCGGGTCCGGCGTCGGCGTGGTCGGATCGGTCGGTGTGGCGGCGCTGCCGCCCGAATAGGCCTGGATCTCGAAGATCGAATAGCCGTAGTTGGTCGAGCGCTTGACGCCCTTCATGCGCAAGTAACGGCCCTGCGCGCCCAGGCCGGTCCAGTCCTCGATGCCGCCCTGGCTGTTGTCCACTGTTTTGATGGTGGTCCAGGTCGCGTTGTCGTCCGACACCTGCAGCAGGTATTGGGTGGCGTGCGCGTTTTCCCACTCGATGTGGACGCGGTTGATCGGCTTGGAAACGCCGTAGTCCAGCGTCAGGTACTGGTCATCGCTGAACAGGCTGCCCCAGCGCGTGGCCAGGTTGTGGTCGATGGCGGCAGCGGCCGACAGATCGCCGCGTTCGGAACCGCTGGAGGTGGCCGCGACTGGCGTCAATGCGACCTCCGGTTCTGCCGACGAGCCCGCCATGGCGCCCATCATCTTCATGGCGCTGGCGGCGCGTTGCGGCGGCGCCGGCGTATTCTCGCTACCACCGCCGCCGCAAGCGGCCAGCACCAGGCTCAGGGCGAGCGGCACCCCTGTGACGGTTAATCGGTGAAACGTTTCCATTGACCTCTGTCGAGATGGAAAATTCTTCATGCTATCCCCTTGGCTTTTGGCTGGAATGAAAAGGTTGCCGACGGTGCATCACCGCGGCGCCGCGCATTTTGCTACAGAAAAAGTTTTCACAGCGCACAACTGCTGCAAGCAGACGAATGCTGCGAAATTGCCATAAGGCAATATGCGTGAAGATAGCTTGCGGAGTGTTGCATGTCAAGCCAGTTGGTCAACCGGGCAACACATCTTTAGAGGTATATCGATGGCAGGCCCGGCGCGAGGCCGGGCGCATGAAAACCGTTCAAGCGCGCGGGCGCTGGCGGTGGAAGGTGATCGGGCTGTAGGGAATATTCGACGGCGGCGGCGATTTCAGAATGCCCGGCTTCATGGCGCCGACCACGTGCATCTCGCAGGGCTTGCAATCGAAGCGCAGGGTGTAGGTTTCCTCGCCGCTGACCAGCGTCATCGGCTCGGCCCGCACCTGGCCCTGGACGCCTTGCACGCCCTTGGCCTGTTTCGGGCACAGATTGAACGAGAAGCGCAGGCAGTGCTTGGTGATCATCAGCGGCACTTCGCCGGCTTCCTGGTGCGCCTCGTAAGCGGCGGCGATCAGCTGCACGCCGTGCTTGTGATAGAAGGCGCGCGCCTTTTCATTATAGACATTGGCCAGATAGCTGAGCTGGGTGTCCGGGAAAACCGCCGGCGGCTCGGCAGGAGCCTTGCGTTGCGGGCGATCCCAGGCGGCCAGGCGGGCGGCTTCGTGCTTTTCGATGGCATCGCGGCGCAGGGCGTTGATGGCGGCGGACGGGACAAACCACGGCTTGGACAGTTGCAGCGTCACGCTATCGGCCGCAAACATGGTATTGCCCAGCTTGGCAAGGCTGGCGCGCAGGCCGGCTTCCGCCTGCTCGGCTTGCTGGGCCGGCTGGTAGGCAATGGCGGCATCGGTGTCGCTCAGAATGCCGTCCTCGTCGCACAGCGAGAGGCGCAGCCCGCCCTGGTGCTCGCTCAGCGTCAGATGCAGGCCGACCTTGCGCTCGGACGACTTCTTGTTCAGCGCGCCTTCCCAGTGGTGGTCGCGGTTGCGCATGATGGTCATGCCGACCTTGAGGCCGGGCAGGGCGCTGATCTGCTCGTTCGGGAAGACGCGCCATTGCTGGCCTTCTTCATCCTCGCCCAGCTTTTTCACCGTGTTGGCCTGAATGCCGAAGGTTTCGCGCTTGTGCAGATAATTCAGGCCGTCGCCATTCGCCATGGCGGCGTTGGTGTTCAGGTCGATATGGTCGGTGCCGACGCGGATTACGGTGCCCAGTTCGACGCCGACGTATTTCGGGCTGTCGAAGGCGCCGATATTGTCCAGGCGGCCATTGGCGAAATAATCGGTGTGGCCGCGGTGGAAGGTCTTGTCCACGTCCGGGGTGAACAGGATGTTGGTGCGGCCGCTGGCGGCGCGCGTGAATTCCGTGCGGCGCTCCATGATCTCATCCAGCAGCAGGCGGTAATGGGCCGTGATGTTTTTCACGTAGCCCATGTCCTTGTAGCGGCCCTCGATCTTGAACGAGCGGATGCCGGCGTCGACCAGCGCCTCCAGATTGCGGCTCTGGTCGTTGTCCTTCATCGACAGCAGGTGTTTTTCATAGGCCACCACGCGGCCCTTGCTGTCGCTCAGCGTGTACGGCAGGCGGCAGGCCTGCGAGCAGTCGCCGCGGTTGGCGCTGCGGCCGGTGTCGGCGTGCGAGATGTAGCACTGGCCTGAGTACGCCACGCACAGCGCGCCGTGGATGAAGTATTCCAGCGGGGTGTCGACTTCAGCGTGGATTTTCTTGATCTGCTCTATGGTCAGCTCGCGCGCCAGCACCAGCTGCGAGAAGCCGACGTCGCCCAGGAATTTGGCCTTTTCCACGGTGCGGATGTCGCACTGGGTACTGGCGTGCAGCTGGATCGGCGGCAAGTCCATCTCCAGCAGGCCCATGTCCTGCACGATCAGGGCGTCCACGCCAGCCTCATACAGCTGCCAGATCTGCTTGCGGGCGGCGTCCAGCTCGGCGTCGTGCAAAATCGTGTTCAGCGTGACAAAGATGCGCGAACGATAACGGTGCGCAAATTCCACCAGGCTGGAGATTTCCTCGATCGAATTGCTGGCGTTGTGGCGCGCGCCAAAGGCCGGCCCGCCGATATAGACGGCGTCGGCGCCGTGCAAAATCGCCTCGCGGCCGATTTCAGCGGTTTTGGCGGGCGACAGCAGTTCAAGCTGGTGGGCTAGCAGAGACATGGCTCAATTCCTTACGTGTGAAGGCGGGAATTATAGCGAAATCAAGGCCTTAAGTCACTTCGTGTGTCACTTCAGGCGCTGATCTGCAGGCGCGGCAGCGCGGGCACGTCATGCAGCTTGAAGATGCTGACCACCTCCACCAGCTGCGCCGCCTGAGTGCGCATCGACTCGGCCGCCGCCGCGGTTTGCTCGACCAAGGTGGCGTTTTGCTGGGTGTCGGCGTCCATTTTGCGCAGCGCCTGGTGCATTTCGGTGATGTCGCTGCTCTGCGTGTAGCTGGCGCGGGTGATCTCGCCGGTGATTTCCGCCACTTGCTCGATCCCGTGCACCACGTCCTGCATGGTGGCGCCGGCCTGCTCGACCAGCTGATTGCCGGCATTCACCTGCAGCAGCGAGTCGCCAATCAAGGCCTTGATCTCGCGCGCGGCGCCGGCCGAGCGCTGGGCCAGGTTGCGCACTTCGGACGCCACCACCGCGAAGCCGCGGCCTTGCTCGCCGGCGCGGGCCGCTTCCACGGCGGCGTTCAGCGCCAGGATGTTGGTCTGGAAGGCAATGCCGTCAATCACGGCAATGATGTCCTCGATCCGGTGCGCGGTGCTGTCGATGGCGGCCATGGTCTGCGTCATCTGCTGCATCACCTGGCCGCCGCGCTGCGCGGTGGCGGCGGCGCTGTCCGCCAATTCATGCGCCTGCTGGGCGCGGTCGGCGTTTTGCGCCACCGTAGCGGTCAGTTCGCGCATGGTGGCGGTGGTCTGTTCCAGCGAGCCGGCCTGGATGGAAGTGCGGCCGGCCAGGTCCTGATGGCCAACGGCGATCTGCGCCGAGGCGCTGGAAATGGCTTCGGTGGCGTCGCGGGTGCGCGAGACAATCCGTATCAGGTCGTTGCGCATGCCCTGCATGGCGTGCAGCAGGCTGCTGTTGTCATCCGGCCGCAGACGGATGCCGACCGCCAGGTTGCCGGCCGCGATACGTCCTGCCAGCGCGGCCGCCGTGGCCGGTTCGCCGCCCAGCTGGCGGAACAGCGTGCGCAGGATTTTCACGGCAACCACCACGCTCAACAGCAGCGCCAGCAGGAAAATCGCCAGCATCTGCCAGCCCGATGCCAGCAGTTGCTCGGCGGCGCTGGCTTCATCCTTGACGGAACGCGCGTTGGCCAGCTGCACCACGCGGTCGATGGCTTGCCGGTGCTGCTGATAATGCGTGCGCAGGCCTCGCGCGGCCGCGGCGGCGGCAGCGTGATCCTGGCGCTGGATCGCCGGCACAAAGTCGCTGGCGGCCATCGCGTAGAAGGCGCGCGCGGCGGTGGCAGACTGCTGCAACAGCGCTTGCTGCAACTCCGGCTCCAGCTGGCGGCCCTGCCAGTATCGGTGACGGGTTTCAAACTCCTGTTTCAGCACCTGCAGGCGGGACAGCAGTTGTTGCTGTTCGGCCGGGTTATCGCTGGTCAGCAGCTCGTGCACCACCAGGTAGGATTCGATGATGTATTCAGGCGGCGGCAGGACGTCGGCCACCAGATCCTTGCTTTCGATGATGCGCTCATAGATGGGGCCGTTGACGCGGACATCGCTCAACACCTTCACGGACCACGCGCCATACAGGACGAAACCGGCGGCAAACGCGGCCAGCAGCAGGGCGAAGCGGGTTTTGATATCAAAAGGACGTGTCATTTTGCCTCCATGCAGGACGATGTGCTGAGCTCCCGGCCAGTCTATCGCTGGCGCCGCCGCTTGCCGATAGGGCGTGATCGCGATTATCTGTAGGGAAATCCTGACTTGAAAATCAGGTCGCCACGTCGTCATTTTCTTGTTAAAGTGAAACTGTAGTTGTCATATATTAATTTCGAAAAGGGGAATACATGTTTTTGCGTAAATTTTCCAGCGCTGTCGTGCTGGCGGCGATGGCAGCGTCGTCGCAGGCGGCCGTGACCGTGTTCAGCGACAATTTCGACGCTGACCGCACCACCAACAACGCTACCCAGTTCGTGCACGGCTGGACCGTCAGCAACGGCACCGTCGACCTGGACGGCCAAGGTTTTGTGCACAATGAGTTGCCGGGCAATGGCCACTATGTCGACCTCGATGGTTCGACCATGAAGGCTGGCCTGCTGAGCAACAGCATCAGCCTGACCGCCGGTCTGGACTACACCCTCAGCTTTGGCCTGGCCGGCAACCAGCGCAACTGGGGCAACGATACCGTCGATGTCAGCTTTGGCAATGTGCACCACACCTATGTCATGCATCAGGCTGACGCGCTGACCACCTACACCATCGACTTCAAGCCGACCGTGTCGGCGGTGTACCAGTTCAGCTTCCAGAACCGCGGCGGCGACAACCGCGGCGCCTTCCTCGACAACGTCACCATCAGCGCGGTTCCGGAGCCGGACGGCTATGCTATGCTGCTGACGGGTCTGGCTGCCATGCTGGGCCTGACCGTGGCGGCGCGCCGTCGCCGCTAGACCGAGTCCTCATAACATGCCGCCCGGGGCATGGGAGCGAGATGTTGAGCAAACTCTTAGTCTCTGCCGCGCTGGCGGCGCTGCTGATGTGGATGACGCCGGCCGGCGTCTCCGCGCAACAGCTGCCGGTTGAATACCTCACCCAGCGCGACGGGCTGGGCAATCTTTCGGTGCGCGCGCTGGCACAGGACGCCACCGGCTACCTGTGGGTCGCTACCGAGAACGGCCTGTTCCGCTACAACGGCGCCGAGTTCCGCCGCTACGGGCAGGAACAGGGTCTGCGTGATGTGGGGATGATGGCCTTGCTGGTGGATCGCCGCCAGCGGCTGTGGGTCGGCACCCGTGAGCAACTGTACGTGGGCGCCGAGGGCCGCTTCCGGCCGGTGCTCTTCAAAGGCGAGGGCATGTGGGCCGACTCTAACCGATCGCTGGCAAACGGGCCGGACGGCAGCATCCTTATTCAAAGCGGCAAGGAGCTGTATCAGGTGGTCGAGCAGAACGGCGAGTTCGTGCCGCGGCCATTGTTTCCCGAAGGGCAGCCGGTGGCCACGCCCGCACTGCACGATATCGAAAGCTTCATGCCTGATGCCGACGGCAGCCTGTGGATCGGCTGCGGCGCCATGCTGTGCGTGCGCGACGCACGCGGCCTGACGGTGCTGACCGCCGCCGATGGCGTGCCGGCCGACCGATGGCGCACGTTCCTGCGCGCCGCCGACGGCACACTGTGGGTGCGCGGCTTGCGCCACGTGATCGTGCTGGAGCCGGGCAGCCGCCGCTTCATCGACCGCACCCCGCCGGGCGACGTCATGCGCAAAGCCGCCATGGAATACACCATGCTGGAAGACGCCGATCACCGCGTACTGGTCAGCGTCGATCAGGGCCTGGCGCGCTGGCGCGGCGGCCGCTGGGAATTGTACGGCGCCGGCAATGGCCTGAAGATCGGCAGCGGCGTGCTGACCATGCTGGTCGACCGCGACCAGGGCCTGTGGCTGGGCACTGGCGGCCATGGCCTGGTGCGCTGGATGGGTTACGACAACTGGGAAAACTGGGGCACGGCCCAGGGCCTGCCCGATGACAAGGTGTTTGCCTTCCTGCGCGACGATGCCGGCCGCCTGCGCATCGGTACGCGCTCGGGGCTGGTCATGCTGCCCACGCCGCAAGCCACGCGCGCGCTGCCGCTGCCCGGCTATCGGGCCGAGCAGTGGAACAGCATGGTGCTGGACCGCCATGGCCAGTTGTGGACCAGCAGCTACGTCGGCTCGTTGATGCGCGAGGATCGCCGCGGCAGCGTCACCCAGATTGCCGCCTTGCCGATGATTTTCAACCTGCTGGCCGATCGCCAGGGAAGGCTGTGGATCAGCACGGTGGAAGGCCTGTATGTCATCGACGATACCGGCGCCGCTGGCGCCCCGCATCTCGCCTCCGGGCTGGCAGCCGACAGCGAACTGCTGCGCGAGACCACGCGCCGCAGCTGCCAGGCCGAGGATGACACCCTCTGGTTCCTGACCGCCGCCCGCCTGTGGCGGCTGCGCGATGGGCAATGGACCAGTTATGCGGCGCGCGGCGCGCAGGAATCCGATCTGGAAGTGATGACGTGCGCAAAACAGGGCGGCGTCTGGCTGAGCCAGGGCGCCGACGTGTGGCACGCGCAGGTGGAGGGCACGAACCTGGTCAAGCGCCGCCAGCCATCGCCGTTGCTGCGCGACAAGATGGTGGTGGCGCTGCACGAGGACCGTCATGGCTGGCTGTGGGTCAGCACCGACGTCGGCCTGGTGGTGTGGAACCGCCAGCAGTGGCGCCAGTTCGACAGCAGCGACGGGCTGGTGTGGAATGACCTGAATCCGCGTCCGCTGTACGAGGAAGCCGACGGCTCGCTATGGCTGACCAGCACCAACGGCGCCTCGCGCGTGACGCGGCCAGAACGCTTGTTCGCGCCATACCCGCTGTCCGCCATCGTGGAAACAGTTGAACGCGACGGCAAGCCGCTGCACCTGCGCGACGGCGATGAATTGCCCTGGTCGTCCGGCGCGCTGCAGTTGCAGATGGCCAGTCTCAGTTACCAGCACCGCAGCGCCTTGCGTTTCCGCTACCGGCTGGCCGGCCTGGAGCAGGAGTGGACCACCACCACCATCCCGCAGCTGCGCTACGCGGCGCTGCCGCCGGGCGCATATCGCCTGCAATACGCGGTGCTGAATCTGGATACCCAAAGCGAGTCGGCGCTGCGCGAGCTGCGCTTTACGATTTTGCCGCCGTGGTGGCTGAGCCGCTGGTTCCTGCTGCTGTGCGGCGTGCTGGCCGCGCTGGCCTTGCTGCTGCTGTACCGCTATCGGGTGCGCGGGCTGCACTTGCGCAATGCGCAGATGGAAAACCTGGTGCGCGACCGCACCCGCGAACTGGAGGCGCGCACGCGCGAGCTGGAACTGTCGCAGGAAGCCCTGCGCGAGCGGGCGCTGCGCGACGGCCTGACCAAGGCCTGGAACCGGGTGGCGATGCTGGAAATGATGGAGCAGGCCATCCTCAAGGCGCAGCGCGGCGGCAGCGGTTTCCTGCTGTGTCTGCTCGATCTGGACCACTTCAAGCGCATCAACGATACCTATGGCCACCTGGCCGGCGACGCGGTGCTGCGCGATCTGGTGCGGCGCCTGGGCGAGTGCGTGCGGCCGTATGACCTGGTGGGCCGCTACGGCGGCGAGGAATTCCTGGTGCTGCTGCCCGATCTGAACTGGACCGCCGGCGCCGCACGGGTGGAGGCAATGCGCATGGCTGTGGCGACGGCGCCGTTTGACCTCGGCCCGCACGGGCCGCTGGCCGTGACTGCCAGCTTTGGCGTCGCGGCCTTTGATCCGGCCCAGCCAGCGGCCGGGCTGGAACTGGTGCGCCGCGCCGACCTGGCGCTGTACCGCGCCAAAGAGTTGGGGCGCAACCGGGTGGAGTACGCCGAACCGGACGCCGCTGCCTGAGCGATCTCTGCGGTTGTTGCGTTTCATGCATATCAATTTGCAAGCTTGTTCAAACTGTTAAATTCCATAAGGTAAGTGTCTCGGATGTGGCTATAATTTTCACATCCATCAGGCGGGACAGCCGTTCCAGGCCTGTTCAGGACAAAACGCGAGGGCTTTATGGCCAGAACCGCCAGTTATTCCTGGGGATTGGTGATTGCTACGATGCTGGTCACAGCGCCGGCGCGCGCCAGCGTGGCGGAGACCGATTCCATCGCTGATATGTCGCTGGAACAGTTGAGCGACGTGATCGTCACCTCCGTGTCGCGCCAGCAGGAAAGGTTGAGCAGCACGGCCGCCGCCATCTACATCATCAGCGCCAGCGACATCCGCCGCAGCGGCGCGCAGTCGCTGCCGGAAGCACTGCAACTGGCGCCCAATCTGCAGGTGGCCCAGGTCGACGCCCGCAACTGGGCCATCAGCGCGCGCGGCTTCAACAGCCCGTTCGCCAACAAATTGCTGGTGCTGGTGGATGGCCGCAGCGTCTACTCGCCGCTATTCTCCGGCGTGTTCTGGGACGCGCAGGATGTGGTGATGGACGACATCGAGCGTATCGAGGTGATCAGCGGCCCCGGCGCCACCATCTGGGGCGCCAACGCGGTCAATGGCGTGATCAACGTCATCACGCGCTCGTCGGCCGACACCCAGGGCGGCCTGCTCAGCTATGCCGGCGGCAGCCGCGACCAGAATGGCGTGGCGCGCTATGGCGGGGCGCTGGCCAATGGCGGCACGTATCGCGTCTACGGCAAATATCAGCAGCTGGATGACACCGTCACCGCACGCGGCGTCAACACCCGCACCGGCATGCGCCGCTCGCAGGCCGGTTTTCGCGCCGACTGGGCCTTGCAGGAGGGCAGCCTGAGCGTGTCCGGCGACGGCTACCAGGGCCAGCTGGGACAGCTGACGGCTTTGCCGGTGCACATTTCCGGCGCCAATCTGCTGGGCCGCTACACCCGTCAACTGGGTCCTGAAGCCAATCTGCGCCTGCAACTGATCCTTGACCATACCGAGCGCAACCAGCCTGGCCAGTTTGCCGAGCGCTTGTCGACACTGGACCTGGAGGCCCAGCATGACCTGCGCCTGAGCGCGCGCAATGTGCTGACCTGGGGCGGCGGCTACCGCCAGAGCCGCGACAAGGTCACCAGCCTGCAGGGCGTGGCCTTCCTGCCGGATGACGTCAACCTGCGCTGGGCCAACCTGTTCGCCCAGAACGAGACCGCGATCACCCCGGATCTCAAGCTGACCGCCGGCGCCAAGGTCGAGCACAATCACTACACCGGCGCCGAATACCTGCCCAGCCTGCGTCTTGCGTGGACCCCGAGCGCCAGCCAGCTGGTGTGGAGCAGCCTGGCGCGCACGGTGCGTGCGCCATCGCGCTTCGACCGCGACCTGTACTCGCCGGGCACGCCGCTGAGAATTGGCGGCCGGCGCGTGTATTTGCTGGGCGGCAGCGCCGTGTATGCCTCGGAGGTGGCGCGCGTGCTGGAGCTGGGCTACCGCGCCCAGCCGATCGCCAGCCTGTCTTATTCGGCCACCGCGTATTACAGCCGCTACGACCAGTTGCGCACGCTGGAGCCTCTCCCCAGCCCGACCGCGCCAGCGCTGTACGTCTTTGACAACCTGGCCAAGGGCAGCACCCGCGGCATCGAACTATGGGGGCGCTGGCTGGCGACGCCGGCCTGGCGCCTGAATGCCGGCCTGGTGGTGCAGCGCGTGGAACAGCAGCTATTGCCCGCCAGCCGCGACGCCACCGGCCTGTTCGGCTTGCTGCCCAATGATCCCAGCCGGCACTGGCTGCTGCGCTCCTCGCACGACCTGACCGACCGCAGCACGCTGGATCTGACGCTGCGCTATGTCAGCGCGTTGCCGCATCCGGTGGTGCCGGCCTATTACGAGATGGATGGCCAGTGGATGTGGCAGCCGCGGCCCAACATCGAACTGGCACTGATCGGACGCAATCTGTTGCATCGGTCGCATCCGGAATTTGGCGTCTTTCCGGGCCGCAGCGTGATTGAACGCAGCGCGCAGCTGAAACTGACCTTGCGATTCTGAACGTGGCGGCCGGCACCGGATGGGTGGGGAGACAACAGCGCACCGTGGGCGCATTGCTCGGGTGTGCGTTGTTGCTGGCGGTGTTGCTGCTGGCCGCGGCAGGCGAGGCCGCCGCCGGCGAGACCAGCGTGAGCACGGTGGAAGCCCAGGTCAAGGCCGCGTACATCTACCGCTTTGCCGAGCATATCGAATGGCCGGCTGAAGCGTTCGCAGGTAGCAGCGCGCCCCTCACTATCGCCGTGGTGGAGGCGGACCAGGTAGCCGCCGAGCTGAATCAGTTGCGTCTGACGCGCCAGATCAAGGGCCGTGCCGTCAACGTGCGCAGCTTGCGCGCCGGCGATGCCGTCGGCGGCGCGCAGGTGCTGTACATCGGAGCGCTGGACGCGGGACGCCTGAAGCGGACACTGGAGGCAGTGAGTGGCGCGGGCGTGCTGGCCATCACCGACGGCGCCGGTACGCTGGCGGCCGGCAGCGCCATCAGTTTTGTGCAGATCGACAACCGGATCCGCTTTGACGTCTCGGTGGCGCACGCCGAGCGCAGCGGCCTGAAGATCAGCGCCAGGTTGCTGGCCGTGGCGCATAAAATCGAGGGGGACAAGCCATGAAGCTGCGAATACGCTCGGTTCGCCACAAGCTGCTGTTGCTGGTGCTGGCGACCAATCTGTGCGCGCTGACCCTGGCCGGGATCAGCCTGCTGTACCACGACCTCGGCGACAACCGCGCCACCACGGTGCGCGAGCTGACGTCGATCGCCGCCATCCTCGGCCAGGGCAGCGCCCTGGCCATCGAGTTTGACGATCCCAAGGTGGCCAATGAAAACCTGGCGCTGCTGCGCGCCAACGCCAATATCCTGACAGCCGCCATTTACAACGGCCGCGGCCAGCTGTTCGCCAGCTACCGGCGCGACGCCTCGGCCCCGGCCGCGCCGGCCACGTTGATGCCGGCCGATGGCGCCCAGTTCGGCGCCGGCGACCTCACGGTGTTCCGCCGCATCACCGACAGCGACGGCGTGCGCGGCACGGTCTATCTGCGCGAGCGTTATGACCTGGGCGCCTGGCTGCGCGGTTATCTGGCCATTCTGGCGGCGGTGCTGCTGGGCAGCCTGCTGCTTGGTCTGGGGCTGTCGTCGCTGTTGCAGCGCTGGATTTCCGGACCGATCACCAGCGTCAGCGATGTCGCCCGGCAGGTGATGCGCGATCGAAATTACCGGCTGCGCGCGCCCAAGCACAGCGAGGACGAGGTGGGACAGCTGGCCGATGCCTTCAACGGCATGCTGCAAACGCTGGAGCATGAAATCATCGAACGCGCCGCTGCGGAGACCGAGGTGCGCACGCTCAACGCCGGGCTGGAGGCGCGTGTGGCGGCGCGTACCGGCGAGCTGCAGGTGGCCAATGCGGCGCTTGAGGCGCGGACCGCCGAGGCCGAAGCGGCCAATCGCGCCAAGGCCGAGTTCCTGGCCAATATGAGCCATGAAATCCGCACGCCGATGAACGGCATCCTCGGCCTGGCCTATCTGCTGGAACAACGCCAGCTGGACGGCGACGCGGCCGACCTGGTGCACAAGATCCGCAACGCCGGCCGCTCGCTGCAGGCCATCATCAACGACATCCTCGACTTGTCCAAGATCGAGGCCGGGCGGCTGGAAATTGAACGGGTGCCGTTCAACCTGTCGGACGTGCTGGATAACCTTGCCAGCATCATGGCGGCCAGCGCCGGCGACAAGGACCTGGAGCTGACCATCGCGCCGCCGCCCTTGACGGGCCAGCTGGTCGGCGACGCGCTGCGGCTGGAGCAGGTGCTGATCAACCTGACCGGCAACGCCATCAAGTTCACCACCCACGGCGCGGTGGGCATCGGCCTGACGCTGCTGGAGCACAGCGGCAACCATGCGGTGCTGCGCTTTGCCGTCACCGACACCGGCATCGGCATCCCGGAGGACAAGCTGCAGCACATCTTCTCGGCCTTCAGCCAGGCCGACAGCTCGACCACGCGGCGCTACGGCGGCTCCGGGCTGGGGCTGACCATTTGCCGTTATCTGGTCGAGCACATGGGCGGGCAGATCGGCGTCAACAGCGTGCCGGGGCGCGGCAGCGAATTCTGGTTCACCATTCCCTTCGATTGTGTGGCTGCCGGGCAGATCGAGCCGGCCGCATTGACCAACCTGGATGTGCTGGTGGTTGATGACAGCGACATCGCACGCGAAAACATCGCCCTGATGGCGCGCGGACTGGGTTGGCGCGCCAGCCAGGCCGTGTCCGGCGAGCGGGCCATCGCCTGTCTGCGCGAGCGGCACAGCACAGGCGGCAGTTTCGATGCCTTGCTGCTGGATTGGCAGATGCCGGGCATGGACGGCATGCAACTGGCGCAGGAAATCCGTCAGAGCTATCCGGCCGAGCAGCAGCCGATGCTGATGATGGTGACGGCCTATGCCCGCGACGAGTTGCTGCGGCATCCGGAGATTGAACTGGTGGATGGCGTGCTGACCAAGCCGGTGACCAGTTCCTGCCTGTACAACGCACTGGCGCGGGCGCAGCAGCGGCGCGGCGGCGAACATGACAGCGCGCCGGAGCGGCCGGCCAGCGCGCGGGTGGCCGGCGTGCGGGTGCTGGTCACGGACGACAGCGACATCAACCGCGAGGTGGCCATGCGCATTCTCACCGCCGAGGGCGCCACCGTGAGTCTGGCCAGCAATGGCCGTGAGGCGGTGGACTGGCTGCAGCAGCATCCGGATGCGGTGGACGTGGTGCTGATGGATGTGCAGATGCCGGTGTTGGACGGCTACGAGGCCACCCGCCTGCTGCGTCAGATGCCGGCGTTTGCCAGCCTGCCGATTGTTGCGCTGACCGCCGGCGCCTTCAAGAGCCAGCAGGACGAGGCGCGCGAGGCCGGGATGGACGCGTTTGTCGCCAAGCCGTTCAACGTGGACGAGCTGATGGACGTGGTCTGGCGCCTTGCCCACGGATTGGGGCGGGGCGACGCGGAGGCCTGGCCCGCCGCCGGTTTGATCGCGGATACGGGCGGCGGCACAGCCGCGAACACGGATGCGGATTCGACCGGCGCAGCCACCACGGCCACCACCGCCGCTGGTGCCGAGCTCGCCACAGCCGCCGGCGCGGAGGCTGCCGACGCCGCCATGCCGGCCGCGCTGCCCGGCATCGACCTGGCGCGGGCGCGCGCGGTCTGGAAGGAGCCGCAGCAATACAGCGCCGTGCTGGGCCGCTTTGCCGCCGACTTTGGCGACATTGCCGACCGCCTGGAGGCCGAACTGGCGGCGCGTGGTCCCGCCGGCCTGGACGCCGCCAGCCATCATCTGAAGGGCGTGGCCGGCAACCTGGCGCTGCCGGAAGTCACCCGCCTGGCATCCGAGCTGCAACACACGGCAGCACATGGCGGCGATGTCTCCGGCCTGATCAAGCAGCTGCGCACCGCGCTGGCCACGGTGCTGGCCTCGGCCGCGACGTTGGCGGCACAGCCTGGCACGCCGCCGCCGGTCCCGGGCGCCATGAGCGGACAATCGGCGCCGGACCTGCTGCGCGAACTGCTGGCCTGCCTGGACCAGGACAATCCCGACGCCGCCACCGCGCTGCTGGCCGCGCTGGCCCCCAAGTTGCCGGCTGGCGCCCTGGACGCCGTGCGCGTCTGCCTGGATGGCTTCGACTTCCGCGGCGCCGAGGCCGAGGTGCGCGCCTTGATCGCCGACCGGCACGACCAGCCGGCAGGTGTGCCATGACCGCTCCCATCCTGATCGTCGACGACGAACCGGGCAACCTGGCCACGCTGCGCGCCATCCTGGCGGCGGAGCATCCGCTGGCCTTCGCGCGCAACGGCATCGAGGGGCTGGCGGCCGCGCGCAAGCACCATCCGGCGCTGATCCTGCTGGACGTGCAGATGCCCGGCATGGACGGCTATGCCGTCTGCCGCCAGCTCAAGGCCGAGCCGGCCACCCGCGACATCCCGGTGATTTTCGTCTCCGCCATGAGCGAAGTCGGCGACGAGGCAGCCGGCTTTGCCTGCGGCGCGGTCGACTACATCGTCAAGCCGGTCTCGCCGGCACTGGTGCGGGCGCGCGTGCGTACCCACATGTCGCTGGTGCATGCCAACCGGCTGGCCCACTATGTGCAGGAGCTGGAATCGCACCAGCGGAAAATCGCCCGCCTGAGCCGCATCCAGAGCGTCCTCAGCGGCATCAACGCCGCCATCATCCGCATCCGCGACCGCGCCGCGCTGTACGACGAAGCCTGCCGCATCGCCGCCGAGGAGGGCGGTTTCGACACCGTCTGGATCGCGCTGCGCGACGGCCACGGCATGCGCGCGGCCGCCTGGCGCGGCACCGACGAGGCGCGGCTGGAACAGGTGCTGGCGGCGATGGCGCTGGAGCCTGACGACGAGGTCAGCGCGCCGCGCCGCGCGCTGGCGCACGGCCACCCGGCCTGCTGCAACGATCTCAGCGCGCCGGGGCAGGGCGGCGCCACCTGCGCCGACGCGCGCGCCCATGGCTTCCTGTCGCTGACCGCGCTGCCGCTGATGCTGGGCAGCGGCGCCGCCGGCGTGATGGTGCTGTATGCGCGCGACGCCGGCTATTTCGACGCCGAGGAACTGGCGCTGCTGGAAGACCTGGCCGCCGATATCTCGTTTGCCATGGAATACATCGCGCAGGAAGAGCGGGTCAACTACCTGTCCTATTACGACGCGGTGACCGGCCTGCCCAACCAGGTCCTGTTCTACGACCGCCTGGGGCAGATCATCCAGTCCGCCAAGCACGACGGCAGCCACGCGTTTGTCTTCATGATCAACCTGGACCGCTTCAAGCGCCTCAACGACGCGCTCGGCTCGCGCGCTGGCGACCAGGTATTGCGCATCGTCGGCCAGCGCCTGGTTGAAGGGCTCGGCCGGCCATGCACGGTGGCGCGGCTGGGCAACGACGTCTACGTGATCGCCGGCCCCTGCGGCGCCAGCGAGAATTTGCTGCCGCTGATCGAACATGCCGCCAGCCTGGTCGGACCGGCCATCGTGCTGCACGGCCGCGACATCCACCTGACGGTACACGGCGGCATCGCCAGCTACCCGCGCGACGGCGCCGATGCCGACGCCCTGTTGCGGCACGCCGAAGCCGCGCTGCGCCAAGCCAAGAGCGGCGGCGAGCGCCTGTCGTTCTACTCGCCGGAGCAAAATGCGGCGATGGTGGCCAAACTGGAATTGGAAAGCCTGCTGCGCCGGGCCAGCGAGCAGCAGCAGTTTGTGCTGCACTACCAGCCCAAGATCGACCTGCGCAGCGGCCGCATCGCCGGTGCCGAAGCGCTGATCCGCTGGGTCCATCCGGAGCGCGGCATGGTCTCGCCGGCGCAATTCATTCCGCTAGCCGAGGAGACCGGCTTGATCCTCGCCATCGGCGCCTGGGTGATTGCCAGCGTCTGCGCCCAGCAGGCCGCGTGGCTGGCGGCCGGGGTGCCGGTGGTGCCGGTGGCGCTGAATCTGTCGGCCCTGCAGTTCGGCCAGGGCGACCTGGCCACGCAGGTGGCCAGCCAGCTTGGACGGCATCGCCTCGGCAGCGACCTGGTTGAACTGGAACTGACCGAATCGCTGGTGATGCGCGACCCGGACGGTGCCGGTCAAACCATGCACCAGCTGCGCGCGCTGGGCCTGCACCTGTCGCTGGATGACTTCGGCACCGGCTATTCCTCGCTGGCGCACCTGAAGCGCTTCCCGTTCAACAGCGTCAAGATCGACCGCGCCTTCGTGACCGACATCACCACCAATCCGGACGACGCCGCCATTGCCTCGGCCATCATCGCCATGGCGCACCACCTGCGGATGGTGGTGATCGCTGAAGGGGTGGAGACGGCGGAACAATTGGAGCTGCTGCGCAGCAAGGGATGCGATCTGATCCAGGGCTACTACTTCAGTCCGCCGGTGGCGGCGGCCGCGTTCGAGGCCATGTTGCGGGCTGGCCAGGGGCTCGCGCTGCCGCAGGCCGGCGCCGAGGAGCGCAGCGTACTGGTCATTGAAAACGACCACGCGATGATGGAAGCGCTGAAGCACGCCCTGCGGTCGGCAGGCTACCGCCTGCAAGGCGTCAACAGCGTGGAGCAAGCGCTGGCGCTGCTGGCGCAGATGCCGGCGGTGCTGCACCAGCAGCGCCCGCCGTCCTGATGCCGGGACCGGCATCAGGGATGGTCATCAGCGGAACTTGTATTCCGCCGTTACGCGCACCATGCGGTCGGACACGTCGTTGGTATCCTGCGGGATGACACCGCCGGCGCTGTTGAATGCACGCAGCTCCAGTGGCGGACGACGATTGGTGACGTTACGCAGATACATCGACAACGTCCAGTCCTTGCATCCTGCGTGTAAGTCTCGTCGTAGTAGTCGGTGTTCAGCGCGGTTTTGCTAAGCTGATTCCTTGGTAAGAAATCGTGATAATTAGTGACATTTTCCCCGCTGCGCAACTGGCATAATCTTTAACATTGCTGACCTTGCCTGAGGGGGCGCAAATGTCAGAATTCGTCTCAGCGGCGCGGCTCCTGGTGGTGGATGACCAGCTGTCCCACCTCAAGGCCTTGTGCGACATCCTGAGCCAGCACGGCTTCGACGCCAGCGGCTGCGCCACCGGCGAGGCGGCGCTGGCCCTGCTGCGCAAGGGTAATTTCGACGTTTTGCTCACCGACCTGGTGATGCCCGGCATCGACGGCCTGGCCTTGATCGAGGCCGCACGCGCGCTGGATCCCCATATCGCCTGCATCATCATGACCGGCGAAGGCACGGTCGATACCGCTGTCAAGGCCATGAAGATCGGCGTGATGGACTATGTGGTCAAGCCGTTCAAGGCCGCCACCTTGCTGCCCATCCTGGAGCGCGCCATCGAGTCGCGCCGGCTGCGGATGCAGAACCTCAAACTGGAAGCGGCCCTGCGCGAACGGGTGGAAGAACTGGGTTTCCTGAACACCGTGCTGGACGCCGCGCGCAAGGAGGCCGAACGCGCCAACCAGGAAAAATCCACCTTTCTGTCCAGCATGAGCCACGAGCTGCGCACGCCGCTCAACAGCATTCTCGGCTTTGCGCAAATCCTGGCCAGCGACAAATTCCCCAAAGGCCACGGCGACAGCCAGCGCTTCGCGCAAAACATCGTGCAATCGGGGCGCCATCTGCTGTCGCTGGTGAATGAAATCCTTGATCTGGCCAAGATCGAAGCGGGCAAGATACCGCTGACCATTGCCCCGGTGGCGCTGGACGCGGTGCTGCGCGAAGCCTACCTGCTGGTGGCGCCTCTGGCGCAGACGCGCCATGTGACGCTGGCGCCGTTGCCGGAAACCCGGCTGGAGCTGGCCGCCGACGCCATGCGGCTCAAGCAGATTCTGGTCAATCTGCTGTCGAACGCAGTCAAGTACAACCGCGAGCATGGCACAGTCAGCGTGCAGTGCACGCCGCACGATGGCCATTGCTCGGTGGCGGTCAGCGACAGCGGCCAGGGGCTGAGCCCGGCGCAACTGGCCACCATTTTCCTGCCGTTCAGCCGCGCCGGACGCGACGACAATCAGGAAGAGGGCACCGGCCTGGGCCTGACCATCACCCAGCGCCTGGTGGAAGCCATGCGCGGCAGCATTGAAGTTGAAAGCGAGCCCGGCGTCGGCAGTACCTTCCGTATCGACTTGCCGCTGTACGGCACAGCGGCGCCGGCCGCGCTCACCAGCGGAGGCGGACATGCCGCAGTCCGGCCGTAAGGCGATCTGGCTGGCGGCTGGCGCGGTGCTGGTGGCCGGGCTGGCCATCGGCATCTGGCTGGGTTGGCGGCCGGCCGTCAGCGCGCCGCCGGCGCTGGAGTCGCTGGTCATCGCCACCAATACCGACTATCTGGGCGCCTGTCCGGTGGTGGCGGCGCGCGACCAGGGATACTTCCGCGCCCAGCAGCTGCACGTCCAGCTGCAGCCGCACAGCAGCGGCAAGCAGGCGCTGGGCGCCATGTTGTCGCGTCAGGCCGACATGGCCACCGTGGCTGACATCCCGATCGCCTTTGCGGCGCTGAGCGGCACCCCGGTGCAGGTGTTTGGCACCATCTTCCGTACCAGCCAGGATCATGGCGTGGTGGCGCGGCGCGACCATGGCATCCGGCAGGCGGCCGATCTCAAGGGCAAGCTGATTGGCGTCACCCTGGGCACCTCGGGCCACTTCGCGCTGGAGGTATTTCTCAACCGCCTGCACCTCGACACCGACGACGTGCAGTTGCGCAACTATCCGCCGGATCGCCTGATGCCGGCACTGCTGGCTGGCGAGGTGGACGCTGTCAGCGCCTGGGAGCCCTTCCTTGGCCTGGCCGAGCAGCGGCTGGGGGCGACGGCCTTGCGCTTTTCTGGTCAAGACATCTACGAGAGCATCTACAACATGGTGGCGCCCAGTGCCTACCTGCGGCAGCATCCGCAGACCGCGGTGCGGCTGTTGCGGGCGCTGGAGCAGGGCGAACGCTACTGCCGCGAGCACCCGGCCGCCGCCTCGGCTTTCCTGAAACAGTTGACGCCGGAAGGGCGCAAGGCGCTGCTGGCGACGTGGCCGTCGCACCACTTCGGGCTGGAACTGGATCAGAGCCTGCTGCTGGTGCTGGAAGACCAGTCGCGCTGGGCCATCAAACAGGGCCTGAGCAGCGCGAACAAGGTGCCGAACTTTCTTGACTATATCTACCTCGATGGGATGAAGGCCGTCAATCCGGCCGAAGTCACTGTCATTTATTAGGAACGCGCGTGAACATCGCTACCCGTCTCAGGCTTGCGCAACTGATCTGCATCGTGCTGCTGGCGGTGATGGCTGCCATTTTCGCGCGCACCACCTTGCAGATGCGCGCCGAGGTGGCCAAGGCCGAGGTCACCGGCGAAGTGCTGCGCGCCGCCTCCGGGCTGCGCTACCTGTCGCTGGAGTACGTCCAGCACCACGGCGAACGCAGCCGCCAGCAATGGTTGATGCGGCACGCCTCGCTGCAGAAACTGATCGCCGCCGACGGCAGCTTTGACGACGCGGCGGAACTGGAACTGCTGGCCGACCTGCGCCAGCGCCTGCAATCGGTCGGCAGCCTGTTCGACGAGCTGCAGGGCTTGCAGGCCGACAGCGAGCGCGAGCCGGGCCGCGAAGCCATCCTGCAGGAACTGGAGGCGCGGCTCACCGGGCTGATCATGAATCGCGCGCAAAACATGATGTCGGACGCGGAGGCGTTGTCGCGCCTGAACCGCGAGCGCATCCTGGCCGCACAGGGCAACGCCATGGCCGCCAGCGCCGCGCTTGGGGGGCTGATACTGATCGTGGTGCTGGGCGCGATGGGCCTGACCATCCGCAGCGTAACGGTGCCGCTGTCGCGCCTGCGGCGCGCCACCGAAGTGGTGGGCGGCGGCAGCCTCGACTTCGCGCTTGAGCTGCGTTCGGACGATGAAATCGGCAGCCTGGCGCGCTCCTTCGACCACATGGTGCAGCGCCTGCGCCAGACCACCGTCTCGCGCAACGAACTGCTGCAGGCGAACCAGGCGCTGCAGGCTGAAGTGGCTGAACGGCAGGCCGCCGAGGCCAGGGTGCTGGCGCAGCTGACGCGCCTGCGCCTGCTGCACCAGATCACCCGTTCCATCGGAGAGCGGCAGGATCTGCGCAGCATTTTCCAGGTCGTCATCCGCAGCCTGGAAGACCAGCTGCCGGTCGATTTCGCCGCCATCTGCGTGTACCAGGAGGGCGAACTGGTGGTCAGCGGCGTCGGCGTGCGCAGCTATGAACTGTCGATGGCGCTGGCCATGGGCGAGGCGGCGCACATTGCCATCGACCAGAACGGGCTGTCGCGCTGCATCGCCGGTGAACTGGTGTACGAGCCGGACATCGGTGCGGTGGACTACCCGTTTCCGCAGCGGCTGGCCCGGGGCGGGCTGGCGTCGATGGTGCTGGCGCCGCTGCTGGCTGAAAATACCGTGTTTGGGGTGCTGGTGGTGGCGCGCCGCCAGCCGCAGGGCTTTTCCAGCAGCGACTGCGAATTCCTGCGCCAGCTGAGCGAACACGTGGCGCTGGCGGCCAACCAGGCGCGTCTGTACGCGACACTGCAGCAGGCCTACGACGACCTGCATCAAAGCCAGGCCCAGGTGACCCGGCAGGAACGCTTGCGCGCGCTCGGGCAGATGGCCAGCGGCATTGCCCATGACATCAACAACGCCATCGCGCCGATCGGCCTGTACGCGGAATCGCTGCTGGAGACCGAGCACGGCCTGAGCGAGCGCGGCCGCGCCAGCCTGCGCGTGATGGAACGCGCCATTGACGACGTGGCGGCCACTGTGGCGCGGATGCGCGAGTTCTACCGCCAGCGTTCGCCGCAGCTGACGCTGAGCACGGTCAACGTCAACCAGATCATGCAGCACGTGGTTGACCTGACGCGTGCGCGCTGGTCGGACATGCCGCAGCAGCGCGGCATCGTGATCGAGATGCGGCAGGACCTGGGCCAGGATTTGCCATTGATACTGGGCGTGGAAGGGGAAATCCGCGAGGCCCTGACCAACCTGGTGTTCAATGCCGTCGATGCGATGCCGGACGGCGGCGTGGTGACGCTGCGCACCCGCCATGTCGAGCGGCTGGACGGCGCCGAGGGGGCGCATGTGTTGATCGAAGTGCGCGACAACGGCGCCGGCATGGACGAGGCCACGCAGCGGCGCTGCCTGGAGCCGTTCTTCACCACCAAGGGCGAGCGCGGTACCGGGCTGGGCCTGGCCACCGTGTATGGCATGACCGAGCGCCACGGCGCGCGGCTGGTGATTGAATCGGCGTTGCAGCAGGGGACAGCCATCAAGCTGTATTTTCCGGTCGCGCCGCAGGCGGCCGGGCTGGACGACAGCCCACCCGCGCTGCGGCCGGCGGAAAATCTGCACATCCTGGTGGTGGACGACGATCCGACCTTGCTGGCGTCGCTGGGCAACATCCTTGGCGCCGATGGCCACCGGGTGACCCAGGCTGACGGCGGCCAGGCCGGCATCGACCGTTTCCGCGCGGCCGCAGCGGCCGGGGATGGCTATGAGGTGGTCATCACTGACCTCGGCATGCCGTATGTGGATGGCCGCAAGGTGGCGGAGACGGTCAAGCAGCTCGCGCCGGCCACCCCGGTCATCCTGCTGACGGGCTGGGGCCAGCGTCTGATTCCTGACAGCGAAGATGGACCGGTGCAGGTCGACATGGTACTGAGCAAGCCGCCCAAGATCCGCGAGCTGCGGGCGGCGCTGGCCAAATGCACGCTGGCGGCGGACAAGCTATAGCAGCCCGGCTTGCGCCTGCGGCGCGGGCGGCGCGGTTCGGGCGGCGCCAAAAGTACGGGTGACGCGCTGCAGGTGGGCGCGCATGGCCTTGCGGGCGCCGGACTCGTCGCGGGCGGCGATGGCGTCGAAAATCGCGCGGTGGTCCAGCAGCGTGGCCAGACGCAGTTCCTCGGTGCGGTAATGCTGTTTCAGCCGGTGCCAGATGCTGCCGCGCTGGCGCCACAACTGGTCGATCACGCCCACCAGCGCGGCGTTGCCGGTGGCGTGCGCAATTGCCAGATGAAAAGCGCGGTCCGCGGCTTCGTTGGTGGAGCGGTCCTCGTGGCTGTGCTCCATGGCCAGCAGCGCTTCCAGGATGGCGTCCAGCGCGGCTGGCGAGGCGTTGCGCGCCGCCAGCGCGGCCACTTCAGTTTCGATCACGCTGCGCGCCGACAGGACTTCGAACGGTCCCGGTCCGGCTTCCGGCACCTCGGCCGAAGTTGACGGCTGAGCGCCGACGTACACGCCGGAGCCGCCGCGGATCTCGATCACCGCGCCCAGTTCCAGCGCGATCAGCGCTTCACGCAGAGTAGCGCGGCTCACTTGCAGCGTCGCCGCCAGTTCGCGCTCAGGCGGCAGGCGCGCGCCTGGCGGGATCTGCTGGTCCTGGATCAATTCGCGGATGCGTTCGGCCACCACGCGATACATGCGCGGCTCGGCCGACCGTGGCGCCGGCTTCATTGGTCCTCCGCCGGCGCGATGCGGTAGAAGCGCCGCGCGTTGTGGCCGAATACGGCCGCGCGCTGTGCCGGCTCCAGGTGTGCCAGCAGCGCTTCGCTGGCGTCCACCCAGGCGCCGTAGTCGGCTGCCAGCTGGAGCACCGGCCAGTCGCTGCCCCACATGACGCGCTGCGGACCGAACACCTGCAGCACGTGACGCGCATACGGCGCCAGTTGGTCCACTGTCCAGTGCACTCCCACCTCGGTGACCATGCCGGACAGCTTGCAGGCCACTTGCGGCAGGGCCGCCAGTTGCGCCATGTTGTCCAGCCATTGCGGGTCCGGCACGGGGACCATGGCCGGCTTGCCCAGATGGTCGATCACAATCGGCAGCGTGGGGTGGCGGCCGGCGAAGGCCAGCAGTGCCGGCAGGTGGCGCGGCAGCACCAGCGCGTCCAGACTCAGCTTGTGGCGCAGCATGGCGTTCACCGCTGGCGTCAGCGCCGGATCGTCGATCCAGTTGTCGTCGTCCAGGTCTTGCAGCATAGGCCTCAGGCCGCGCAGCTTGGAATGGGTTGCCAGTGCCGTGATGCGGGCCGGGGCGTCCGGCGCTTTCAGGTCGACCCAGCCGACCACGGCGGCGATGAAGTCATGCCGGTTCGCCAGGCCCAGCATGTAACGGGTGTCGATCTCGCTCGGCAGGGACTGCACCAGCACTGTCGCGCCGACGCCATTCTGGCGCAGCAGGCCGGCCAGGTCGTGCGGAGCGAAATCGCGATAGATCGGCGCCAGTTCCGGCGGCGGCCAGGCGCCCGCGCGCGCCGCCAGTTGCCAGAAATGCTGGTGGGCGTCGACGCGAGCGGCGGACTGGCTGCTCATGCCGCGTGCGCGGCGCGCGCCGCCGCCAGGCCCAGGGCCGCGCGCAGCCGGGGCTGTGCCAGCGGCAACTGCAGCGAGTTCGCGAGCGCCACCACAGGCCGCAGGCGGCGCTGTTTCTTTTCCTCGTGATTCTGGGCGATGTCGGCCAGGCGGTGCGCGAGGAAGGGATTGCTGAAGCGGTCGCGCACTTGGGCCAGGTAGTCCCTGGCGATGCCGGCCTCGCCCAGTGCGTCGAACACCGGCAGCACTTCCTCCTCCCATGCCGCCTCCAGCCCGGCGCGCATCCTGGCGTCGGACATGGCTTGCAGCACCGTCATGTCCTTCGGCAGCTGATGCAGTTGCCAGTGCTCCGCCAGCACGGTATGGCCGAGGTTGAGCAGGAACAGCTTGCGCCGCTCGAACGGCTCCAGCTCGCTGGTCACCACGATCTGCGGATGGGTGCACGGCAGCACCATGTTCTTTTGCGCCTCGATCACCCAGATGGCGTAGGGCTCGGCCACCGCCCCGGCCGGCGCGATCGCTTCCGAAACGATGCGGTCCACCAGCGAGTTGACCCAGAGGCAGCTGCGGCTCAGATATTGTTTAAAGCCGTCGTCCAGCCCCCAGGCGCGCGCCAGCTGGAGCACTACCTCGCGCAGCACGGTGCCGTTGTTGGCCACCAGTTCGCATGGATACAGCGTGATCGGCGCCGCACCGCGCCGGTAGCGGTGGAACAGCAGGACCAGCAGCTTGGCCGGGAAGCTGCGCGGCGCCGCCGTCGCATGCAGCAATGCCGGCCCGTCGCGGTCCGATAGTTCATAGCCCCGGTCGCCGGTGTTGGAGACGATCACCTGTGCCGAGGTGGCGCCCAGTTCGCACACTGCCGTCCAGTTCCGGTCCGCGTGCAACCCGGCGTCGATGGCGGTAACGCGGTGCTCCTGGTCCACCACCGCACCATTGGCAAGGCCGCGGATGCGCACCGGGTAGCCGCCCGGCAGGTTGAACGCCTCCAGCCGCCGCGCGCTGGCGGCGCTGCCAGTCGTCTGCACCACGGTGACGCGCCCCAGCGCCTGGTCCCGCGCCAGCGCCTCGTGGATGAACAGATCCACGTGCGCTTGCAGGAAGCGGCTGGTGCCGAATTGCAGTATCGGGGTAGCCAGCGGCAGCGCCATTCAGACCTCCACGATGGCTTTGATGACGCCGGCGGCCGGATCCATCCAGCGCGGCAGCACGTCCACAAAACCGGACAGGGTGGTGCGGTGCGTGTTCATCAGGCCGGTCGGCACCAGGCCCGCCTTCATGGCGGTCAGCACCTCGGCGAAGTCGGCGGCGGTGGCGTTGCGGCTGCCCAGCAGATTGGTTTCGCGCTTGTGGAATTCCGGATCGGCAAAGGAAATGCGGTCCAGCACAATCGACACCAGCACGTAGGTGCCGCCGTGCGCCACGAATTCCAGCCCGCGCTCCATCGCCTTGACGTTGCCGGTGGCATCGAACACCACGTCAAAGAACTCGCCATTGGTCAGCTCGGCCAGGCGGGACTTGTCCTGCGCATCCACCATCACGGTTTGCTTGATGCCCAGCGCGCGGCGGCAGAACGCCAGCCGGTCTTCACGCGCGTCCAGCATGGTCACGTTGCCGCCCTTTATTTTGGCGAACAGGGCGGCGGCGATGCCGATCGGGCCGGCCCCCACCACCAGCACGTTCTGGCCTGCGCGTACGCTGCCGCGCCGCACCGCGTGGGCGCCGATGGCGAGGAATTCCAGCATGGCGGCTTCATCCAGCGAAATGCCGTTGGTCTTGAACACGAACTGCTCGGGCAGCGCCAGATACTCGGCCATGCCGCCGTCACGGTGTACGCCCAGCACCTGGATGTTGGTGCAGCAGTTGGTCTTGCCCTGGCGGCAGGCGATGCAGGTGCCGCACGACAGATAAGGCATGACGTACACCTGATCGCCGGGCACCAGCTCGCTGCCGGCCGGCGCGCTGACCACTTCGCCCGACAGCTCATGTCCCATCACACGGGGATACTGCAGGAAGGGCTGGGTGCCGCGGAAGATGTGCATGTCGGTGCCGCACAACCCGATGCGGCGCACGCGCAGCAGGACCTCGCCGGCAGCCGCTTCGGGCAGCGGACGTTCCGTCAGTTGCAACTCGCCCGGCGACAGGCAGACAACGGTTTTCATCATGGGATTTTCCGATAAAAGGGCAGGGACGGTTTGGAGTGTATAGCATATATTAAAAACAAACGAGCATGAAATTTGCCATGTCGATTTATGTTTTTGACTGATTTGCATTTTTATCGCCACCACGCTTTGGGTTTGGTATATATTAAAAACAGAACTTATCCCGCAACGGAAGGAAGACCTATGTCCCACGCCCCGGCGCCCACGGCGCCCCGCCTGCTGCTGATGTCGCCCGAAGATAATTGCCTGATTGCCCGCACCGCGCTGCAGGCCGGTGAGATGCTGGAAATTGACGGCACGGCCGTCACGCTGCCGGAAGACATTCCACTGGGCTACAAGGTGGCGCGCGGCGCGCTCAAGGCTGGCGACAAGGTGCTGCGCTACGGCGCCATTATTGGCACCGCCACTGCTGACGTGGCGTCAGGCGCCATGCTGCACACGCACAACCTGGCCAGCGATTACATCCCCACTTATACCCTGGCGTCCGACGCCCATTCCTTTATCGGGAGCATCCATTCATGAGCACCGCCTCCATGCCGTCCTTGTCCGGCTACCTGCGCGCCGACGGCCGTAAAGGCATCCGCAACGTGGTCGCTGTTGCCTACACCGTTGAATGCGCGCACCACGTGGCGCGCCTGATCGTCAACGCCTTTCCCGGACAGGAAGTGCACCTGATCGGCTTCCCCGGCTGCTATCCGAACGACTACGCCGACCGCATGATGAAGCGGCTGGTCACCCATCCCAACGTCGGCGCCGCGCTGATCGTGTCGCTGGGCTGCGAGAGCTTCAACCGGCGCGGGCTGGAGGAAGAGGCGGCGGCGGCCGGCCGCCCGGTGCACACCATCACCATCCAGCAGAACAGCGGCACCCGCACCAGCGTGGCCGATGGCGTCGAGTGGGTGCGCTGGGCACGCGAAGCGCTGGACGCGCAGCAACGGGTGCCGATGCGTATCGATGAACTGGTGGTGGCCACCATCTGCGGCGGTTCGGACAGCACCAGCGGCATCACCGCCAACCCGGCCGTCGGCGTGGCATTCGACCGTCTGGTGGCGGCGGGCGCCGCCTGCATTTTCGAGGAAACCGGCGAGCTGGTGGGCTGCGAATTCCACATGAAGCGGCGCGCCGCCACGCCCGAGCTGGGCGACGCCATCGTCGCCTGCGTGAACAAGGCGGCGCGCTACTACACGGTACTGGGGCACGGCAGCTTTGCCCCCGGCAACGCGGACGGCGGCCTCACCACGCAGGAAGAAAAGTCGCTGGGCGCCTATGCCAAGAGCGGCGCCTCGCCGATCAGCGGCATCCTCAAGCCGGGCGACCAGCCGCCGGGCGGCGGCCTGTACCTGCTGGACGTGGTGCCGGACGGCGAAGTGCGCTTCGGCTTCCCCAACATTTCGGACAACGCCGAGATCGTGGAACTGATCGCCTGCGGCGCCCACCTGACGCTGTTCACCACCGGCCGCGGCTCGGTGGTCGGCTCGGCGATCGCGCCGGTGATCAAGGTATGCGCCAATCCGGCCACCTACCAGCGCCTGGCGGAGGACATGGACGTCAACGCCGGCCGCATCCTGTCCGGCGAAGCGAGCCTGGAGCAAGTCGGCGCCGAGATCGTCGACCTGGTGGCACGGGTGGCCAACGGTCAGCAAAGCTGCTCGGAAGCGCTGGGGCACCAGGAATTCATCCTGACCTACAAACAATTTGAAGCGTCCGGCCCTGGCTGCTTCCCCTTGAAAGCAGCCTAGCATGCAAGCAAGCGATCTGCGCAAGCTGCCGCGCCGCGACATCCGGCTAAGCAGCATGGGGCTGGGCTGTGCCCAGCTGGGCGGCCTGTACCAGTCCATCAGCGACGCCGAGGCGGCCGCCATTGTGGATGCGGCCTGGGACCTGGGCATCCGCTATTTCGACACCGCGCCATATTATGGCTACACGCTGTCCGAACGGCGGCTGGGCGCCGCCTTGCGGACCCGGCCGCGCGACAGCTATGTGCTCAGCACCAAGGTAGGGCGGTTGATGCGGCCGGATGCGGGCGTGCAGCCGGGCGAGTCCGGCTGGGCCGCACCGCTGCCGTTCCGGCCGCATTACGACTACAGCTATGACGGCGTCATGCGCTCGCACGAGGACAGCCTGCAGCGCCTGGGCACCGACCGCGTCGACATCCTGTATGTGCACGATATCGGCCGCGCCACCCACGGCGAGCTGCACGCCCACTATTGGGAACAACTGACGCACGGCGGCGGCCTGCGCGCGCTGGAGCAGTTGCGCGCGGACGGCAGTGTCGGCGCCATCGGCCTTGGCGTCAACGAATGGCAGGCGGTGGCCGCCGCGATGGACGTGTGCGACCTCGATTGCGCGCTGCTGGCAGGGCGCTACACCTTGCTGGAGCAGGAGGCGCTGGAACCGCTGCTGGCGCGCTGCGTGCAGCGCGGCGTCGGTATCGTGATCGGCGGGCCATTCAATTCCGGCATCCTGGCCGGCACCCGCAAGTTCAATTACGAGGATGCGCCGGCGCAGATTGTCGCGCGGGTTGAAGCCCTGACGGCGGCATGCGCGCAGACCGGCGCGCCGCTGCCGGCGGCGGCGCTGCAATTTCCCATGGCCCATCCGGCGGTAGTGTCCTGCATTCCCGGCGCGCACAGCGTGGCGCAACTGCGCCAGAACGCGGCATGGTTCGCGCAGCCGCTGCCTGATGCGCTGTGGCAGACGCTGGCGCAGCGCGGCCTGATCGCGCCCGGCGTGCCGACGCCCTGATTTTTTTAACAAGGAAAGCAATGAAATTATTACGCTTTGGCCCCAAGGGCAATGAGAAACCTGGACTGTGCGACGCCCAGGGCAATGTGCGCGACCTGTCCGGCGTGCTGCCGGACCTGACCTCCGCCAGTCTGGGCAAGGATAGCCTGGCGCGCCTGGCCGCGCTCGACCCCAAGCAACTGCCGCTGGTGGCCGAACCGGTCCGTTACGCCCCCATCGTGGCCGATATCGGCAAGCTGATCTGCGTGGGCCTGAATTACTCGGACCACGCGGCCGAGTCCGGCATGGACGTGCCGTCCGAGCCGGTGCTGTTTGCCAAAGCCACCAGCGCCATCATCGGTTGCAACGATCCGGTGGTGCTGCCGCGCGACTCCGTCAAAAGCGACTGGGAAGTGGAACTGGGTGTGGTGATCGGCACCCGTGCGCGTTATGTGGAAACCGACCGCGCGCTGGACTATGTGGCCGGCTATTGCGTGGTCAACGACCTGTCCGAGCGCGAGTACCAGCTCGAACGCGGCGGCCAGTGGGACAAGGGCAAGGGCTGCGACACCTTCGGTCCGGTCGGCCCGTGGCTGGTCACCACCGACGAGGTGGCGGACCCGCAAAATCTGGCCATGTGGCTGGAGGTGAACGGCAAGCGCTACCAGACCGGCAACACGCGCACCATGGTGTTCACGGTAGCGCAACTGGTCAGCTACATCAGCCGCTTCATGACACTCAACCCGGGCGACGTGATCAGCACCGGCACGCCGCCAGGTGTCGGCCTGGGGCAGAAGCCGGAGCCAGTCTATCTGCGGCCGGGAGACCAGATGGCGCTGGGCATCGAAGGTCTGGGCCAGCAAAACCAGCGCGTGTATGCCTGGAACCCCGAATTGATCGACGGCTGACATACCAGGGCGCATCAATAAAAAACCAGCGCCACATAGGAGACAAACAAGCATGAATGAATCAAGCCAGCGCCAGACCTACCGGTTTGCCTTTGTGATGATCACCTCGCTGTTTTTCATGTGGGGCTTCGTCCATAATCTCGATCCGATACTGATCCCGCATCTGCGCAGATCGTTCAGCCTGACCGTGCTGCAATCGGCGCTGGTCGATTCGGCGGTGTTCATCGCCTACTTCCTGATGGCGCTGCCGGCCGGCCTGCTGATCCGCAAGGCCGGCTACAAGGCCGCCATGCTGTCCGGCCTGGCGCTGTTTGCCGCCGGCGCGCTGCTGTTCATTCCAGCGGCCGACACCCAGCGCTACGTGTACTTCCTGGGCGCGCTGTTCATCATCGCCTGCGGCCTGACCGTGCTGGAAACCGCGGCCAATCCCTACATCACGCTGCTGGGCCGCCCGGAACAGGCCACCCAGCGCCTGAACCTGGCACAGTCATTCAACGGCCTGGCCGCCACGCTGGCGCCGATCGCCGGCGCGCGCCTGATCCTGGTCGATGGCGCCAGCGATGCGCAATTGCAGGCCATGTCCGACAGCGCGCGTCAGGCCGTGCTGGCGGCGGAGGCGGCCAGCGTCAAAGGACCTTACCTGGCGATCGCGCTGGTGATCGTGGCGATTGCGACGGTATTCTTCTTCCTCAAGCTGCCCGCCATCGGCGCTGGCCAGACCGGCCGTGCCGCGCCGGCGCGGGGCGCGATTGCGCGCGCGCTGGCGCGGGCCTCGATCCGGCGTGCCGTTGTTGCCCAGTTCTTCTACGTGGGGGCGCAGGTGTGCGTGTTCAGCTTCTTTATTCTGTACGCCACCAAGGCGGCCGGCGTGTCGCAGATCGTCGCGGCCGACTACCTGGGCTGGGGCTGCGGTTGCGCGTTCGTGGTCGGCCGCTTCGCCGGCACCTGGCTGATGAAATACATCGTGCCGGCGCGCCTGCTGCTGGCCTATGCATTGGCCAGCGTGGCGCTGTGTGCCGTGGCCATGTTCAGCAGCGGTTTGACCAGCCTGGCGGCGGTGATCGGCATCGCGTTTTTCATGTCCATCATGTTCCCCACCATTTTCTCGCTCGGTATCGACAACGCGGGACCCGACACCGAAATGGGCAGCAGCCTGATCATCATGTCCATCGTTGGCGGGGCGGTGCTGCCGCTGGTGTTCGGCTACATCAGCGACGCCACCCACAATCTTCAATACGGCTACGCCGCGCCCTTGCTGTGCTTCGTGGTGATCGCCTGGTTCGCGCGGGCGGTGCTGCGGGAAGCGCAACCGGCGGCGGCCGCCACCTCCACAGGGAGCATTGCCCATGTTTGAACTGACAGGAAAAAAAGCGGTCATCACCGGCGGCGGCAGCGGCATCGGCAAGGCCACCGCCATGCTGCTGGCGCAACGCGGTGCGGTCGTGCACATCCTGGACGTCAGCGCGGAGGCGGGCAGGCAGGTCGCGCACGCCATCCGCGAGGAGGGCGGTCAAGCCCATTCGCACGCTTGCGACGTCACGCGCCAGGCCGAGGTGCACGCCTGCTTCGAGGCCATCGGCCCGCTGGGCATCCTGATCAACAACGCCGGCGTCGCGCACGTCGGCACGGCCGGCAACACCAGCGAGGAAGACTTCGATCGCGTCATCGGCGTCAACGTCAAGGGCGCTTACAACTGCCTGCACGCCGCCATCCCGCGCCTGCAGCAAAACGGCGGCGGCGTGATCCTCAACATGGCGTCGGTGGCGGCGTGGGTGGCGGTGCCGGAGCGCTTCGCCTATTCCGCCGCCAAGGGCGCGCTGATGGCCATGACGCTGTCGGTGGCCAAGGACTATCTTGCGGACGGCATCCGTTGCAATTCGATTTCGCCGGGGCGCGTGCATACGCCGTTTGTCGATGGCTTCCTGGCGCGCAATTATCCGGGCCAGGAGGCGGAGATGTTCGAGCGGCTGTCAAAAACGCAGCCGATCGGCCGCATGGCGCGTCCGGACGAGGTGGCGGCGCTGGTGCTCTATTTGTGCAGCGACGAAGCCGCCTTCATCACCGGCAGCGACTATCCGATCGACGGTGGTTTCATCACGCTGAACGCTTGAGCATGGATTCGCGCCGGCGCAGGGCGTTGAGCATGGTGGACCGGGACGAGCCCAGGTGGGTGCGCATGGCGGCCATGGCGGCGGTGGCGTCGCCCTTCACCAGCGGGCGCAAAATCGCCAGATGCTCCTGCACCGCATACTGGTTGCGTGGAATCTCGTCGCGCTTGTCCCACTGGTAATGATAGTGGTAGACCATCGACACCACGTCGTTCAGGCTGTTGGCGAAGCGGTTTTCCAGCAGCCCGATCAGGAAGGTATGGAACTCCCGGTCCAGCGCGGGGAATTCGGCGTGGCGTTCCGCCGGCTCCTTGCCCAGCGCCTCATGGCGTGCCAGCAGATCACGCAGGCGTTCGAAGGCCGGCGCATCCGGCGGCAACGTGGCGATGCGTTCGATGGCCTTGAGTTCGAACATCTCGCGCACTTCGCCAAGTTCTTCGGCGTATTGGGTATCAAACGCGCACAGGCGCCAGCTGCCGCGCGGGTTCTTTTCGATCAGGCCGTTGCGCGCGAAACCGATCAGGAATTCGCGCACGGCGATGGTGCTGACGCCGGCTGCGCGCGACAGTTCAACCTCGGTAAACTCCGCGCCTGGCGGCAGGTCGCGCTGGTAGATGCGCTCCATCAGCACCTGCTGCAACTGCTCGGTGGCGCTGTGCAGTTCGGCCACGTCGAAGTAATCGTCGGGCCTGGGCTTGCGCAGCAGGAAGCGCTGCTGCATGCCGGCGATCAGGCCGTGCTCGGCCAGGTGGGCCAGCGCGCTGCGCACGGCGGTACGGCTGCTCTCGACGATCTCGGTCATCCGCATCTCGGTGGGCAGCGGATCGCCCACGTTGAGGTGTTGGGCGGCGTGGTCCAGCAAAAGATTGATGCTGCGCCGGGTGGTGATCGGAAGCTTGGCCATATGGGTAGGAAACGGTGGATGCTTGTACTGGATAGATAGCATACACCACGACGTGCCGGCGTGTCAGGCGGCGGCACTTTTTTGATCTCGACAAGGAGCAGGTATGGAACGGATGGGCATGGTGATCGGCATCGAACCCGGCAAGATCGACGAATACAAGACATTGCACGCCGCCGTGTGGCCGCAGGTACTGGCCACGCTGGCCGCGGCCAACGTGCGCAACTACACGATTTTCCTGCGCGAGCCGGAAAATCTGCTGTTCGGCTACTGGGAATATCACGGCACTGATTTCGATGCCGACATGCGCGCAGTGGCAGCCGATCCCGAGACCCGGCGCTGGTGGACCTTCTGCTCGCCGTGCCAGGTGCCGCTGGCCAGCCGCGCCGAAGGCGAGCACTGGGCCATGATGCGTCAGGTGTTCCACATGGATTGAGCTGAACTAGCGCCGCAAGGCCTGAAGCTCCTCGCGGAGCAGGGCGTTTTCGCGGCGCAGTTCCTCGATCGTTCTGTGCGCCTTGTCCAGTTCGGCAATCAGGCGGCGGGGCGATCCATCATCCGGTAATTCTTGTAACGCGTTACGGGAATTGATGATCGCTATCTTTTCAGCCCGCTTGCGGTCGCGGTAGGCTTTCTGACGTTCGGCACTGGACATGGCGGTGCCGGAGGCAGGGCGGCCGCGGCCGCGCTTTGCTTGGGACATGACGCTCCGTGAATTCATTGTTCCATATTTATAGTAACGCGTTACGATAATTTCCGCCATCCCTGCGTTGCAGGTGCCGTCGGTATTCTGGTGACGATTGGATATATTTCCTACCGAAAAGTTCGGTAGTATGGCTACCCAATTGAATTATGCTCCTGACGTGCTGGAGCTATTGAGGAGCGAGTGAGGCTGCATTAAATGACGTTTTTAGTCCCGAAGAAGATCCAGGAGAAATGGGGCGCCGCCGCCGAGGAAGGATTTGCGTTTGTTAGCGAGGCGCTGCAAAGCCGCGGATTTAAGGGGCCATTGACTTGGTCGCATGTTTCGTTGGTTCCTTATTCAATCCAGGTTTGCGATACCATTGCCGTCGATCTCAGCATCAGCAGTGCCAGTGGACACCATGGTGTGCGTTTCTTTGATTGTTCTGCCGTAGTCTTATCGAAGACGCTCAATGAAAAAACCTTGGCTTCCGATCCGTGGCCGCGTTGGTCGCTAAAAGATGGAAAAGAGCACGAGGGTTACATTCCCTGTATGGCGATTAGTTTGGCGCATCTGAAATGGGCCTCCGCACCATCAGACAGCAATCCCTGCTGGTCTTTCACACTGGCCGATACAGAGCCGCCTGGACTGAAGAGCTGGCTGGCAGATTTTGATACGTTGATGCTGCCGATGATTCAACGGCTTCGCTCTGATGAAGCACTGATCAGGTTAATGTGGGAAGTGATTCAATATGAGAAACCAAAATGGGTAATGTCTTCAAAACCATCCTTTGCTTTCTTTAACTCGCTTTTCATGGCTTTGCAGCGCAAGTAGGAGTTGGTCACTTTCGCTAGGCGCCGTAAAAACATGAATGTAGGTTTTCATTTGACGAAAAATATACTTATTGCAGCGTTTTTGATATTGCAAATGCCAAACAAAAGTGCATTTGCAGATGCCGCAGTTGAACCTTTGCTGAACTGTAGGCTACTGGCGCCGCCTGCTGCGTCCGGTGAAGCCAAAGTTCATGGGAATTTAATCAAGGTATTCCCGCGCAAGGCTGAAATGGGAGATGCATATTCAGGCTGCCAGACGGTTTGGGGCGAGGATAATGGTCAGTGGTTTCAGATCATGGTTGGCATTTTCGAACAAGGCAAACTCACCCGGATGAGAGTTCCCAGCCGCCCGGGTGACCCGATCGAACTGTGTTTACAAAAAAACGGTGAGCTCGTAGCAGGGGACGCGGACGTCTGCAGTGACATGGAGGTATTTCCCTATAGTTCTGCTCCGCCAGGTTGTTCGACCAAACAGAGTGGGAATAAAAAAGAGCTTCCGGAATGTCACTTCGATTAGCTGTACTGGCTCAGACTTGATCTGACACGAACTGTCAGATGAGTTAGAGTTTTGTATCAGAAAATGCCGGCGGTGGATTGAGCCGCGTAGCCCCCAAAAAAGGTCGGGGTCGGACCCGTACGGGTCCGACCTCTGTTGGCCGCAGTGCGGGTTTTGCGATTCCCGCATACGTTAACAGTAGTTCCGTCATTGCTCGTACCAGTCGCAATGGCTTCCCGCGAAAGCGGGAAGCCGTACTTCGCCGGCACACTTCTGACCTATGGATTCCGGCCTACGCCGGAATGACGGCAACGGGGAGGAATCTGCGTCGTACCTGACACGCGATGTCAGATCAAATCCCACTCAGTACAGATTAGCGCCTTAATGTGAATGGAATTTACCAGATCCGTACACGATCGGTTGGCGCCAGATAAAGCTTCTGCTCCGGAAGTATGCCGAAAGCCTCGTACCAGGCATCGAGATTGCGGACCACGCCGTTGACCCGGTACTGCGCGGGGCTGTGCGGATCGTTGCGCAGGTCGATCCGCAATTGCGCTTCCCGGATATTTTCGCGGTAGGTCTGTGCCCAAGACAAAAAGAAGCGCTGCGGCCCGCTGAAGCCGTCCAGCACGGGCGCCGGGCCTCCATGTAGTGCGCGCTGATAGGCGTCGAAGGCGATCGCCAGCCCGCCGTTGTCGCCAATGTTTTCGCCCAAGGTGAGCTGGCCGTTCACGCGCAAGCCTGGCAGCGCTTCATACTGGTCGAATTGCCGCACGAGACGTGCAGTGCGGGCGCGGAAATTGGCCAGATCAGCCTCTTGCCACCATGGCCGCAGCGCGCCATTGGCATCCGACTTTGCGCCCTGATCGTCAAAGACATGACTCATCTCGTGCCCGATCACGCCACCTACGCCGCCATAGTTGACGGCCAGATCAGCCTTTGGATCGAAATAGGGCGGTTGAAGAATCGCGGCCGGGAATACGATCTCATTGAAGAAGGCGTTGTAATAGGCGTTCACCGTTTGCGGCGTCATACCCCATTCGTCGCGATCGGCGCGCTGATTCAGGCGTGTGGTGAGACGACGCCATTCCCACAGGCGGGCGCGTTTGCGATTGCCCACCGGGTCGTCCGCGCGCACGACCAGACTGCTGTAGTCGCGCCACTGCTCTGGATAGCCGATCTTGACGCGCAGTTTATCCAGCTTGTCGAGCGCGGCCAGTTTGGTGGATGGCTTCATCCAATCCAGCTGCTTGATGCGTTCGCGATAAGCCGCGCGCAGATTTTCAACCAGCTCGGCCACCTGTGACCTGGCTTGCGGCGTGAAATGGCGGGCCACGTAGAATTCGCCGATGGCTTCGCCCAGCGCAGTATTCAGCGCGGCCGTCGCACGGCTCCAGCGGGCTCTTTGCTGCTGTTGGCCTGACAAGGTGCGGCCGTTGAAATCGAAATGCAGCTCGTCGATGGCGCGCGGCAGCAGGTCGGCCATGCCTTGCAGGTAGTGGAAGGCGAGATAGGCGCGCCAGTCCGCCACGGGCGTCGCGCGGAACAGTTCGGCCAGAGCGGCGATCGCCGTGTCTTCCTTGACCACAAAAAAATTCTGCTGCGGGATGCCTTGCGCGTCCAGCATGTCGGCCCAGGGGAAAGAGGGCGCGAAGGCGATCAGCGCGGCCCGCGATTGCGGGTGATAAGTCTGGTCACGATCAGCGCGTTTTTCCGCCGTCCAGTGGCAGGTGGCGATGGCGGTTTCCAGGGCCAGCACCGCGTCGGCGGCGCGGTCGGCGTCGGGCCAATTCACCTGCTTCAGCATCTGCGCGATGTATAGACGGTAGGCCGCGCGTGTGGCAGTCGCCCTTGCATCGCTTTGCAGATAGACGTCGCGGCCCGGCAAACTCAAGCCGGATTGGACGATATTGATGCCGTAGCGATCCGGATTCTTCGCGTCCGGCCACACCGTGAGCGACATCGGGCCGTCCGCATGCAGCTCCGGACGTCCCATCAGGCGTGCGATCTCCTCATGGCTGCGCGCCGCCGCGATGGCAGCCAGATCGTCGCGCACCGGCGCCAGGCCGGCTCGCTCGATGGCGTCCGTGTCGAGAAATGCGGTGTAAAAATCAACGATTTTCTGGCCGTTTGATCCTGGCGCCTGGGGCTGGGCCAGCAGCGCCTCGACAATCGACTGCACCTCGGCCTCCGCCTGAGCGCGCAATATGTAGAACGTACTCCATTTGGTGCGATCCGGCGGGATCGGCGTGGTATGCATCCAGTTGCCGCCGCTGTAGCGGAAAAAATCGTCGCCAGGCTTGATCGACCGATCCATGCCGGCCAGATCCACGCCCCATGGCGTGATCGCTTGGCCATGCGCTATGCTGGCAGACGCGCACAGAACGAGCGCAAACGTGCGTAGAGTGGGCTTCATGACCGGCCTTGGCGTGCTGGAGTGGCAGCCAGCTGGGCGCTGACGCGTTCAAACAAGGATTGCTGGTTCAGCGCCCGATCCAGCTCGGTCAGGCCCGACACCAGATCGCCAGCCTCCGCATTGAGCGCGAGCGCAGCGACATCCAGCGCTGCCCAAACTGGCAATAAGCGCATAACCAGGGATTTCCCAGCCGCCGTCAGCGCCAGCGTGCGCCGACGCCCGTCATTGGGATCCGGATGCTCAGCGATCAGTCCGGTGTCAAGGAGAGAGCGACGCGTCTGGCTCACAGAAGGATGACTGATGCCAAGCGCCGCCGCGATTTCATTGACCGACATGTTGCCGTTCAAATGCAGTTGATTCAGCGTTCCCATCCAGCGTTGCTCAAACTCCAGTCCCAGACTGGCGTACACGCGGTTGGCATCGCGATCGATGCGTTCCGACAGACGACGCAAGCGCGCACCAATGCTGGCGCCACCTTGTTGCTGGTTGTAGTCCGTAATGAAGGGATTGACAATTTCGTTCATATGATTAGTAGGTGCCTACGTAGTTTTTACATTGTAATGAGTAGCGCAAAATAAGCAAAGCTGGCTTACACGGCTTTCGCTGCAATTTCGCATAATCTATATTATGTAAAATAAGAACTGCGGTGATTCTCTCCAAAATACACATGCCTTCAATTGATTTCCTCGTGCACGCCAAAGATGATCCATTTGCCGGTCAGCGCCTGCTGTTGCTGCAGCCGTTGCCAGGTGCCGCGTACCGCGTCGTCTGCAATGGCCGCCACGTGAGCGGCCTCAAAATGGCGCACTTCACCGCTGGCGTCCGCATCCACCATCTCTTTTAGGATCGGAATGCCATGCTGCCGGATCCCGCGCCGCACGTTGAGCGCCACGGAGGCGAGGCAGGTCTGCAAACAGGGTTTGTGCCATAGGCCCCGCAAGGCGGGACTAGGTTCGAATCGGGTGGGCGGCTTGAAGTGATTTCCTGCGCCCCACCCCACCGCCCGCCGCCGCGTTATCCCAACGCGCAGACAGAAATCACTAGAGATGGATTCAGGCCAGCACACCCGTCACTGTGCTCGGCCGAAGGGAGGTTGGCTAGATGATTATCAGATTCCGTTGCCAATTGGTGGGAATGGGACAGATTTGGGTGCTTTTACATTCGATATCGATTGTGTCCCCAGGTGTGGTGTATGAGATGTGATTCTCAAGGGGCTGGGTCCCCGATCAGTTAATCACGGCGGAGAGCCGTGCGGTCTGATTGTCGCTCAAGCTCTGCAATCCTTCAAGCTGCATG